>JAFUNR010000004.1 GCA_017472965.1 Oscillospiraceae bacterium | reverse complement strand
GCTTTTCTCGCAAACACCGCTTCACTTAATTCTTCTACTTTTGTGTATTGTCTTGCCATACGAAAACACCTCCTGATGTACTTTCTATTCTACATCAGGAGGCGTTTTATTTCACTGTCTGTTTTTTGGGAAATAGTCCAGGGAGAGGGAGGGCCGAAAAAATTTATGCTTGCCGGTACCCGTCCAGGAATTCGCCCAGACGCCGCATGGCAGCACGCAGCTGCTGCGGCTCAGGCAAAAGCACCAGACGGAAATGATCCGGCTCCGGCCAGTCGAAACCGCTGCCCGGCACCACAAGGATATGGGCGGCATCCAGCAGATCGCCGGCGAACTTCTTATCGTTGGTGATATTGAATTTCTTCACATCCAGCTTGGGGAACAGGTAAAACGAGGCATTATTTTTGACATAGGAAATACCGTCGATCTTATCCAACTCCTCGATGGTAGCCTGCCGCTGTTCGTACATACGGCCGCCGGGGCTGACCATGGCTGTGGGGGTCTCCATATCATTCAGCGCGGCAGGCACCACCAGCTGTGCCAGTGCATTGGAACACAGCCGCAGCGAAGTGAGCTGCACCAGGCCCTTGCGGTACTCTTCGGTGCGGGCACGGGGACCGCTGAGTACCATCCAGCCGCAGCGATAGCCGCACAGAATATGGGATTTGGAAAGGCCGTTCAGCGTGACGACTGTCAGATCCGGCGCAAGCGATGCGGTGGAGACATGCTTGAGGCCGTCCATCACCAGACGGTCATAGATCTCATCGGAAAAGACCACCAGATCATGTTCGCGGGCAACATCCAGCATCTGGCGGAGGATATCGGTATCATACAGTACGCCGGTGGGGTTGTTGGGATTGATGATGACCATCGCTTTCGTTTTGGGGGTGATCCTGCTGCGCAGATCGGCCACATCGGGATTCCAGCCGGCAGCTTCATCACAGCGATAAAACACCGGCTTTGCGCCGGTGAGCAGCACAGTGTTGCTCCACAGCGAATAGTTGGGGGTGGGGATCAGCACTTCATCGCCCGGATTCAGCAGCGGCAGCAGGGCAAAGTTGACCACCTCGCTGACACCGTTGCCGATGAAAACATCCTCCGGCTGTACGCCCTCAATGCCCTTGCTGCGGGCATAGGCGGCAATGGCCTGACGGGCAGCGGGCATGCCCTGAAAATCACAGTAGGCAACAGCCTCGGATTCACGGCCGCTGAGGGCGGCGCGGATGCTTTCCGGCAGCGGAAAGCCGAATGCCGCCGGGTTTCCGGTATTCAGCTTGAGAACTTCGATGCCCTCCGCCTGCATACGCATCGCTTTGTGGAACAGTTCGCCGCGAATATCGGAATGAACATGTTCCATACGGTCAGCCAGCCGGATAAACTCCATGATACAAACTTCCTCTCTTCTTCACTTTCGGCAATAAACTTCATTCGTATTCTTACACTACCTTATATCATACCAGAAAATTCTGTGTATTGGAAGTGTTTTTCCCTTTTTTCCTGTAAATTGCAGATCGGTACCAGCGATTTGCGGACTTGTCAAATCAACAGTTTCATGATATGGTTGAGGCACAATAGGAACAAATCTAATTATTTATATAGATATTTTGCCGTTTTATGTTATAATTAAAATGTAATATGTTTATAGGATGGTATATTGATGAAATATAAGGCTATTTTCTTTGACAGAGACGGAACGATAACTTATTTTTGTAAAGAAAAAGAAATTTGGCGCGATAGTCAAATTAGCAAGTGGTCTGGAAAACCATTTGAATTATCTTATGAAAAAATGATGAAACTTTTTAATATAGCAAGTGAAGGTAAAAAGCCTTGGTATAAAACACTTGAAGATGAACGTAATTTCTTTAAAAGATATTATAGACATTTACTCATCGAAGAGGGTATTGAGCAAGACGTTGAAGAACGCGCAGAGATGTTATTTAATGAATTGTGGTGTAATGGTGACAGAAAACTTTTCCCTGAAACCATAGAGGTATTAGAATACTTTAAAATGCGTGGTTATAAAATGGGGGTTATCAGCGATACTTCGCCGTCACTTGAATTTACATTGCAACAATTAGGTATAGCAAAATATTTCACTTCATTTACTGCAAGTTCTTTAGTCGGAGCAGGCAAACCAAGTCCGATTATTTTTAATGCAGCTTTGAGCGCACAAGGTGTAACAGCAGAAGAAAGTTTTTATGTTGATGATTACAAACCGGAAGCTGACGGAGCAAGACAGCAAGGCTTTACTTCTTTTTTGATTGACCGTAGTCAAAGACATAACGATGAGTGGACTATAAATGATTTAAGACAGTTGATAGAATATGTGGAAAAGCAAAACTAATATAATTTAGATTTATAAACAGAATTTTATAGAACATTTCAGGGCAAGGCAGGAATAACCGTCATACTTTTGGCATATTTACCGCTTAAAAACAAAGTTTTTAACTATATTCTCTTTAGTATGATTTTCAAGATGTCGGTATGATTTTTATCATACCATCAAAAATAGAGTTATCTCTTAATTTAGGGATAACTCTTTCTGTATATATGTGTATCCGTACCAGCGATTTGCGGACTTGTCAAATCAACAGTTTCATGATATGATATTATTGTATGTGTACGACAAAACTGTCCGCACAGGATCAGGTTGCCGTCCCGTTTTTCGGCGGCAGGAGGTTATTCTTATGAAATACGATGTCATCATCATCGGCGCAGGCCCCGGCGGCATTTTCTCTGCCTACGAACTGGTGCAGCGCTGCCCGGGCAAAAAGATCGCGGTGTTCGAGGCCGGTCACGCGCTGAACAAGCGCCGCTGCCCCATCGACGGGGATAAGATCAAATCCTGCATCGGCTGCAAAAGCTGCTCCATCATGAGCGGTTTCGGCGGTGCAGGCGCTTTTTCCGACGGAAAATATAACATCACCAACGATTTTGGCGGCACGCTGTACGAATACATCGGCAAAAAGCCGGCGCTGGAGCTGATGCGCTATGTGGATGAGATCAATATGCGCTTCGGCGGCGAGGGCACCAAGCTGTATTCCACGGCGGGCTCCCGCTTTAAAACACTGTGCATCCAGAACAACCTGCATCTGCTGGATGCTTCGGTACGCCATCTGGGCACCGATATCAACTATGTGGTGCTGGAAAATTTGTACAACTATCTGAAGGATCAGGTGGATTTCTACTTTGATACGCCGGTGCACTCCATCTCTGCCATCGAAAACGGTTACGAGATCCGCTGTGCCGAAGCAAGCTACACCTGCAGCGAATGTGTTGTTTCGGTGGGCCGCAGCGGCAGCAAATGGATGGAAGAGGTCTGCCGCGAGATGAACATCCCCACCAAATCCAACCGTGTGGATATCGGCGTGCGCGTGGAGCTGCCTGCCGCTGTTTTCGCTCATCTGACCGATGAGCTTTATGAGAGCAAAATCGTCTACCGCACCGAGAAATACGGCGACAAGGTGCGTACCTTCTGCATGAATCCCCGCGGCAGCGTGGTGAACGAGAACACCAACGGCATCATCACTGTGAACGGCCACAGCTATGAGGATCCTGCCCGTCAGACCGAAAACACGAACTTTGCACTGCTGGTGGCCAAGCATTTCTCCGAGCCGTTCAAGGATTCCAACGGCTACGGCGAGAGCATCGCCCGACTGAGCAACATGCTGGGCGGCGGTGTCATCGTGCAGAAATTCGGCGATCTGATCCGCGGCCGCCGCTCCACGCCAAACCGTATTCAGGACGCCTTCCTCACCCCCACCCTGAACGCCACCCCCGGTGATCTGAGCCTTGTGCTGCCCAAGCGCATTCTGGACGGCATCATCGAGATGATCTACGCGTTGGATAAGGTCGCCCCCGGTACTGCCAATGACGACACGCTGCTGTACGGCGTGGAGGTCAAATTCTACAATATGGAGGTCGAGGTCAGCGACAAGCTGGAATCCCGCTACAAGGGCCTTTACATCATCGGCGACGGCAGCGGCATCACGCATTCGCTTTCCCATGCTTCCGCCAGCGGCGTACATGTTGCCCGCTGCATCGCGCAGGATCTGGTATAAGTCTGCTGCTCTCTCCCCCATCATCCGCATAAAGCAAAAGACGCGCCCGGCAGTGCCGGACGCGCCTTTTTTGTTGAGTCGGTTTTTCCTGAACAGAAATCAAACGATAAAGTACAGGATCAGGGGGATGCACAGGACGTACATAGCGGGATGCACAGTCTTGCCCTTGCCGGTGACCAGCTTGATGAACACATCGGCCAGAATGCCCAGAGAGATGCCGGCAGCGATATCGCCGGTGAAGGTGGTGAAGATGATCAGAGTCAGCGGGCCAAAGGCATTCTTGAAATCAGAGAAGTCGATGGCGGTGAAGCTGGACATCATGGAGAAGCCCACGAAGATCAGGGCAATGCCGGTGACGCAGGTGGGGATCATCAGGAACAGCGGGCTGAAGAAGATGCACAGCAGGAACAGCACGCCGGTCACCAGAGCAGAGAGACCGGTACGGCCGCCGGCCTCAACGCCGATGGTGGATTCGATGAAGGTTGTGATGGTGGTGTTGCCGGTGGCAGAACCAGCCACGGTACCGATGGCGTCCACCAGGAAAGGCTTCTCGATGTGGGGCAGGTTGCCGTCCTCATCGGCCCAGCCGGTCTGCACGCTGACAGCGGTCAGAGCGGAGAAGGTGGCGAAGAAGTCGCCGGTGAACAGCACAAAGATCATAACCAGAGCGCTGGGGATATTGGCCAGAAGGGACTTGAAGTCATAGGCGAAGACAACATTGCCGATCTCGCCCATATCGGGGACAGCGACCAGGCTGCCGGGCCACACGGTAACGCCCATGGGGATACCGATGACAGTGCCGGCCAGAATGCCGATCAGGATAGCGCCGCGAACCTTGAAGGCGGTCAGCACAGCGGTGATGGCAAAGGTGATCAGAGCCAGCTGAACGGTGGTCTGGGTGAAATCGCCCAGAGCCAGAGAGCCGCCCTCGAACATGGCCAGACCGGTGTTGTCAAAGCCCAGATAGGAAACAAAGAAGCCAACGGCGGTGGCGGTGGCGATCTTCATATTCTTGGGCAGCATCTCAACGATGACCTTGCGCAGACCCAGAACAGTGATCAGGATGAAAATGACACCGGAGCACAGCAGCAGGGCCATGACCCAGCCAAAGGAAACTGCACCGGCCTGCACCATGCCGCCCAGCATGAAGTTGGTGCCCATACCGCAGGAAAGCGCCAGAGGCAGGTTGGCATACAGACCCATCAGGATGGTGACCAGACCAGAAATCAGAGCACACATGACCATCAGAGCGGACTTGCTGATATACACGCCGTTGATGTCGGTGATACCGGCATCGGGGCCAAAGCCCGCAATGGCGGAAGGCTGCAGAGCCAGCACATAGGCCATCGTGACGAAGGTGGTGAAGCCCGCCAGCAGCTCGCGCTTAAAGTTGGTATCGCGCTCGCCCAGACGGAAGAAATCCTTCTTCATTGGAAAATACCCTCTCTTTTTATTTATTTGTTTATGACCGGTGCACGGGCCGCCCCCGCGCACCGGCCGCGGATACGGGAATTATTCGATGACTTCCAGAATGGGATCGATGATCTCGCCTTTTTCCACATCGATGAAGCCCTTATCGGTAACGGCATAGGCCTCGATGCAGGCCAGGCAGATGAAGCACAGGAACATGAAGGGGATCTGGATCGGGGTGCCCATCTCGTAGGCGACCGCGTTCAGAGCCTTCTTCTGGGCAGCCAGCTCGTCCAGAGACAGGTCGCTCATCAGACCGCAGATGGGGTAGGCAACCTCGGCGGCAACCTCACCGTTGCGCACGATGACCTGACCGCCGCCCAGCTCAACGCAGCGGTTGACAGCCAGAGCCATATCCTCGAAGCTGTCGCCCATGACGATGATGTTGTGGTTGTCGTGGCCAACAGAGGAAGCCAGAGCGCCGCCCTTGATATGGAAGCCGCCCATAAAGGCCTTGCCGATGTTGCCGTTGACGCCGTGACGCTCCACCTGAGCGATGTACAGAACATCCTGCTCGGTATCGCACTGGATAACGCCGTCCACCACGTCCAGCTCGACATCACGACGGCTGGTGAAGGGGATGTAGGGCAGGGTATCCATGCAGATGACCTTGGCCTTCTTGGCGTTGGGAGAAACATGCATCTTGAAGCTGTCGGCGGTGATGGGGTTGACCAGATGCATGGTGTTCAGGATGCAGGGCTCGTGCTCGGCAGCCTCGTAGTGCACCAGCAGGTTGCCGTTGTCGGTGATCTGCTTGCCGCCGGCAAAGGTGGTCAGCACCTTGAAGTCCTCGCTGCCGGTGGTGATGTTGATATCAGCGCGGCGGCCGGGAGTCAGAGAGCCGATCTTATCATCCAGCTTGAAGGCGCGGGCGCAGTTGATGGTGACCATCTGGATGCCCTTCAGGAAATCCAGACCCTGACCGAAAGCGGTGCGCAGGGAGTCATCCATATGGCCGCGATCCTTCAGATCGCAGGTGTGCAGGTCATCGGTGACGATGGACACATTGGTGGTATCCACGCCGCTGTCGATCACAGCCTTCAGCAGGCCCAGCTGCATATTGCGGGCGGCAGAGCCCTCGCGCATCTGCAGATGGATGCCGTTGCGCAGACGCTCGTACACATCCTGCTCGCAGAAGGACTCATGGCAGGTAGCGACACCGGCGGCGGCGCAGGCAGCCATGTTGGGGCCGTAGATGGCGGGCAGGTGACCCTGCAGGGTCTTGCCGGGCATAGACAGGGTGTCATCAAAGGATTCCAGCAGCTCGGGGTGCTCGGCAACAATGTAGTGGCCGACACACTCGGACAGACCGACAGCATCCTTGCGCTGCAGAGCCTTGCGGATGATGGCGGGATCAAAGTGACCGCCGGAAGTCTCCAGATTGGGAGCAAAGGGAACATGGGAAGGAACGATGAAGTAGACCTTCAGATCGGTGGCCTCGGCCTCCTTCAGGACGGCTTCGATGCCCTCCAGACCGGAAACAACACCGATCTCGTGCAGGTCGGTCATGATGCCGGTGGTACCATGAGCCAGCACAGCCTCGGCAAAGGGACGGATAGCCAGCGAAGAGCTTTCGGGATGGATGTGGCCATCCAGGAAGCCGGGAGTCAGGTAATTGCCCTGCGCATCGATGACCTTGGTGCCCTCGCCGATGCAATAGGCGACATCGCCCACCGCAGCGATGGTGTCGCCGCAGACGGCCACACCGCCCTCATAGATCTCACCGGAGTAAACGTTGACGATCTTGCCGTTGGTAACGACCAGATCGGCGGGTTTGTTGCCCTTGGCAACAGCCAGCAGTTCCTTGTTCATTGGATTGTCCTCCTGTTTTTTAATGATTTTGGGGTCGGATAGGGATTTATCTGGAATGGGACGCTAACCAACTGTTTATGATCATTCCGCCCACGATCAGCACAAGCCCCAGCCAACCGAAGCTGCCGGGCCAGGCATCGCCAAGCAGAAGGATGCCTCCGATCAGGGAGAAGATGACCTCGCCGCACTGGGTGGATTCCACCAGTGCCAGACGCTGGGGCTGTGTACGCACCAGCGCCGTTGCTTTGAAAAACACCACGGTGGCCGTCACGCCGGAAAATACCGCCACAGCCAGTCCGCGGGCCAGCTGCGCCGGCGGCGGAAACCCGCTGCGCAGAGTGCCTATGGCGGCCATCAGCAGCCATAGGGGCAGGCTGCACACCGTCATTGCCAGCACCCGCTGCATCGTGTTCAATCGGTTTTCGCAAAGCTCCATGGTTTTGCGGTTGCCCAGCGGATAGGCAAAGGCAGAGATCAGCACCGGCACCGAAAACAGCAGTGCACGGGCAAGATCAGCCTCCAGCCGCATCTGCTCCAGCTGCAGCAGGAACACGCCGAAAATGATGATGGCAAAAGCGGGAAACAACCGTACCGGAATGCGTCGGCGGGCGCCGTTCTCATCCCGGAACAGCGGTGTTTCCAGTGCGCCTGCAAAACTGGTAAACTGAAAGGTGCCGGCCACCATCCAGCCCGGGCCGTAGGCAGAGGCAAAGGTCATGGGCGCATAGAAAGCACCGAAACCGATCAGACTCCACAGCAGCCACTTGCCCGGCGCACGGCGGATCTCCTGCCATACCGGCGCCCAGCCGCTTTTGGCGGTAAGCACCAGCAGGATGGGCAGCATAAACAGGTAGCGCAGGCTTGCGCTCCACAGCCAATCGCCGCCGCTCTGGGCCATGGCACTGTTGACCACATATGTAACGGAAAAGAATACCGATGAGGCAATACCCAGAAGCAGCGCTCTGGGCCAGGTTTTCGTCATCGTACTCACACCTTAACCACGGGGAAGCGATCGGGCAGAACGATGCCTGCACGGTCATAGATGGCGGCGCCGCGGGCACAGGCCTCCTTCAGAATGGCCTCCTCATCCAGCGTCAGAATGACACGGTCCTTCATCAGCCACTTGCCGTTGCACATGGTGGACTGGATGTTGTTGGAGTGCATGGCGGTGACCAGAGAGGCGATGCGGTCATTGACAGGCATCATGGACGGGCCATGGGGATCGATAACGATCAGGTCGGCCTTCTTGCCGGCCTCCAGAGAGCCGTACAGATGGTCATCCATCAGAGCACGGGCGCCCCACTTGGTGGCCATGCGCAGGATATCCTGACTGGGGACCACGGTGGAATCCAGCATACGGCCCTTGTGGATCAGAGATGTCAGCCACATCTCATCCACCATATCCATACGGTTGGAGGAGGAAGCGCCGTCGGTGCCGATGGAGGGCATGATACCCATATCCAGCATCTCGGGGATGCGGGCAAAGCCCAGCACACGCATGGCGGAGGCGGGGTTGTGCGAGACCTTGACCTCGCGCTTTTTGAACAGCTCCAGCTCCTCATCGGTGAGATAAACGGTATGTACGGCCAGCAGGTTCTTATCCAGCACACCCAGATTTTCCAGATGCTTGACGGTACCCTCGCCGAACTTGGCATAGGTGAACTCCTGCTCGCTCTTAGCCTCGGCAACATGCATATGAATGCCCACGCCGTACTTATCGGCCAGCTCCTTGGTTTTGACGATCAGCTCGTCGGTGTTATTGAAGATGGTGCGCAGACCGAACCACACCTGTACACGGCCGTCGGCAGTGTTGTGGAAGCGCTCCAGATCATAGACCTGTTCGTCCAGCTCCTGCTGGGTGGTCTTCTGCCAGACGGCGGGCAGACCCTCGCCGCAGTCCATAACGGACTTTGCCAGCTTGCCGCGCAGGCCGGATTCGGCGGTGGCGCGGGCCATGCCGGAGACGAACTGACCGCCGGGCTCGGCAAAGGAGGTGACGCCGGAACGGATCAGCTCCAGAGAAGTCATCAGGGTGGAGACGTAGGAATCCTCTTCGGTCATGTTGCTCTCATAGGGCCACATACGCTTGTGCAGCCAGGTCATGAAATCCACGTCGTCACCCACACCGCGGGAGATCTGCTGCGAGGTGTGCACATGGGTATTGACGAAGCCGGGCAGCACATACTTGCCCTGCAGATCGATGACTTCGGCATCGGGCTTGACCAGCTTGGGGTCGATCCTGCCGACAGCCACAATGTTTTCACCTTCGATGAGCACGCCGCCGCCGTCGTAAACAGTCTCATCAGCGCCCATGGTCACGATGTAGCCGTTTTTCAAATAAGTCTGCATCTGTCATTTCTCCTTTACATATTCCGTTCATCCGATTTTTCTCTGCCGGAAAACCGGTAATTGCAAAACTGTAACCTCATTATATATTATAGCCGAAAAAGCAACGGCTTTCAACAGCCAACTTCGACAAATTCCGTCCACAGTTCCGGCCCGAACACCGCAAAACGCCCGAATGGGAAACGCACACCGCAAAACACCCGGACAGCCGGTCCGTCTGCTGGCGGAGATGTGACCCATTTCTCTCCTGTTCACCGATACCGGATAGTTGTATTGCATACGCCGGTCTTTTCCGCCGGTTCTGCCGTACGCAAAACGGAGCTGTTGCAATATTGCAGAACAGCAGGAGCCAGCACGATTTTTTGTGCTGGCTCCGTCAAACTTGATTTGGCGCTAAAAGAGCCAAAACCGTCAAATGTTGCGGCAAATTCCTGCGGAATTCACACGCGAAATGGAATTTCTCATGTGGTGTGTTGTAAAATTTTCATTTTGCAACACCCTCTTTGGGGTTATTATCTCTTCAGATCCCTTTGATGTCCGGCTCTGCCGTTCAGCCCTGCTGCACCATCAGAAGGAACACATTCAGCAGAATCAGCAGATTTACCGGTACAACGCTGAAAATCAGTGCATGATCCACATTGCGGGTCAGGCGGAACATACGGTTCTGCAATGCCATGACCAACAGCGGGAATGCGGGCAGCAGATACCGTCCCTGCACGCCGAAAACAACCGCATAATTGACCGGCGTCCACATAATGCAAGCCAGCACAGTCGCAGCGGCAACGCCGGCAAAAACAGCAACGCCCCACAGCCTGCGCAGGCCGGTATGCACCGGCTCTTGTGTCTGCACCGGCATTACGGAAAGCACAAGCAGTACAAGCAGCGCGATTCCCCACAGCCAGCTTGCGCTGAGATCGACAAGGATCAGTTCGCCCAGACGGGTGCCCAACAAACTCTGAACATATTTTCCGGTCTCTTGCGTCAGCGTATGCACCAGCAGCCGAAGCGTCTGCCCGGGATTCCGCAGCATATACGACACGCTGTAGTAATACCGGCTGTCGCCGTTGGGAAGAATATCGCTTTCCGGGTCGTAATAAAGATATGCATCGTCCGCAGTGGATTCCATTGCATCAAACGGATACTGTACGCCTTCCGCCACCTGCTCAGGCTCCGCTTCCTGCAATACCTGCCCCGCAGCGATCTCCGGCTTCGCTTCTACATGTGTATACGTAATACCCAGCGTATTCAGCACCATTCCGGCATTGGTCAGCAGCCAGAACAACACGGCGATAAGAACGACCGCCCCCTTTGCCAGAAGGGCTTTCTTCCGGCCACCCAACCGTCCGGAGGGAACGATGAACACCAGAAATGCCAGCAGGATATAGACTGCTTTCGCCGGTGCAAGCAGCGAAAATACCGCCGTACAACCCAAAAGCTCTTTCCAGCCCACCTTTCCGTCTCCGTAAGCCATGGAAAACACCATTGCAATACCGAGGAAGGACAGGTACAGTACATAGGCATCGTAGGAAAAACTGCCCGCCAGCTGCAGGCTCATGGGCAGCAGCGCACAAAGCGCCAGCGCCGTCCGGAACACAGGAATACACCGGATCGCCAGAAAGGTCACCGCCGCATACGCCAGAAGATTGGCCATCCGGCCGAAAACAATGAGCCAGATGTAACCAACACCCAGCAGCCGCGCAAGACTTACGCCCAGCGCCTGTGCCAGATACTGCAGGAAAAACACGTCTGCCGTACGCGCCTCAATGACCGTCAGTGTTTTATCCGCCGGCGCACCGCCGCTCAGCCCCTGCCAGATCTCCTGAAAGGAAAAGCTGTCATAGTTCACCGGGCCGGCCATACTCTCCTGCGCATCACAGGCACGGACCGTCACCGTACCGTATCCGCCCAGCTCTTCCACACCAAGAATCCGGTTTGACATCTTATACGCCGATGCGATATGTACATACTCATCCGGCGCACCGCCGACAGGCGTAAAAACGACGAAAACCATTCCCACCAGCAGCGCCGCTGCCAGAAAAAGCCACTCCGGTTTCACTTTTATCACAAACGCCAACACATATACCAACACCAGCGCCACTGCAGACAGCACAAAAAGCAGCACATAATACCACACAACATCCTGCCCGACGTGTTCGACGATATACTGTACGGCTATGGTACCCGTGCTTTGTCCGTCCGCTTCGCTGAGTGCAAACCCCTCATAATCCGTTTCGCTTTTCCAAAGAGCAATGACATCCTCCGCGGTCTGTGGCTCCGTATAAATGTGCAGAACCAGCTCCGTATCCTGTGCACAGGTGACAGGATGATCCAGCAAAAACATCCGGAAGGTATTGTCTTTCAGCTGTACCATATCCACTGCGGCACCCGCAAGACGCTTCCCCTGCGCATCCAGTACATCGGCATACACCGTTCCGCGTACCACACGGGCAAATGTCGATATATTGACGGAAACACCGTGCAGCGTAGTTCCGGCTTTGATCTGCAGCTGCTGCCGGATGCCTTCCGTTCCCTGCACCGGCTGCGTCAGAACAGAATAGTCATCATTGACAATGACCCTCTGCGTCTTGCCCTGTGCCAGAGACAGCGTATCGATGCCGACAAACACAAACGCTGCCGCCGCTGCCAGCAGCAGCACAGCTATGACAAGCAGATGTCTGTATTTTTTCTGCCGGCCTGTATCCTGCCCGTTTCCGTTGGCTTCGTTACTCTTGTGTCTCTTCATCGGTTTCTTCTTTCTTTTCAACATTTTTCCCATTCATCAGTGCGACTTCCTGCACCAGTTCCTGCAGGCGGATCTCGGTATGCGAAAGGCGCATCGTGGTAAAGAACTGATTCACCAGAAGAAGCGCGATCAGGAACAGGAATACAAAGTTCGCCGGCGACTCAATTCTGAGCAGCCCCGACAGCCAGTAAGGGATCTGCGGAAAAATGCTCATCACCAGCAGAATAATGCACATCAGTATCCAGAAAATGGTATGCTCGATCTTGACGCGGCTTTTCCGGATATACTTCATCACAAACACAAACGCCCCGACGCTGCACAGCACCAGCAAAAGTCGGATCTGCCAGACAAGATATTCCATCACGCTCTCCCCTTTCTTTTTCTGAACCACTGGATCAAAATGATACTGAAGCCCATGCGGATCATATATTTGATCGCATTGGTCATGTTCAGATAGCTTTCACCCGCAATCCGTTCTGCCATTTCCACCTGGATCTCTCTGACCTCCGCGCCGTTTTTCATCAGGTAGCTAACGGTATCCGGCTCCGGCGTATAGTTGGCATCGCCCGCAAATTCCTCGATCATCTCTCTGTCAAACAACCGCATGCCGCTGGTGGGGTCGGTGAGAGCCTTGCCGGTAGTCAGCCACATGGCGAACGCGATGAGATAGGATCCCATCATGCGCAGCGTCTTGGGCTTTTTCTCCGTTACAAAACGGGAACCGATGACGATATCGCACCCCTCCCGTTCCATGCAGTCGATCATCGGCTGTATGTACCGCGGCAGATGCTGCCCGTCTGCATCAAACTGAATGGCTCTGTCGTATCCTGCATTGCGTGCATACTTCAAACCGGTCTGAAACGCACCCGCCAGTCCCAGATTGACCGGCAGATCAATAATATTGTAGCCGTTGGCATGACAGATGGAAGAGGTTTTGTCCCGGGAACCGTCATTGACGATTACATAATCAAATTGCGGATAATTCTGCACCAGATTATCCACAACCCGCTGTATATTGTCCTGCTCATTGAACGCAGGAATGATGACAAGTGTCTTCACGCTTTCTTTTCCTCCCCGGTTTTCTGTCTGGCAGTCGCGACCAGCCTGCGGCAGGTCTCTTCCCATGTAAAATTGTGCAGCAGATTGTCATACGCCGCCGCGGCAGCACGTCTGCGCCACTCCGCATCCGCAAGGGCTGCCTCCAATGCTTCGAAGATATCCTCCTCCGCCATGGAAGGGAACAGACAGCCATGCTCCGCATCCGGTATGAGCTGCGGCGACCCGCCGGTGGGTGTCGTAAGCACAACGGTACCCAGCGCAGCCGCCTCCAGCACCGTTGTGGCAAATCCCTCCGAGAATGTGGGCAGCACAAAGGCATCGCCCATGGCGATCAGCGCCAGATTCGCCTCATAGGAAAGCCGCCCTAAAAGATACACATTCTCAGGCTTGTCCGCATCAGCTTTCTGCCACAACGGACCGTCACCCGCCATCAGCAGCACCGCGTCCGGGTGATTTTCCCTTACACGACCAAACGCGTGCAGAAGCGGTTCCACACCCTTTTCCGGAATGAAACGCGCCGAAAACACAAACTTTACCTTGTTTTCGATTCCCGCCGGCAGTTTTTCATGCAGCTGCCCCGCTCCTTTTTCTGCCAGAGCCCGCAGTTCCGCCGGCGTTACACTGTTGTACAGCACACGATCCGTTTCGATACCGAAATGCCGAAGCCAGTCACAGCAGGCCACCGATACACCATAAAAATCCAGACATTTTCCATGGATGTAGCGACAGACCAGATGCTCATACACATCACCCAAAATGCCGGTCAGACCGCCGCGCATCAGGTGCGCGGTCCCATGCTCGACCACAAGGGCTGGTACCCTGTGTTTTTTGCACAGACGCGCTGCCATGATGCTGTTGGTGTAAAACCGGGTCTGGATCACGCAGAAATCCGGTTTATGCTGCACAAACAGCTTTTTGAACGCAGCTTTTTGTGAGGAAAGACGCAGCACGGGAAATCGTCCGCCTATCAGCGGGATCACCGGCAGACGGATCACGGCGATCCCGTCCGCGCCGGTCTCCTCTGCAGGCAAACCCGGCAGCGCCGATGTGACCACCGTCACCCGGTGACCGTTTTTCACCAGTTCTTTCCCCAGACTGGCAGTGTAGCGCTCTACACCGCCGACCGTTGGCAAGTACTGCGCCGAAAAAAACATAAAATGCATGACTGTTTTCCACTTTACCCTTCACTGCCGGTTACGACAGCATCTTACTTTTTCTCTTCCTTCTCCTGCAGATCGAGTTTGATCTGCGTTGTGCTGATCTCAGGCGTTCTGGTCAGATAAACCACATCGACCCCTTCATCCTTCAAAAAGTCAAACTTGCCTTCCCAATCATTTCCCATAACAAACGTATCAATATGGTACAAATGCATATCACTGCGCTTCTGATCCCAGTTTTCCTCCGGGATGACCAGATCCACATAACGCACCGCTTCCAAAAGCGCCTTTCTTTTCTCATAATCAAAGTAACAAACTTTGTTTTTGGCATTTTTATTGAATTCATCGGTAGACAGTGCCACAATCAGGTAGTCTCCGTATTCTTTTGCACGTTTCAGAAGATTGATGTGTCCGTAATGAAGCAGGTCAAATGTGCCGTATGTGATAACCCTTTTCATTCTTCTTTCCTTCCATTTTCGTTTTTTACATAGTCAAAATAGGAGTGCTCCATATCGATGACTTCGGTATAATGGTGTGTCACCCGTTTTTCCTCCGGCGGCAGCTGCATATAATCACCATACACCTGCGTGAGCCATTTCTCATACTCCGCCGGAGCTTTTACACGCATTCCCTCAAAATACAGCTCTCTTGGCTGCCCGTACCACGTTGCCGGAACGATCTCCTTCACACCCCATGCCCCGCAAAAATTGGCGACCAGTGGCCCATCGGGCATAGAGCAGTGCAGCTTTTCGCGCAGTTTTACCGCACTGCTTACCCTGGGGAACAGCAGCTTCAGAACGACTCCGCTAACTTTTCCGCGCAGACTGACATCACGCTTCAAATCAAACACCATTGCAATGCGCATCCGACAGATCGCGTTCATCCTTTCAAACCACTTTCTCTTCTCCGCTGTCTCGCAGCGATCCAGCGGAAACACATCCAGAAATACGCCGTGATTCATTTTCAGTTTTCGTACCGACGTTTCAATAAATGCAGTGCGGCTGTTCCGCAGTTTCACAAAATTCATGGGATACGCCGGATCCGTATTGTAATGCTGCAAGAAAATATGCTCCGGCAGATATTTCTGTCCCTCGCGGACGAATTTTTCATAATCCTTCCGCAGCATACCTACATCGATATCATCATCCCACGGAATGAATCCCTGATGACGCACCGCGCCCAGCAGCGTCCCGCCCAAAAGGTAATAGTTGAGTTCCAGCTTTTCACACACCTCAATAAAGGCCTGCAGCATCTCCAGTTCAGCCGATTTCAAAGCATTCAGCTGTCTTGCATCAATTTCCATTCTTTTTTCGTCCTTCCATACATTCCTTGAGCATTTTGAACGGGAGGAAAAAGCTCCGCACAATAAGCACATTGTTATAACGAATCTCTTTGATCAGGAACCCGACAATGAAATTGGTAAACGCCTGCGATGCAAGTGTCGCCACCGCTGCGCCATTCGCACCGAACGAAGGAATCAGCAGACAATTCAGCAGCAAGTTGCATACGGCACCGCTTGCCGCAATATATTTTTCATAACGCTGCTTTTCATTCGGGACAACCCAGATTCCCCGCACAACGCCCATATAGGAAAAAGCAGTCGACCATGTCAGTATCCGCAGCACACTCTTCGCCGCCGCATACGCCTCGCCATACAAAATCCATATCACCAGCTTTGCCGACAGTGACAGCACCAGCGCCACCGCCACAGAACAGCCGATGACCACCGCATACAGGCCGGTGAGCATTTTCTCATATTTTTCGCGGTCTGTTCTGAACTTTTCCAGAATGACCGGCCGTGCAGAAGTTACGATTGCCCCCAGGATGAAGATCCACATCTCGGATATGGAGCTGCCCGCAGTATAAATACCCACTGCAGTCTCATCCAGCATCCCTTTCAGCATAATCTTATCCATCTGGCCATATACAGCCACCATCATACCGGACAAAACAAAATGGTAGCTTCGGGAAAACAACTCCTTTGCCAGTTTTCCGTCCCAGACCAAAGGATGCTGTCGGCCATTGTGCCGATAGTAAAAAACGACCAGCAGGAATGAAACGATTGCGAATTGAATTACATTTGAAGCCGCAAACCATATAACGCTTTTCTGCGTGACCAGAAGATATACCTTATATGCAGAAACAGCCGTAAAAGCCGCCGCCGAGATACCTGCCGTGACCTTCGACAGCAATTTCGCCTGAAACCACAGATTCAGGCTGTCGAAACTTTTGACCAACAGCGTCGTACTGTACAGTGCCGTGATATATACCGTCAGAGGTTCATCCGGATTCATCATCTGCGCAAGCAGTGTCAGCAGGATCACAGAAAGCAGACTGGACAACAGGCGCATCCGGATAACAGTGCCGCAGACAACGCCTTCCTTTTCCGGCCGGCTCACCAGTTCATTGACCAGAATATTTTCCGTTCCAAGGGTGCAGATCGCCGTAAAAAGAGTAACAAGAGATGCCGCGTAGTTGATCAGGCCGTAGTTTGAAGGGCCGAGATAGCGTGCCGAAAAAATACCAACCAGAAAAGTCAGCACCATCTGATAGATCTGCCCTATGATGATCCATGATGCATTCTGTGCCATATGCGATCGCAAAAAACCGTTTTTCATCGTACGCTCTGTCTCCAGGTTTCTTTCAGCAGTTCCGCTGTACTGCACGGCCCGTCTTTATAAAGACATTCGCCGCTCTCACCGCACAGCAGTTTCTTTGAAAACGCCACAAGCCGCTGCGCTGCCGTGCAGGCATTCCACTGCTCTGTCACCGTCCGGTATGCATTTGCCGCCATTTTTTCACGCAGTACAGGATCTTCCGCCAGCACTTTTAACCGACGATACAAATCAAAAACATCGCCGCTCTGATAGATCGCTCCGTTTTCGCCGTCATGGATCAGATATGGCACTGAACCGATGGCGTGGCTGGCAACGGCAATACAGGCGCTGGACATTCCCTCGTTCAGCACTGCCCCCCAGCCCTCATTCCAATCGCTTGTAAACAACAGAATATGGCTTTTCTCCATCTCCTGCCGAACCTCTTCCACCGGAATACTTCCTGTAAAAACCACCTTATCCTGCAGACCGTATCGCCGGACGCAGGCTTTTACATCTTCCAGCAATACGCCGTCTCCGATAAAACGCAGTTCGAAATCCACGCCGTCATCGCGCAGCATTCCGGCCGCCTCAACAGCGTATTCCGGATGTTTCCATTCGATCATGCGGCCGGCCCATATTATACGGAGTTTTTCTGCTTTTTTATTTTGCAGCTTCTCCAGTGTATTTTGAGCGCATTCGGGAAAATATCCCCATTTCAGATACCGTTTTTTCCCAAATCCCATACGCATATAATCGATCGGTGCATATGCGCTGGCAGCCAGCAGATAATAGTTTTTCCGCCGCTGCAGAAGGCTGCACAAAAACGAATAATAATGCATCAGAGAAAAGCGGTTCACCTTTCCGGCAGTTTCTTTGAACAGCCGTTCGGAATAACGGAAGGTCACAGCAGCCGGACGGCGGAACAGCCTTTTTTCTATAAACTCATTTGGTGCCGAACCAAAGATCATTACATCACATGTCAACGCCAGATCCCGTGCTTTTTCAAATGCAGCCGCATCCTCATAACTCCGGAGCACGAAATTATAATCACGGTCCATATCCCGATATCCCATCTTCAGCCGTGCCGCACTGACCGGTTCAGTAGCCACAAAGGTAAACTTCCCCCCTGTAAGCTGCTCCATCGCAAGGCAGAACGGAAGCTGATGGTGGTTTAAGTAATTCGAGAACATCGCAACCTGCATTTTATTCCTCCAACAGGGTTTGATAGACTTTTTTCATGCGGTCTGCATTGACTGTTCTGTCATGGGTTTGTGCTGCATGTTTGCGGGCATTTGCCGACAGCTTCTCCGCGTGATCCCTGTCATCAAATATGCGGCTCACCAGGCTTACCAGTGTATCGGTATCATAAAAGTTGTACAGCCAACCATCCACACCTTCCTCCAGCATGGTTGCTGTTCCGCCCACATCACTGGCTACCACCGGCACTCCCAGCAGCATAGCCTCACCCACAGAATTCGGACTGTTTTCAATGGTGGACGCACTCAAAAAAACATGACTTGCCAAAAATCTCTTTTTCATCTGCGAGGCACTCAGCAAACCGGTATACACGATTCTGTCCTGTAGATCATACTTGCGGATCAGCTTTTTGATATACCCCTGATATTCAAAGAAATAATCCACGAAAGTATCCAGCAGCCGGTTTCCCAGGGTATACGGAGCAGCGCCCCCGATGTAAAGCTTCACATCAGGATACCGTTGTGCAAGCACAGCAAGCGCCGGCAGAACCTGATGGAGCCCTTTGATGGGATAAGATGCCTGACTCATAAAGATCGAATGCTCTTCACAAGCATCAACGCTCCACCCCTCCCCTTCGTAAAACACACTTCTCAGGTTTTCATTGACATGAAAATACCGGGCTCCCGGATTATTCGCCGTCACACACGCTTTGTCCCAATGCGTCCGTCCGATCACATTTTTCACAGTCTGCAAAGCCCTGTGTTCCCGGATTCCCTGTTCATAAAAAGCTCTCTGTTCCAGCGCAATGCTGTCTGCGGTATACACTTTTTTCATCAGCTGTACGACCGGATTCACTTTTTTCAGTTTTTCCGGCAAACCATCGCAATAGTGTTTTGCACATTCTTCCATCAAGCCCTGAACAGATACCACACAGCGGATGCCCTTTGCGCAGCAATACTCAATAATATCCGTATTGTATTTATACTCCGTACCATGAACATGTACGATATCCGGTGCCGTTTCCGCGACGAGCCGTTCAAATACCGGTACGATTTCTGCAGTCACAGGGAGCACAATGTACTGTACATCATTGACAATCGAAACTCTTTTTTCTTTCACCAGATGGCTTACCGCTGTCACCACAAGCTGAACATCCATGCCCGCAAGCGATTTCACAAGCCCGTCCAGCCAGCCGCCGGTATTTGTCACGGGCAGACCCAGCGCCCCGGCTGCCTCCGGCATTACAATATTCACATACCACAGTACTTTCACTTCATTCACTCCCGGCGTCATCCGTATCGTCTCAGTCCGTCAATTATGACCCAAAGCAGCCTCGATCTGTCCCGCCACATATTCCGGCGTCGCTGTCTCATACAGGGCTCTTATCTCTTCAAAATTCAATCGGATGCCCTTTTTCTCCTGCAGAAACTTCCGCAGTTCCTCACTGCAGTCCCGGTCATTGAATTCTTCTATATTGAAGCAAAGCGGATATCTCCGCATATATTCTGCAGCCGGACAATCTGCGATTTTCTGCACATTGATCATCGGCTTTCCCAGAGAAAAATAGTCAAAGATCTTGCTTGGTACCATATTGGAGATGGTATTGGATATGTTAAGCAGAAAATCGCAGGCCTGCATGGCCGCAAATGCATCATCCACCGGCACTGAACCGTGAAGAACAATATTTTCCGGATAACGCCCGGCATATTCAAACAGCCGGTCGCTGAGATTTGTTCCCAGAAAATGCACCCGGATCTTCACATTCTGTTCAATCAGCTTTTCCGCAAGCTGCAGAAAACATGCAGGATTCCGATAACGGTCATCCATCATGCCGGCAAAAAGAATGTGTGTATAGTTCCTGTCAAAATCGATCGGATTTTTTCCTGCCGTCCAGACCTTTCTGATATTCGGGAAATCCATCCATTCCATTTTCCCCAGAAACGGACGGTATGCCTCGTTCTGTTCATATTGCTTCAGAAGAGGCCGTGTGGTCAGAATATGATCAGCCTGTTTAAAAAGAGCTGTCTCCTGCCGGATACGCTTCTGCGGATCGCTGCAGACCCGGATCTCCATTTCGTGCAGTCCCCATGGGTCCAGCTGGATGATTATTCCGGTCACGCCGGGCAGCATGGCCCGCATTACGCTTTTCACCGACCAAAACGGTGCACAAAAAGCAATTGCTACATCAAAGTCATACTTTCGGTGCAGATTACGTATCACACGGACAGCTCTTCCCACGACACGGTCATCCCTGTACAGCTTTGTGTAACTGAAAAACACCGCCGCAGCTGCAAGAGGATGCCGCAATGTAAATTCCCTGACGGCTTTCCCACGCACACCGCCCTTTCCGGCCACAAAACGCTCAAGCTTTTCTTTTGCAAGTGTCACCGGATCGTGACCGCGATAATAGACGCGAACGGCACGTCCCGGTTCTTCCTCCACCATTTCTTCACCGTCAGAAAGGCCGCACACCACCACTGTATGCCCGTTCCGGACCAATGTATCCGCCAATTCACAGGCAATCTTATTGTTGGCATCCAGCGTCCGGTTCAGCATGCCGGTGAACATCAAGATCTTCATATTATCTCCCGCTCAGTTTTCCTTTCCACCTGACTGCTTGTGCAAAAAGCCGCATCGCCCTGAAATTCCCCAGAAAAAACGATGCCAGCCGGATAAGAGGCTGTTGATGCAACGCCTCAGAAAACTCTCTGTCATGCTGCCTTACCCATGCACGGATGCTGCGTCTATGTTCCGCAGACTGTCCCGCAAAATGCTGAAGCATGGAGTTCGTCAGAATACAGCAATAATTGAAACGCAGCGCCTGCAGCTCTCCGCTGCCGGCCTTTCCCATGACAAACAGGCGTTCGCATACCGTCATCAGATCCTTCATACGGACATAGCTCATGGTCGTTGTAATCGACCCCGAATGGACATTATACTGATAAAACGGCGCACTGTTGAATGCGGCGGTTTTCACATACTCCAGCATAGTGCACAGCCACAGACAATCCTCTGCAATGGATATCTTCTCCGGGAAACGGACACTATTTTCACGAAGCATCTGCAGCTTTACCGCATAACGGCATGGACCGGGCGCCAATCGTTTTTCCCGCATGGCGCGGCACAGTTCTTCACGGGTAAATCGGCTGCCGCCAAGATCGAAATCCATTTTCGAAACGATTTCCCGGGAATCTCTCCGCAGGATCTGCATGGCGGAAACGACCACATCTGCGCCCGTTGCTTCGGTCATCTCTGCCACAGCAGCCAGCGCACCCGGCAGATATTCGTCATCACTGTCCAAAAACAGCACATATTCACCCTGCGCCGCCGCAGTTCCCGTATTTCGTGCAGCAGACGGGCCCCCGTTTGGCTGCGTAAGGACATGTATCCTCGTATCCAGCGCCTCAAGACTGCGGCACACCCTCAGGCTGTCATCCGTCGATCCGTCATCCACCAGAATCAATTCCCAGTCCCGGAACGACTGCTGCCTCACACTTTCAACGGTATTTTCAAGATACTTCTGTGCGTTATACACCGGCACAACAATACTGAAAAGCATGATGACTCCTTCGTTCAGCCGAACATCCTGAAATAAATATAAAGCAGACGACTCGTCAACGAAACGCCCAGAATCCGGCTTGCGGCATGCACCAGACGCACCTGCGGAATGCTGTCATATTTCAACAGCCATCTGAAATTCCGGATCTGCCTCACGGTGGCCGCATCCGTTTTGACAAAATTTCTGTTGATCAGAAGTGTGCAGTACTGAAACGCAACATATGCCATATATGTGGTATCCTCCCGGCCTTCCACGGATATTCTTTCCAGAATACGGAGCGCGTCGGTGATGTACTCTTTCTTTATGGAGTTTGATTTGGAGCCCGCTCTGTCGCGGTATACATAGACTGCATCGGGACAATATGTCATGCGTTCTGTCAAGCGGAGCAGCTTCGCACAAAAACCGATATCCTCTGCGATCTCATCCGTTCGGAAACGCAGACCTCTCTCCCTCAGGATATCTGCGCGGATCAGCTTCAGGCAGGCGCTGGAGGTATAGATCATCCGGCTCACTAAACCGTCTCTTTCGTTCGTCAAACCATCCTGCGGACACAGTAGCGGCGAAAATCTTCCCTCGTCTTCAAAATAGCGCTGATAATTCATGCAGACCACATCGCAATCTGCCGCAGCACTCTTCAGCATTTTCGAAACAACATCCGTCGCCCGGTAATAATCATCGCTATCCAGAAACAGTATCCATTTTCCGGTGCTTCTTTCCAATCCGACATTGCGGCTTTCCGCTGCACCTCCATTGGGCTTGTCGATCACAACAACCCGCGAATCCTGCTGCTCAAACATTCTGCACAGCCGCAAACTTTCATCGCTGGAACCGTCGTTGACAAGAATCAGTTCCAGCTCTCTATAATCCTGTTCCAGCACAGAGCGAACACATTGTTCCAGATATTTTTCTGCATTGTATACCGGAACAATCACACTGACAAGTTTCCCCATTGCCGCTTCCTTTCTTCGCTCCGAAGCAAAAAAAACACACAAAACCCCATTTTTGTAAGTATAACACAGCACTCCCCTTTTTGCAACAGAATTCACCCTGTGTCGCGTGCGACAGCGGGGCCTTCGTTTTTTTCAAAGTACCTCTTGCAATGCGCTTCCACATCCGATATTATGGTATTGTACCGGACAGCACAGACAGTGATGCGCCCGCAGATCCGTCCACTGTACACACAAGGAGGTTGTTTTATGCTGCTTTTTTTATCCGCCATGGAGATCCCGTTTATGACCCCGACAGTCTGACCCCGCTGGGTCGCCGCCAGGCAGAAGCGATCGCAAAGCGTCTGGCCGTCCACGGCATCGACCGGGTGTTTTCCTCCAGCAGCGAACGGGCAAAGCAGACGGCGCAGCCCACCTGTGAATTGCTGCACAAAGAGCTGACCGTGCTGGACTGGTGCCACGAAAACCATGCATGGGCGGAGCTGACGGTGCAGGAGAGCGGCCGCGGCAAAAACTGGGCCTTCTGCGATCCGGAATACCGCAAAATTCTGCTCTCTCGCAGCATGACGGCGCTGGGGGATGATTGGCCCAGTCACCCTGCCTTTGCCAAATACCCCGGATTTGCCGCGGGCAACGAGCGCATCCGGCGTGAGACCTACGCCTTTTTAGCACAGCTGGGCTATGTGTATGACAAGGAAAGCGGCTTATACCGCGCCGAGCGCCCCAATGCCGAGCGGGTGGCGCTGTTTGCCCACGAGGGCTTCGGACTTGCTTTTCTGAGCCGGGTGCTGGGCATCCCCTACCCCGCTTTCAGCGCACGCTTCCGCATCGGGCACACCGGCATGACGGTGCTGCACTTTTTTGAAAACGAACCCCTCACCATGCCGGAGCTGCTGATGCTGGCAAACGACGGCCACATCTACAAAGACGGCCTGCCTACCAGCTACAAAAACTATATTTACATCTGACCGCCGGACCGTGCGCCGCTCCGGATACAATAAGGAAAAAAGGAGAAAATGTCATGATCGTCAAACAGTACATCAAGGATTTTGAAGAGCTGGGCTTCGGTATGTTCGTACATTTCGGCCTTTACAGCCGTCTGGGCAAGGGTGAATGGGCCCGCTGGTGCCTGAACATTCCCGCCGAGGAATACGAGCCGCTGCAAAAGGAATTCTGCCCCAAGCCCACCTGGGCCAAGGAGCTGGCCGAGGCCGCAAAGGCTGCGGGCTGCCGCTACATCACCCTGACCACCCGCCATCACGACGGCTACTCGCTGTACGATACCAGAGGTCTGACCCCCTTTGATTCCATGACCAATTTCGGTCGGGACTATGTACGGGAATTTGTGGATGCCTGCCGCGAAAATGACCTGGTCCCCTTCTTCTATCACACCCTGCTGGACTGGCACCATCCCGACTACAACGCCGACTTCCCCGCTTATCTGAAGTATCTGCGTGCCAGTGTGGAGCTGCTGTGCACCAATTACGGCAAAATCGGCGGTCTGTGGTTTGATGGTATGTGGAACAAGCCGCAGGAAAACTGGGAGGAGGATGCCATGTACAGCATGATCCGTTCCCACCAGCCGGATGCCATGATCATCAACAACACCGGTCTGGATGCCCGCGGCGCGCTGGGTCACATTGAGCTGGACAGCGTCACCTTTGAGCGCGGCAAGCCCCAGCCCATCAACATGGAGGGCTCGCCCAAATACATCGCCAGTGAGATGTGTCAGGTATTTGACGATCACTGGGGCTATGCGGCGCTGGACCTGAACTATAAGCCGCTGGGCGAGATCATCGAAGATCTGGCCGTGTGCCGCCGCTACCGCAGCAACTATCTGCTGAATGTGGGCCCCATGGGTGACGGCAGTCTGCGCGCCATCGACCGCGCCATGCTGGAAACGCTGGGCCAGTGGACCGCCATCCACGAGGAAGCGCTGCGCAGTCCTGTGCCCACCGGCATCACGGTGGAAAACAAACCCAAGGACTTCGTGCTGCAGGGCGAGGGCTGCTGGTATCTGTTCGTGCACGATCTGGGCATGAGCAGCGATCCCAATGTGGCCATCAACCGCCCCGCCGATTTTACCGAGCGCTTCGCCTTTGCCCCCGCCGTAAAGAGCATCTGCTGGCTGGATGACGGCGCCGCGCTGCCCTTTGAGCAGACGGACGGCGTGCTGACCGTGCACACCAATCCCTTTGGCTACGGCTGCAATCTGGTGGTGCGTGTGGCGAAGATCACCGCAGAATAAAACCGGCAGTTCCGCGTGCGGCCGCACGCACAGAAAAAAGGCAGGACGCTGTGTCCTGCCTTTTTTGATTGCTTTATAACACCTTACCGCACACGGCGCACCGGACGGATGTATTTCCAGTAGCGTTCGGTATCATGGAAAAAGTAAAACACTCTGCCGGCGGTCAGATCCAGCTCATAACCGCTGCTTTCGTAATCAAAGCTGCGCATGGCGGCTTCGATTTTCTGCTCCACGGCGGCATTCTGCGTTTCAAAATCAAAGGGGCCGTGCTCAAAAACAAGATACTCTCCCTGCGGCACATCCGCAAGCAGCATCTGCGGCGGGACCGCACCCGCATAATCGGCGGGCAGCCGTACGCCGTAGCACTCAGCCAGCGGGAGGCCCCAGCTGCAGATGCGTCCGGCGGGATCGTTCATAAATGCCATGATCTGCCCGGCGCCGCTGTCCTGCCCGCTGCCGCCCAGATCGTCCAGCTTGCCGGGAATGCTTTCCAGCAGACCGCAGATCGTTTCGCAATCCTGTCCGGGGATGCGGCTCTGCTTTTGCCAGAAATCCCAGTAGCCAATGCTCTCATAATTTTTGATGTGCAGAAATTTGTGTGCGGGGATGGTCACGAAATAGGTTTTCACCTCACTGTCCGTCGGTGAGCAGGGGCCCTGCCCCGCTTCCATCAGCCAGCAATCCAGCGGTCGGATGACGGTGCGCAGTGCCACCGGTACGGGATGACGGCGGTATTCCCCGGGGGTCATGCCGTATTCCGCCTTGAAAGCGCGGGTAAAAGCCTCATGGGAGGAAAAGCCGTACCGCACCGCGATAGCAAGGATCGTATCACCGGCGATGCCGTCGCCGGCATCCCGCAGCGCCTTGAGCGCAAAGGCCAGCCGCCGGCGGTGCAGATACTCGCGGAAAGACATGCCGGCAATGGAACGGAATTTGCGGGAGACATAGTGCTGCGAATAGCCCAGCTTCTGCGCCAGCCGCGCAAGGGTCAGGGCTTCGTCATCCTGTGCGCGGATGCCCGCATCGATCTCATCGATAAAAAACTGGATCTGCCGGTGCCATTCACTCATTGCTGTTTCCTCCGTTTTTTCCGTGCATTCCGTACACTTTTATAATACCGCAGCCATGCTCCGCGGCGCTTGATCTGGCTTGCACAGTTTCAGCGGATACAATTGTTTACAAAATCGTATACGGCGTGCTCCCCGCCGGCGGTGATCTCGATGATGCCGCTCGCCCATTCGGACTGCATAAAGGGACAGTCGTAGACCCCGGGGTAGGGATAAGCATTTTCAACGCCGTTTTCGCTGCTGCCGTCACGGCGCAGCAGGATGCCGTCAAAGCTGACGGTTTTGTTTTCGCGGTCGAACATCACCGGCAGCGCACGGATGCTTCGGGCGAAGGCTTCCAGCGAAGCACACTGTTCTTTATACGCCACACGCAGCACCACGGCATTCTGCCAGCCGTCGCTCAGCAGCTCTTTGCCCGCAAACTCATCCTCATTGTTGACACGGTAGCCGTTATCGAAATACAGCGAGATATACAGCCTGTCATAGGCAAGGAACAGGTATTTTTCCTGCTGCAGCACTTCGCTGAAAGCATCCAGCGGCACATAAGCGTTGACAAGCGGCAGACGGGTGCGGTCTTCGATATTATACATGGCGATGGCGGTGTTTTTATTGGTATAGAAGCTGCCGCAGCAGCAGCCGCAGTCGCCGCTCCAGCGGTTATTGATCTTGTGGTAATCCGCTCTGGCCGAGTGATGGGTGAAGATCTTGTGCGTGCCGTCGCCGGGCAGGGTCAGCTCCCACTCGTGCTGCTGGTGACGGGCGTACCAGCCGTCGGGACTGCCGGCGGGATAATCCTCCTGCCGGTTGACAGAGCCGAGGATGTAATCCCCGCACACATAGGTATACTTGCTGATGGTACCGGTCAGTTCTGCCAGTATATCGCGGCGGATCTCATTCTGCCATGCGGTGCAGCTGTGCAGATGCTTGCGCTCGCGGTTTTCGTAGGGATAAGTCTTGCTTTCCACCACTTTGTAAACAATGTCGGACGGAACATAATCGGAAAGATAGATACTAGCGCAATCCAGTTCGCTGCCGGTGTATTCCGGCCCGCCGAAATAATAGAGATACAGCCGTACAAAAGGTGCGCTCAGCCGGTCGAGGATAGCCGCCGGATAACTTCTGCCGTGGGCGCCGCCGTACAGCGGGCCGCAGGAATCGGCGATCATATCCAGCAGGATGATATCCATTGCCATGTGCGCCTTATGCTTCAGCGCGGGATCGTCCACATAGCGGTGCAGCACACAAAGCGCCTGCATGATCTCAAAGGCATAGCCCAGGGAATCGAATTCACCCCAGCCGCGGCCGGCGCGGAAATCCAGAAATTCATGGATATACTCCGTATCCGCCTGCCGGCATTGCTGCGCTGTCATGCCGTAGTTTTCAAAGAATTCCTCTGTATAATACTGCGCCGCAAGCCGGCGTGTGACACGGAAGATCAGATAGTGATTTTCGGAGGTGTGCATGGATTTGAAATCCCGCCGGGTGAAAAAGCGGCGGAAGGAGTCCTTCACCTGCGCCGGCAGCACAGCCAGACAGCGCGGCTCAAACAGGGCGCAGACCAGCCGCAGTGCGATGAAATCCACCTCGCCCTGCGGATCGCGGCACTCCGGCGGATGGGGCAATTCAAACCAGTCCGCGCCGAGCTGCAGCGTGTGGACGGCGTTTTCCGTATCATCCCCTTCCAGAATGTGCAAAAGTGCTCTGTCGCAGATAAATAGCAGGCCGTCGATCTTCTCCGGCGAGCCCAGATACTCCAGTGTCAGCAGATGCCTGCGGGCATCCTCGCGGTGAGCGGTATCAAACATATCGTTTCCCTCCTCTGAAGGGTGTTTCTGCTGCTGCGTGAGCATTCTCCGGCTCTGCAGCAGCCTTTCGGTTTTATCATAATAAAACGCTGCCCGAAAAGCAAGAGTCAGCTTTCCGGACAGCGTTTTTTTGTTATGTTTTGCGCTGTTTTTTATTATCGGAGCAGGCACAGCTCGCTGCCGATCACAGCGTTCTGCAGCAGCACGCTGCCATTGCTTACGGTAAATGCCGCCGGCTTGCCGTCCACCGTCACAGCGGTGATCCTTTCGCTTTCCGGCACGGCAACGGAGCACAGCGCAAGCGGTGCACCCAGCACAGCAATGCGGCAGCTGCTGTCATCAAACCTCACATTGCCCCAGCTTTCACCCACGCTGAACAAATAGCTTCCCGCCGGATCGAGCGGTGCAAAGCCAATGTGTTTTCGGGTCATATCGAAGGTAAAGCCGCTGTAGATGGGAAGCAGCGCAAAGGAAGCCATCGAGCGTGCATAATTGTTTCCGCACTCGATCTCGTTCCACGGATTGCGCTTTTCGCCGTCATAACGGTCGCGGATCGCCTTTACCATGCTCTCGCCCTCTTTCACATAGCCACCGGCGATCATCAATCCGGCAAGGGCGTACTCAAAGCCGGTCATGGTCTCCTCGCAGTAGGGGATGGGGATCGCCGGGGTGACAATGCCCTCGGGATACGAGCAGATGACGGTACCCGCTTCATCATTCAGCGAGAAGTTGCGCCACATATTGGTGACCGTGCGCATGGAGCTCTTGTAATTGTATTTATAAAGATACTCCAGCGCGGTCTTTTTCTTTTCGGGATCAAAAACCCCCGGTGCGCCGATAAGAACGGCGTGCCAGTCGGCAAGCAGCTGGTCGATGATGCAGCCGCCGGCCACCTGATACTTGATCTCCTGTGCTTCATCGTTCCAGTATTCGCCCGCGCCGAAGCTTTCGACCAGCGCCTTGTCGGTCAGATCGATCTGCTGGCAGAAGTACCGGCCGTTGAACAGATGGTCGTTTGTCCACGCTTTGCCGCTTTCGTAAAGCTTCCTGTAAAGGGCGGCGCGGTCGTTTTCGCCAAGGTGCTCCGCCATGGCTGCGGCACAGTCGAGCGCCAGCAGATAAAAGCCCTGCAGCCAGGAGCTGGGACCGAAAAGCTCCATATCCAGCGTGTGGTGCTGGCGGCCCTCCAGAACACCGTCCATATCCGCATCCCAGCGATCGGGGTTTTCCGGTGACCATGCAAATTCCAGCATTCTGAAAATGCCGTCAGCGTGCTTTTCCAGCCACGCATCATCCCCCGAAAGCTTCCATTCGCGGTAACACTTGATGACCTCGCCCATCTGGCCGTCCACACAGGCCCGCGCCGTGGACATCCTGCGCTGCGGCGGCAGATCGATGCGGAAGCTGGTGGCGCCGTTTTCCTGCAGAGCGTATTTCAGCATATTCTCCCGGATGGAGCGCTCCAGCCGCGGGAACAGATACGGCATGGCATAGGCATAGTTCCACACATGCTGGCAGGTGCCAAAGCAGGAGCCGGTGGTTTCGGTGCAGCCCTCCCAGCCCCAGAAGGAGCCGTCCTCCAGCCGGAGCGCCGTCGGTGTTTTCAGCACGGAAAGATTGGCCGAAACGGCATCCTTCACCGCATCGGGCAGGGTGCAGGCCTGCAGCGTACGGGAGAAAAGCGCCGTCTTTTCGTACAGACGGCTGAAATTTTCCAGTGCATACTCCGCAGTCGCCAGGGAATCTGCAAACTGCGTGGCATAGTAATTGCGCCAGGTGGGAGCTTTTTCCCCCGCCGGCGGTTCGCTCCAATAATTGCAGGCCGTGGGAACATTCCACGCGATGATGTAACGGATCTTCACCTTTTCACCCGGCGCAAGCACCGCATAGGAGACTGCAGTGCCGTGATCGCCCTGTGCGGGCGTATCATAGCTGCGCTGCGGCATACGCTCCAGCTGCGTAAAGTTTTTCCAGTAGGTGGTGCAGCCGTCCTGCCAGCCGCCGCGGTACCAGTATTCCTGCACGGCGGTATCGGGATGGTCGGTCAGAATGCACAGATCGGAATAACCGGGCTCGGTATCGCTCATCCCTGCGCTGCCCAGGAACACGCCGGTACCTTTTTCCGACACCGCCTTTTTGTTGCAGGTGGAGCGTGCCGGATTGCACACGGTACAGGCAAGGGCCAGCTGCAGCGGTTCGTCCGATGTGTTTTCGAATTCCCATTCGAAGAAGGCGGCGGGAAGGCTGGAATTGAATTCATCGTGGGGGATGAACGGATTGAAAGCACACAGCCGCACGGCGACGGGGAAATCCTCCTCCGCAAAGGTGAGCTGTGCCAGCGGGAAATTCCCCTCAAAGGTCACATTTTTAAAATGGGGAAAGCCTGCCAGTGAGCTGCCGCGGGGGCCGTAGCCGAAGCCGTAGTGACCGCTGCTGGCGCAGGAGGTGCCGATCAGATTTTCCAGCGTATCGCCATGCAGCACTCTGGTAACGCTTTTGCCCGCAGCGGTGACCTTCACCGCAAAATGGGAATATCCGTTCCTCGATTTTTTGTTCGGACGGTTGAATATCTCCCAGTCGGTCAGTTCGCCGTTGCCCGCAAGACCGATGCATCCCGTACCGATGCCGCCAAGGGGGAACGAAATGTTCTGTGTTGTCCGTTCTTTATAGATCATAGCCGTGTCCTCCTGCGATTTTTTAACTGTCGTTTTATTGCAGCCTCCGGCTGTTCCGCCGGTATACTGCTTTTTTATGCCGGTGCTGCTTTTGGAGCGATCACCGACGGTTCGGATATCAGTTATTCCAGTACTTGCGGTCAAGGGTACGATACTGGATGGCCTCGCCGATGGCATCGGCATCGATCAGCTCGCTGCCGGCAAGATCGGCAATGGTGCGGGCGGTCTTGAGCAGGCGGTCATAGGCGCGGGCGGAAAGCCCCAGCGCATCAAAAGCATCCCGCAGCAGCTCTCCGGCTTCCGGCGTGCAGCGGCAGACCTTGCGCAGCATTTTGGGCGGGATCTGTGCATTGCAGTGGATACCGGTGCCGGCAAAACGTTTTTCCTGTATGGCACGCGCCGCACACACGCGGGCGCGGATGGCAGCGGTGGGTTCGCCGCCTTTGGTATCGGCCAGCTCCTCGTATTCCACCGGCAGCACCTCCACATGCAGATCGATGCGATCCAGCAGCGGGCCGCTCACCTTCTGCAGGTAGCGCTCAATGGCGTGGGGCGTACAGGTGCACTGGCGGGTGGGATGACCGTAAAAGCCGCAGGGACAGGGGTTCATCGCGGCAACCATGGTCAGACTGCAGGGATAGCTGGCGCTGCCTGCGGCACGGGTGACGGAAACGCACCCCTCCTCCAGCGGCTGACGCAGTGCTTCCTTGGTATCGCGGCGGAACTCCGGCAGCTCATCCAGAAACAGCACACCGTTGTGGGCAAGGCTGATCTCGCCGGGGCGGGGCTGACCCGCACCGCCGCCGGTCATGGCGGTGGCGGAGGAGGTGTGGTGCGGACTGCGGAAGGGTCTCTCTCCCAGCAGACCGCTCTTTTTCAAACTGCCGGCCACCGAATACAGCTGGGTGGTCTCGATGGCCTCCTCCTTTGTCATGGGCGGCAGAATGCCGGGCAGACGCTTGGCCAGCATGCTTTTGCCGGTGCCGGGCGGGCCGATGAGCAGCACATTGTGGCCGCCGGCAGCGGCGATCTCCAATGCACGGCGGGCCTCCGGCTGACCGTGGACATCTGCAAAATCGGGATAGACGGCGGCCTCCGCCGCGGTATAGGGCTGCGGCAGAGTGCGCTCGAGCAGAACCTCGCCCGTCAGATGCTTCACAAGCGCCGGCACATCCGGCACACCGTAGACCTCCAGCTCCTCGGCCACAGCGGCCTCAGCTGCGTTTTCGATGGGAACAAACAGCTTTTTCACGCCGTTTTTCGCCGCGCACAGCGCCATGGACAGCACGCCATTGACCCCGCGCACCGCACCGTCAAGGCTTAATTCGCCCACGAAAGCACAGTCTGCGCCCACATCCCTGACCAGCCCTTCGGCGCACAGGATAGCCAATAGCACCGGCAGATCGTACACCGGGCCGGTCTTTTTCAGATCGGCCGGCGCAAGGTTGATGGTGATGCGCCGCACCGGAAACTCAAAGCCGGTATTTTTCATGGCGCTTCGCACCCGCTCGGCAGATTCCTTGACTGCGGAATCCGGCAGACCGACAATGGTGAACTGGGGCAGACCCGCTGAAAGATCCGCTTCCACCGTGACGGGGAAGCCCTCCAGCGCACGCAGACCCATACTGATGATCCGTGCAAACAAGGCTGTTTCCTCCTTCGCTGCATACACCGGCGCTTTCGCCGGGATTTTTCAGACCGTTTTATTTCACAGGTACGGGACTTCCTTCGCCCGCACGGTTGATCTTTTTCAGCCACTTACCGCTTTTCAAGCGGAAGAAGCACCACACGCATTTGATGATCTGGTCGATTTTGAGCATGGTATAGATCCAGAAGGCCGGCCAGTGGAATACAAGTCCGGCCAGTGCGCCCAGAGGGATACTGGCGATCCACAGGAACAGGATGTCGCCCGCCATAAGGAATTTGGTATCACCGCCGGCACGCAGCACACCCTTGGTAAGGATGGAGTTCATGGCAAGGAATACCACATTGATGGAGATGGCATCCATCAGTTCCTTGGCAATGGCCTTGGCCTCCGGCGTGACCTGATAGTAGTTGACGATGGGCCCGCGCACCAGCTGGATGACCACGGCGGCAAAGCAGCCGATGAGAAATCCCATGCCGAGGAAGGTGTAGCCCTGCCGCTGTGCCTTTGCGTAATCGCCCTGCCCCATGGTGTGGCCGGTGATGATGCCGCTGGCAGTGGAAATGCCGGTCGTCAGCACCGAGGAAAGCTGCTGCACCACGGTGGTGACGGAGTTCGCCGCCACGAAGGCCGCGCCGATGCGGCCCATGACCATGGCCACCGCATTGTTGCCCAGCGCCAGCAGGGCATCGCTGATCAGCACGGGGATGCTGATGCGGAAATACTCTCCCACCAGATCCCGGCATTTTGTGCGGAAATGGCGCAAACGGAAGGCGATGCGCTGATCCTTGAAGAAGAAATAGCCGCAGATGAAGCACAGCTCGAAGATGCGGGCGATCAGGGTGCCCAGCGCGGCGCCGGCGATCTCCATGCGGGGTGCGCCCAGCTTGCCGAAGATAAACACCCAGTTAAAGAACACATTGACAAAAAACGCAATGACGGAGCACACCAGCGGGATACGCACCTGCCCCACACTGCGCAGCACCAGCGTGCAGGTGAGCGCAAGACCCATACAGTAATAGGTGGGCACCATCCAGCGCAGATAGATGATGCCGTTTTCGATCAGCGCTTCGTCCGAGGTGTAAATGCGCATGATCCATTCCGGCGCGGCGGCGGTGACAAGGGTGAACGCCGTGGCGAACACCAGCCCGAACCGCAGCATGATGGTGACAGCCTTGCGCAGGGAATCCTGATCCTTCATGCCCCAGAAGCGGGAGGTGAGCACCGAAGCCCCCATACCGATGCCCATGCAGCAGATCTGGAACAGAGTAATGAACTGACCGGCCAGTGCCGATGCGGAAAGCTGGGCATCGCCCATACTGCTGAGCATGATGGTATCCATCAGGTTGATGCCGACGGTGATGAGCTGCTGCAGTGAGATGGGAATAGCGATTTTGAACATGCGCCGGTAAAGCTCACCATCGCCGAGGTACGCTTTCAGCGGGATCTTTTCTTTGGTTGCCATGGGAAGGGATCGCATCTCCTTTTTTATTCTTGCTGTCTAAAGCATAGCACATTCCGCAGGGATTTTCCATGCTCTGTTTGCCATTTTGCCCTGTTCTTTTTTACTTTTTGTGATAATTGACGATTTGGGCGGCATTTCTTTTCCTTTCTGTGCGTTGACAGGGCTTGCCGCATTGCGGTACAATATAATAAATATGAAAACATATCACCACCGCGGCAGCTTTTCCGTGCAGGGCGGGTTGTTGCGGTGCGCCAAAAAAGAAAGGAGCTTCCCATCCATGATCCAACAGGAATACGAGCGCTGGCTGGCCTGTGCCGCCGAAGACCCCGACCTGATCCCCGAGCTGGAGAGCATCAAAGGCAATGAGGGCGAGATCGCCGACCGTTTTGCCGTCGAACTGGAGTTTGGCACCGCCGGTCTGCGCGGCGTGATCGGCGCGGGCACCAACCGCATGAACATCTACATCGTGCGCAAAGCCACGCAGGGTCTGGCCAATTACCTGAACCGTACCCCCGGTGAGCACAGCGTTGCCATCAGCTTTGATTCCCGCATCAAGAGTGATGTATTCAGCAAGGCCGCCGCCGAGGTCCTGGCCGCCAACGGCATCGTCGCCCACATTTACCCCGAGCTGATGCCCGTGCCCGCGCTGAGCTTCGCCACTCGCTACCTGAAGTGCGATGCCGGCATCATGGTCACCGCCAGCCACAACCCGTCCAAGTATAACGGCTACAAGGCCTACGGCCCCGACGGCTGCCAGATGACCAGCGAGGCCGCCGATGCCGTCTATGCCGAAATGCAGGCCACCGATACCTTCACCGGTGTCAAGCACATCCCCTTTGCCGAGGGTCTGGAAAAGGGTCTGATCCGCTACATCGGCGATGAGGTCAAGGAGGAGCTTTACAAGAACATCGAAGCCCAGAGCGTGCGCCCCGGCGTGTGCGCCAATGCCGGCCTGAAGCTGGTGTACTCTCCGCTGAACGGCAGCGGCAATGTGCCTGTGCGCCGCGTGCTGAAGGATATGGGCGTGAAGGATATCACTATCGTGCCCGAGCAGGAATTCCCCGACGGCAACTTCCCCACCTGCCCCTACCCCAACCCCGAGATCCGTGAGGCTCTGGCGCTGGGCCTGAAGCTTGTTGAGGCCACCGGCGCCGACCTGATGCTGGCCACCGACCCCGATGCCGACCGCGTGGGCATCGCCGTACGCGACCACGACGGCAGCTACAAGCTGCTGACCGGTAACGAGGTAGGCGTGCTGCTGCTGGACTACCTGTGCTGCGCCCGCATCGAGCAGGGCACCATGCCCAAGGATCCCATCATGGTCAAGAGTCTGGTCTCCACCATGATGGCCGATGTGGTCGCCGAGCACTACGGTGTCAGACCCATCAATGTGCTCACCGGCTTCAAATACATCGGCGAGCAGATCCACCTGCTGGAGGTCAAGGGCGAAGAGAAGCGCTTTGTACTGGGCTTCGAGGAGAGCTACGGCTACCTGTCCGGCACCTATGTGCGCGATAAGGATGCCATCGTCGCCAGCATGCTGATCGTGGAGATGGCCAGCTGGTATGTCAGCCAGGGCACCTCCATTCTGGAGCGTCTGGAGCATCTGTACGAGACCTTCGGCTGGTACCTGAACAAGGTGGAGAGCTTTGAATTCAGCGGTCTGGCCGGTATGGACCAGATGAAGCAGATCATGGCCGACCTGCGTGCCGACGGCCCCGCCGCCATCGGTGGCCGCAAGGTCACCCGTGTGCTGGATTACTCCACCCATGTCAGCCGCGATGTGGCCACCGGCGAGGTCGAGACCATCGACCTGCCCGCCGCCAATGTGCTGACCTGGCAGCTGGAGGGCGGCGCTCAGGTCATCGTGCGCCCCTCCGGCACCGAGCCGAAGATCAAGGTGTACTATTCCACCAAGGGCGCCAGCGCCGCCGAAAGCGCTGCAGCACAGGCCGCCTGCGCCGCGGATATGCATCGCTTGCTGGGCCGCTGATCCCGTTTTGAGCACTTAATTCCGTCTCTCCCCCTCTTCTGCAGCCGCGGAAGAGGGGATTTGAGCGGTTTTTGGACAACTTTTTTGCTTCGGATTCAAAAAAACACTTGCTTTTGGCAAAAAACTATGGTATAGTATTAGAGCTATCGCTGATAAGAAAGAGGTGAAACAAAATGAAGGAAGGTCTGCATCCCAAGTACGAGGAATGCACTATCACCTGTGCCTGTGGCGAGGTCATCAAGACCCGTTCCACCAAGGGCGACATCCGTGTTGAGGTGTGCTCCAAGTGCCACCCTTTCTACACCGGCAAGACCAAGCTGGTCGACACCGGCGGTCGTGTTGATCGCTTTAAGAAGCGTTTTGGCATCACTGACTGATTTGTGTTTCCGGAAGGACGACCTGCGCGGTCGTCCTTCTTTCTTTTCCGGCGTTTGCTGCGGGCGGTTTACATCCGTAAAATGCCGCGCCGGTCACTCTCACACCATCTCTGCAAGGAGGAACACCATGCAGCCTTACCAGACCATCCGCGGCAGCGCCACGGCCTCCATCGTTGAAAAAAAGAGCGAGTTCATCGCCGCCGTGGCCCATGTGGAAACGGAAGAGCAGGCGGTGGCATTTCTGGAAAGCATCCGCGCACAGCACCGCACGGCGCGGCACAATGTATATGCCTATCTGCTGCGCGAGGGCGAGCGTACCCGTTATTCCGATGACGGTGAACCCGCCAAAACCGCCGGTCTGCCCGTGCTGGATGTGCTGCGGCACACGGGACTGACGGATATCATCTGCGTGGTGACGCGGTATTTCGGCGGCATCCTGCTGGGCACCGGCGGTCTGGTACGCGCCTACACACAGGCGGCGCAGGCCGCACTGGAGGCTGCGGAGGTCGTCACCGTAACACCCTGTGTGCGTATGACGGTGGAGCTGGAGTACCCTCTTTACGAGCGTGCCGCGCTGCTTGTGGAGGCCGCCGGTGCAAGGACGGAAAGCACCGATTACGGCGCAGGTGTAACGCTGCACCTGCTGATGCCGGACGGCCTGCAGGCACAGCTCATGCATCAGCTGACCGAGCTTTCCCGCGGGCAAGCCAAAATGACCGTGAGCGATGTCTTTTTCACCGCGTTTTAATGCCCCGCTTTTTGCGATTTTCCGGACTGCCGCAATACTGCGGCAGTTTTTTATACCATAAATTGAAGTATTTTGGCTTTATCCACCGTTTTTATAGATATAAGCTGTCTTTTTATTGAAACAACAGACAAAATGCATTACAATAGAAACAGAAATACCGACAGGAGGTGTCTTGTCATGGCAAAAAGATTTTTACGGCGCTTTCTGCGTTTTACCGGCAAAGTCATCGGCATTTTTCTGCTGATCGCGCTGCCCTGCGCACTGGTTTTCGGCGCGTGGCTCGCCGGAAACGGCTGGCTGCTGTATCAGGAAGCCGATGCGGAAAAGAGCATTCCCGCACGCGTTGCAGCAGTGCGTTCCCGCACAGATTACATCACGCTAGAGCAGATGCCGGCCGATTACCCCGCCACGGTCGTGGCGGTGGAGGACCGCCGCTTTTATGAGCACGGCGGCTTTGACCTGATCGCCATCGGCAGAGCGCTTCTTGTCAATCTGCGTACCGGCAGCTTTACCGAAGGCGGCAGCACGATCACCCAGCAGTTGGCCAAAAATCTGTGCTTTTCGCAGGATAAGGTGCTAGTGCGCAAGGCGGCGGAAATTTTTGCCGCGCTGGAGCTGGAGCGCCGGTACAGCAAGGATGACATTCTGGAGCTGTACATCAATACTGTTTACTACGGCAGCGGTCACACCGGTCTGGAAGCCGCCGCACAGGGGTATTTCGGTGTTCCGGCGGCGTTTCTGACACCGGTGCAGCGCACGCTGCTGGCCGGACTGCCGAAGGCCCCCTCCCGCTATTCTCCCGATTTTGATCCGGAGCTGACCCTGCGGCGGCAGGCGGCGGTGGTCAATACGCTGCTGGAACAGGGGCTGATCACCGGGCAGCGGGCGGAATATCTGCGCAGCGCCGCCCCCGGCGCACTGGCACGCTGGCTTTCCCCCGGGGAGGGCTGAGCCGCAGCAACCCCGCGCAAGTCGTTCCTTTTCCCGCTTTTTCGGCAAATCTTAAACAAATCTTAAGGATTTCCCCACTATTTTCTTAAGATTTTTTCCGCTACAATGAATCTGACGGAAAAGAACGTCTGTTCATGCAAGGGAGGCTGCAGAGTGTACACCATTCTTATCTGCGACGACGAACCGGATATCGTATCCGCACTGAAGATCTATCTGAACAGCGAAGGCTACCGCACGCTGAGTGCCGCCAATGGCCGCGAGGCGCTGGAGGTGCTGGCGCACAACGAGGTGCATCTGCTGCTGCTGGATGTGATGATGCCTGTGATGGACGGCATTGAAACGCTGGCCCGGCTGCGCAAAGAATTCAACCTGCCGGTGATCATGCTCACCGCCAAAAGCGAGGATTCCGACAAGGTGCTGGGGCTGAATATCGGCGCGGACGATTATGTGACCAAGCCCTTCAACCCGTTGGAGGTACTGGCACGGGTGCGCAGCCAGCTGCGGCGCTATACCCAGCTGGGCAGCAGTGTTTCCGCCCCCACCGGCGTTTACACCGTAGGCGGCATTACGCTGGATGACCGGCAGAAGACTGTCACACTGGACGGTGAGCCCATCGCCCTGACCCCCACCGAATACGACATTCTGCGGTTGATGATGCGCCGCGCGGGCGAGGTGCTCTCCCCCGCGGAAATCTACAAAAGCGTCTGGAAGGATGCGCCCTTCGGCGCCGAAAGCACCATTGCCGTTCACATCCGTCATCTGCGTGAAAAAATCGAGATCGATCCGGCCGAGCCGCGCTACCTGAAGGTGGTATGGGGCAAGGGCTACCGGCTGGAGACGGACAGGAAAGGGTGACTGATCGTATGAAAAAACTGACCTTGGGGTTTCTGACCAAGCTGACCGCCTTTGTGCTGTGCCTGCTTTGTCTTGCTGCTGCAACCGCTGCTGCGGCGGGCCTGCTCATCATGGGCGAGGCCGGCACGCTGCACATTCCCGAAAAGCATCTGCGGGAGAACACGCTGAGCCAGTACCTGTACAGCGTAATGGACGATGTGGTACAGCTTGCCGTACAAAGCGAGGATGGCGCTTCCGCCAGATACAACGCCGACTACAGCAATCTGCGCTATACGGTGGAGCTGGACGGGTACATCATCGACACCAATCTGAGCGACGAACATTTTGCCGGCACCGGCGTTTCGCTGAGTTGGAAATGCAAGCTTACCGAGCTGTGCAAGCCGGCTTATATTGATCCAGGCATTCAGTCGCTGGTCGCCCAGAGCAGACAGCCGGTCTCCAGCCTGCGCAACATAAATGCAGTCGTTCACCTGCATCTGGTGGAGCCGCTGAGCTTTCCGGATGTTTTCCGCACAGTGGATACCGGCATCCGTCTGCTGTGCGCGGTGCGGCCCTATCTGGGCTGGATCGTTGCGGGCGGGTATCTTGCCGCCATCGGGCTGCTGGTGTATCTGTTCCATGCGGCGGGCCGCCGCCCCGGCCGGGAGGAGATCACCCTCAACCTGCTGGATCGCATTCCGGCTGATGTGTACCTTGCCGGCTGCGCAGGGCTGGTCGTTCTGCTGCTCAGTCTGTGTATCGCTTCAATCGATCGGCTCAGCCACAGCGGCGGGCTTGCACTGGGCTGGCTGATCCCCGCCGGTCTGAGTGCGCTTGCGGTACTGGCTGTGACGCTGGGCTTCTTCCTTGGCGCAGCCACCCGCATCAAACGGGGTGTGCTTTTCAAAAACACGCTGATCTGGCGCATTTTCAGCCTGCTGGGCCGCGGCTTACGCGCCTGCTGGCGCGGGGTGTGCTTTCTGGTGCGCAGCATCCCTTTCATCTGGCGCACTGCGCTGCTGCTGGGTCTTATTCTGCTGACAGATTTTGCCTTTACCGTCATCATGATCAACCTGCGCCACAATGAAGGTATCGAGCTGTGCTACTGGGCGATCAAGTCGCTGCTGTTCATTGCCGCTGTGATCGCCGTGGCGATGAACCTGCGTGCCGTGCGGCAAGGCTGCCGTGATCTGGCCGAGGGCCGGCTGGATGCCCGCGTGGATACCCGCCGCCTGATCGGGGATTTCAAAGCCGCCGGCGAGGATGTGAACAGCATCGGCAAGGGCATGGCCAAGGCTGTGGAAGAACGGCTGAAAAGCGAGCGCATGAAAACCGAGCTGATCACCAATGTCTCTCACGATATCAAAACACCGCTGACCTCCATCATCAACTATGTCGATCTGATGAAAAAAGAGCCGCTGGAAAACGACACGCTGCGCGGCTATGTGGAGGTGGTTGACCGGCAGGCCGCCCGCCTGAAAAAGCTGCTGGAGGATCTGATAGAAGCGAGCAAGGCTTCCACCGGCGCACTGAGCATTTCGCCCGAGCCGTGCGAGCTGAATGTAATGCTGCAGCAGTCTGCCGGCGAATACGCTGAAAAGCTGGCCGCCGCCGGCCTGACCCCTGTGCTGGAGCATCCGCAGCAGCCGGTTTATATCATGGCGGACGGACGCCATCTTGCCCGCGTATTTGACAATCTGCTGGGCAACGCCTGCAAATACAGCCAGCCCGGCACCCGCCTGTACCTGACACTGAAGGAGACGGGCGGCAAGGCGGCGGTCACCTTCCGCAATATCAGCCGCGAGGCGCTGCACACCGACGGCGACGAGCTGATGGAGCGCTTTGTTCGCGGTGACCGCAGCCGTCACACCGAGGGCAGCGGTCTTGGGCTTTCCATCGCACGCAGTCTGGTGGAGCTGCAGGGCGGTGCCATGAAGCTGGTGGTGGACGGCGACCTGTTCAAGGTGACGCTGGTATTCCCCTCCGTTTCCGCTGCGGCTGCCGCACAGGCCCTGCAGGAATCAGCACCGGAATATGCCGACGCCGTCTTTTCCTCCCTTGACCCCGCCGCTATCGCTGCACCCGAAACGACAGAAGCCGAAACGGTCTGCGCCGGTACCGATGCAAACTGAAGCCATTCAAAGGAGACCGACATGCACCATCCCCGACTGACGGAAAAACAGAAAAAACTGCTTGCGGGCATTGCTTTTGCCGTGTTCGTGCTGTTTACCGTACTGGTCACCCTGTTCATCGGGCGGCCTATGGTGGCATTCGTCTCCGAGCCGGAAAAATTCCGCGCATGGGTGGACCGGTCCGGCATCTGGGGACGGGCCGCCTATGTGGGTATGACGGTGCTGCAGGTGGTGGTGGCGCTGATCCCCGGCGAACCGCTGGAGATCGGCGCGGGGTATGCCTTCGGTGCGCTGGAGGGCACGCTGCTCGCCGTATCCGGCATCACACTGGGCAGCATTCTGGTATTCGGTCTGGTGCGGCGCTTCGGTCTGCCGCTGGTGGAGGTATTCTTTCCTACAGAAAGACTGCGCGCTCTCAAATGGCTGCAGGACAGCCGTCGGCTGAGACTGCTCACCTTTCTTGTGTTTTTTATCCCCGGCACGCCCAAGGATCTGCTCACATGGTTTGCAGGGCTGACCCCCATCCGTTTCGCCGATTATTTCTGGATCGCCACGCTGGCCCGTATTCCATCCATCGTGAGCTCCACCGCAGGCGGCAGCGCACTGAACGGACAGGAATATACCGCCGCAGCCGTTATTTTTGGCGTGACCGCAGTATTGAGTGCGGGCGGACTGCTGCTCTGGCAGACAATGGAAAAGCGCCACGCCGAAAAACAAAAGCATAAGGATCCGCAATGAAAAAATCTCCGTGACGGGTGTATCCGTCACGGAGATTTTTTATGTACGGTAAAAATCAGTCGGCGTAGACCTCGGGCTTGAGCACGCCGATGTAAGGCAGATTGCGATAGTGCTCGGCATAATCCAGACCGTAGCCCACCACAAATTCGTTGCCGATCTCAAAGCCGTTGTATTCACAGTTCAGCTCCACCGGATGAGCAGCCTGCTTATTCAGCAGACAGCAGACCCTGATGGAAGCGGGACTGCGGGTGCCAAGCAACTGCCGCAGATGCTTGAGGGTCAGACCGGAATCCACAATATCCTCCACAAGCAGCACATCCCTGCCCTCGATATCGGTATCCAGATCCTTGACCATACGGATGACACCGCTGGACTGCGTGCCGGAGCCGTAGCTGGAAACATCGATAAAGTCGATCTCCACATCCAGCTTCATCTGGCGGCACAGATCCACAAAGAAAAACGATGCACCGCGCAAAATGCAAACCACCACCGGCCGCTTGCCGGCATAATCTTTTGTAAGCTGTGCGCCCAGCTCTGCAACACGCTTTGCGATCTGCTCCTCAGTAAAAAGCAGACGCTCCACATCCATTCCGGGATTCTCTGTATTGATATGCATAATTCCATCTCCTCCCCGCCGGTCGGCGAGCCAATTGTTCCAATTATTCTTCGATGCGGTGACCGCAGCCAAAGCCCTGATATTCCTCAAAGAAATCTTCGGCGGTCTTGACCATATACACACCGGCAAGGCCATCCTCGCGGAAGCTGAGGGTGATATGCAGCACACCGAAATACTTATCGATGACCTGCACCTTGAGATACAGCTTGTGCGGATCCTGCCACACGGCGGATACGGCGGTGTGATAGTGGATATCGCTGGGTTTGGAGCCGACTATATCCGAGTAACCGTCCTGCGGGAACGGCCCGAATTCGTTATAACCCAGACCGAAGGCAAGCTCTTTATCGCCCTGCGCATTGGTATAGGCGAACACACCCTTTTTGCCCTCAAAATGCAGAGTGAATTTTGTGATACCCATGGGGTTTTCATCCATGGTATATGTGATGCCGTTGAGCTTTTCCTGCCAGGGGCTTTCGGTTTCGCCCACTGCCACCGCCAACTTCAGATCCTTTGCATAGGCATCCAGCGCAGCCTTTGCTTCGGTATTCGCGGGCAGCGGCGCATCGGCGGCGGTTTCATACACCAGCTTGAAGAAGGAATCAAAGATCACCTTCGTCGCGTGCAGACGCCCCTGATTGTCGCCGTTATAAATAAAGATCAGCTGTTTGGAGGGCACGCACAGCGCAAACTGGCCACCCATGCCGTTGAAGAAGAAGGAATCGTGATAATTGCGCCAGATGTAGTAGCCATAGCCCTGTGCATCGGGCGATTCGTCATCATCCTGACGGGTGGCGATCAGGTAGGAGGTAGCCGTGCGCAGATATTCCTCATCCATCAGCTGTTCGCCGTTCCAGCTGCCGTAATTCATGGTCAGCTGCGCCACCTTGAGCAGATCACGCGGGGTGCACAGCAGACCGGAATCGGCCCAGGAATGACCGCCGGGGCATTTGAGGATATAGGGTTCTTTGGAAAAGCCGATCTTGTCCAGTGCTTTGCGGCGCAGATAATCCAGCATATTCTCACCGGTCAGCCGTTCCACCAATGCACCGAGGATAAAGGAACCCTCGCTGTCATACTGGAACAGCGTGCCGGACGGACGGGACTGCCCAGCCGGATTGTCAAAATAAAACTGCACGCGGTCATCGGTACGGTGAGCAAACCAGCTGCGGGGCCATTTGCCGGTGCTCATCATCAGCATATGGCGAATGGTCTGGTTGAGCATATTGGGGTCGGTCTGGTTGGCGCATTCTTTGGGGAAATAGCGGCTGATGGGGTCATCCAGCTTCACCAGGCCGTCCTGCAAAAGGCAGCCCACCGCCAGTGCCACAAAGCTCTTGGTGACGGAATACATCCGGTGCAGGAACTTCTCGTCAAACGGTTCCCAGTATTTTTCAAAAACGATCTCGCCGTTGCGTGCAATGATCATGTCGTGCGTGGTCAGGCGATTATCTTCCAGTGTTTTCAAAAATTCCTGCACCTTGTCGCTGCGCAGGCCCTGGCTTTCCAGATCGGAGATATACATAACCTTTATCCTTTCTTCAAACTTCCTTCTTCAAAATGCTTGAACGCCGCAGGGTCCACCGGGATCTGCGCCGCGTTTTCCAGATAATCCAGCACCTCGTCCGGCGTGGAGCAGAACCGGTACAAAGAAAGGCAGCCCTCTTTCATAAAGCGCTGCTCCACAGCCTGCTTCAGCATGGTCTCCAGCGCATCGAAATAGCCGCCGGTATTCAGCACCGCAATGGGCTTTGTGTGGCGGCCCAGCTGCTTGAGGGTAAGCACCTCGAAGAATTCCTCAAAGGTGCCGATGCCGCCCGCCGTCATAACGAAGGCATCGCTGTGCTCCTCCATCAGCTGCTTGCGCTCCCGCATGGTATCGGTGTAAATGAATTCATCGCAGTGCTCAAAAAGTACGCCGTCCACATGAAAGAACGAGGGCGCGATACCCAGCTGCCAGCCGCCGCCGTCATACACGCCGCGGGCAGCCGCCCCCATCATGCCGCGGGCGCCGCCGCCGTACACAAGGCCATGGCCGCGGGCAGCCATGCGGCGGCCCAGCTCATAGCCGGCATCCAGATAGACAGGATCGATGACATCACTGGATGCACCGTAGACACAGATTTTCATACATCAAGCTCCTTTTTCAGCTGCGGGCAGCTTCGATCTTCTGCCGCAGCTCCTCTGCAATCGCCCGCTGGAATGCAAGATACTGCGCAAACAGGTCATCCCCCATCTGCCGCATACTGCAGGTCTCCAGATTGACCGTACCGGTATAGCCGCCCTCACCCAGCGCTTTGCACAGTGCATCCCAGTCGATGGTACCGCCGTAAGGGATGAAGTGGTTATCCCATGTGCCGCCGTTATCGTGCAGATGCACCGCGCAGATATAGGGCGCCAGCGCCCGCGCCATAGCGGGCAGCTCACCGGCCGGCAGTGCCCAGTTGGCATGACCGGTATCCAGACACACGCGGAAGCGGGGACTCTTCAGCTTTTCCAGCAGTCGGAGAAACTGCTCGGCACAGCTGTAAGGCACCGTGGTATCGTCGCCGGGCATATTCTCCAGCGCGACAGTTATACCCAGCTTTTCGCCAAGCTCCACATACTCCGCACACAGACGGTCGGTGACAGCAAAGGAATTGCGGTAGGTTTCTTCGTTTTCGTTCCAGCCCACGGGAATGACCGGATGCAGCACCGCGATGGGCGCACCCAGTACAGCAGCGGCGCGGATAGAACGCTTGACACCCTTGACAAAGCATTCCATCTCCTCCGCTGTGACATTATCCGGCGGTGCATTGAAGGGGCAGTGGATCTGCCCGATGACAAGGCCTGCATCCTCATAGATCCGGCGGTCCTCTTCAAATGCGGCGAAAAATTCCGCATCCGGCGCTGTATACAGCCCCTCAAAATGCCTGTACGCCGAACAGGTGCGGCCGTAATCCACCGCATCAAAGCCGGCCTGCTTCAGCAGCTGCGCCGCTTTTTTTGTGCCGCAGCGCTTTACGGTATAACCATCCTCGATCGAAAGCTTCAGCATATCCGTTTTTCCTTTCCCGCAGCGTTCAGCGTCCCAGCAGACGCATCATTTCCTTTGCGCTGATCTCCACGCACTCCTGTGCAGTTTTGCCGCAGCCGGGCTCATCCAGCTCCAGAATGACAGCCTGTACACCGGTGCGCTCCGCCGCAGCAAAAATGGCGGCAAAATCGATCTCGCCCCAGCCAAGCGGACAGAATTCGCAGCCAGGGGCCGGCTCGGCCCAGCCCGCAGGCGCGGGGCTGCGGCGGTAATCCTTGATGTGCATCAGCGGAATGCGTTTTTCATACCGCTGCAGGAAATCCACCGTGGAAGCCCCGCACAGTTCCACCCAGCAGGTATCCAGCTCGCCGCCCACCGGGAACAGGGTATAGCTTGCATCCAGACTGCGGCGGCCGTCCGGCAGCAGCTTCATATCAAAATCGTGGTTGTGGTACAGCATGGTCAGACCGTACTGCTCCCGCGCCAGCTTTTCCAGCTGCCGCACAGCCGCCAGCGTTTCCTCAAAGCGCTCACCGTCGGGGCGCTCCTCCGGAAACATATGGCAGATGATCACATATTTTGCCCCCAGCGAAACGATATCCGAAAAGTTTTTGTGCGGATCGGCCAGCATTTCCTTCACATCGGTGTGGCAGCTCCACACCTCAATGCCCAGCTTCCGCACCGCTTCGCGCACCTTTTCCACCGGATGACCGGCATACCACGCCAGCTCCACACCGTCAAAGCCAAGCTTCTTTGCCTGTGCCAGCGTGCCTTCCAGATCCTGCGCCATCGCCTCGCGCAGCGAATACATTCCCAGCAGTGCCTTCATTTTTTCATCCTCCGCCGACCCATATTCCGCCCTTTTCAAAAGAAGCGGCAGTATATATCTCATCAGTATAATCATACCTTATAGGCAGCTGCATTTCAAGCACTCTGTACAGATTTTTTCAATCGCAGCCGAAAAAGAAAGTGGACGATTGGATAAATTTTATCTATAATTTTCACAATAACAAAAATTTACTTTTGGATATTTCTGGTATAAAGGGAAAACATTTGTTCATTTGTGCAAAAATCGTGGACTTTTGTTCAAATTATGCTATACTATTCTATGGAAAGCACCGGATTTTACAGAGCTTTGCCGCATATGCTGATACAAGGCGTTCCGCCTTGATTTTGAAACTGACAAGGAGACTGATCCATGGGAAAATATTTCGGAACCGACGGCTTCCGCGGAGAGGCCGGTGTGACGCTCACCTCCATGCATGCATGGCGTATCGGGCGTTTTCTTGGCTGGTACTTCGGCAAAAACAAAACCGACCGCGTGCGTGTGGTCATCGGCAAGGATACCCGCCGTTCCTGCTATATGTATGAATATTCCATCGCAGCGGGGCTGACCGCCTCCGGTGCGGATGTCTACATTCTGCATGTCACCACCACGCCCAGCGTATCCTACATCACCCGTCTGGAGGAGTTTGACTGCGGCGTGATGATCTCTGCCAGCCACAACACCTACACCGACAACGGCATCAAGCTGATCAACGGCAGCGGTGAAAAGATGGAGCAGGAGGTGCTTGATCTGGCTGAGGCTTATCTGGACGGTGATCTCGACAAGCTGGGTCTGAGCGAGGACCTTCCCTATGCCGTGGGCGAAGCCATCGGCCGCATGGAGGATTTCGATGCGGGCCGCAACCGGTATATGGGTTATCTGCTGAGCGTGGCGCGGCATTCGCTGCGCGGGCTGCGCATCGGTCTGGATTGTGCCAACGGCAGTGCATGGCGCATCGCCCCCGGCGTATTCAATGCGCTGGGCGCAAAGACCTATGTGATCAACAACGAGCCGGACGGCCTGAACATCAACCGGAATGCGGGCTCCACCCACATCGAAGGGCTGCAGGCGCTGGTGCGGGAAAAGGGTCTGGATGTGGGCTTTGCCTTTGACGGCGATGCCGACCGCTGCCTTGCGGTGGACGAAAAAGGCAATGTGGTCACCGGTGACCACATCCTGTATGTATTCGGCACTGCGCTGAAAAAGAGCGGCAAGCTGAAGAACAACACGGTGGTGACCACTGTGATGTCTAATCTGGGGCTGTACAAGGCTCTGGAAAAGGCCGGAATCGACACCGTCAAAACCGCTGTGGGCGACAAATATGTTTATGAAAATATGGTTGCCACCGGCAACTGTGTGGGCGGCGAACAGAGCGGTCACATCATTCTGAGCAAATACGCCACCACCGGCGACGGCATCCTGACCGCGCTGCAGCTGGTGAATGTGATGCTGGATGAGCGGCGCACCCTTTCCGAACTTTGCGCACCCGTCCGTTTTTATCCGCAGGTACTGAAAAACATCCGCGTCACCGACAAGGCCGCAGTGAAAGCCAACGCTGCGGTAAATGCACAGATCGCCGCCGTCACCGCGCAGCTGGGCGAAAGCGGACGCATTCTGGTGCGCGAAAGCGGCACCGAGCCGCTGATCCGCGTGATGGCGGAGTGTGAAACCGAGGAGCTTTGCACCGCACTGGTGGACAGCGTGATCGATACCATCAAACAGGAGGGACTGGCATGAGCGAAAAAGCCGCACTGCGCACCGCTGCGCTGTTCCCCGATTTGACTCACACGCTGGCTGCACCGCTGCTGGCACAGACGGAATACCCGTGGCAGGCACTGGCCGGGCTGAAGGAATTCATCCGTGCGCTGGGTCCCGCACTGCCTGCAGAGGAATATGACTGCATCGGTGAGGAGATCTGGGCGGCAAAAAGCGCCTGCATCGCCCCCACCGCCTGCATCAACGGACCCGCCATCATCGGCCCCGATACCGAAGTGCGCCACTGTGCCTTCATACGCGGCAGCGCACTGGTGGGTGCGGGCGCTGTGGTGGGCAATTCCACCGAGCTGAAAAATGTGATCCTGTTCGACGGCGTACAGGTTCCCCACTATAACTATGTGGGTGACTCCATCCTGGGCTTCAAAAGCCACATGGGTGCGGGCGCCATCACCAGCAATGTCAAAAGCGACAAGACACCGGTCGTCATTCACACCGACGGTGAATGCATCGAAACCGGCTTGAAAAAGCTGGGCGCGATCCTCGCCGACCATGTGGAGGTGGGCTGCGGCAGCGTACTGAATCCCGGCACCGTCATCGGTGCACAGAGCAATGTGTATCCCCTCTCCAGCGTGCGCGGCTTCATCCCTGCCGGCCATATTTTCAAAGCCGAAAAAGGTCTTGTAAAGAAGCGCTGAACCCCGACAGTATCCCTCGACAAACAATGCCCCGGATCTGCCTCATAGCGATCCGGGGCATATTTTTATTTTCTTTCAGTATACTAAAAAAAGATTTATATAGTAAGGAAAGGAAGTTGATGATTTATGTGCGGTATCATCGGTTATGCAGGTGACAGACCCTGCCTGCCCGTTTTGCTTGACGGACTGGAAAAGCTGGAATACCGGGGCTACGATTCCGCGGGGGTGGCATGGCCCGCGGCAGGGGATTTCTGCACTGTCAAAAAGCAGGGACGGCTTGCCGCGCTTCGCCGCCGGCTGGAGGAGCTTGCCCCCGCTGCAGCGCGCTGCGGCATCGGCCACACCCGCTGGGCCACCCACGGCGCCCCCTGTGATGCCAACAGTCACCCGCACCGGGCGGGACAGGTATGTCTGGTGCACAACGGCATCATCGAAAACGCCGCCGCACTGAAAGCGCCGCTGCTGCAGGCAGGGGCGGTGTTTGCCTCCGAAACCGACACAGAGGTGCTAGCGTGGCTGCTGGATTCGTTGTACAAAGGGGATCCCCTGACGGCCCTGCGGAGCGCACTCGCACAGGTGTGCGGCAGCTATGCGCTGGCGGTGCTTTTCAGTGACCGGCCCGGCCAGATCTGGGCGGTACGGCGGCAGAGTCCGCTGGTCGTGGGGCTGGGCGACGGAGAGAATTTTCTGGCCAGTGATATGCCGGCACTGCTGGCACACACAAAACGCTTTATCCTTCCCGATGAGGACGAGCTTGTATTGCTCACCGCGCAGGAGGTACAGTTCTTTGATGCTGCCGGCAATGCGGTGGAAAAAGAAATTTCCACCGCCGCATGGGATGCACAGGATGCCGAAAAAGGAAGCTATCCCCACTTTATGCTCAAGGAGATCCATGAACAGCCGGAGGCGCTGCTGCGTACCGTGCTTCCCCGTATACAGGGCGGGCTGCCCTGCTTTGAGCCGGACGGCCCATCCGATACACTGCTGACGGGCATCCGGCGGGTGTGCATCGTGGGCTGCGGCACCGCTTATCACGCAGGTCTTGCCGGTAAGGCCATGCTGGAGCAGCTGGCATGCCTTCCCACCCGCGTGGAGATCGCCAGCGAATTCCGCTATGCCGCGCCGCTTCTGAGCAAAGACGAGCTGGTGATCGCTGTTTCGCAAAGCGGCGAAACACTGGACACACTGGCGGCACTGCAGCTGGCGGCACAGCACGGCTGCCCCACGCTGGCCATTGTCAATGTACCGGGCTCCAGTCTTGCGCGGGAAGCCGGTACGGTACTCTATACCGCTGCCGGACCGGAGATCGCCGTTGCCAGCACCAAGACCTGCAGCGCGCAGATCGCCACGCTGTATCTGCTGGCGTTTCGCCTTGCACTGGTACGCGGCACGGCAGAGGAGCCACTGCTGCGGCAGCTGACCGCACAGCTTTCCGGCTGCGGGGATGCCATTTACGCGCTGCTGCAGCGCAAAGACAAGCTGCAGCAGCTTGCCGCCCGGTACAGCGGTGCAGAGCACCTTTTCTTTATCGGGCGCGGGCCGGACCATGCGCTGGCGCTGGAGGGCAGCCTGAAGCTGAAGGAGATCAGTTACATTCACAGCGAGGGCTGCGCCGCAGGTGAACTGAAGCACGGTACCATCTCACTTATCACCGACGGCACACCGGTGATCGCGCTGGCTACGCAGAGTGCTCTGCTGGAAAAAACACTGGGCAGCATCCGCGAGGTACAGGCCCGCGGCGCAAAGGTCATCCTTCTGTGTCCGGAGACCGCCGAGGTGGAAAGGAGCGCCGCGGAGCATATCATCCGCCTGCCCGCCGTGCACGAACTGCTTTTACCCCTGACCGCCCTTGTACCGCTGCAGCTGTTCGCCTATTATGCTGCCGTGCAGCGAGGCTGCGATGTGGATAAGCCCCGCAATCTGGCCAAAAGCGTGACGGTGGAGTGATTTTTTGGCATCCGGCACGTTTTGCCCTGTGGCAGCGGCACTGCCGCTGTGGTATACTGGATAAAACACCGCAGAAAAGGAAAGCATCATGCATATATACACCCGAAAAGTCCAGTATTACGAAACGGACAAAATGAATTTTGTGCACCACTCCAATTATATCCGCTGGTTTGAGGAAAGCCGGGTGGACTATCTGGAAAGCATTGGTCTGCCCTTTGACAAAATGGAAGCGGACGGTCTGCTGAGCCCTGTGCTGGAGATGAACTGCAAATACCACCGCGCCTGCACCTTTGGCGACACGGTGGATATCGCCGTTGCCATGACCCGTTTTGAACGGCTGCGTTTTGGCTTTGCCTACCGCGTGACCGATCATGCAAGGGGAACTCTGCTGGCTGAGGGCAGCAGCATGCACTGCTTTATGAACGCTGCCGGCCGCCCCGTGGCGCTGGAACGCAGCGCTCCGCAGCTGGCGGAACGCTTTGCCGCTGTCCACATACAGGATACGGCACAGTGGGAGCAGCGCTGATCATCGTACCGCATCAAAGACAAAAGCCCCGCCGCAGCGTATGGCTGCAGCGGAGCTTTTTGCTTTGCAGGATCATTTCACCCGCACAATATAGCCTTCCTTACGGGGACGGGCATCGGGCAGCGGACCATCGGCATAGCCGAGGATACAGTTGCCCACACCGCGCAGGGTATCGGGCAGACCCCACTGTTTCAGCAGCGCTTTGCCCTCATCGGAATCAAACACCTCGCGGGCGCGGTGGATCCAGCAGGATGCCAGCCCCACGGCATGGGCCGCATTCATCAGGTTGCCCATGACGAGACTGCCATCCTCCACCCATGTGCGCACGGAGGGGTCGGCCAGCACCACCAGCACGGTGGGGGCGCCGTAAAAGGGATCCTTATCTGAGCCCATGACTGCGGCATTCAGCGCGGACAGCTTCGCCACGGTGGCGGCATCCTGCACCGCCACGATGACGGGCGCCTGCTTATTCATGCCGGTGGGCGCCCATGTTCCGGCGGTGAGCACAGCTTCCAGCGCGGTCTCCTCCACCTGCTTCGGCAGATAGCTGCGCACGCTGCGGCGGGTCTGCAGACTTTGCAGAACGGTTGCAGTCGTATCCATATTCTTTCCTCCCTGTTTTTTATATTAAAGCGAAACGGAGCAGCCGCGATCCCGCAGCAGCTCCGTTTTGAGTTTCAGCAGTTTATGCAAAACGGCACATCTGCAAAATGCGGTTTCGCTCTGAATACAATGCCTTAATATGCCTTGCCCCAGACGATGCTGACCTTGGCGGGCTTGCCGCAGATGGGGCATACCTCGCCCAGCTCTTCCTGCGCCAGCGGCATGCAGCGGCTGGAAAGGCCGGCCTTTTCCTTCATCAGCTCTTCGCACTCCAGTTCGCCGCACCACATGGTCTTGACAAAGCCGGTCTTGTTCTCGGCCAGATCCATGATCTCATCCATGGTGGAGGCGGTCCAGGTACGCTGCTCACGGTTGGCAAGAGCCTTGTTGTACAGATCCTGCGCCAGAGCCTCCAGCGCGGCAGGGATGGCGGTCTCCAGCTCATCCAGACTGACGAAGATCTTTTCGCGGGTATCGCGGCGCACCAGCACGCACTGATTCTTTTCGATATCCTTGGGGCCGATCTCCAGACGCAGGGGCACGCCCTTCATCTCCCACTGAGCAAACTTCCAGCCGGGAGAGTTATCGCTGTTGTCCAGCTTGACGCGGGCAAATTTGGAGATGCGCTCAGTCAGCTCGGCGGCTTTTTCGTTGACGCCGGGCTTGTGCGCGGCAATGGGCACCACCACGACCTGGTAAGGAGCCACCGCAGGGGGCAGTACCAGACCGCTGTCATCGCCATGGGTCATGATGATGGCGCCCACCAGACGGGTGGAAACACCCCAGCTGGTCTGCCAGGGGACCTGCAGCTTGTTGTCGCGGCCCTGGAAGGTGACATCGTAGGCGCGGCTGAACTTATCGCCGAAGAAGTGGCTGGTACCGCTCTGCAGGCTCTTGCCGTCCTTCATCATGGCCTCGATGGTATAAGTAGCCTCGGCACCGGCAAATTTTTCCTTATCGGTCTTGCGGCCGCGCAGCACGGGGATGCACAGGGACTGCTCGCAGAAATCGGCGTAGCAGTTCAGCTGCTGCATGGTCTCGGCCTCGGCCTCTTCTCTGGTCTCATGGATGGTGTGACCCTCCTGCCACCAGAACTCGCGGCTGCGCAGGAAGGGACGGGTGGTCTTTTCCCAGCGGATGACACTGCACCACTGGTTATACTTCATGGGCAGCTCACGGTAGCTGTGCAGCACATGGGCCCAGTGATCGCAGAACATGGTCTCGCTGGTGGGGCGCACGGCAAGGCGCTCCTCCAGCTTTTCGCTGCCGCCGTGGGTGACCCACGCCACCTCGGGAGCAAAGCCGTTGACCAGCTCGCCCTCTTTTTTCAGCAGGCTTTCGGGGATCAGCACGGGCATTGCCACATTTTCGTGGCCGGTCTTTTTGAATTCACCGTCCAGAATTCTCTGGATGTTCTCCCAGATGGCCTGACCGTAGGGGCGAAGGACCAGAAAACCCTTGACACTGGAGTAATCCACCAGCTCAGCCTTCAGGCAAACATCGGTGTACCATTGGGTGAAGTCGACCTCCTGCGCGGTGATCGCCTCCACCAGCTTCTTCTCTGCCATAATTTCCTCCTAGATAAAGCAGGCACGGCCTGCAAGATGAAAAGTACCCCCCAAGGTCATTGGGGGGTACCGTAAAAAAACGACTGTTATCAGGTGTTTTCTTCGATATAACGGACAACGTCCCCAACCGTCTTGAAGCTTTCAATGGCTTCATCCGGCACCTCAACGCCAAAAGCGTCTTCCATGGACATCACCAGATCAACAACATCCAGGCTATCCGCCTCCAGATCCTCCACGATATCGGAATCCATGGTGATCTTGGACTCGTCCAGATCCAGCTGTTCAGCCAGCAGCTCTTTGATTTGCTCAAATACCATGCTGTGTACCTTCCTTTCAGTTTTAGAATGACTCCTGTTTCTTTTATACTGTTTTTTCCGTTACTTGTCAAGACCTTTGTGGGAGTTTTTGCGTATTTTCTGTATTACGCACAAAGGCATCTGTGCGGAACCCGCACAAATTGCAGCATTGGCAGAAAAAGAGCGCTGTATGCAGGCATGAACACCCGGCATACAGCGCTTTTTCAGTTGCTTTTCATGCGGGGAGCAGAAATCACTTGCTCAGACGGTCACGCAGAGCGGCCAGCTGGCTGCGCAGCTCGGCGGGAACACGCTCACCGATCTGGTCGTACAGATCCTGCACGCCGGCGCAATCCTCCAGCCACAGATCCTTATCCACGCTCAGCAGACCCTCGATGGTGGCCAGGTCGATACCCTCCAGACCCTCAACATCGATATCGGCGGCGTTGGGCAGGTAGCCGATGGCAGTCTCGTTGGCCTCGACCTCGCCGCGGCAGCGGGCCAGGATCCACATCAGGACACGCATATTGTCACCGAAGCCCGGCCAGATGAACTTGCCGTCTTCGTTGGTGCGGAACCAGTTGACATTGAAGATCTTGGGGGCCTTGTCGCCCAGCTTCTTGCCCATTTCCAGCCAGTGGCCGAAGTAATCGCCCATGTTGTAGCCGGTGAAGGGACGCATGGCCATGGGATCGCGGCGGACAACGCCGACAGCGCCGGTGGCGGCAGCGGTGGTCTCGGAAGCCATAGCAGAGCCGACATACACACCGTGGTTCCAGTCAAAGCTCTGGTAGACCAGCGGAGCGGTCTTGGCGCGGCGGCCGCCGAAGACGATGGCGCTGACAGGTACGCCGTTGGGGTTATCGAATTCCTTGCTCAGGCAGGGGCAGTTGACAGCCGGAGCGGTGAAGCGGGAGTTGGGATGAGCCAGCTTGTTGCCCTCGGCAATGTACTCGGGGCCGTTGACGGGAATACCGGTCCACTCGGTGGCGTTGACGGGAGGATTCTTATCCAGACCTTCCCACCAGACCTTACGGGTGTCATTATCCACGGCAACATTGGTGAAGATGGCGTTCTTCTTGGTGCTCATCAGAGCGTTGTAGTTGCTCTTGGCATTGGTGCCGGGGGCAACGCCGAAGAAGCCGGCCTCGGGGTTGATGGCGTACAGACGGCCATCCTCGCCCACATGCATCCAGGCGATGTCGTCACCGACGGTCCAGACCTTGTAGCCTTTTTCGGCAAAGTGCTTGGGCGGGATCAGCATGGCCAGGTTGGTCTTGCCGCAGGCAGAGGGGAAGGCAGCGGTGATGTACTCCACATTGCCGTTGGGATCCTCGATGCCCAGAATCAGCATATGCTCGGCCATCCAGCCTTCCTTGTAGCCCTGATAAGAAGCGATACGCAGAGCAAAGCACTTCTTGCCCAGCAGAACGTTGCCGCCGTAAGCGGAGTTGATGGACCAGATGGCGTTCTCCTCGGGGAACTGCACGATGTAGCGCTTCTCCTCTTCCACGTCAGCCTTGGAGTGCAGACCGCGGACGAAGTCGTTGCTCTCGTCGCCCAGCTGATCCAGAGCGCACTGACCCATACGGGTCATGATGTCCATGTTCAGCACAACATAGATGGAGTCGGTGACCTCAACGCCCACCTTGGAATAGGGGCTGCCGATGGGGCCCATGCAGTAGGGAATGACATACATGGTGCGGCCCTTCATAACACCGGTGTACAGCGGGGTCAGCATGGCCTTCATCTCGCTGGTCTCCATCCAGTTGTTGATGGGGGCGGCGTCTTCCTTCTTCTTGGTGCAGATATAGGTACGGCCCTCAACGCGGGCAACGTCGTTCTTCTTGGTGCGGTGCAGCAGGCAGCCGGGGTACTCTTCGCTGTTCAGAGTCTCCATCTCGCCGGTGGAAATGGCCTCATCACGCAGAGCCTGCAGCTGCTCCTCGCTGCCGTCGATCCAGACGACCTTGTCGGGGGTGGTCAGGGCGATGACTTCGTCCAGCCATGCCAGAACGTTAGGGTTCTTGGTCAGATTGCTCATGTTTATCACCTTTCCTTATAATAATGGAATTTGCTTACTTCTTCCCTCAGGATGCGGGCTGCATACAGCAGACCCATATTTCCCTGAATATCATTATAGCGGTCTGTTAAAGGTTTATCAAGCCTTTTTGCGTGAATTTTTTCGAAATTTTTATTTTGTACAAAAAAGATGGAATTTTGTCCGCATTTTTTGTCCGCCAGCAGCGCGGATGCTGCGCATTGACAATTTTTTTGCGCTGTGCTATGTTATAAACACAGTGCTACCAAGGGAGCGCCGCGACGGAAACTCCCCCTCTTTACTGCTTGCACCCGAAGAAAGGAGCGTGCGTATTTTTGATCCGGAATGTTGTGGATACCGCCAATATCTCATCGGCCGATTTTGCACTGATCCGAAAAAAATGGAGAAACTTCCTGACAGGTGACGAGACCAACCGTGTGAACGAGCCCGCGGTCAGGCGGCTGCTGGATCACATCACACAAAAGGCGCAGGCCTCCCTGCAGGCCATGAACAGAAATGCGGATGCGCAGGTGCTTTTCGGCACCGAGCCTGTGAAAGAGACCCATGAAATGGGCGCACAGTACAGACATCTGTGGAATATGGCACAGGCGTGGGGCACCTGCGGAACAGCGCTTCACAAAGATGCAGGGCTGAAAGAGGATATCCTGTATGCGATCGAATGGCTGTACAACCACTATTACGGCATGGCCGAGATCGACGGCACCGGCTGGCGAAGCGTTTTTCTTCACAACTGGTGGGAGTGGTATGTGCAGGTGCCCGGTTTTCTGTGTGATACTCTGACGGTGCTTGACGGAGAGCTGCCCCGCAGCGCAATATATAAATATCTGATGCCCTTTGATTACATCCGCACCGTCAGCCGCACCGGCAAGCAGCTCCCGTATGCCAATACCCGCTCGTATGTGGTCACCGAAGCTGCCGTACTGAAGGAGGATCCGCTGCTGATGCTGCAGTGTCTGGAGGATCTGGACAAGATCCTGCAGCCGGGAGAGGATGTTATGAACGGCGGCGTTATGGAGGATTACTCCTACCTTACCCACGGCCCGCACGCCATGGAGGGGATGTACGGTACATCCGTCCTCATCAATCGACTGATCTGTACCGCCTCGATCCTGGCCGGAACGAAATTCGAGGTCAACAGCGAAGAGGTCTACAACCAGTTCCTCTGGATGGATCACACCTTCCGCCCTCTTCTGCACAACGGAGTCTTTTTCTCCGGCTACTGCGGCAGAGGGCCGGGTGAAGGCATCTCCTGCGGACGGTCTGCACTTGCGGGTGCACTTTTCCTGCTGGGAAGCTTCGGCAGTGAGGAGGACCGCGTGCTGAAGCAGATCATCCGGCAGAATGTGCCGCGCAAAAACGCCGATGCCGTGATCGCTTCGCTCAACAGTGTCTTTCTGGCCCAGCGGCTGCTCACCGTGCTGGAGGAGGACGGCGATGTGCCCGCCTATGAAAGAGGCATGATGCGCTACCTGACCGACCGGGCAGTGCAGCACCGCAAAGACCCGCACGGCAGAAAATATGCTGTATCGCTGAATATGTCCTCCACCCGCATCGGCCGGTATGAGTGCATCAACCACGATAACGAGGAGGGCTGGTATCAGGGTGACGGTACCCTGTATATTTACACTGGCCTGACAGACGGCCTGCAGGATGAATTCGGCGATGCATACTTCAACCAGTCGCGGCCTTCCGTACGCCCCAGAAGTCCCCTGCCCTACGCCAATATGCACCGGCTGCCCGGTACCACCGAGGATACCCGCAAACGCGAGCCTGCCAGCATTCAGCGGTACATCATGGGCGGTCGTGATTTTGTGGGCGGCGCCGAAATGGACGGGCGGTATATTGCCGCGGCCATGGATTTTGAGGCATACCACCACGAGGAACCGGATATTCAGGAGGATGTGGGTGTCGGCGGCGGCTATCCGCAGATCTTCTCCGACCTGAGCGCAAGAAAATCCTGGTTCATGTTTGACGACGAGGTGGTCGCACTGGGCTCTGCGATCTGCACCACCAACGAATATCCCGTCAACACCTACATCGATAACCGCGGGCTTTTCTTCTCGAAAGAGCCTGCCGGCGGGGATATCACGGCGGACGGCATCCTTTATAAAAACGATGCCCTGCACACAGAGCTGCAGCTGCAGCCGCGCTGGGTGCATCTGGGCTGCTTCGGCGGCTATTATCTGCCCGCCGGCGGCAATGCCGTCCTCCATGTGACGGAGGGCGAACGACAGTTCTTTGAGCTGTGGCTTTCGCACGGGCTGAAGCCGCAGAATGCCGCCTATGCCTATGTGATGCTGCCCGGCAGGACCGCCGCCGAGACCGCCGCATACAGTGAATCGCCGGATGTGGAGCTTCTGCACTGCAGCGAAGCGCTGCACGCAGTGCGGGAAAAGACGCTGGGGATCACTGCCATGGTGTTCTGGCAGGCGGGAAGCTGCTGCGGCATCACAGCGGATACTCCCTGCATCGTCATGCTGAAGGAGACTGACGGCGGGGTACAGATCGCCGTATCCGAGCCGTCGCAGAAAGAGTCCGCCGTACAGCTGTGCATCGACAGGGCGCTGACCATAAGCAGTGCCGATCCGCGCATTGCCGCGGTCTGCGAAGCGGAAAAGACGGAGTTGACCTTTGATTTTTCCGATGCACAGGGCGAAACGCTCCGCGCGGAATTTACCGCCGCGGATTAATGCCATCCGAAAAGGCACCCCCGCAAACCTTCACATAAAATAAAACTCCCGCTTCCGTCAACACGGCGAAAGCGGGAGTTTCTCATTTGCTTTCTTCGGATTACTCTTCCCTGCGCAGCGCAAACACACCGGCGCAGAAAGAGATCTGTTCAAAATGAAGTTCCGGAAAAACACACTGCAACTCTTGTGCAACGGGATAGAATTCCTCGTCGTCCCATTCCTGTCCGCACTGTGTGCGGCAGCGCTCCAGCGCGGCGCGATCGTGAAAGGCCACGTCGCCGATCAGCAGCAGGCCGCCCGGTGCAAGCATCGCCAGCAGATGCCGGATAAAGACCGGCTTCTGTGCATCGGTCAGATGGTGGATGGCATAGGTACACACAACGGCATCAAAGCGCTCTGCCGTCAGCTGCGGCGGCAACCCTGTGGAAAAATCATGGCACACCAGCCGTGCCCCGGGCATTTTTTCACCGGCGATGTGCAGCATCTCTGTGGAAAAATCCACGCCGGTGATGCTATAACCGTCCTCATAAAGCCGCTTTGCCAGCACGCCGGTGCCGATGCCCACATCCAGCACCCGCATGGCAGCCGCGCTGCGGATAGCGCCGTAAACTGTGTTCAGTACATTTTTGTATCCCGCAAAGGGATAGGTATTCTCTTCTTCACTGATCTGAACGCTGCGATCATAACCGCCCGCCCACAGATCGAAGCCTTTACTGTTCAGCATAATCGATACTCCTTGCTATGATATATTTTGTGTTATTAAAAGAGCATCGGCTGTTCGTCAGAAAGGAAAGGGTAAGGTCAGACGCGCCGTATTTCAAAGCAGGGCAGCCCCCCTGCTGCTTCGCAGCGGTGAAAAATGTCACTCTCTGTAATCGATGGGCAGAGTGGGCAGGCTGTTCAGATCCAGACCGGCGGTGTTGCCGGCCAGCAGCTCGTAATAGCCCTGTGCGGCGATCATGGCGGCGTTGTCGCCGCAGAAGGCAAGCTCCGGCAGGTACAGCGTTATACCCTGCTTTTTGCACTGCTTTGTCAGGTTTTCACGCAGCAGGGCGTTTGCCGCCACGCCGCCGGCCACGCACAGTGTTTTTGCACCGGCATCCTTTGCGGCCAGCAGCAGCTTTTCCGCCAGAATATCTGTGATGCGGAACTGGAAGGAGGCCGCCAGATCGGCGGTGCGCAGCTCCTCACCCTTCATGGCACACTGATTGATGACATTCAGCACGGCGGTTTTCAGGCCGGAGAAGCTGACATTGTATTTACCCTCCACATGGGGTGTGGGCAGTGTGTAGCCGCGGATATCACCGCCGACAGCCGCCTTGCTGACGGCAGGACCGCCGGGATACCCCAGCCCCAGCGTGCGGGCGACCTTGTCAAAGGCTTCACCGGCGGCATCATCCACCGTACGGCCCAGCACACGGAACTTTGTATAGCTTTCCACCTGCACGATGTGGCTGTGACCGCCGCTGGCCACAAGGCACAGAAACGGCGGCTTCAGCTCGGGATAGGTCAGGTACAGCGCCGCAATGTGCCCGCGCAGATGGTGCACCGGCACCAGCGGCTTTGCGGCGGCATAGGCAAGACCCTTTGCGTAGTTGGTGCCCACCAGAACAGCACCGATGAGCCCCGGTGCAAAGGTGACGGCCACCGCATCCAGCTGCTGCGGAGTAAGACCTGCCTCTTTCATGGCGGCATCGGCCACGGCGCTGATGTTTTCGATATGGCGGCGGCTGGCGATCTCCGGCACCACGCCGCCGTACAGATTCTGCTCGGCGGCAGAGCTGGCGATCACATTGCTGTGCAGGATGCGGCCATCCTCCACCACGGCGGCAGCGGTTTCATCGCAGCTGGTTTCAATACCAAGGATATACATAAAAACCCGTCCTTTCGGATTACTTTGAAAATGATTCTGTTATACGGAAAGTCTGTTTTTCCGCCGCACTGCGCAGCGGGTACACAATTCTTTTTAAAGCTTTATCCGGATCACATTCCACGAATGCTTCTCCAGTATGGCCGTGACAACACCATTCTGCGCAGCAGCATCGCCGCCATTTTTCGGAGCAACGGTCTGCGGGGCATCCGGTGTGTTGAAGGCGCTGACATCCTCGCTGTTCATGACGATCTGCTCCGCAACTTTCTTTGCACCGAAAGCGGACAGATCGCAGCGGAATTCCATGTCCTCATCCACAAAGGAGAGATACATCGTCTTTTTGGAGTGCATTACCTGCCGGACATGATCCGCAGCGGCCCGGATGCTTCACAAAAGAACCGAAGATACGGGGATCCACCGCGCCGATCCGATAGGCAGGATGCGCAAATATTTCAGCTTTCATCTGTATCCGCCTCCCGCAAAGCATATACTATATGTATATTTATTGCACCATTTTACAAATTTCGAAAGATTTCCAGCAGAGCAAGCACATTTTCGGGCGGAACATCCTGCGGAAGGGCGTGGGTGGGCGCAAGAATGTACCCGCCGCCCCTGCCCATCACAGCAGCGGTCTGCCGCACTGTTTCGGCAAGCTGCTGTGGGGCAAGCACGGGCAGATCCCGCTGGGTGGAGATGCCGCCCCAGAAGCAGAGCCGGCCGGCGAACGCCTGCTTGAGCGCGGGCAGATCGTATACCGTTCAGCCGCCCGCTGCGGGCAGTTCTTTTTTCATGGTGACGGCATCATCCGGCGGATTCTTATAAAAACGCTTGCGCAGACCGGTGCGGACAAAGCCTGTTTTTTCATACAGCGCGATCGCAGGGGCGTTCTGTGTACGCACCTCCAGATACACCTCACTCACACCTTCGGCGGCAAGGCTTTCCAGCAGGGCATTCAGCAGCACTGCGCCGCAGCCCCGGCCGCGGGCGGCGGGGTCCACAGTGATGGCGTTGAGGGTGGCCTCGCCCGCAGCGGTCTGGGCGCTGCAGAGACCCAGAATGCATTCCACGCCATCCCGCTGCTCGCACAGCACAAGGTTGCGGGAAAAATCGCTTTGCAATTCCTCCGCAAGCTGCTTTTCATTCCACGGATCGGGGGCACTGCACTCGATAACAGCGGCGGCGGGCACATCTGCCGGCTGCATTTTACGAACCGTCAGCACGGGCTCACTCCCCTTTCGCCGCATACCATGTGGCGCCGGCGTGTACATCGGCGGCCAGCGGCACGCTCAGGTCGGCGGCACGCTCCATCTCCTCGCGCAGGATGCTCTCCACCTGTGCCTGCTCGGCTATGGGACACTCCACGATCAGCTCATCGTGCACCTGCAGGATCAAACGGGCCTGCAGTGCTTCGGCCTCCAGCCGCTGCGCCACACGCACCATAGCGATCTTGATGATATCCGCCGCGGTGCCCTGAATAGGGGTGTTCATCGCCATGCGCTTGCCCAGCTCGCGCACATTGAAATTGCTGTTGGCAAGCTCCGGCAGGTTGCGGCGGCGGTTGTACAGGGTGGTGACATAACCCTGCTGCCGGCCCTGCTCCACGGTGTCATCCATATACTGCTTGACCTTGGGGAAGCTGGCGAAATAGCTGTTGATGAAAGCCTCGGCCTCCTTGACGGAAACGCCGATATCCTTGGAAAGGCTGAAAGCGCCGATGCCGTAGACGATGCCGAAATTCACCGCCTTGGCCGAGGAGCGCAGCGCGGGGGTGATCATCTCCTCCGGCATATTGTAGACCCGGGCAGCGGTGGAGCGGTGGATATCCGCGCCGGTGAGGAAAGCCTCTTTCATGGCCTCGTCGCCGCTGATGTGCGCCAGCAGCCGCAGCTCGATCTGGGAATAGTCGGCATCCACCAGCACCTTGCCGGGGGCAGCCACAAAGAAGCGGCGCATCTGGCTGCCCAGCGGGGTGCGCACGGGGATATTCTGTAAATTGGGTTCACCGGAGGAAATGCGTCCGGTACGGGTCTCGGTCTGATTGAAGGTGGAACGGATGCGTCCGTCCGGTTCGATCTTTTTCAGCAAGCCCTCCACATAGGTGGAATCCAGCTTCTGGTACACACGGTACTGCAGGATCTCCTCGATGACGGGATGGTATTTGCGCAGACTTTCCAGCGTTTCGGCATTGGTGGAATAGCCGCTTTTGGTCTTTTTGCGGGTGGGCAGGCCCAGCTCATCAAACAGCACCTCGCCCAGCTGTTTGGGAGAATTCAGGTTGAATTCGTGCCCTACCATGGAATAAATGTTATCCAGATGAGTCTTCAGCTGCGTTTTGATCTCATTTCCGAAGGCAAACAGCCCCTCTTTATCCACCGCAAAGCCGTCATGCTCCATACCGGCCAGCACGCCCGCCAGCGGCAGTTCGATGGAATCGTGCAGGGTCAGCATATTCTTTTCCGCACAGTCGTTTTTCAAAGCAAGCAGCGTTTCCTGTGCAAGGGCAGGCGCCGCACCCGGGTCGGTGCCGTCCGGTGCAGCGGTTCGCCACGCGGGCTGCACGCGGTAGCGGCCTGCCAGATGCTCCACCGCGTAATCCACCGCGGAGGGGTCGATCAGATAGGCGGCCAGCTGACCGTCCAGCGTGATATTTTTTGCCGTTTTTCCGGCATCAAGTGCGATATGCGCAAAGAATTTGGCATCAAAACAGTGTTTTTCCACCGTCGTATCCGCAAGCAGTGCGGCAAGGGCAGGCTGCTCCGGTGCGCAGCACAAAACGGCATCATCCTGCACCGCCCAGATACGATCCGCTGCGGCAAGCAGGCACCAGGGCTTGTCCTTGCTTTTGCAGACAACTGTTTCCAGCGTCTGTGCATCCAGCAGCTTTGCACCGACAAGCGGCAGGCCGCTGTCCGCAGCTTCCAGCAGGGCTTCCATGCCGGTCTGCACCGCAGCAAGGCCCAGCTTTTCGATCTGAGAGTACATTTCCAGCTGCGTGAGCAGATCGGCTGCAGCAGCACGGTCACCTTCGCCGATACGGTAATCCGCTGCGGCAAGCGGCACCGGTGCATTGCGCACGATCTCGGCAAGGGTACGGCTCATATAGGCACTTTCGCGGCCGGATTCCAGCTTGGTGCGCATACCGGGCTTGATGGCAGGGTCGCCGATATTTTCATACACGCCGTCCAGCGTGCCGAATTTTGCGATCAGTGTCAGCGCGGTCTTTTCGCCGATACCGGGTACGCCGGGGATATTATCCGAGGTATCGCCCATCAGCGCCTTGACATCGATAAGCTGACGGGGGCTGACGCCGTATTTCTCCTGCACGGCCTCCACCGTCATATCCACCGTTTCCTTGGTGGTAGCCAGCAGCACACGGGTGTGCTCATCGATCAGCTGCAGGCTGTCCCGGTCGCCGGTGGCCAGCACACATTCATCCCCTGCACCGGCACAGGCCGTGGCCAGCGTGCCGAGGATATCATCCGCCTCCCACCCTTCGGCAGAGATACAGGTATAGCCCAGATACCCCAGCAGCTCTTTGAGCACCGGCATCTGCTGGGCAAGCTCCTCCGGCATCCCCTTGCGCTGTGCCTTGTAGCCATCGTACATTTTGTGACGGAAGGTAGGCGCTTTCAGGTCAAAGGCAATGGCCACCGCATCGGGGGCTTCCAGCTCCCGCAGCTTGGTGAGGATATTCAGAAATCCGAAAATGGCATTGGTATAACGGCCGTCGTGGGTGGTGAGCACCTTGATGCCGTAAAAGGCCCGGTTGACCAGACTGTTGCCATCCAGAACCAGCAGTTTCATAAAAAGGCTCCCTTCTTCGCATCCGACAGGATAGCGGTCGATATCATTCCAGTGTAAGTATACCACAAACTGCCGGAATATGATAGAACAATCTGTCCGGACAGGGAAAAGATTTCTTTATTGAAAAAAACGGTTCCTCTTTGGCGGATCTTATGATACAATAAATGAGACGGATCAAAGCGATAGACGAAAGGAGCTCTGCTCATGCTTCGCATTCTTTCTTTTGGCAACAGCTTTTCGGACGATTCCCACCGCTGGCTGTATGACCTTGCCTGCGCTGCGGGCGTCGAGATCGAAACACATGATTATGTCATCGGCGGCTGTCCGCTGGAATGGCATGCGCAGAATCTGCGCAGCGGCGAGGGGAAGTATCTGTACCAGAAAAACGGCATTTACGACCCGGACAGTCTGGAGAACCCGCGCCGCTTCCGACAGGGACTGGAGGATGGCAGATGGGATATCATCACCATTCAGCAGGTGAGCCATCTGGCAGGAAAGCCGGAGAGCAACCAGCCGTATCTGAATGAGCTGCTGGCTGCCATCCGCAAAGCGCAGCCGCAGGCAAAGATCTATTTTCACCAGACATGGGAATACGAATACTGCAGCGAGCATCCGGGTTTTCCCGATTACGGCTGCGACTGTGACACCATGTACGCCGCCGTGCGGGCAAACTGCCGCAATATTGCCCGGGAGCATGCGCTGGGCCTAATCCCCACCGGCGAGGCTGTGCACGCCGCCAAGCGCCTGTCTGCCTTTGACAGTGAGCACGACGGTATTTCACTGTACCGCGATGCCTTCCATATGGGCTGGGTCTACGGCCGGTATCTGGCTGCCTGTGTCTGGCTGAAAACCCTGTGCGGCGTGCTGCCCGCAGCGGATGCCTTTATTCCCGCGCAGGACGGCGTGACAGCGGATCCCGCACTGCTTGCTCAGCTGCTGCGCACAGCGGAGGAAACCGTTCGTGAGCACAGCATTCTGCTGTAAATTTTTTTCAAAGGAGAACTACACTCTTGGAAGAGGCTGTTATGAATCGGCGCGATCCCGCACAGGAGCCTTCCGCTCTGCTGCATGAGCTGCTGGACATTGCCGAGGCCATGGTGGATGCCGGTGCGGAGGTTTACCGCGTGGAGGATACCATCACCCGCATGGGTGAAGCCTATGGCGCGGAGCGCATGAATGTGCTGGTCATCACCTCCAGCATCGTTATCACCATGCTTTTTGCCGACGGATGCGAACTGACCCAGACCCGCCGCATCCGCGGTGCGGGCTCCACCAACTTCATCCGGCTGGAAAGGCTGAATGCTCTGAGCCGCGAATGCTGCGCGAAGCCGCTGCCGCTTTCCGAGCTGCAGCGCCGTACCGATGAGATCCTTGCGCTCCGGTCAAGTCCCCTCCGGCAGTATATCGGCAGCATTCTCGGCGCCGGTGCCTTTGCGGTCTTTTTCGGCGGAAATCTGTGGGACGGTCTTGTGGCGGCGCTGTTCGGCGTGCTGATCTGCTTTCTGCAGCAAAAGCTTTCCTCTGTCTGCCGCAACCGGATGATCTTCAATCTGCTGGGTGCACTGGTATCCGGCATCGGCATCATGCTGACAGTATCGCTTTTCCCGGCGCTGCATGCGGATAAGATCGTCATCGGCGATATCATGCTGCTGATCCCCGGTCTTGCCATCACCAACTCGGTGCGTGATATCATGGGCGGCGATACCATCACCGGTATCATGCGCTTCATCGAATGTCTGCTGTGGGCAGCGGCGCTGGCCTTCGGCTTTATGATCGCACTGCGGCTGACAGGAGGACTGGGCGTATGAAGGACATCATCATTCAGCTGCTGGCAGCTTTTCTCAGCGCCTTTAGTTTTGCACTGCTGTTTCATGTACGAAAAAATCTGGTGCTGCCCGCCTCTTTCGGCGGCGTGCTGTGCTGGGGCATCTATCTTGCGTGCTGCTCCTGCATGGAGGGCATCTTCTACCCCAGTCTGATCACCACCATCTGTTCCACGGTCTATGCCGAGGTACTGGCCCGCATTCTGCGCGCTCCCGCCCCCATCTTCTTTGTGCCAACCATCATTGTACTGGTGCCGGGCGGATCGCTCTTTTACGCCATGAGCGCTGCCGTGCAGGGCGATATGGAGCTGGCCGCGGAACACACCTGGACACTGGTGCTGTATGTGCTGGCGCTGGCGGCCGGCGCCAGCCTTGTATGGGCGCTGAGCGATATGATCCGCAAGCTGATCGCACAGCACAGACACAGCGATGCGGATATCTGATACAGCGAGGTTTACCGAATGAGTTATCAACTGGCAGGGCGTACCCTGCACGGCGCAGGCCTTGCCCCCATGGCCGGGCTGACGGATCTTGCCATGCGGCGCATCGCCGACAGCCACGGCGCGGCCTTTACTGTCAGCGAAATGGTCAGTGCCAAAGCGCTGGTAATGGGGGATGAAAAATCCCGCACACTTTGCACCCACACCGCCGGCAGCGGACTGTACGGCATTCAGCTTTTCGGCAGTGAACCGGATGTTATGGCCGAGGCTGCCGCACTGGTGGCAGAGGCCTTTCATCCTGATTTTCTGGATCTGAATCTGGGCTGTCCCGCCCCGAAAATCGCGGGCAACGGCGCAGGCAGCGCCCTGATGCGCACCCCCGATCTGTGCGGCAGACTGGTGGAAAGCATTGTCAAAGCCGGACTGCCCGTCACCGTCAAAATGCGCACCGGCTACGATACCGGACATCTGAATGCCCCCGAGGTAGCGCAAGCCTGTGTACAGGCGGGCGCACAGCTGGTGGCAGTGCACGGCCGCAGCCGGGATCAGCAGTACACCCCGCCCATTTACCCTGAGCAGATCGCCCGCGTAGTACAGGCGGTAAATGTGCCGGTGCTGGGCAACGGCGACATCCACACGGCGCAGGATGCCCTTGCCCTGATGCACGCCACCGGCTGTGCCGGCGTATTGGTGGGCCGGGGCGCCATGGGCAACCCGTGGCTTTTTGCCGAGATCGATGCCGCCGTCCGTGGACTGCCGCTGCCCCCTGCCCCATCGCTGGAGCAGCGCATGGCGCTGCTGTGCGCACAGGCAAAGGCCATGTGCGAGGAAAAAGGCGAAGTGAACGCCATGCGCCAGATGCGCGGGCAGGCCGCTTTTTACATGAAAGGTCTGCGCGGCGCAGCAAAGCTGCGGGGGCTTTCCACCGGACTGACGGTGTATGAGGATGCCGAAAAGCTGGCCGCTCTGGTGCTGGCGCTGAACAGCGGCGAAGCAGATGAGGAATGACCCCGGAATTTTCCGGATTCTGTTTCAAAAAAACTGATATGCAAAAAACACATCCGGCAAGGCACGCTGCCCTGCCGGATGTGTTTTTTGATTTATCAAGGAGTATATGCCGTATACAGCCGGGTGGGGCTGCCGTCATCGCCGTTTACCACGGTCAGAAACCGCCAGCCGTACCGTTCGTAAAACGCGGTGTGGTCGGTGACCAGATACAGCGTATGCACGCCCCGTGATGCCATATCGGCGCGGATGGCATTCAATAACCAGCCGGCACAGCCGCGGCAGCGCCATGCAGGCTCCACAAACACGGCGCACAGGTTAGGCGCAAGATCGGGACGGTCATGAAAATCGTTTTCGATGACGCCCGCGCCGCCGACGATAGCATCCTGTTCATCCAGCAGCATATACCACTGCGGGATCACACCGCCCGCAAGGCAGGCAGTCATACTTTCCCGGTAGGCTGCGGCGGGAATGCCCCATTTGGAGGAAAACCACACCACCGCCGTTTCCAGCAGGGCCGGCTGCTCCCGCAGCGGGACCAGCCGGAGCTGTTTCAAGGAGTCATGCATCATGGATCAGTCGCCCTCAAGGATGGAAATGCTCTGCAGAGCCGGACCGGCATAATTGACGGCGTTCACCATGCCGGAGTACCAGTAGCTGTCGCAGCTGACGCGGATCAGATAGGTGTGGGTCCCCTCTGCAACATCAAACACAAAGGTGGCGTATGTCACCGCCCTATCGCCGGTACGCGCCAGCGAAAGCGATGCAGAACCTTCTGTCGCAGCCTTGATGACCAGCTTGATATAGCGGCCGTTTTCGCCGCCGGTCAGCTCCTCGGGAACGGCGTAGGTCAGGCCGCTTACCCGCTGCAGCTTTGCCAGCTGCGGATTCAGCCATGCCTTCTGCTCATCCTGTTCACCCCACAGCCGTGCCACCGCGCCCAGCTGATAGGTATGGGATTCGCTCATGGAGCCGTAGCCGTAACCGCCGGTGGTGATGACCTCGGAATCGGTGGAAATACCGGTGATGGTGAAATTGGAATGAGCGGGCGTATCCAGCCGCAGCCGCTTGGTGTTGTTCCACTCAAAGACCAGCTGCACGGCGTTTTCACTGTCGCCGGTCTCCTGTACCGGCACACGGATGGAATTTTTCTCTTCATAATTGCGGGCCGGCTCTGCGTAGAACAGCTGCAGATCGCCTGCCGTATCCGAGGTGTAATAAATCGTGACGGTGGCCTGGCCGCTCTTAAGGCCGTTGCCGGTCAGCAGCGACTGGAAATTGTCGATGATGGGATCGCCGCCGTCGGCACGGATGCTGATACCGCTTTCATCCATCACCATTTCGGCGTTGGACACCCGGAAGCTCTGATTGTTCAGATCCATGCGGTTCGATTCCGTACCGCCCTCTTCGCTCTCCGCAGGCCGCAGCTCGGCAAGACGCTCGGGGCGCACCCAGATGGCAAATTTATCCACCGTCTTGTACGGGACATAGTTATTGAAAATATACTCCGCCACACGGTAATAGCGCAGGCTGGTGTTGACACCATCCATCGAGAAGCCCAGCGCCATGGCTGTTTGCGGCAGCAGTGCCACAGGAACCTTATCCTTCTGCTTTTCGACCTGCTCCACAAAGCATTTCTGCGTATAGTCACCGGAGAGCATACCCGGGCTCTGGTTGACATAGACCGGACTGCGGCGCTGCAGCAGCGCATACAGCGTGCTCTGGTTGGTGAAATCCACCCAGGTCTCATCCTCTTTCAGGATCTCATCCAATACTCTTTCCAGACTGTTGGCCGTACTCTTCATCTCAGCGGGAAGCACCACACGGCTGACCTTTTCCCGGACACGAAGCTGCCGGTTAGGGTTGCCGGCATAATCCACCAGCTGCGGGAAAACGATCTCGCCGCCCTGCAGCTTGTTGTGAGCCATGGTGTACAGTGTGGTAGAACCCAGCAGCTGCGCATTGAAGCAAACTGCAGTGATAAGCAGGGAAAGCATCATGGCGGCAGGCAGCACTGTACCGCCGGGTCGATGCTCGGGGTCGCGGTCGCGCCACAGCAGCCACACACCCAGCGCCAGCGCCCACATACCCATGGCAAGGCAGTAGACGGGGACATTCTCCAGCAGAGAGTGACGCACCAGCGTGCGGGGGAAATTCATATAATAGCCGGCGGTGAACACAAAGAACAGCCAGTGCTCACTGCGCAGGGCTGTCTGCCTGCGAACCAGGCGCAGAATACAGGTGACCGTCAGCGCCAGAAGCAGCAGCGGAGTGACAAAATAGGTCCACGCCATCGCGGACGAACCGGGAATACCGATGCTGTTATACGCCCAGTTCTGGTTGGAACCGGCCATCATTTCCAGAAATTCCCACAGACGGGAGACGGGGTTAATGCCGCGGATCAGGCACAGCACCACCAGCACAGCGGCCAGACCGCCGCCCACACAGGCAAAGCTGAGCAGATACTTTTTGATGGCTGCAAGGCTTTTCTGCAGCAGGACGAATGCCGTCATCACCAATACCGCGCCCACGCCCAGTGCAAGGCCGATATCGCCGCGGTACAATACCGAGAATGCCGCAGAGCCCCAGAACAGGGCATACCGGCGGAAGGAAGGCTTTTCGATGACCCAGGGCAGCACCACCACCGGCAGATAGGCGATATGGGCAAACCAGTCGCCTGCGCTGTGGCTGGTGTTGATCACAGGCAGCACCATAGAAGCGACCAGCGCGGCATCCGCACCGATACAGCGGCGCAGCAGATAATAGAACACCAGAATGGTCAGCGCCATCGGGATGCCGTTATACTTCATAAAACTGGCCGCCAGCGGGTCTCCGTTGACTAGACCCCAGAAAATACCGCCGAAGTAATCGATACCCATGTGTGCGCCGTGGGTCTCCACCGCGGGGATCTGACCGAAATTCAGAAAACCGCTGATACTGACGGCACTGTTGGCGCGCTCGAAGAAATCACTGCCCACATAGGTCTGCAGCTCATTGTAGCCGGCCAGCAGCGCCAGACTGACCAGAATAACAGGATACCAGACATCGCGCCAATCCTTCACCGTCAGATCCAGCTTCCTGTTGAAAGCAATGTTTTCGGCATAGCGTGTCTGCAGACGGCCGCGCATCACACCACCGATCACCGCGCTGGCGATCATACAGGCCACGGCGATCAGCACCAGCGGGCCGTGATTTTTGCCCACGAAAATGTTATACTGATTCAGAATATTGCCGATCTCCAGATACAGCAGCATGGCAGGCAGCATCAGCAGCAGCGGAATGCCTGCATAGGTACGCACATACTGCCCGATGAGATCCGGCTTGAAACGGGACATAGCGATACAAAGGATCAGCGCAGCGATGGTGCACACACCGCACACCACCGCCGTGTAATTCTGGAAACGGGCCAGCATATGTACAGGAAAGCCCAGCATCATACCGCACAGCAAATACTGCTTGACGCTGTCGGAATACATACAGGACATCTCATCCGGCGCAAAACGCAGGAACAGACACCAGATCAGCGAGCAAAGCACAATGGCCAGCGGCACTGCCTGCGCCTCACGCATCCAGATATCATCCGCAGTACCGAACTGGTACAGATAATCCACCGTCATGCCGATCATGCCGATGCCGGAAAAAGCACTGAGCCAGCCGGCAAATTCCCGCCGCTGCTCATAGCGCCGTCCCGGGCCGAAGCACAGAGAAGCAACCAGCCAGCCAAGCACCAGCAGCAGCGGTACCCAGACAAGCAGGGTCAGCATGGCATTCCCGGTGCGGCCGGAGATCAGCTGATCCGCCAGCGTAGCCTGACCGATCGAACGGTCAAAGCTTTCGATCGGTACATCGTGCCACGGCTCGTACCAGTACAGACTGCGAGCCATGATATAAATCGCAGGCCAGAACACACAGCCATCCCACAAAAACAGACTTTTGCATTTCTTCAAAGCAGTCATCGTTTTCATCCTTTTTCCTTTCTTTGCAGACCGCACGGATCCACCCTATCTATATAATTTTGCCACATGCAGTCTTTTTTGTCAACAAAAACAGCGATGGCCGTTCCCATCGCTGTCTGTGATATTTCTGTGTTGCAAAGCCTGTCAGCCGGCTGCAATATCGCACCGCACCGTAACGCGGTTTTCACCGCCGTAAGTACAGGTGAAGAGCGTCAGCGCGTATTCGCCCGCTGTCATCTCCTCCACATCGTAGGGGCCCAGCACATCCAGCGCTGCTACCTCGTAATAGCGGGTGATGCCATCCATATCGGTGAAGGTGACGGTATCACCTGCACGCAGCTGATAAAGCCGGCCGAAATGCTTTGTGTAGTTGTGCGCCATGATCACCATGTCTCCGCTGTATACCGAACCGGTGAACAGACAGGGTGAAATTTTCAAAAGTGCATCGCTCCACTGCGCCAGGACCGGCAGCTCCAGCTCCAGCGCGGGGATCCCCACAAAACCGATATAGCCGTGGCCGTCGATCTCCACCACTGTCATCTGCGGTTCTTCCGGTTCAGCAGACTGTTCCGGCTGCTGCGGAGCGGGTACAGGCGCTGCTTTTCGTTCCTGAATGATCTCGGCCATCTGCGGCATCAGTTCCTCCACCGAACGGGATGCCTGCTGCTGCTGGTGCCGGTTGAACAGGAAAAGGGCCAGTGCTGCCGCAAGCAGCACTGAACCCAATACCATCAGCAATGTCCCAAACTTAATCTTCATGCTTTTTCTTTCCGCTTCTGCGAAGCAGCCAGCCACCGCAGAACAATGCTGCTCCCGCTGTACTCAACACCGGAACAGGCCAGTTGATCTGGCCGGTATCCGGCAGCTCGGGCGGCGGCGGGGTTTCCGGCTTCGGCTCCAGTGCCAGCTTGGGCGAACCATCCACTTCGTAATAATAATGACCTTCGTTATCACATCCGGGCACCGTTACGAGGAACGGCTCCACCACATGATAACCGGGTGCGCGATCCTCCTGCACCATCAGGTACAAGCCCAGTTCCAGATTATCAAACACAACTTTGCCGGTACCATCAATGGTCTTTTTAGTGCCGGCAACGCCTTTTTCGTTTGTGATTTCGGCAAGCTCCTGCGCCATTCCCGGCTCATTGAAGTGATCCAGGCCGTAGGTGCTGGACTCATATTCCGCAAGATAGATCAGCGCGTAACCGGTATCCACCTTGGCGGCATAGGCCACACGATAGGCTGTCATACTGCCGCCCGGCACCGGAGTTCCCTTATAGTTCATAGCAAGAGAGATGGTGCCCTTGCGGCTGAAATCAATGGCTTCCACCGCCGCGTGGGCGGTCGCAGTCACAGTACATAGTAAAACAAATGCGCACAGCACCGCAAGCATCCGTCTTTTCATTGCTCTTTCCTCCTCTTTTTCCTTCCGGAAGTGGTGATAAGCAGGAAAACCAGCATCACCAGCAGGATCAGCGCCAGAATGATGGGGATCACCACCATCTTTTCGACGATGACCGCATCGGCTGTCACACGGACGACCTGTGCCTGTTCCAGATTATCCACCCGGTGACCGCGTACCAGCATCCGGTGACTGTTGACACCGTAAGGGGTACAGGTGACCAGTGTGCAGTAATCCTTGCCCTGCTTGATCAGCAGATCGTCCGTTTCGGCGGGCAGCACGATGCGGATCTGATCCACCTCATAGGTAAGCACCTCATCCAGAACATTCAGCATAAAATAATCTCCCACTGCCAGCTGATCGATATCGGTGAACAGCTTGGCCGAGGGCAGCCCACGGTGGCCGGAAATAACGCAGTGGGTACTTTCGCCGCCGGTGGGCAGGCTGGTCCAATCCAGATGGCCCACAGCAAACTGAAGAACCGTTTCGTCCGTACCATGGTAGATGGGCAGAAACACATTGATACTGGGAATATCCACATAGCCGATCACGCCGTTGCCGCCGATATTCAGCTGTGAATTATACGCCGCCTTCTGTTCTTCGTTCAAAAGAAAGACATTGTCCCGTTCCAGCAGCGATTCGTTGTAGGCACGGGCCGAATCCCACAGCTCTTTATACTGATCGTCATCAATGTGAGAAACGGTTTCCAGATAGCTGGCTACGACTTCGGACTGATGCAGCGAGTTCCAGTATTCACTGAAGCTGGGATACAGCAGCAAGGACAATCCTGTAATCAAAACCAGAAGCAGTAATACCGTGGAAAAACTTCTTTTTTTCATTAAAGGATTCTCCTTGGTGCTGTGCAGGGGGAGGAGGAAGCCCCTCCCCCTGCATACAGCATTGATACAGTCTTGGTTTTGCTTGTTTATGTATTACTGAGAATTCATGCGCTTCTTGGTGACCAGCAGAACCACAGCGACAGCAACCATCAGGCCGCCGGCGATGTAAAACAGAGTGGTACCAATACCGCCGGTGGAGGGCAGGGTGGTACCGGCGCGGTTGATCACGGTGGCAACAACAGTGCCGGCCTCGGCAGTGGCGCCGGTGGAGGTCTTCTGGCTGTTATCCACGTTATAGGTGATCTTGCTGACCTTGTAGTTGGTGGCGCTGGTCTCAAAGCTGTCGATGATGACAGCCACATCGCGGGTCAGCTTGTTGTAGCCGTCGGGCGCCTCGATCTCCTTCAGGTAATAGGTAATCTTGACGGTCAGGCCGGCCACATTGATCTTGCCGCTGGCATCGGTGGTCAGAACGGTGGCATCGTCTTCGTCCTCGACCCACTCCAAAATCTTGCCGTCGGTGACCTTGGCATACACGGGAACATTCACATAAGAGCCGGAGCCGGGGGTAGTCTCAACGGTGTGGTTGTGATACAGGATGAACTTGGCGCCCTTCAGGACCTCGCCGGTCTCGGAATCGGCTCTCTTGACAACTTCCAGAGCAAAGCTGTAGACGCGGGGGTCCATCGGGGGAGTCTTGCCCTTATCGTCTTCGTCATGGGGGTTGTTCGAGAAGATCAGCTCGACTTCGTTCAGGTTGCCGGCGCCGCCGATGACGGCATTCTCATTCAGCTTGGCAGAGTAACGGACAACGATGGTATTATTGGGAGCCAGTGCATTGTAATCGCCCTTCAGATCGTTCCACACCAGACCGATCTTGTTGTCGGAATCATCTGCATCCACCACATCGGGGTATCTGACAGGATCCTTGATACGCTCGTCTTCGGGGGTGGCGGGATCATCCTCAACGGCAGCGTTGAAGATCTCGATCTTATTGGTATTGGTCTGAATGTAGATCTCCTCGAAATCGATGAAGGTCAGACCGTCGGACAGGGTGTCAACGAACTCATAGTAGTACCAGTCGTAGTCGGCGATATCATCGGGGATGGTGCCGGTCCACTGATAGTAGTGCTCCTTGTTCAGCTGATTGGCGATCTTGTCGGAGTAGCCGCTGGACAGCTGGGTGGAGACCTCTTTCTTGACGGTGGGCACAGAACCCTTGACAGCGACATCGGTACTGGTGGTGACATCCAGCAGGAACTTGGTGTAGAAGTCGTTCTTCTCGTCAACGGTACCGTCCTGATCCTTGATCAGATAATAGCCGGGATCCAGAGCATCAAAGGTATAGGTAGTGGTACTGCTGGTGGTGGTGTAGACGGCGGGAGTGACCAGATAGCTCTTCAGCAGATCGGCGAAGGCATCGATCTTGGGACCCTTGTCGCCCCATGCCTTCATGGCGTTGGCAACGCCCTCTGCGCTGGTCGCTGCGGCAAAGTCGGAACCAAAGGTGGCGGTATCGGCCTTCAGCGCAGCCAGCAGGGCATCGGTATCCTTCAGACCGGAGCCCCAGGTGATCTCGGTCATAACGCCGGAGGCATTCAGCTTGCCATCGAATACCTGATAGGCTTCGTAGATGTGGCCGGATTTTTCGCCGGCGATGGTCAGAGAAACGGTGGGTTCCGCTGCAAATGCTGGCAGCGCCAGAGTAAAGAGCATGATGACGGTAAGTACCAGTGCAAATGTCTTTTTCATGGTTTGCTCTCCTTTATAGTTATGTTTGTTTGAAAGCGCCGGGGAGACAGATTCGTTTCTTTCCTGTCAACTCCCGTCCCCCTTCTGTCGCTTTCGCCCAAACATGTTTATGTACATCAGAGCAGCCGCCGCAAGCACAAGCAGACCGCCGAATGTATAAAGGTGGGTACCGGCACCGCCGGTTTCGGGAAGGGTGTATTCGGTGTAGTTGACAATGTACTCATCCCACGGGATCTCGTTGCCGTCCCGGTCGGTGACGGTAACGGTGAGAGCATCGTAGGAAACAGTCACATGATAGCTGTTTCCGTTTACCTGATGCCCCCTGGGGACCTCGGTCTCCTGCAGGATGTAGCTGTGGCCGGAGGGAATATTCCCGAAATGCACCAGTCCGTCAAGACCGGATACCGCTTCCATAACCTCCAGATCCACATGGCCCACGCCATCGCCGCGGCAGGTGCCGCAGGCGGCTGTATCATGGGTCAGGGTGAATTTTGCACCCGGCAGGGCCCCGCCTCTCGAATCCACCTTGGTGAATTCCAGCTCGGCCAGATAGCCGAACACCTTGGGGATCGGGAATTCAATGCGCTTGAGCCCCGATACCTGCGTCACATTGTTGACCACCTCGATCACGCGGTAATTCAGGAAGGTGGTATCGTTGGTAACGTAGCTTTGCCGTTCCACGAAGCCGTCATGCTCATTCTGCAGGCGGACACGGTACTTCAGCGCGCACATATAGTTCTTGTTCGTGCCCAGACTGACCGACTGATAACCCGAATTCTTCAGATCCCAGTGAATGGTGGTTTCGGTCGTATCAAAGGCAGCGGTATTGTAATACAGTGAGCCGTCTACGCTTTCGCCGGTCAGACTCTGTACCAGAACGGGAGGATCCGAGCCGTAGATATCCCAGAAGCCGATAAACTCCATGGTATCCAGCTCATGCACGCCCATTTCCGGCATGGGGTCGGTGGCGACCCAGTCCAGATGGGCGCTTTCGGCATTCATGATCAGGATCTCCTCGAAGATCTGCTCATAGGCCGCCGACAGATCCGCCTTATCGGTACTGTCGTAGTAGAAATTGGATCCGATGCCCGCTTTGGCACTGCCCCTCAGCCAGTTCTTGAAATCGTTGGACATATCCGTCCGCTGCTTTTCCGTCAGATACTTTGCCGCATAATCCTTGCTCAAGTCTTCCTGCTTTGTGGGAACAGAGGCTGTCAGCTCGGAGTGCATCGTGCCGATCTCGTAACCGGTAGAGTCATAGTATGTGGTGTTCTGACGCCGCTCCACGGTGGAAGCGGTTTTCAGACGGAGGGCGCTGTCCCAATGATACTCATAAATAGTCTGGCCTTCCACATCGACACCGATGGAGAAGATATTGATGCCGGCATCCTTCATCCTGACCGCCTGCTGCCGCGCCTTGATGGCAGCGGTATCGGAATAGCTGGTACCGTAATCGCAGTGGTGGCCCATGACACGGTCATAGAAAACGCCATTGCTGCCGTTGGAACCGGAGGTGGTATAGGGGTCGTAGCCTGCATAACCATCCGTCGAGCTTGCGGTCATGTATGTGGTGGGGAAGCCGTCGCTGAGGAAGATGACATATTTATGCCGGTTGTTCACTCCGGCCAGCATATCCTGCGCCATCTTCAGGCCGGCTTCCATGTTGGTAAAGCGATCGTGCGAGCTGGCATATGTTCCGGCAGCAGCCGCTGCCTTATCCATGATATCCTCGGTTTTGTCGCGCATGATGGTGCTCAGCGCAGCCGCCTGTGCCGCCGTGGAGCATTCCTGCATCGCAAAGACCTCGTGACCGTGGGTATTGAATGCCACATAGCCCAGCTTGCTCAGACCGGTGGTCTCCTCGGCGAAGCTCTTCATAAAGGCTTCGGCGGAATCCATAGCTGCATCATAGCGGCTGACAGTAGTCTCGCCGGAGAAGATGGAGGCCATGGTATTGGAGATATCCATAACGATGACCACCGCCATATCGGGATCCTTGTAGACCTCGTTGATCTTTTCTCTGGTGATGATCTGCAGCGTGATATCGAAGATATTTTCCTGTTCAGTACCCTCGATGGTCTTGCTGACCCAGATCACATCATCCTGCGAGTTTTCGCCGCCCCAGCCGTCTGCGGGGATCTGGCTGTTGGAATCCAGCCCCAGCGAGGCCGCATATTTTTCAGGCATCGCACTTACGGGAACGATCTCCTGTGCGGGCTGTGCACTGGCAGCCACTGCCTGCGTGCCGATGCTGCTGATGCGGTTGGCCGAATTGTAATGCAGCCAGAACCAGCCGTCACCCACGCTGGGCTCTGCGATGGTTTCCAGATCCACACCGGTCATCTGCAGCAGCAGTGCGTTCAATCCGGAGTAATGCTCCTCGTTCAGCGCACCGGCCACATACTGCTCAATGATCTCTTCTTCCAGAGCCGTCAGACGGGCGCTGTATTCCTCTTCGGCAAGCTGTGCCGTCTGCAGCTCTCCCAGCAGAGCCAGATACTTTTCATAATTGGCCTGCTGCTCTTCTGCGGTCAGGGGAGCCCAGACCGTCAGCGGGTCGGAGGCAACCGTCAGCTTTTCCACAACGCCATGCTCGGCGCACGGCTCATCCCATGCGGCGAACTCCATAGAGGCGCTGACGATCAGGCTGAGCTGCTGCTTGTGGAGCAGCTGTCCCACCTGCACGTACACGGTTTCGCTGAAGCTGCCGGGCACCACAACGCCGTCCTCTTCGGTGGCACGCAGCCGCTTGTAGCCCACCAGCACCTGACACAGGGTATTTTTGTCATTTACGGTGCGGTATTCCTCGTAGCTGCGGACGTGCTCCATCCACGGCATGGCCGCGGTGTCAAACACGGCTTTGGTGCTATCCACGGGAAGCACCATCTCGATCTTGACCAGCGCTTCGCCGTATTGTATATCGGTATAATAAGACTGTGTATCCACGCTGAAGGTGTAAATCAGCGTATCGCCGCGGCGGATGTATCCCTCGGGAAGCTGTTCTTCTGCCGCGGGCACCGGTTCTTCCGGTTCGGCGGTTTCTTCGCTGTTTTCTTCCGCATCGGCGGAAGTTTCGGCAGCATTTTCAGCTGCATCCTCCGGCTGCGGCGCGGAAAGGATCTCCACACCATCAATGCGCAGACCGGAAACAACGGCATCGTCACCGACGAGCACGGGGTGGGTACGCCATGCGGCACCGCCGCAGACCTCCTTGAGTGCATCCGCCTTTGCCAGATCGCCTGCCCGCTGCTTCTGCAGCTCATTAAAGGCTTCGTATGCGGTATAAATGGCACCCAGACGGCCGGTCAGCTCCTGACGGAGCGCTTCGTAACCGGCTTTATCGCCTTCGGCGTTCAGATCTTCAAAGGCCTGCTGCACCTGCTGTGCATCGGGCAGTTCAGCCAGCATACGCGCCATCGCATTGGCATCGGCCCATTCCTGCATGGACAGGGGGTTCTGCGGCAGAATGCCGTAACCCACAATACCGGCGCTGACGGTTTCGTAGCCGACTGCGTTGGCGGTATCACCCGCCAGCATCTGCAGAGTGCCGTCGGCATTCAGCGCCCCGGTAAAGCCCATCCGGTCGGCTGCACCGTCCGCATTGGTATCCACGAACACCAGATCTCCCATGGCGTAAGTGTAATCCTGCGAGGCAGCGAACTGTCCGCTTGCGGCCAGTGCCTGCACCCAGCCGGCGGGATCGGCGCCGTAGGGGATATACTGCTGTGTGATCCCGGCATATTCCAGACAGAAGGCTGCAAAAGCGGCATCCCAGCTGCAGTAGGCATCGCCAAGACGCGCACCGTAACGGGTATAGCCCTTCAGCTCACCGTTCCGAAGCTGTACATTGCGGATACTTTCGGTATACCCCAGCTGACTTGCGGCCACGGTCAGCACATCCTGCCGCCAGTCACCGGTAAAGGTGAGCTGCGCAATGGCTGCCTCCCACTGTTCGGGCGTTTCCACATCCGCATTCACATCCAGATCGGCCACGATGCATTCCGCTGCATGGTCATGTGCCGGAATGGTACAGACCAGCGCACCTGCTTCATCATAGCAGCCTTCCATGTGTGCATGGACACCCATGCCGCACAGATATTCCGAGGAGGTCTGCTCCATGTCTTCGCTTTCCACCGGGTAGCAGGGCACATCGTGCGTGTGCTCGGCCAGCGTGCAAACCAGCACCGGCTCCTCCTGCTGTACCTGTACATAGCAGGTTTCGGTATGGACATGACCCGCCGATTCCTCCAGTGCGCAGAGAATCGTTCCCTGCTCATCGAAGCACTCTTCGGCATGGGTATGTGCCCCTGCCCCCTCCTCCAGCGCACACTGCAGCTCGGTCGTTACAACATAGCCGAAGCAGCTTTCGCTGTGAAGATGTTCCTCCATGCCGCAGATCGCTTCCGTATCCATGGTGATGGCGGGCAGGATCAGCATATAGGTCGTACAGAAAACCGTAGTTGCAGCCAGAACGCTGACCACTCTGTGCCAACGCTTACGGATCTTGCTGCCGGTATTCAGTTTTCGTGCCTTTTGCAGCAAATCGTTTTTCATGCGGTTCTCCATTGCTAAAGTCAAATATCGCCTGTTGCTTTTATCTTTATGCCGGTTTTACCGGACAAACCCGAATTCCTTCATCGGCCATACACGGAATATGATCCTGCCGATGATCTGTTCCTGTGTAACGCAGCCCACGCTGCTGTGGCGGGAATCCACCGAGGTACTTCTCTGGTCGCCCATCAGGAAGCAGGTTTCATCCGGCACCTGATAGGGCAAATCGATATCGCAGATGCCGAAGTGCTTTTCGGTAAGGTAGGGCTCATCCAGAATCTCGCCGTCCACCAGAACGGTGCCATCCTGCTGAATATCCACCCATGCACCCGGGCCGGCGATATAGCGCTTGATCAGCACCTTGTTGCCGTAATAAAACGCTACGATATCGCCCGGCTTCATCTCGTTTGCCTTGACAGAGACCACGATCTGGCCCTCCTGCAGGGTCGGGGTCATGGAGGACCCGTAGATCTGCAGCACCGGCATCCAGAGCATTGCCACAAGCACCGCAACGGCAGCGGCAGTAACAAGAGCAAATATTGTACTTTTCAGCGTTTTCCTGTAACGCCGCCTGTACTGTTCGCGCTGCAGCTCCTGTTCCACCTGCGCTGCGCTGGGCAGCTGTGCCTGTTGCTTTTTCATATCTCTGCTCATTTATTTCTTTCTGCCCTGCGGTTTGCGTTTATCTTTCGTTCCGCCCTTCTGTCGGGCAGCTGCCTCTCGTTTTTTCGTTGCCTGTTCTGCCTTGACCCGGGCATCCTCCAGCAGCTTTTGGGTCAGCTGTGATGCCTCTGTTTTTGCATCCTTCAGCAGATCCTGTCTGATCCTTGCCGCCTTCTTTTCGGCATCGGCCAGCATCTGTTCGCATTGCTGTCTGGCTTCTTCCTCCATCAGGCGAATGTTATCCAGATACTGCTGGGCGGCAGCCTGTGCGGCTTCCATCACGCCGTTGATCTCTATCGCAGCCTGCGCAAGTGAACCGGCTTCCTGCAGCCTCAGGCGGCGGTCCGCAAGCTCCCTTTGCGCCTGTTCCAGCTCGGCACTCAAACGCTCGGTCTCTTTTGTCTGTGCCAGCAGCAGCTCAAGCAGCTCTGCCCTGCTCAGATGCTTCAGTTCCCTTTCCTTCACGCCTGCATTCCTCCGGATATAATTTACACACTCATTATATAGAAATATTATTATCATGTCAATAACTCACGCCGTTTTTTCTCACTAAACCTATGATATTTGTGCAGATTTCATAACACTTATAGTGCAAATCACCAAATTGCAGCAAGCATAAAGCATATTTGCAAAACCCGTATGAGACCGTTTTTAGGTACAGAAAATATGTTCCTAAAACGGACATCAATATCCAAACATGTCCGAATCCGATACAGATCAATTGACATTTTCACCGTAAAACAGTATAATCGGGTACATTGAGAGGTGATCGCCTTGAACGAAGAGCTTTATATGGCACAGATGCGCAAAAGTACCGTAGCGCTGGAGGATATCGCACTGCAGATGATGGTAAATGTGAGCACCGGCGCAAACGCACAGACGGATGCAGACGCACAGGCGGACACAGACAAGGCCGCTCCCGGCTCGCTGCTGGGACTGATCCGGCACTGCCATCAATACAGTGAGATCTTCGCCTGCACCGGCGGTCAGCTCTGGCTGAGCACGGAAAACGGTCTGCTGCAGCTGGATGCCGGCGATCTTGTGGTGGTGCCCTCCGGTGCTTCACATGTACACATCCCCAATCTGCACGAAAAGGGCCGCGGAAGCTTTGCTTTTACCGGCATACAGCGGCAGACCTCCGGCTGTCAGCCTCTCTACCGTCAATGCGAAAGGTTTTTTCACGGCGAACAGCTGCAGGTGCTGCGGGGACACCCGGAGCTTTGCACCAAGGTGATGGAGATCATTGCCGATATGCAGCGCGGCGCGGAATATCTGCCTGTGCTGAAGCTGGCGGAGCTGCTGCTCACCATCTGTGAGCTGCAGCCGGGCCGGCAGTTCGCCGCAGCCGAACCGGGCGAAAACGAGCTTTCGCGCAGTGCCTATCTGGAGCATCTGATCAACAGCTATTTCATGCAATCGGTGACTGCCGAACAGATCGCCGCCAAAATGCATGTCAGCCCGCGGCAGCTTGCCCGCATTATTCAAAAGCAGCACAATTCCACCCTGCATGAGATGATGATGGATAAACGCATCTCCACCGCGATACATCTGCTGCACACCACCGCCCTGACCACCGACGAGATCGCCCGCATCATCGGCTTCGGTTCCCGCACGGGCTTTTACCGGGAATTCATCAAACGCCACGGTGTCACCCCGGCGCAATACCGGCAGAGCCTTCCGGAGCAGCCGGAATGACCTTTACAGCCGGGCTGCAGAACAGCGTCTTACAAAAAAGAGCGGAAACAAAAGGGATATCCTTCGTTTCCGCTCTTCTTTTATGCAAATGTCTGTCAGGCGTTTCTTTTAATGAAATCAAAAATGACCTCACGGACTTCAAGGCTCCAGAAGTTGCCCTCGTGTTCGGCGTTATCCACGTAGTAGGCTTCCACCGGGCTGCCGACGGACTCCAGCTTTTCCACCATGGCCTCCATCTGCGCATGGGGAACGATGGGGTCGGCCGTGCCGTTGAGCAGCAGCATGGGCGGGTAGGTTTTGCCCGGCTGCACATGGCTGACCGGGCTCATCTCCCGGGCGGCGGCCCAGATACAGTCCTCGTCCATGGAACCGGCCAGTGCGGCGCCGATCTCTCTGGCGCCGGGCATGTCGATCAGGAACTTGAACAGTGCCTCCACATCCATCGGGCCGAAGCAGCTGACAGCGGCGCATACGGCATCGGAGTATTCCGCATACTCCTGCGTTTTATAGGCGGGATCATCCCCTGTGACAGCCACCAGCGCGGCGGTGTTGCCGCCGGAGGAGGTGCCCCAGATCAGCACGCGTTCGGGGTCGATGCCGTACTGTGCGGCGTTGGCCCGCAGGTAACGGATGGCACACTTGACATCCTGCAGAAATGCGGGGAACGGATGACCCTCCCGCATATCGCGGTGGCCCACTGTAGCCACAACAAAGCCCATGTGGGCAGCAAGTGCCAGCTGGGCATGCTCAAAGCTGCGGTCAGGGGTACACCACGAACTGCCCTGCACAAACACCAGCAGCGGCAGCGCCACGGGCGGCTCATTGCCCATTTCCACATGCCACGGCGTAAAAATATCCATCGTCAGACCATTGCCCTCGGCGGAGGAATAGACGATATCCCGGCGCAGACGGTAGTGGCCCTCGTGCAGAGGATTGTTTTTCAGATGAGGAATGTTCATACATATACTCCAATCCGTATCGGTTGAAATGTCCGTATCGGGTAAAATGCAAAGAGCGGAGGCCGGCCGGCCTCCGCTCCCTTTGTCACGGTTATTGAATTTGAAGCCGGCAGATGAATCAGACGCGCTTCAGCTGGATCTCTTCCTCGTACTTCATGACTTCCTTGAACCAGCACTCGTCGCAGGCGGGAACGCCCTGCAGCTCGCAGTACTTCTCCCAGATATCGCCGAAGGGCATGGTCTTGGCAGCTTCCATGACCATCATCTTCTCGGTGAACTTGCCCTCATTCTGCAGCTTCTGCATACGCTCAACGGGCTGCAGAGCGGCCATCAGCAGGGCCTTCTGGGTGTTGCGCAGGCCGATGACCCAGGCAGCAACACGGTTGATGGAAGCATCAAAGTAGTCCAGAGCGATCTTGACGGGGCCTTCCAGACCGCCGCAGCGAACGATCTCGTTGCAGATCTCCTTGGTCTCGTCATCCAGCAGAACAACATGGTCGGAGTCCCAGCGGATGGGGCGGGTCACATGCAGAGCGACCTCGTCGAAGAAGGCCAGCAGAGCGGGGATCTTGTCGGAGACGACCTCGGTGGGATGATAGTGGCCGTTGTCCAGCAGGGGGATGCACTTATCCTTGTGCATGGCGGCGAAGCTCAGAGCGAACTCGGCGCTGCCGGCGGTGTAGGCCTCGACGCCGATACCGAACACCTTGGACTCAACGCAGGGCTTGACCAGGTTGAAGTCGAACGGCTCTTCCAGAATGGCCTCGATGGACTCTTTGTAATGAACACGGGGGCCCATACGGTCGGCGGGGATATCCTTGAAGCCGTCGCCGGTCCAGATGTTCATAACGCAGGGCTGGCCCAGCTCTTCAGCCAGATACTGGGAGATACGGATGCAGGCCTTGCCGTGCTCGATCCAGAAATCGCGGGTCTCCTTGTTGGGGCTGGACAGGGTCAGGGGATCGCACTTGGGATGAGAGAAGAAGGTGGGGTTGAAGTCAGCGCCCAGACCGCGCTCCTTGCAGAACTCGACCCACTTGGCAAAGTGCTTGGGCTCCAGCTTGTCGCGATCCACCCAGCCGCCGTTCTCCTCGGTGAAGACAGCGTAGCAGGCATGGATGTTGATCTTCTTGGTGCCGGGGCACAGCTTCAGGGCCAGATCCAGATCAGCCATCAGCTCATCGGGAGTACGGGCGCGGCCGGGATAGTTACCGGTGGTCTGGATACCGCCGGTCAGGGCAGCGTTGGGGTCGCCGTCAAAGCCCTTGACATCATCACCCTGCCAGCAGTGCAGAGCAACGGGGGCGGCGGCAACACGAGCCATAGCGGCATCAACATCGATACCCATGGCAGCGTAACGGGCTTTTGCGCTTTCAAAACGATCCATGTTACGAATTCTCCTTTTTGTTTATGTTTGATTTGGTAACGGATAACGAATGTATCAGATCGGGGATTAACCGCGGATCTCCTTGATCTCGAAGCTGGCCTTGATGGCTTCGCGGGCCTCGGCCAGATCGGCGTACTCGCCCTCGTCCATCATCAGGACCATCAGGTTGCCCAGAGCGGTGCCCTCGGTGGGGCCGGCGAACACGGTCAGGCCGCTGGCCTTGGCAGTCAGCTCGTTCAGGTAGCCGTCTTTGCTGCCGCCGCCGACGATGTTGATGCTGGTATAGGTCTTGCCGGTGATCTTCTCCAGACCCTTGATGGACTTGGCATAACAATCAGCCAGAGAGATGTACACGCACTGCATGACCTGACCGACAGTCTCGGGCACGGGCTGGCCGGACTTGGCGCAGTACTCCTTGACGGCATCGATCATATTGACGGGGTTCATGAAGCAGTCATCGTTGACATCCACGATGCTGGTGAAATCGGAAGCCTCGCGGGCAAAAGCCTCCAGCTCGGCAAAGGAATACTTCTTATCCAGATTGCGGCGGATGGACTGGATCATCCACAGGCCCATGATGTTCTTCAGGAAGCGGAAGCGGTACTTGTAGCCGCCCTCGTTGGTGAAGTTCTCGGCCATGGCAGCCTCGTTGGTGATGGGCTCGGTATTCTCGACACCCAGCAGGCTCCAGGTGCCGGAGGAGATGTACACAGCCTTGTCATCGCGGGCGGGCACAGCCAGATAGGCAGAGCCGGTGTCATGGGTAGCGGGCAGCATGACCTTGCAGTCATAGCCGACATAAGCCTTGGCTTCCTCGGTCAGGGTGCCGACCAGAGTGCCGGGCATAGCGGGCTCGCCGAAGATGCCGGCGGGGATGCCCAGCTTCTCCAGAACCTCCCAGTCCCAGGTCTTGGTACGGGCGTTGATCAGAGAGGTGGTGGTGTTGTTGGTATACTCGTTGACGGCATTGCCGGTCAGACGGTAATTGAAATACTCGGGGATCATCAGGAAGCGCTTGGCGGCGGCCAGCTGCTCGGGATGCTCGCCCTTCAGAGCCTCAAACTGATAGATGGAGTTGAAAACAGCCTTCTGGATACCGATGCGGCTGTACAGGTCAGCCCAGGAGATGGTCTGCTCCACCACCTTGTCCATACCCTCGGTACGGGCATCACGGTAGGCGACGGTATCGCCGATGATCTCGCCGTTTTCATCCAGCAGGACGAAGTCGACGCCGAAGGTATCGATGCCCATGCTGACGGGAGCCTTGCCCATATCGCCGCAGGCCTTCATGCCTTCCAGAATGCTCTTGTACAGATGCTCCAGATCCCAGCAATCATGACCGTTCCGCTTGGAGGCACCGTTCTCGAAACGGTAGACTTCCTCCAGGATCATCTTGCCATCCTCAACATGAGCGAGGATATGACGGCCGCTGGAAGCACCGATGTCAACTGCCAGATAGTATTTCATAGGGTCGTTCTCCTTTCAAAGACGCATTGTACGCGCCCGTTGTTTCCTTTTGCAGCAGGTCTTTCCCCGCTTGCTTCTCATACAGTTCTATATTACCTAAAACGCACGGTTTTTGCAAGTATTATTTTGTTTTTTGTGCCTCACAAATGCAAAAAAGAACTTCCGCAGCCAAAAGACTGCGGAAGCCGTGCGGGAAATCACCTGTATTTTTTTCTGCCTGCCGTGATGCGGGCGAGCAGCACGGTGCAATCATCCTGAGGGGCGGCGGCGCAGGCATCCAGCAGCGCCTGCGCCATGCGCTGCGGGGTATCCGGCTGCAGCGCCCGCAGCGCACGGAGGAAAACGGCCTCGCCCTGTTCAAAAAGGCCGTCACTTGCCAGCACCAGCAGATCCCCCGGCACAAGGCTGACTTCCAGCCGCCAGTCCCGCACGGTGCCGGCGGCGCCCAGCGGAAGCCCCAGCGCCGTATTGCCATCCTCCGCACCAAGGCGGCGCACCTGTGTCCCGCGCACCAGATACCCCGGACACGCCCCCGCTTTATATATAAACGCTCTGCCGTCCGCGCCGCGGATGCGCAGCACATCCAGCGTGCTGCCCTGATCCCCCGGAGCGCGGGCAAGCAGCGCGGCATTGACCAGCCGTGCCGCCACATCCTCTTCAAAGCCGGCACGAAGCAGCCGGGCGGTGAAAAGCGCCGCCAGCTTGGCCTCCACAGCTGCATCCGCACCGGTACCCATGCCGTCGCACAGCACCAGACAGCAATTGCCGCCGTGCTGCAGCTCTTCGGTCACATCCCCGCAAACGCCTTTATAAGCCCGGCTGGCTGCACCGGTCTCCACGCCGCAAAAAGGTACCGGTTCAAAGCAAAGCATCTGACCGCTGCCGCCGTCCGGGGCTCCTCCGGCAGCATCCAGCTGCATGGGAGTACCGCACAGACGGCTGACCGCAGCGGTGAGCTGCTGCGCTGCATCATCGCTCAGCCTTGCACTGCGCAGCTGCAGCGTCACTGCAAGGCTGCCGTCCGGACGGCGCACCGCAGCCAGCTGCCGTACCGGAAGCTGCATCGTCTCCGTTAAAGCCTGCAGCCGGGAGGTCAGGTGCGGCTGCGGGGAATCCGGCTGCCAGCTTTCCGCCATGCGGTACAGCCCGTCTGCCATGGCGCGGTACTGCCCGCTGACCGTGCCGCGCAGTACGCCTGCCTCTGCCTGACCGGCGCGGCGCAGTACCCGCAGATTTTCCGCCCGCAGCAGTGCGGTGCGCACCGCGCTCTGCCGCGTACATATAAACCACGGAGCGAACTCCGCTTTGCATTCCTTTCTCCATCCATCCAGAAAACCCTGCATGGCGTTCTGAGTATCATCGTAGCCAGCGCCCCAGCAGCGGGCCTTTTGCGTACAGGCGCTGCACACCTGCCGGCACACGGTCTCCACCGGCGCATTGGGATCCTCCGGCGGCTGTGCAGCCGCACGGCCCACCGCCTCCACACCGTTGCCAATGGCCCGCAGACCGCAGGCCAGCGCCTGCAGCGCGCGTACCGGCGCCGTACAGGATCTTTCCTCCGCCGCCGTCAGCATTTCGTCCAGCCGAAGAAAAAAACGTTCCGGCAGCAGACAAAACGCCGCCGCCGTGCAGGCGTTTGCCAACAGCAGGGCGCCCAGTGCGGGCAGATCCGCAGCCGTAAAGATCCCCAGCAGACCTGCCCCCCACCAGACTGCGGCCATCACACGCCGGCGGCCGCCGAAGCAGGAAGCAGCCCATGCGGCAAAGAGCCCTGCCGGCAGCCAGCTCAGATCAGCATGGGCAGCCAGACCGCCCAATGCTGCAGCTGCCCAGACAAGCGTCAGTCGTGCGGGACGCTCCAGCGCACACAGCACCAACGACACAAAACCCACTGCACAGCCCAGCCAGGGTGACGGCAGCACCGCCAGCGCACAGCCGATGCTTGTCCACACCGCCATCCGCACCGCCTGCCGGCGAGGTGCTTCCCCGAACAGACCGTCGGGACGGACCTCCCGGTAAAAAAGCGCCAGTGCCAGCACAAGGCAGCCCTGCACCAGCCAGCGCAGCGGCCCCGCCTGCGGCTGCCCCATAGCCGCAGCGGTCTGCGAAAGCATACTGCATACCGTCACCCCTGCTACGCCGGCCCAGAAGGCATTCTGACGCCCCAGCACCAGCCGCAGTGCACCGATCAGCAGCGCGCCCGCCGCCTGTCCCATCGCCAGCGGTACGGGCAGTGCGGCAAAGCCCCCCAGCGCACAGCATACGCTGCATAGAAAAGCTGCCTGCTGCGGCACGGCAATACACAGCGCCAGACCGAAGGGAGCGATATTTCCCGGCAGCACCACGGCCGCCGCAGCGGCGCACACCCCGCAGCGCGCAAAGCCCGCCGCCCACGGGCGCAGCTTCCGCCATGCCTTTGGCATGGCGGCGCACAGTGCACCGATCCGCCGCCGCACCGCCGCCAGCAGCCGTATCTGCAGATTACCGCCTGTCGTTTTTCTGCGCTGTTCCGTTTGCTGTTCCCTGACAGCCTGTCCCATTCCGTACCATCCTCTCCGATAACAAAAATCCGCTCTTTGCACCAGTATAACAGGTACAAAGAGCGGATCCTGTCCAAACAGGCAGGGCGCAGTCTGCCGCAACCGGCAGAGCTTTGTCAGATTTCGAAGGGATCCATCGAAAGGGTGCGGCAGATGCGCAGAACCGTGTCAAAGGCTGCGCCGCCCACTCCGCGCTCCAGCAAAGTCAGCAGGGTGCTGTAGGGTACATCTGCGGCGGCAGCAAACTGGCGCAGGCTGACATACTGCTCCAGAATGCGCCAGCGCAGCGCCTGTTCACGCGTCGGCGGTTTGTCTTTCAACGGTGATCACCTCTGCTCCGCTCTCGCGCAGGGCCGTAATATGCTCCGGTGCGCACTCCCAGTCGGTGATGACCGCATCAAACTCCTGCGCGGTGCACACACGCATGAAAGCCTCCCTTCCCACCTTGCTGCCCGGCATCAGCAGCAGGCTGCGGCGGCTGTTTTTCAGCACAGTGCGCTGGAATTCAGCAGTCTCGGCGGTGACATTGGAAAGACCGAAGCCGGCGGTCAGGCCCGCACCGGTGAGAAAGCACAGATCGAAATGCATCTGCGACACAAAGGCCGCCGCCATGGCATCCGTCACCGAGCCGCTTTTTCGCATCTGTCCGCCGGCAATGTACACTGCCGCATTTTCCCAGCCGCGCAGCTCTTTTGCCACATCCACCTGATTGACCACAACGGTAAAGGGGATATCCTTCGGCAGATGGCGCAGCAGGATATGTCCGAAGCTGCCGCCGCACAGATAAACGGTGTCATTTTCCCGCACCTGTGCCGCCGCATACGCCGCGATACGGTCATACGTCTCATAAACCGGCATCGCGGCAAAATCTCTGTTCTCCGCAGGGTGCGAGCTCACCTGTACCGGAGCCAGTGCCCCGCCGTGGGTACGGCGACACAGCCCCTGCTGCTCCAACATACGCAGATCCCGCCGGGCGGATTCATCCGATACCGCATACCGGGCAACGATCTGGGCCACCGTGATCTTGCCCTGTTCTTCGATGCAGCGCGCGATCTCGCGCTGCCGCTCTTCCATAAACATAAGGCATACTCCTTTTTCATTGATTTTTGTTTATTTTTGTTTCGCAAGCTTGCAGTTATAATTTACCACATATTCCATCATATTTCAATATTTTCGGTAATCGGATATGCGTTTGTTTTTCCCCGCGCGATATGGTATAATAACCGCAGAGTATATTTGAAATTCCGGTGGATACAGGAGAGACACGATGATACAGGTATTCGGTACGCTGGGCCCCGCCTGCGCAGAGCAGAAAACGCTGGAGGCCATGTTCCGCGCCGGCATGACCGGCATGCGGCTGAATCTTTCCCACACGGGGCTTGCCGAGAGCAGCGATCTGCTGGCGGCGTTCCATGCAGCGGCAAAGGCAGCGGGCATCGATGCGCAGCTGCTGATCGATATGCAGGGGCCTGAGCTGCGCATCGGCGGACTGAAAGCGCCGCTGATGCTGACCGAGGGCGAAACGGTGCTGCTGGGCGAAGGCGGGATTCCGCTGCCGGCGGTGCTGGAGGGGTATCTTACCCCCGGGCAGGAGCTGATGCTGGATGATGGCAGACTGCTGGTGCGGGTGCTGGACAAGGAACACGCCGCCGTGCTCCGCGGCGGCGTGCTGAAAGGGCACAAAAGCGTCAAGCTGCCGGGCATCGAGGTACAGCTGCCGCTGCTGACACAGCACGATATCGACAACCTGAAAAAGGCATCGGCCTACGGCGTCACTGCGCTGATGCAGCCCTTTGTACGCAGCGGCGCGGATCTGGCCGGTGTGCGTGCCATATTGAAGGAGATCGGTGCACCGGAGGTACAGATCTTCGCCAAGATCGAATCCATGGCCGGTGTGCGGGAGCTGGAAGGCATCATCGAGCAGGCCGATGTGGTGATCATCGCCCGCGGCGATCTGGGCAACGATATGCCGCTGTGGCAGCTGCCCGCGGTGCAAAAGCACATTGCCGCCGCCTGCCGCAAAGCCGGCAAACCGTTCATCACCGTGACGCAGATGCTGGCATCCATGGAGCAGAACCCTGTGCCCACCCGCGCCGAGGTGAGCGATATCTTCAACGCCGTGGCAGACGGCAGCTGGGGCGTGATGCTCACCGGTGAGACCGCCGCAGGCCGCTGGCCGGTGGAGGCCATCACCTACATGGCCAACACCGCACGGGAGGCGGAACACTGGCTACAGAATACATAATAAAAACACGGAGCGGCTGCATTCCTGCACACGCTCCGCGTTTTGCGGTTTGATTTCTATTCCGGCGGTCAGTTTTTCTTCAGCACCGGCGCATCCAGATCGGCAGCGATCACCAGACGGTCGCCGCCGCAGATGTCCATGGCCTGTTCCACCGACATCCCCTCGCAGGGGTTCAGGTAGATGATCTGATCGCTGCGCAGGCCCTCGTAGTATTTTTTGAAATCCCGCGCCGCATCATCGTTCAGCTGAACCGCCTTCAGCGCCGGCATATTGCGGAAAATTTCCATGTGCTGGGTGTGAGAGCCGCACAGATGGATCAAACCGCCGCAGGAGTATACCTCCAGCAGACGGTTATCCAGCGGCGCCACCATCTCTCCGTACAGGTACGGCGAAAGCAGATGGGTGCTGCACCCGCAAAGCTGACCGTAACCAGGCGGCTGGGTGCGATTCCACGAAATCACCGGCTGCAGCTGCTTTTGAGGAACCGTTTTCCGATACCATGCGTGGATATCGCACAGCACCTCGTTGATGGTGTTCAGGTCCGCCTGCGCTGCCTCCGGCTCCTCGATCATCGCCACCAGAATACGCTCACCGTACAGGTTGATGGCGATATTCAGCGCGCTGGCAATGGTGGGCAGACCGAACAGCGGCAGCGCCACATCCGTCTCCACGAAGGCCTCCGCGACCCGCATGCAATCCTGCCACAGCGGATCGTTTTCCAGCACCGGGACTTTCAGGCTTCCGACGGGCGTATTCAGGTATTTGTTGTACCACTGGCCGGCGTAGAAATATACCTCTGCCCCCAGCAGTTTGTCGATAAAGTGTACACCAAAAGGAGGATGCTCCACGCAAAGCGGCCGGAAATAGGTCTCATTTTCCAGCGCTTCGTATTGCGCCGCCAGTGCCTCAAGGCTGTTTTCCACCCGCAGCCGCGCATCGGTATCATCGCAGGCAATGTGGGAAACGATGCCGTTCAGGCCGTAGACATACTTTTCGTTCCAGCCGGTATTTTCGCCGCGGAACAGCTTTTCCATCCGGTCAAACCAGAGATCCCGCTTTTCGATGAGATCCTGCCGGTTGAGGATCTGCCGCGCCTTTTCGCTGAGTGCCATTTTTCCTGCCCTCTCTTTCCGGAGTTGTTTTTCTCATTATAGCACCTGCAGCGGCAGGCAAAAACCGTTTTTCGCGACAGATAAGTTTGAAAATGCGACATCATTTTGCATAAAGGAGGCGAATCTGCCGTGGCTGCTTCCCACATGGACACCCGCACGGGAAAATACCGATATCTGGAAACCGACCTGTGCCGCAGCATGCCGTTTTATATCCAGATGGCAGGCTTTGACCGCTGCGCGCCGCAATACCGGGTGGAAAGAGAGCGCTCGCCCATCTCCGTCATCGGGCTGACGCTTTCCGGCAGCGGCACGGTATGCCAGAACGGGCAGCAGGTCCGCGCCGTGCCCGGCAGCCTGTTCCTTGTGACCGCCGGCGATTCCCATGTTTACTATCCGGAGGCGGACTGGGAATTCTGCTGGGTCAATCTGGCCGGCAGCCACTGGCAGGAGCTGGTACGCCTGTACGGTCTGCAGGATAAGATCCTGTTTTCGCCGTTCGCTTTGGGCGGGGAGTTTCTGGCGCTGATCGCCCGCATCACGGAGGAAGAGACCGATCCGGACAGCTGGCAGACGGAGATGCAGACCTTTTTGTTCCGCACCCTGCTGCACCTGCACCAGACGCAGCAGCGCGAAGCCCCGCCGCTGGCCGCACGGGTGCGCAGCGAATTCGAGCGCTGCGCCGAAAGCGGTCTGACACAGACGGAGGTCTGCCGCCGCATCGGCATCACGCCGCGGCACGCCCAGCGGATCTTCCGGCAGACCTACGGCGAATCCATCCACCGGTATCTGGCGCAGAAAAAGCTGCAGAAGGCGCAGGCGCTGCTGATCGGCACCGACCGCAGCGTAGCACAGATCGCCGAAGAGACCGGCTTTGAAAATGAGAAGTATTTCAGCACCTTTTTCCGGCAGCAGACCGGTCTGACCCCCACACAGTACCGCCGCGGCCGCACCGGATGACCGCCGGCGGTCAGCGGCGCTGCAGTTCTTCCAGCGGAACGGCCGCCGTATGCCGGATGGGCTTCCATTCCACCCGGCAGAAAAGCGCCGCCGCGCCGATAGGCAGATAGGTGAGCATGAACAGCGGAAAGGTGAAAACATACAGCAGCTTACGCACACGGGTGGTGTGAATGCGCCGCCACTGCGTTGCGGTGGTGATACCGCCCCAGAAAAGAAAATACAGATATGTACCCGCCAGCATAGCCCCCAGCGGTGCAGCCGCCCGAAAGAACGGTGCACCGCCGCACAGCGCACAGACGCAGGCGGCAGCAAGCAGAAAAAGATCCAGTGCGCCGCACAGGATGACCGCCAGATTGACCGCCGTCATATCGTAGCAGGAAAATCTGTGCCGGAAGCCGCCGGCCTGCTGCGCGCCGAACGCCCCCGCCAGCAGCTGGCGGCCGTAGCGGAAAAACACCTGCACATAGCCCCGCGCCCAGCGCAGCCGCTGCCGCCACGACTGGGAAAAGGCAGTGGGCTGCTCATCGAAAAATTCCGCGGCGGCGCAGAAGCCTGTCCGTTCGCCGGCCAGAATATTGGCCGCGCTGAATTCGATATCCTCGGTCAGCAGATGAAAACGCCACCCGCCCCGGCGGCGCAGCACGCCGGCGCTGAACAGAAAGCCGGTGCCGGAAACAGCGCACCCCGTCCCCAGCAGAAACCGGGCATGGTTGAGGTATTCCGATTCCCGCAGAAACCACAGCCCGTAGCCGGCGCTGATCCAGTTATCGCCGTAGTTCTTTGAATTCCGCAGGCTGGTGATCACCTCATAGCCGTCGCAGAAGGTACGGTTCATCTGCTCGATGTAATCCGGCTGCAGCAGATTGTCCGCATCAAAGACAAAGTAGCCGTCAAAGCTGTCGCCATGATCCCGACGGATGTTTTCCAGCAGGAATTCCAGCGCATAGCCCTTGCCGATGTGCTGCGCATCAAAGCGCTCATAGACCGCCGCGCCGCCGGCACGGGCAGCCGCTGCGGTAGCGTCGGTGCAGTTATCCGCCGCCACAAAGACGCTGATCAGCTGCGCAGGGTAGCTCTGCGCCCGGATGCTGGCCAGCAGATGCGGCAGAACGGCGGCTTCGTTGCGGGCACAGATGAGCACCGCATACCGGTGCAGCCGCCCGCTGCGGTGGGGCGGGTCTTTTTTTATGTGCGGCAGCAGCAGATACAGCAGCTGGTAGCAGGTGAGCCCGGCAAAAATACCGCTCACGGCAGTGGCTGCCGCCACCAGAAGCTCAGCACTCCGCATGATCCGTACCTCCGCGCCGCAGGTGCTTATATGCCGTGCGGCACTGCGTGCGCTGCGCACCGGGCAGCTGCGGCAGCAGCCTGCCCGCAGCACCCGCCGCCACCAGCACAAGCCCCGCAAGCGCCGCAGCCGCAGCCGCGCTGACAGCAAATATCTTCCACATGGATCTTTTTTTCATAACGCATTCCCCGCATTCCGTTTTTTGTCGATCCCATTCAGTTTACCCGAAAAATTCTTAAGAAAACAGCGACAGACACTTTAAGATTTTCTTAAAAATGTTTTAAGATGAGGCCGCGCGGGATCTCTGCTTATAAAACGGAAGGAGCGGAGGTTTTTTCTTCACCGGAATGCAGCCTGCCCCGGAACACTGCTGTGCGTTCCGGGGCAGAGGTGTGTTATTCTGTTTTACCCGCGCAGACCGGGGGTGGCGTTGCGGAAGCCGCTTTCCAGACGGTCGGCGTAATCCAGCGAGCGGCCGGTGCCCAGCGCCACGCAGTTGACGGGATCCTGTGCCACGCGCACCTTTACCTTCAGCTTCTGCGAGAGGTATTCATCCAGACCTCGCAGCAGGCTGCCGCCGCCGGTGAGGATAACGCCCTCGGAGAAAATATCGCCGGCGAGCTCCGGTGGGGTCTGCTCCAGCACGCCGTGGGCGCAGCGGACGATATCCTCCGCGCATTCCAGAATGGAGGGCAGTAGATCCATGCTGTCCACCGTCAGCCGCTGGGGCAGACCTGTGAGCAAGCTGCGGCCGCTGATGGTGCTGCTGCGGTTGCGTTCAGGGGCGGCCATGCAGTCGGCCACCTCCTTTTTCAGCGTTTCGATGGATTTTTTACCCACGGCGATGCTGTGGGCGATGCGCAGATGGTGGATCAGCGCTTCGTCGATGCTGTTGCCGGCCACAGTGGTGCTGGCCGAACGCACCTGACCGCCCAGCGAGACCACGGCCACATCGGTGGTGCCGCCGCCCACATCGATGAACATATGTCCCTCGGGTCGGAAAATATCCACCCCGCAGCCCAGCGAGGCGGCCATCGGCTCTTCGATAAGATAGATGCGCCGTGCGCCCACACTGGCAACGGCTTCGATGACGGCGTCGTTTTCGATGCCGGAGATCTCACTGGGAACGCACACCGCCACCTGCGGCTTGACGATCAGCGAGGAGTACACCTTCATCAAAAAACGACGGATCAGCTCTTTTGTCAGCTTGTAATCCGAGATGATGCCATCCTTGAGCGGGTAGACCGCCTGAATATGCGCGGGAGTGCGCCCCACCATTTTGGCGGCATCATCGCCCACGGCCATCACCTTGCCGGTCTCGGTATTTACAGCGACCACGCTGGGCTCATTCAGCACCACGCCCTTGCCTTCGATATAGATGATCGTTGTAGTGGTGCCAAGGTCGATGCCGATGTTATTGTTTCCCATGACGGATCCTTTCTGCGCCCGCGGTCTGTACCGGGGCATTTTTTATTTTTTACAGGGTATGCGGGGTTTGTCCGATATCCTCCTCCGGCTGCACCGTTCCATTCTGTTCACGGGCGACCGGGCGACTGACCGTCACGCAAAAGCTGAGTCCTACCACCTGCTTTGCGCCGTACAGCCACAGCAGACGGGCGCATTCGTTCATGGTGGCGCCGGTGGTGACGATATCATCCACCAGCCAGACGGTTTTATCCTGCAGACGCCGGGGTGCAAGCACCCGGTATGCGCCCACCGGATTGCCGCGGCGGCGGGCACGGCTCAGCCGGTGCTGCTGCGGAGTGGGGTAATATTTGATCAGCTGGTTTTCATCCAGCGGCACGGAAAACTGCTGGGCAAGCCGCTCGGCCAGCAGCAGCGGCACGGGGTTTTCCTCTGAATGCCGCTTCAGGCCTTGCAGGCTCTTTTCTTTATAATTGGGCACCGGAATGACCACATCCGGCGGCGGCAAATGCGCCGCTGCAGCAGCCGCTGCCAGCTGACGGGCAAATTCCGTACCGCGCCAGCGGCTTGCATACCGCTTGAGCCGCAAAAGTGCGTGCCGCACAGTTCCTTCATAGCGCCACACCGAAAGCGCACAGGGCATCCAGCTGCTGTGCAGCCGTGCGGTGGGCTCCCCCGACGGCGGGGTCAGAGTACGAAGCTCCTGTTTACAGGCGCTGCATACCGTGCTCTCCCCTCTTTTGCCGCAAAAAGCGCACCGTGGCGGAAATAACGAACGCAGCAGCGCTGCGCCGAAACGGCCTGCCGGCATCTGCGGTTCGGCGGGCAGCGCAGGGATCGGGTTTTCTTTCTCCATCGCACGCCCTCCTCTCTCTGTATGGGCAGAGCCGTTCAGCCCAATGCCTCATCCTGCAGAAAATCGCAGAAGCAGGAGTAACGCAAAATGCGCCGGTCGTTGCGCACCATCGCCCCCAGCACGGCGGGCTGCCCCAGCAGGATCAGCAGCTTTTTGGCACGGGTGACGCCGGTATAAAGCAGGTTGCGGTAGCACAGCTTGGCGGGCACCTCTGCCACCGGCAGGATCACCGCCTCGAACTCGCTGCCCTGACTTTTGTGCACCGTCACAGCATAGGCAAGCTCCAGCTGGGCGATATCCTCGCCCTCGTAGCGGAACACCCTGTCGTCAAAGCGCACCTGCAGCGCCCCGGCGCGGCGGTCGGCAAATTCAATGACACCGATATCGCCGTTGAAAGCGCCTGCGCCCTCCTCACCGTCATCCCTGCGCCATTCGATATCATAATTATTGCGGGTCTGCATCACCTTGTCGCCCTCGCGCCAGGTGACGCCCCGGTTATCCAGCTGTCCCTTGCCCCTGGCGGGCGGGTTGAGCAGCTGCTGCAGACGACGGTTGAGGTTTTCGGTTCCCAACGGCCCCAGACGGGTGGCGCACAGCACCTGAATATCCCGTGCGGGCTCAAAGCCGTAGCTGGCGGGCAGTCGTTTGGCGATCAGCTCGCACAGCAGCTCCGGCCCGGCGGCACCGTCGGTCTGCATGAAGAAAAAGTCATCCGTGCGGCCGCCGGCCACGGGGTTTTCCCCCGCGACGATGCGGTGGGCGTTGCTGATGATCAGACTCTGCGCCGCCTGACGGAAAATCTCCTTCAGGCAGACCACCGGCATCCGGCCGCTGTCGATGATACCGCGCAGCACATTGCCCGCGCCCACGCTGGGCAGCTGGTTGAAATCGCCCACAAGGATCAGCCGGCAGGACGGGCGCAGCGCCCGCAGCAGGCTTTCAAAAAGCAGGGCATCCACCATGCTCATCTCGTCCACGATGACCACATCCGCCCGCAGCGGATTGGATTCGTTGTGCACAAAACGCAGCTGCTCGCCGCCGCTTTTGGGATCGACCTCCAGCAAACGGTGGATGGTGGAGGCCTTGTGACCGGTGAGCTCGGCCAGCCGCTTTGCCGCTCGGCCGGTGGGCGCCGCCAGAGAGACCCGCAGCTGCTGATCCTCCAGCAGGGCCAGAATGGCATTGACAGTGGTGGTCTTGCCGGTGCCGGGGCCGCCGGTAAGCACCATGCCCCGCTCGGTGAGCGCAGTGATGATGGCCTGCCGCTGCAGCGGCGCATAAGTGACACCCGTGACGATCTGACGGCGGTCGATGGCAGCCTCCAGCCCATGTACCGGCGCATCGGGGATGGCCATCAGCTCTTTCAGACGGACGGCGGAATAAAACTCTGCGCGGAAATATTCCGGCAGGTAGATAAAGCTCTCTTCGCGGTAAAGCTGGCGCAGCACCACGGCCTCGTCCAGCATACGCTCCAGCACACGGGCCATCTGTTCCGGCTCGGTCTGCAGAAAGCCGCCTGCGGCTGCCAGCAGCTTGCTTTCCGGCAGACAGGTATGGCCGTTATTCAGGTTGTGGCGCAGCACGTGCAGCACACCGGCGCGGCGGCGGAATTCACTTTCCGGATCCAGTCCCAGCGAGGCGGCGGCATCGTCAGCCTGATTGAAGGGCACATTGATGGGAAAATCGCACAGCAGATAGGGGTTTTCCGTTACGCGGGCAAGGGTGATCTCGCCGAACTGGCGATAGGCGGCCATAGCCGAAGCGGCGCTGACCCCCAGTCGGCCCAGACGGTCCACGCATTCCCGCAGACCGACCAGCTCGTTGAAATCCCGCCCGATCTGCCGCGCTTTGGAAAGCGAGATGCCCCGCACCCGCTGTGCCAGCAGCTCACAGTCCGTCTGCAGGATATCCAGTGTCCGCGCACCGAATTCATCCACGATGCGCCGCGCCATCACCGGCCCTACTCCGCTGAGCACGCCGCTGGAAAGATACTGGAGGATGGCGCTTTCGGTATCCGGCAGGCGGTATTCGCAGCTGACCGCCTTGAACTGACGGCCAAAGCTGGGGTGTTCTGTCCAGCTGCCGCCGAGGGTCAATTCCTCGCCGGGAGCAACGCCCGCAAGCTCGCCCACCACGGTGACGGTATCGCCGTCGGCCAGCAGCAGCTCCAGCACGCAAAAGCCGGTGCCGGCGCTTTGAAACACCACCTGTGTCACCATGCCGTTGAGCCGCTCCACCGGGCTTTCCTGCTGATAGGGCATACCGTCACCTTCTCTCTTTTTTCACCGTGTATCAAAACACGAAAAAATGCATTGCTTTCTACTAAAATTATATTATACTCTATTTGCCGGCATTTGGAAAGGGCGATAGTGAAAAATCATGCTGCAATCCTGCCGCATCCGCAAAAAAACAGCCGCGTGCATCCCCTACGAAACACACGCGGCCGTTTTTCAATTCATCTGCGGTATTTTTCCACCGCTTCCAGACCATAGGTCAGATACAGGCGCAGGTTTTCGATGTAGCGCTGTGTGGGCGCAACATACTCGTTGAAGCCTGCCGAGGGGCACAGGATGAAGCGTCCGGACGGTGCGCCGCAGCGCACGCATTCATCGATGAGCGCACGCAGCTGCTGCGGGTCAGCCAGCAGAATATCCTTGATCTCGATATTGCCCTCCCAGCCGATGCGGTTACCGAACTTTGCCACGACTTCATCCAGAAGCACGTCGCCGCCCTTCCCTGCCGGCTCAATGGGATTCAGTACGTCCACGCCCATACCGATGAAGCTTTCGATAAAATCGTTCACGCTGCCGTGGCTGTGTACCCAGACATGGCAGCCGGCCTCGTGGATCAGATCGCACAGCGGCTTGTCGCAATCATAGACGAATTCGCGGAATTCCTCTGGCCCCACCAGCGGCGGCAGGAAAAGCTCCGGCCCGACCCATGCAAAGGGCGCTTTCACGCCGGTGTCGAGCACCCGTTTTGTATGCTGCAGACGGCGGTCGGCATAGGTACCGATCAGCTGCGCAAGCTCCTGCCGGTAATCGATGCAAAAGTACGCCAGCGTTTCGGAGCCCATCAGTGTCTGTGCGGTGTAGGCGGCATGCGGAAGGCTGATCATGGTCACGCCCTTATCCCCGAGGCGGCGCTCCCGCAGATCGAAATCACTTCTGTCCACCGGGTAAGGTGTGTATTCCATGGAAAGCAGCTTTTCGATATCCTCCGGCTCCTTGACGCAGTATTCCAGCGTGTAGCCCGGCTCGCCGATGGTGGAGATCTTCTCCCGCTGGTGCAGATCACCCAGCGGCGTATGATATACGGTGTGACGGATCTTCCATGTGGGCCTGGAGGTGTCCTCATCCCACTGCTCCACATATTTTCCCCTGTTTGCGCCGGTGATCAAATCGGCCGGAAAACCGCCGCAGCCGCCGAAGAGATCGGTGTTTTCCTGTGCCAGAGCGGCAACGGGCTCATAATCCCTGTGCAGCAGCGGATAGCTGCCGAACTCCGCGCCCCACAGCTTAAAGGCGGGGCGGTCGGTCTCCTGATTGCGGAATATACGCATAATGCGCTCTCTGGATGTCAATTTCACGATAGTCTCTCCTTTTTCCGTTTTTCAGCACACTGCCGTTATTCTGTTTTTGATTATAAATCAGGCCGTTTGCCAAATCAACCGTCTTGTGCTACAATGGTAATATGACGATACTATATGGTGATATTTGAACATTCCGTATCGGAGAAAGCGAAGAAAATGGAACTGGAGCATGCTTATTACGGCATCGCACGCATTGCGAAATATCTGCCCACCGCCGATGCCGAAAGGCATCTTGCCTGCTGCCACACCGCAGGCTGGCACTGCTGCAACAGTGCCTATCACATGCGGTACCCCGAGGGCGTTCCCTGCGTGCTGATGATTTTTACGCTGCGCGGCAGGGGATGGATACGCAGCGGCGAAAAAACATGGGAGCTGCCGCAGGATACCCTTGTCACGGTGCCGGCCGGCACCGCCATCGAATACGGCACCGCTCACACCGGGGAGGGTAAATGGGAATTTTACTGGCTGAATCTGACCGGCGGCGATGTTTTTTCCGCTGCGCAGCGCATCTGGACAGATGGCGGCGCGGTGCATCTGTGCCGCGAGCCGGATTTTTTCCGGCAGAGCTTCAGCCGGTTGAATGAAGAGAGCTGTTCCCGCAGCTCCACGGAACCCCAGCGCAGTGCATGGCTGCAGGAGCTTTTTCACAGACTGGTCTGCGAATGCTTTTTCGATGCGGAAAACGAAAAAGGCTCCTCCTCAAAAACGGCGGAGCTGATCCGGCAGCACATCCAGCAGCACTATGCCGACCGGCTGACGCTGGAAGCGCTGTGCGGCGAATACTATCTTTCGGTCAATCAGATCATCCGCAGCTTTCAGAAGAAAACCGGTTACACCCCGCACGAATATCTGAAGCGCTACCGGCTGCTGAGGGCCTGCGAGCTGCTTGCCGGCACCGGGCTGCCTGTGAGCGAGGTCGGCGCCGCTGTGGGCTACCGCAACAGCAGCCATTTTACCGCACAGTTCCGTGCCTGCTACGGCATGACCCCCACGGAATACCGCAGCGGCGGCTTTTTTCGGTGAGCGCGCCGGTTAAGGCCGCCGCTTTACTGCCGGCAGCGCAGCGATACTGCCGCCCGAAACCACTTGCTTTTTGCGGCTTTTCACTTTATAATGACAGTAAAGACCGCCATCCACCCGAGAACACACTGGAGGAAAACACATGAACGATAAGCTGAACGAGCTTTCTCTTGATTCCGTCTGCGGCGCACTGGCATATGCCATGGGCATCGAGCCGCCCGCGCAGGCTGCTGCACCCGCCCCCGCGCTGACCGCTTACATTGATCAGGCGCTGGCAGGCCGCAAGGCCGACCGCATCTTCATGTACAATCCGGACGCCATCGCCCAGTGGGTGTATGAAAAATATCCCGCTTTGCTGGAGCGCGTCACCGCACGCACCGAGCTGCCGCTGGCGCTGTGCAGCGTGATGCCCTCGGTAACGCCTGTATGCTTCGGCACCATGTACACCGGTGCTCAGCCGGAGGTGCACGGTATCCGCCGCTACGAAAAGCCGGTCATCAAAATCGATTGCCTGTTCGATGCGCTGCTGCGTGCCGGCAAAAAGGCCGCTATCGTTGCCCAGACCGACTGCAGTATGTCCATGATCTATCTGGAGCGTGCGATGGATTATTTCATCTACGACACCATCGAAGAGGTCAACGCCAAGGCTGTGGAACTGATCCTTGCGGATGAATACGATTTCATCGCCGTATACAACGGCAATTACGATGCCACCATGCACCGCTACGGGCCCGAGAGCATCGAATCGCTGAGCCAGCTGCACGCCAATGCGGATGCCTTTGCTCTGTTCAGCACGCTGATCCGCACCCACTGGCAGCAGCATGACACACTGGTGGGCTTTGCCATGGATCACGGCTGCCACGAGATCGACGGCAATCTTGGCAGCCACGGTCTGGATATGCCGGAGGATCTGAACATCCTGCACCGGTATATGGCATATCCGGCAGCGAAGTAACCGGCCCGTTCCTGTCTTTTTCCGTATCATAAACACCAGAAGGAGAGATTTCATCATGGAGGAAGCCATTCGAAGCAAACTGAATGCACCGGAACTGCTTGCCTATTATGAGAAAAACTTTCAGCAGCTGCGCGATTTCGGCACAGCGCAGCACCCGACTCCGATGAAGATCGGCGGACGCATATTTGGCGCTTCTGAGACGGACATCTACACCGAGCCGGAAAAATACATGGAGGAAGCCCTGTGCTCGCTGGCGGATCAGGTCAGCCGGCCGCTGCAGGAGCCGATCTTTTACCATCTGGCCATTGAGAACTGGATCTACGGCGTACATTTTACGGATAAGGTTTTCGGTGCGGATGTTTTTTACAAGCCGGAGACCGGTATGTGGAACACCCGCTGCCTGAAAACTCCGGTCGGCAGCCTGCAAAAGCCGGAGCTTGCCGCAAACGAGACCTGGCAGCTGGCGATGCGGATCGCCGAGGCCTACCTGAGCTTTGATGTGAAGAGCGTTTTCTTTGTGCCGCCGGTGATCGCCAGCCCGCTGAATGTGGCGGTCAATCTGTACGGCGCGGAGTTTCTGATCGCCATGCTGGAGGAGCCGGAAGCGGCCCGGCACGACCTGCGCATCATCACCGATATCCAGATCGAGATGCACCGGTGGTACCGGGAGCATATCCCCGCCGACCGGCTGCAGATGATCTGCGGCTGCCGCATCCAGCCGCCGGGCTACGGCCAGCTCTGCGGCTGTTCCACGCAGCTGGTCTCGCCGGCGCTGTATGAGGAATTCATTATGCCGCTGGATGACGAGCTTCTGGGCGTATACCCGCACGGCGGTCTGATCCATCTGTGCGGCAGCCACGGACACCTGATCCCGCTTTTTGCCAAAATGAAAAACCTGAAAAGCTTCCAGCTGAACGACCGTGCTTCCGAGGAGCTTGCGCTGTATGCACAGGGGCTGCGGGAGGATCAGATCATCTACCTGCTGCCATGCGATGGGATGCCCGAGGAGCGCGCCGTGGAGATCGCCCGGACCATGCGCCCCAAAATGATCCTCGCCTGAGCGGACAACGCTTCTGCAGAAAGCAGCAGCAAAAGGCTGCGGATCGCATTTACATAGACTTTCACAAAAAAGAGCCAGCGCGGCGTGCGTCGGCTCTTTTCTTATGCTGCCAAATAATTATTCCTCCGGCTTTTTCTCCAGCTTGAGGGGGTAATCGCCCAGCTTCTTCACCTTGAAGCCGTTTGCCTTGTACTCCTCGTAGTCAAAGGCCTCCAGCTCGTCGATAGCCAGCTTGTGGAACTCATAGAAGTTGTGCCACCACTCATAGCCGCTGCCCAGCTCGGCATTCAGGTAGGCGTCGGCAATGTCGCAGCCCATAGCGGGAGCAACATAGAAAGCGCCCATGGCAAGCACGTTGACACCGTTGCCGGTGATGGCACGCAGTGCGGCGGGAACGCTTTCCACCACGCCGGCGTGGACATGGGGACATTTGGATGCGGCGATGTGGATGCCCATGCCGGTGCCGCAGAAAACCAGAGCACGCTCAAATTCGCCCTCGGCAATGGCGGCGCCCACGCGCAGACCCACGCGATGGAACATCAGATCGGTGTCGTTGTCGGGATCGGAATCGGCGGTGACACCCAGATCGGTGATCTTCCAGCCCTTTTCACGCAGATGGGCACAGACGGCCTCCTTCAGAGGGTAACCGGCAAAATCGGCGCCGACGACCAGATATTTATCCTTGACAGTTTTCATGCTTTTTCTCCTTTTCCCGCGCGGCTGCAGCAGCGCTTTTTTTCATTGTAGCACCGCCGGTGCCGGGGTGTCAATCGTTCCTTGAAAAAAGTTCCCGTGAACAGCACAGACCGGCAGCGGCAAGTGCTCTGCTGCCGTAAACGAATGGGCATACGCTCCGGATATCGCCCGCCGCAGGCTCAGTAGGGCATGCCCGGCAGCAGGGCGCGGTAGGTCAGCAGCATGGACCGGCGCTGTTCGGGAATGAGCAGATCCATACCCTCCCGGTTGATATCCGTACCGTTCAGAATAAACTTTTTGCCGGTGTCGGCATCGGTGAATTCGTAATAGGCATACAGCTCAAAATCCTTTGGCTGCACATGCGCCGAGGCATACGGACTGCGCGCACGGCGGAAGGCCAGAAGCATGCCGCGGTGGTTATCATGGTCATAATACTGTGAAACCGACCAGCCGGTGTTCTCCTTCGAGGGCGGCAGCAGCATATAGAAATCCTTTTCCAGCAGGTCGCGGACGGACAGATACTCATTGAAATGCTTTCGGGCCCAGTCCAGCGGTTCGCCGGCAGCCCCCACATCCCATTCATCGCCCTCCAGCTCCCAGCTGCGCACAGCAAGACCCGGCGCATAGGCGCTGCGCCATGCATAGGTATCGCCCAGCGTGGGGCCGAAACCGATGCCGGAGCAGGGATTCCACCACGCCGCACACTGATTCTGGTTCTGGTTCGCTTCGGGGCAGCAATCCCATACGCACTGGTAGTCGCTGCGCCACAGCGATACCGAGCGGGAAAGCATCTCGATATCATTGCGCTGACCGCCGCCGGCACAGTTGTCGATCAGCAGCTGCGGGAACCGCTGCAGCAGCGTATCCCAGAAGCGGTACAGGTTATTGATATGCCTGATCTCGGTAATACCGGCGCGCTCCGGCTCATCGTTCGAGCGCCAGAAATCCAGCGGCATCACGCAGAAATCCTGCCGGTAGGCATCCAGACCGCATTCCGTGATCAGGGAGGAGACCTTTTCGATCACCTGATCGGTCACTTCGTCATCGCACAGCGCCACCAGCTTATTGGGATAGTGCGGGTGCAGATCCCTGCCCTCCAGCCAGCGGATCCACTCCAGAATATCCGGACGGGCGTGCTCCGGCGCAGCCCACAGCATCAATTTTTTTCCGTTTTCGTGCAGGAAGGCGGACACCTCCCGGAAATGATCCGGATGGAATTCCCCGCTGACCGTCCAGTCACCCACATCCCACCATTTTTCGGTGGGATTTTCTTCCGCCGCCGTGTGCGGCAGATACCAGCCGGCATCCACCCAGCACAGCTCAAAGGGCAGCTTTTCTTTCAAAAAATCTTTCCAGCGGGCGATCAGGGTCTCGCTGCGCACACTGCCCCAGAACAAAGCGCTGAAGGGACAGTGCTCTCCTCTGCCCTTGTTCAGCGGTGAAATTTCCTTCATAAAGGAGCGCCAGCGGTTGTGCCCCTGATCCTGCCCCTGCAGGTAGTTTGTCAGCGCAGCACCCGCGGTGCGGAATTTTTCGCCCGGGCGCACACGGAAGGCGGCGTTCTCGATACCGATGCGGACCCGCACCGCATCCTGTGTCCGGTCAAAAATCGCATTCCACTGGCCTGTCCAGCCAACGCCCAGCAGCCAGCCGTCCTGCTGACGGTTGATATCAAAATAGGGAGCGGTACCCATAGCGCTGCGGCCGTTTTCGCAGGCATACCGTCTGCTTTCGCCCGCCCACAGACGAACCGGCTCGATAAAGCCGTCATCCTCTTTGGAATTGGAGCCCTTTGTCACATACAGCAGCGTGCTTTGCGGTTCCCATGTGGATTGCTTGTTGCGGCGGGTACGGGGAGCATCCGGCGCAACGGGCAGCGTGACATCGCAATCCCACAGATCGGTGATCAGACCGCTTTCATGATCGGTGGGGTTGTGCCAGTGGTTGTGCCACTGAATGACCCGCTGCTTTGCATGGTAGGTGATGCGGCATTCCAGCTGCAGGCCGTCGGGCAGAGTGTACAGCACACCGTTTCCGGTGGTCTCGGTCTTTTTCTCCAGCTCGGCAAAGGGAACACCGTCATACAGGAAGGACAGCTGCGGCATGACGGGATACGCCGGCGCAACGGGGCGGTAAGCGAACAGGAACATCTGAATGGGCTCACAGGAGGGCTGCGTGCTGCGCAGGCGGTTCACGTTGCCGCCGTCATAGCGGTAGTGCATCCCCTCCTCCGGTCCCTTGCCGGCATACAGATAGGCGTGCGCCGGCATATGATTTGCATCCCAGCGCTGGAAGCAGATATCGCCGGGCTCCAGGTCCTCCACCCGGTCGACGAGGGCAAAGCCATGCTCCTCGCACCAATTTGCAAAACGCATACAGGCCACGCGCAGTCCCTGACGATAGGGCTGATCCACCCAGCCCCAGCGGTACAGGCAGCAGCCGACCAGACGGTCGCAGCTGACAAGACGTGCATCATCATTGATGGCAGGATTGATGGGCGCATCGCCGTAATTGAATTCATTGTCGCGGAAATAGTCACAGGCCTGCTTGGCATGATACAGCAGATCCGCGATCCCCTCCCGCACAGGGCTGTACAGCAGCCTGCCGTCCGCATCCGAAACGGTGCAGCCGATCTGTGCATTCTTATCCGCCCAGCTCTTTGCCTTTTCAAAATCGTCAAACCACTGATCTCCCACCTCGGGCTGAGGCATCCGGCAACGGTAACGCAATTCCATTTTTACTCCTCCTTTGCAATACGGATCATCGGTCCGGCCGACATCTTCTTCTCACCTTTTCATTTCCTTTTTTCCGCAGGATTTTCCTCCGCATCCACCAGCAGCTGCCACTCCTCTTTGACAGAAAGGTGCTCCTGTGCGGCAGGCTCTTCTTTTTTGATGAATATCTGTTCCAGACGGGGATACATCACCAGATCACCGGTCATGATCGCTACACCGAAAAGCCCCATGACAGCCAGCGGAAAAAGCAGCCAGCCTTTTTCAACAAAAAGCACCAGCAGGGCAACATCCGCCAGAGTCACTGCAGCGCTGCGCCAGCCGGACATAAACAGCATCAGTACGCCGTTCATAAAAATACCGGGCAGATCCTTATCCAGCAGTGCGATCTGCTGAAACACTGTGTTGATCAGCGAAAACCAGACATAAGCCCCCACGGCCAGCACGGCAATATAAGAAAGACCGATTTCGTCTGTCCAGAATGTCAGGCACATACTGAAAAGCAGCACATTGCCCACAGCCGCAAACGCGACCATCGCAATGCTGCCCTGTTTGAAATTCTGCCGGTATGCCTTTTTGAATTCATGCCACGCGAAAAACGGTATATCCCTGCACATACGCAGGGTCAGATGATGCACCGCCGCCAGCGCGGGGCCGACAGGCACTGCGAACAGCAGATTCAGCAGCAGCGCCGGCATCCACGGTGCGCCCTTCACGCTGCTTGTCCAGAACACAAGAACGGATACCGCCAGTGGAAGTCCGCAGATAATCAGCGCCATATTGCCCAGCAAGATCGCAAAAAAATCGCGAACCAGCACCTCCCACCAACGGGCGAGCCCTTTTTTCGGCGGGGTGTCCTTTTCCACGCCGGGGCCCGGCTTATCGAAACCGAAACGAAACAGTGCCATTCTAAACTCCTTTTCCTGCTGTGACAAATCTGCGGCAGCCGTCTGCCGTCTTTCGCCGCTCAAGACGACGGCAACACGCATTTATAATTGTAATATACGGTTCTTTCTGTTTTTTCGTTGACCCGCTGCGCAAAACCGTTTATAATTTTTACAGACGGTTTTCCGCAAGCTGCAATCAAATCCAATGAGGTGATACCATGTCTGTCTTTCACGAGCCCTTATTTCAGAAAATGATGCGCAGAGCCCGCCTGCACAAGCTCTGGGGCGCTGCACGATGCATTTACTGCTGGGCATTCATGCTTCTTCCGGTGATTTTTTTCAAAACGGCATCCGAAACGCTTCCCCGCTTCTGGCTGTGGGTATATCTGATCGGCGGCATCGTTTTGTTTTTCTGGGGGATCGCCCTGTGGACCAACGGATGGGTCATGCTGCGCTCCCCCATTCACAAACCTTTGATCCGCTTCCTCAAAAAACCCGACGAGACCGCTCTGCTTCATGTGTGCGCCGCACTGATGACCAACCGGGCAAAACGGCGTTATCCCAATGCCGATTATGATCTGCTGCGCAATGCGCACACCGTCGCTGCCCGTATGCCGCAAAGCATTTCGCCAAAAACACTGGATTTTTACACCCTTATTCTGCGCAACTGTAAGGTGGCAGGCATCTGAGCTGCATACAGCTCCGCATCGCGGCAGACAGCCGGCGATGCGGAGCTTTTTTATGCTTTCAAAAGCTCATCCCACCGCAGTGAACTTGACCGTCGCAGCGCTTGCCGGCTGCGAAAGCGAAACCGGCAGACCCTCTGTCATCGCCTGTGCGCCTGTCAGCCGCACATTTGCGCCCTCCGCCGTCACGGCGGTAAATTCGTACAGCGCCTCAGGCTCCAGCCCCTTGAGCGGGATATACCGCAGCGGCTCGTCATTCAGTTCACGGCGATACGCCTGCACAAAGCCCTCCTGACGGACGGGATCCACAAACATATGCGCCATCCAGCGGCCCTCGTCATAGTTCCAGTCCAGCAGCGGGTAATAGTCGGCGTAATAATAGTTGCACACCGCACGCCACTCATCCAGATAAGTGCGGATGGATGCAGCGGTTTCGTCCGTCATATCCAGACAATCCACACGCACGCTGGTAAACGGCGCCATGGAGGTGCGCATCTGATACTCCAGCGTATCGTCCAGCTTTTCCTCCATGAATTTTGTCCAGGACTTGAAATACGGGAACCAGGCAAACATGGACTGCTGCACCGCCTGCCGGCAGGAGAAGCGCCAGTTGAAGAAATCGCTCAGGTGCAGCGGCAGGGCGCGGCGCATGCTTTCCAGATCGTTGCGGCGGCCGCCGGAGGCGCAGCTGTCGATAAACATCCCGTCAAATTCGGCACGGATATCATCCCACAGGCGCAGATGGTTGATGATGTATTTGTTCTCGGTCAGGCCGATGCGCCCGGGCTCATCGGTACGCTTCCAGTATTCCAGCGGACGGATGTTGTGATCCTCGCGGTAAAGACCGATGTTGCCCTCACGCAGGACCTTGAAAATGCGGTCGCGCAGCCATGTATAGCAATCGGGATCTCCCAGATTGACCATCTGCATGGGAACGGTCATCATACTGCCGTCCTTGCGGGGAACGGAGACCTCCCACCGGTAATTGAGCAGCCACTCCTTCTTCAGGGTCGTGCCGTCATCCCGCAGGGTATCCGGCTCAAGGCCGCAGCGCTCCGGCTCGAACCAGAGAATGGTCTCGCCGCCGGTCTCGGCCATACAGTCGGAGATCGCCTTCATGCGGGTGGGGAAATCCTTTTCCCGCAGCTCCCATGTGCCGGAGAAGCCGTAGTCATCCAGCTCCTGCGGGCACTCGCCGTTGGTGCCGATGGTATACCAGCCGGCATCCATCCACCAGTAATCCCAGTGGATGCCCTTATCCCGATACGCTTTGATGCGGGCCAGCTGGTTTTCCTCGGTGGCGGTGGCCATCAGAGCCGTACCCACCGGCAGCGAGGCTGTGGCCGGCTGCATCAGCTGCCCGTTGCGGCGTGGCATATTGCACTCCATCATAAAGCGGCGCCACAGGTTGGCCTGACGGTCGGCATCGCAGCCATCATACAGCACAAAGCAGTTCAGCGGGGTACGCAGCTTTTCGCCGGGGTGCAGGATAGTGTCCAGAAACTCCTGTCCGATGCTCAGGCGCACGCCCTCGCGACCGGCCAGAAAGCCGGCGCGCCACTGGCCCGGCCAGCCGACTGCCGTAAAAACGCCGTCATTTTCAAACTGCAGCTTGAAATATGGAAACTCGTGGTTGGAGGCGCAGCCGCCCCGGGGCTTCATCTCGTAGGGGATGCCAAGGGCGAGCGGGTTATCGTACGGCTGGTTGTTCATGCCGTAGGTCGCGCCCACATAGCCCAGATTGCCCTGCAGCATCTCGGCCTCGGTGCCGAAATCCTCATTGCGGGCATCGCCCAGAATGCCGCAAAGGCGGGGCGCTTTACCGCCAAAATGCACATCCGCGCCGTTCAGGGCATGGATGCGCGGACTGTCCGCGCCGCCGGCTTCAAACCACAGGGTCCATTCGAACGCAGCGAAATCGGGATAGTGCGCACAAATCGCCGTGACCTGCAGACCGGAGGTATGCCGGAACACCAGCGTATCCGTGCGCTTATTTTCCGCTGTTTCCGCTTCGGCAGATACGCGGGTAAAATCCGCACCGAAGCCCTGATACTGCGTTCCGTCCAGCCGGAAAGAGCACGGAAAATCTGCCGGCTGCTCCACCAGCTTCCGGTAATATGCAGCCGCCCGGGCACATTCCTGCGCTGTAGCCGCGGTATTGTAGGTTTCAAAGGGAACACCTGTATTGCGTGCATAATTCTGCATCGTATACCACCTTTCTTTCCTGCCCCGAATCTTGTCTTGCTCATTCATTGTACCGCTTCCGGCTCGTTTTTGCAATATACAGCGCTGCCGCCTGCAGCGCCTCGGTGTCGAAAAGCGGAGCTTTTGTCAAAAATACTTTTTTTGAAAAAACGCCCCAGAGTTTACCGTGCCGGCAAACCTGGGGCATTCTTCTCATAAAAGATTCAAATAAACGCAGAACGTCCCATCAGCCCTTGACAGCACCATCCAGCATACCGGCAAGGTAATACTTCAGGCAGGAAAGAGTGATGATCAGCAGCGGCAGAGTACCGATGATGAAAGCCGCCGTGGTCATGCCGTAGTCAGAAGTACCCTTACCTGCGGCATTGTTAAAGACGATCTGACAGAAGGTCTTGATCTTATCACCCTTGGTCAGCACCAGCGCCGGCCAGATGTAGTCGTTGTACATACTGATGGTGCAGGTGACGCCGACGGTGATCAGCGTGGGAACGCTGAGCGGCAGAGCGATGCGGGTATAGGACTGGAATTCGGAAGCGCCGTCGATCTTGGCCGCCTCGAACATCTCCTGCGGGAGAGATTCGAAGAAGGTCTTGGACAGCACGATACCGAACATCTGCTGACCTGCTATGTAAGGAATGATCAGAGACCACTTGGTGTTCAGCAGATCCATGTTGCGGATGATGGTGTAGTTGGGCACCAGCAACATGGTGTAGGGGATCATCATAACCGCCAGAACCATGAGGAAGAACAGGTTCTTACCCGCAAATTTCAGACGGCCGAAGGCGTAACCGGTCATGGAGACCATGATCAGGATCAGCACCAGAGAAATGCCGCAGACGATCAGCGAGTTGACGATGGGATGGAACACGAAATCAAAGGCTTTCTCAAAGTTCTTCCAATAGATCTCGTTGGGTGCAGGCCATGCCAGGAAGTGCAGCTTGACGTCCAGTGTCTTTTTCAGCGACATGTTGATCATCATAACGAACGGGAAGAAGGTCATGGCAACCAACGCGATCAGAATGATGCGGGAAAGGAAGTAACCAAAATTCTTTTTTACACGCATGGTCTTACACCTCCTTCGAAGAAGTCAGCTTACGCTGTATCAGAGTGAGCGTCATGATGACGATCATCATAATGGTACCCATGGCGGAGGCATAGCCGAAGCGGCCATCCGTAAAGGCCACGCGGTAGATCAGCATGGCGGGTATCATGGTGGCATTGCCGGGGCCGCCGCCGGTGGTGGCAGCAATGGCGCCGAAGCCGGAAAGCGAGCCGATGAGCGACAGGGTGGAAATAACCGTGACATAGCCCATAACATTGGGAATATGTACCTTCCACGCCACCTGCCAGTTTGTAGCACCGTCAATAACAGCGGCCTCGTACAGCTCCTGGCCAACGTTGTTGACGGCGGAGTGGAAAATAAGGAAATACATACCGGAAACAAACGGGAAGCCCATGAAGATAACGGCAAACAGCGCCGTCTTGTCATCGTTCATCCAGTCGTGCTGCAGGCTTTCCAGGCCCAGCTTTTCCAGCATAGTGTTAAAGCCGAAGTCCTTATTGTACAGGAAACGCCAGATCAGCGTGGAAACGATGCCGGGGACCAGCATGGGCATAACGAACATCGATTTGATGGTATTGGCGATTTTTTTGTGCCGGACAAAAAACAGCAGCTCGGCGGTAAGCAGCGGCCAGAAAACCGAGTTGACCACGGCGCAGATGGTAATGATAGCCTGATTGCTGAAGCTCTTCCAGAACAGAGCACCATCCGGGCTGAACAGGTAGCGGTAGTTTTCCAGACCGACAAAGGTGATCTCCTCATAGGAGATGCGGTAATCGGTCAACGACATATAGATGCCATTGAACATAGCGTAGTAGCTGAAAATGCCGATCAGGATCATCGTGGGGGCGATGAACAGATAGGGATAGATGGAAAATTTGGCTTTTTTCTTTTCCAATGGTAGACCTCCCTTTTGAAAGCAGGAACGGGCAGAGCAGAAACCCTGCCCTGCCCGTCTATAGCCTGTTTTTCAGAACACAGTCGCAGCTTTCAAAAGAAGCTTACTTATGCTCTTCCTTGGTGCTGGGATCCAGATCCCAGTTGTTCTGGTCGATATCGTCGGCCAGCTTTCTCTCGTTGATATCCTTAATGGCGGCCATAAAGGCAGCGGCATCCAGCTCAGTACCCAGCTTGTTGAAGTACTCACGGTAGGTACCCATATCCTCGGACATGTAGTACTCCTTGCCGAACAGAGAATCCAGATCAGAACGCATGGGAGCTTCCTGATAGAAGCCAGCCAGCTTAGCATCGACATCCTCAGGCAGCACAACGCCCTTGATGGCGCAGTTACCCTGTACGAAGTAACCGTCAGCCAGAGTCTTCTCATACATCATAGCGCAGCCAACGGGGTTGTAAACGAACTGGTAGAAGTCCAGAACACGGGCCAGGTGGTCAGCGTCATCGCCCTGAGACTTAATGATACCCATCTGGTTACCCATAACGTACAGAGAACGGATGTTGCCGGTGGCCCAGCCTTCGGGCTTGGTCTCATAGTTGGGGAACGCAACAGTGACCCACTCAAAGCCATCTTCGCCCATATCCTGAACATCCTTGTTCAGAACGCCAACGTTCCAGGAACCGGAGATCAGGAAAGCGCCGTTCTGCATCTCGAAGGAGGTCAGAACATCGGTGGGAGAGGAGGCCAGATAGTTGGCATTGAAGTAGGGATGCAGCTTGGCATACTCAGTCCAGATGGACAGGGACAGATCGGTGGCAAAGCCATTCTCGCTGACGTAAGTAGCCTTGGCCTCTCCGTTGATCTTCAGATCCTTATCGCCGCCGGGAACAGCGGGATCATACTTGTAGCCGTCATTGGCAGCCATGGTAGCGGGATCGTAGCCTTCGTCGGTGGGCTTGTAGATAAAGTCGCCGTACATATCACGCATGGCGGCGTCGCCCAGAACGGAGATGAAGTAAGAACCTTCGGCAGTAGCCTGGATGGGATACTCAATGCCGCCCTCTTTCAGCTTGGCGCAGGCAGCAATCAGCTCTTCCATGGTCTTGGGAACTTCCAGACCGTGCTCTTTCAGCAGGTCAACGTTGACCATCATAGCAACGGCAACATGGTCAAACGGAGCGGCAGCCAGACCGTGAGGCGTAGCCAACGCGGCGATATCATCCTCATACATGTAGGAACGCATAGTGGTACCGGTGTAGGGGTTGACCTGATCCAGCAGATCGGTAAAGTCGTAAACCTGACCACGCTCCATCAGCAGATCAGCGCCGCCAACAGCGCCAGCAAAGTTGATGTGAGTGATATCGGAAGCGTCGGTCAGATCGTCGCTGGCAAACCAGGTGACGAACTTCTGGTTCAGGGTGTCGTTGTCAGCAACAACGTCGATGGTAACGGTGGTCTCGGGGTGCAGCTTCGTGTACTCCTCGGCCATCATTTTCCAACCGGACTCATAGTAGTTGGACATAGCGGAGATGACGATCTCATCTTCCTTGGAGGTGTCCCAAGTGGGGGCAGCGTCGGTGATCATGTCATCCACGCCAACACTCAGACCGGTGTCAGACTTGCCGGAGCAGGCAACCATGGACAGAGCCATGACCAGCGCCAGCACAAGTGCCAAAATCTTCTTCATAATCTTCTTCTCCTTTTCTTTATTCAGCAGGATCGGAACCCGTCCTGCATAAATACGGTGGATGCTTCACAGCAGGGAATTGTTTCCTTTTCCAAAGGAAACACAAAGGGTACCCTTTGTGAACTTTTGAATTGAAAATATTATATCATCATTACCCCTCAAAAAGAAAGGGTTTTTTCCACAAAAATCCTTCGAATCAATTGTACACACCATCCAAACTTTTTGTTTTTTTGTACAAATATAAAATCAATTGTGCAAATCTTTGCTTCGCATCGCCATTTTTGTGACTCTTTTAAAAGCTGCACGCTGCTTTTGGGCCGATCCTGCTGTTTTGGAAACAAAACAGTGCCGCTTTGAAAAAAATACCGCAGCGGGCATATATTCTTTACTATTGCAATTCGGGCCGGAATATGCTATCCTCACAATTGCAAGAGCTTTTTTCAGGCAGCATCAAACAAACGGAGGACGACTATCATGCTCAGGATTCTTTTCATCGGCAACAGCCACACCTTCTGCAACGAGGTTCCCGCACTGTTTTGCGATCTGGCTGCCGCCGACGGCATCGACTGTCATGCTGTTATGCTGGCGCACGGCGGCTGGACGCTCGGCCAGCACGCAAAAGAGCCGGATGTATTTTACAATCTGCGCAAAGGCCATTACGACTATGTGGTCTTTCAGGAGCACACCCACCCCTTCAACCTTGACGGGCAGATGGTTCCCGCCTGCACCCAGATGGCTGCATGGGGCCGCGAGTGCGGTACCGTTCCGGTGATTTTCGGCACATGGGCACAGAGGTGGGAGCGGGAAAAACAGGGCGAGATCGATGCCGGCTGCCGCGAAGCCGCCGCCGCTGCCGGCGCACTGCCGGTACTGGTGGGCAATGCGTGGTGGGCATCCATTGACGCCAACCCGGAGCTGGAGCTGTATGCCCCCGACGGCGGACACGCCACACCGGCCGGCAGCGCCATTGCCGCGCGCGAGCTTTGGAACACCGTCTTTACGCACTGGAAAAGCCGAAACGCCTGACGCACTCGCTGTCAGAGCCAAACTTTACCGTCCGAAAGGAGCAAGAAAATGTATCTGCACGAGATCAGCCTGCGCGACCCCTTTGTTCTGGCGGAGAATGGCCGCTATTATATGTACGGCACCCGCTGCGACCGGGCGGGCGGGCATTTCGCCGACGCGGTGGATGTGTATACCAGCACAGACCTTGAAAACTGGTCTGCCCCTGCGGAATGCTGCACGCTGCCGCAGGATTTCTGGGCAGTCAGCGAATTGTTCGCGCCTGAAGTGCACAAATACAACGGCCGATTTTATATGCTGGTCAGTCCCCGCGGCCCCGGCCGCCGCCGCGGCACGCATATTTTCAGCGCCGAAAGCCCTGTGGGGCCGTTTGTTCCCATCAGCCCGCTGCCGCCCACACCGGCGGAGTTCACCTGTCTGGACGGCACGCTGTATGTGGAGGACGGTACGCCGTGGATGGCTTACGCCGTCGACTGGACTCAGATCCACGTGGGCAATATCCGCGCCGTTCCGCTGACGGAGGATCTGACCGCGCCCGCCGGCGAATCGGTTTCGCTGGTGCACGCCACCGATGCCGGCTGGGGCTGGTCGCTGACGGAGCGTCCGGATGACCTTGTTTGTGAGGGGCCGTTCTTCTGGCGGCAGGCCGACGGTCAGCTGCTGATGCTGTGGTCCGGCTTTTGCTCATGGCGCTGCTACGGGCAGGCCGTGGCGATCAGCGAAAGCGGCAGCATACGCGGCCCGTGGCGGGCGGCCATTCCGCCGCTGTACGCCGATAACGGCGGCCACGGCATGGTGTTCCGCGCCTTTGACGGCACACGGTATCTGATCCTGCACGGGCCCAACATCGTGGGACAGGAGCATCCCATTCTTCTGCCTGTAAAGGAAACTCCCGACGGTCTGCAGCTTGTAAAGTAAAAACAGCCGTCCGGCGGGACATAAAATCATCCGGCGGAGCTTTCCGCAGAAAGGAAACAGGTATGCGTTTTACCGTTAAAGATCAGTGCATCGGCTGCGGCATGTGCGTGGTGCGCTGCCCGCAGGTGTTTTCGTTGAATGCGCAGGGTAAATCACAGGCCATCGCGGACGATGTGCCGCCCGAAGCGGAAAGAAGCGCCATCGATGCCATGGTGGGCTGCCCCATGGCTGCCATTGAGCCGGTGCTGTAAGACGGCCGGCTGCCAAAGATATCCTGAACCAATACAAAAACACGCACCCGGCGGCGGGCGCGTGTTTTTTCATCGTTTTATCCGGAAAGAATCCGTTTTTCCGTTCAGGCATTCTGCACCGGCAGCACAAAGGCGGGTACGGGCATACCGTCGGCACGGCACAGGTTGGCCTGCTCCAGATACACCTTGTTGTACATGGCGTAATGCACCTCGTCGGTCAGCACATCCGCCGGCAGGGTGACGGTAACGGTATCCCCGCCGGTGATGACGGCCGCGGCTGCGATCTCCTCGCCTTCGGCATTCATGAAGGAGAAGCCGACCGGCTCACCGCCATCCGCGGTGACAAGGCCGCCCTGTGCGCAATCAAAGCGCACGGTGACGGAATCCCCGCTGCGCATTGCTTCGGCGGGCATCGGTGGATCGGCCTGCGTCTTGCTGCCGACGCCGTACACATATGCCAGCGCCTGTGCGGCAACACGCTTTGCCAGCGGGTATTTGTAGGGAGAGTGGGCAAAATCGGGATCCTCGGGCAGAGAGCCCAGATCGCGTGCCACCGCCATGCAGTAGCCGGGAATGATATTCTTTGCACGCAGCTGACGGCTGCGCACCCAGTACAGATGCTTGAAATAGGCATCGCATTCATCCCGGTAAGAGGACAGCTGCACATTGAGGAACGGGAAATCGAAACCGAAGCGGCAGCGCTCGTCCTCCACATAGGCGGCAAGATCGGTATCGTAAGAGAGCGCCATCTCCTTCCAGATGCCCTCGCTTTCGCCCTGGAAGAAGATCTGGCCGGTGAACTGCAGACCGATGAGCGGCGCAATCAGGGTATTGAAGTAACCGGCCACGGGCACATTGGCGCCGGTGGTATAGCCCAGACGGTGGCCCAGCTCCAGCGGCATCAGCTCACGCAGGCAGGCGCCGCCCGCGCACATCATCACCATGCCGAAGGGTACGGGCACCTGTTCGCTCATGATGCGGGCGAAGTAATAGCCCAGTGCGGAGAAGCGCCTGGCATTGAGCTCATCCGGCAGGTTCCAGCACCATGTGGGATCGATGATATCCCGTGCGGGCTCGGCGAAAAATTCCTCGTGCTCCCGTGCGCCGGCACAGGTCTGGCGGAACAGACGGATGGGATGCTCACCGCACAGTGTGGCCGCGATCTCCGGCGTGGTGCGCAGACAGGGTTCCAGAGTCAGCTCGGCATTGGACTGACCGCCCACCAGCCACACATCGCCCACCAGAATATCGGTGAAGGTATCACTGCCGTACGGCGAGGAAACGGTCATTTCGGTGGGAACAAAGCTGGCGGGACGCGGGGCAAAGGTCAGCGCAAAGCGACCGTTTTCATCCACCTCGGCGGTGACGGTCTCGCCGCTCCAGCAGCCGGTGACGGCAGCGCCGGTGTGGGTGCTCCAGCCCCAGACGGTGATGGGACGCTCCCTCTGCAGCACCATGTGGGAGGAGAAGATACCGGAGACCTTCCACTCCGGCAGCGGCTGGATATCGGCGGCGGCTTCCACCGCTTCCACAGTGCCGTCCGTGGGCATGGCAGGGGCATCCTCCGGCAGGGCAGCATCTTTCTTCAGTTCTTCACTCATAACGGTTTCTCCTTATCGTGTTCTTGCGAAAATGCGTTTTCGGGTACATGGATCAATCCAGCGGATCCACCAGCGTAACGGCCATCAGACCGATGACGACCTCCTGCGAAAGGGTCTCCAGCGTGATGCTTGCCAGCTTTTTACCCTCTGTCAGCCGCCAGACCAGCGACACGGCCCGGCAGTTTTCGCCCAACCGGATCAGATCAGGCGGGGTCTCGGGCAGGCAGAAGCCGTCGCGCTCGTAGCTGTAATCCTGCGTGGTGCCGTTGCCGGGGAATTTATTGTAGCCGCACAGACGCCAGAAGTTATCCGGCGGCACCAGTTCCAGCTCCTCGGTGCTGCCATCGGTGTAGGTAAAGCGCACCACCGCATTGGCAATGGCGACCTGCATATGATTGGTGGAGCCGCACACCAGCAGCTTGACGGCGCGGGCGGTGCGTTCCACCGGGAAGGTGACGGAGTCCGGCCAGTTGGGATACAGCGAGGTAAAGGCAATATTGCACTCATCGCTGCCGATGCGGTAAGGCACGCCCTGCCGGTCGGTGACGGTCTCGCCGGCCTTATCCATACAGACAGGCGGCGCGGGCGGGGTATCGTAATGGAAGTTCCACGGAGCATAGCCGTCCGCGGCAAGGGTCAGGCAGATCTTGCCCCGGGGCACATAGTAATTCTGTTTGAAAATGGTTTTGACATCGTCCGTCAGTGACAGCGGCAGCGGTTCGCAGCGGCAGCCGGCGGCATCCATTTCGGTATGCGCCTGATAATCCAGCCGCTGCTGTGTGGGCGAAATATCCAGCCGCAGGATCTGCCACAGGGCCTCCTCGCCTTCGCCGCGGCGCACAAAGACCATGTGATCACCGTCCATATCGCTGCGCAGCTGCAGCCCGGCACGGCCCTCCCGCACGCTGTAAGCGGCCAGAACGCCCTGCGGATCGTACACGGCTGTCACACCGTCAACACCGGGATCGAGGGTATCGCCGGGGGCGCAGGCGATATCCAGCGGCGCGGCAGGGGCTGCAGGCCGCTCCACAGCAAAAGAAATCTCGGCGCAGTCGGTGTCACGCAGTTCGATCACAAGACTGCGGCAGCCGATGCCCTCTACGGTGGTGTATGTCTGTGCGCCGGTCAGACTGCGGATGCCCGCGCCGTGCAGCGGAAGCACCAGACGGATCTTTTGTGCGGGCTGCGCCATATCGAAGCGGTAGCTGACAGTATCGCCGCTGCGGCGGTACTCGCAGCCAAAATACGAGGTGCGGAACGAGGCATGATCCCAATCCGCGGGATACTGCGGCGCAACGGTGACAATTCCATTCGGGTAATCGGGACGGAAGCCGTGCAGACCGCAGACGACGGCACGCGCCAGCAGCGAGGCAGACTCGGATGCAATACTGCCGGGGCTGACGGTCTGATCAAAGGCATCCGGCGCTTTGCGCATGGTGCCGCACAGGAAATCGTAACCATCCTGCACAAAGCCCGCCTTGAAGCAGGCGTAGGCCTGCTGCAGATTTTCGCCGCCGGATTTTTCGCGTGCCGACCAGGTGGAAGGCACCCAGTTGGAGATCCAGACCATTTTGCCGCCGGCAGGCCCCGGCACATTTTCCAGCGCCCAGCGGGGATAATCCAGACACATGGCGGCCTCAAAGGGATCCACCAGATCCATATCCACCGGCATAAAGCTGTTGTAAAGCCACGCGGAGCGGTGAGCGCGGCCGTGGCCGCCGTCCTCGATGCACATGGCGGGATAGCCCACATCCTTCAGCCACAGCTTTTCTTTGAAGCCCTTTTCGATGAGCTCCAGCTTTTCTTTGTGGTACGCCGCAGCGGCGGTGTCGCCATCCGCTTCAGCCAGCTCCATGGCCGCCTTGTGGGCACGGTGGGCGTAGCAGGTCTCTTCGCAGCTGCCGCCGCCGTTATACCACACCGCATCGGTGGGCCAGGTATTGATATAGCTTTCGTACAGGCCGTCGCCGTCGGGATCAAAGCATTCATCCTGCCAGCGGGTGTGGTATTCCAGCGCATGGCGCAGCAGTCCTGCCAGCACGGAATCGTTGGTCATGCGCCACGCAAAGATGGCCTGATCAAAGAATTGGCTCTGCATATTGTAAAAATACTGATGCCGCATAATACGGCCCAGACCGTAATAGCGGGAATCGGGAGCCGCCTCCGCATAATTCTTTTCCGGGTCTGCATGCATACCGCGCAGGTCATTGGTGGTATTCATGTAGCCGCAGTAGTATTTCACCTCGGTGATCACACGGTCAAGCCAGCCGCCCAGCATATTGCCGAAGCGGTTGCACCAGCCCAGATACGGCGCATTCCACGACTGGTTGGAATGTACGGTATACTGCCCGTACCATGCGCCGTCGATCTCGGCGGAAAGCACCGCCATCTGCGCATCCAGAAAAGCATCCGGCGTGTGCGAAGCGAAGATGTTCTGCAACATCTCATGGCGCTGCAGCACCGCGGCAAAACCCTCCGCACCTGCCGCCGGCACAGTGCGTCCGGCAGAAAGATATGCGCAGGTATCCGGCGCAAGAAAGAGCGTACCCTCCGCGCAGGGCAGCTCTTCGCCGCAGCGGGCAGGCTGCTCGCTGCGCAGATACACCGTGGTACTCTGCGTGCGGCGGGCATCGTTGCCGCTGCCCTCGCTGCCGTCAGGGGCAAACAGGGTAAAAACGCCGTCCTTCTGTGTGACGGTATTGCCGGTATACCACTCCGCGGGGGTCTCAGCGCAGCCGATGGCCTCCGGCTTTGCGGCATTCAGGTTCCAGTGACAGTCATCAAAGGTATGCACGCCGCCAAAGCGCCAGTGCAGCTTTACCGGTGCATCCGCCTGTGCACGCAGCACAAAACCCTCCACACCCTGCGGCGCACCGGCGCTCAGGATGATCACCGCCGGACAGCGGGGATCCCGCAGTTCCCATTCGGCCAGATTGGCGCGGTAGGAAAACTTCACATCGGCAAAATCCTCCAGCCGGAGGGGCTCCTCCTCCCCCACCCACAGCTGCAGCGTACCCAGCAGCGTGGCGTAACGGATCAGGCGCAGTACGGGGCGGTCGCCCGTCAGCAGCGTGGTGGGCGTATTGGTACAGAAGATGGCGCGGTTGCAGACACGCGGCAGGTTTTCGCCCACAAACGCAAGATTTTCGGCGCGGTAAATATCGGACATAAACGCATCCTTCCTTTCGGCGGTTTACAGTTTCATTATAGCCTGCAGAACAAATTTGTCAACGGAATCCGGTGTTTTTCCCCCATTGACATTCCGGTTTTCCTCTGTTATTCTGTAGAAAAACAGACAGGGAGGTTTTCATTCATGCTGATCACCGAAAACAGCGCGCTGCGGCAGTACGGCAGCACGCAGCGGCTCTGGCAGGGCATTCCCGGCATTGAGGTCACCCCCGGCGGACGGCACTTTATCACCTTCTACTCCGGCGGCAAAACGGAGGAGATCGGCAACTGCTGTCTGCTGCTTTGCGCCGAAAAGGACGGCGATTTCGGTGAACCTGTGGCCGTGGCTGCGCCCGAAGCGGGCCACCGCTGTTTTGACCCCTGCCTGTGGATCGATCCGCTGGGCCGGCTGTGGTTTTTCTGGGCGGATGTACCGGATCATGTGCTGCGCGCCGTGCGCTGCGACGAGCCGGACGCCCCCGTGCTGCGCTGGAGCGATGAGATCACCGTGGGCGATGGCGTGATGATGAACAAGCCCACCGTGCTTTCCACCGGCGAGTGGCTGCTGCCGCTGACACTGTGGGGACAGCATGTTCTCGGCCCCACACCGGAATACCCCGTCCCCCATCTGTACGACGGCACCGCCGTGTGGCACAGCACGGATAACGGCGAAAACTTCGCGCTGCTGGGCACGGCCGATGTGCCGCAGCGCTGGTTTGACGAGCATATGCTGCTGGAAAAAGCCGACGGCAGCATCGAAATGTATGTACGCGCCGGCTGCGGCATCTGCAGGAGCGCTTCCACCGACGGCGGCCGCAGCTGGAGCCCCGGCACCGACAGCGGTCTCGGCGGGCCGAACTCCCGCTTTTTCATCCGGCGGCTGCGCTCGGGGCGCATTCTTCTCATCAATCACCATGCATGCACCGGCCGCAACAACCTGACGGCATTCCTTTCGGAGGACGAGGGCGCCACATGGCCTTACCGTCTGCTGCTGGACGGGCGGGACAATGTCTCCTACCCCGATGCGGCGCAGACCGCCGACGGCGTGATCCACATCATCTACGACCGGGAGCGCGGCGCTTACCAAAGCTGCATGAAGGATGCACTGGCACACGCGCGGGAGATTTTGACCGCCAGCATCACAGAGGAGGACATCCTTGCCGGAAAGCTTGTCGCTCCCGGCAGCGCCCTGCGGCGGATCGCCAGCAAGCTGACAGTATACGAAGGGCCGGAGCTTTTCTGAAAGAATGCCGCATCTTCAGCAGCATGTTTGCATCCCTGAAAATAAGGAGAAATGATGTATGAGAAGACTTCCGTCAAGACAGGTCCATCTGGATTTCCACACCTCGGAATTCATGAAGGGAGTGGGCGATCAGTTTGATAAAAAACAGTTTCAGGCCGCTTTGCAGGAGGGCCATATCAACAGCATCACAGTCTTTGGAAAATGTCACCACGGCTATCATTATTTTCCCACTACAGTCGGTACCCCTCACCCCGGGCTTGCACCCGGCCGCGATCTGGCGGGCGAAATGATGGATGCCTGCCATGAGATCGGCGTATATGCACCGCTGTACCTGACGCTGGGCTTCTCCGTACTGGATGCCGAGCAGCATCCGGAATGGATCGCCCGCGCAAAGGACGGTTCCTGCCTGAGCACCGTCTATGATTTCAGTGCCTCTCCCGATACCCCGCGGCCGATCTGCTCCTGGATCCATCTGTGCTCGGCCGGCGGCTACCGCGATTATCTGTACGCGATGACGGAGGAGGTATGTGAGCGTTACAAGCGCCTGGACGGTGTCTTTTTCGATATCGTTTTCTGTTACGATGCCTGTTACTGTCCGGACTGTCTGCGCGGGATGCGGCAGGCGGGGCTGGATCCGGATTCCAAGGCGGATGCCAGAGCTTATTACCGGATGCAGAAGAAGATCACACTGGACGGCCTGCGCAGCATCATTCTGAAAAAACATCCGGAGGCATCCGTCTTTTTCAATTCCGGCGGTGCGGAGATCGATAAGCCGGAATGGCATTACGCCAGCACGCATTTTGAGATGGAAGATCTTCCCACCGCATGGGGCGGCTATGACAAAATGCCCATGCGTGCCCGGTACTTTGCCGGACTAGGCAAGGATTATCTGGGCATGACCGGCAAATTTCACCGGTCATGGGGCGAATTCGGCGGCTACAAAACCCCGGAGGCACTGAAATTTGAATGTGCCGCCATGCTGGCCAACGGCGCCCGCATCAGTGTGGGCGACCAGCTGCCGCCGTCCGGCCGGATGGATCCGGATACCTACCGGAACATCGGCAAGGCCTTTTCCTACGCACAGTCCATTGAAGAATACTGTTTTGACACCGCGGAAACCGCAAAGCTGGGCATCATGGTCAGCACCGACAGCAAGCGCAACGAGGACATTGCCAAGCTGATACTGGACTGCCAGATCGATTTTGATGTGGTGCACTGCGCGGCGGAGCTGGAAAAATTCGACACCGTTATCCTGCCGGATAACTACCGGCTGAACGAAGAACTGGGCAAAGCCTTTGACAACTATGTGCGCAAAGGCGGCAAGGTTCTGATGCTGGGCGGCAGCGGACTGATGGAAAACGGGAACACCTTTGCCTTTGACACCGGCCTGACCTATCTGGGAAAATCCGGCTGCGATGTGGATTATTTTCAGCTGGCATCGCAGACGGAGGAGGATATCGTCTCCTCGCCGATCCTCTGCTACACAAGCGCTCACCGGGTGGCGGGCGAAGGCACTGTTCTTGCCCGCATAAAAGAGCCGGAATTCAACCGCACCTACGGAAAATACTGTTCGCACTGCAATACGCCCTACAAAGAGGAATTCGCGGAATATCCCGCAGCGATCCGGTGCGGCAATGTGCTGTATGCTGCCCACCCGCTTGCAGAGCTGTATGCGGACTACGGTGTTACCTATCACCGCCGGTATTTCAAATGGCTGCTGCGTCAGCTGTACCGCGCTGATGCCGTCGAGGTCGCCATGCCCTCGCAGGCAAGGATCCATTTTGTAAAAAGAGAACCGCAGCGGCAGTATGTGCTGCATCTGATGTACGCTTCGCCGGTACAGCGCGGATGCACCTCGGTGCTGGAGGATTTCCCCACCCTGTACAACACTTCCGTCCGTCTGCATATTCCCGAACAGCCGCACAAGATCCTTCTTATGCCGCAGAACATTGAGCTGCCCTTTACCTCCGAAAGCGGTGTGTGCACGCTGACTGTCCCCGAGATCACCGGCCACCAGATGCTGGTGATAAGCTACTGATCCCATAATTGGTAACAGGAGTCGCTGTCGAATACAGCGTCTCCTGTTCTTTTTTTCTTTCGAAGCTCTCCTGCCTACGGACATCGGCCACCGGCTTTGCATACACTGGACGGAAAGGAGGTCGATGCTTTTATGCCGACCGGAATGATCCATGTTCAGGCTTTTGCCGGTGAGGTACTGCCGGTGGAAGCGGTAAACATCCGCATCACGGACGAATTCGATGCCGAGCTGGCACAGCTTACCACCGACCGGGAGGGCGACGCCCCGTCTGTACAGGTGTGGGCTCCGCCTGCAGCGCTTTCACTGGATGAGGAAAACACCGCACAGCTGCCCTATGCCGTATACACCGTACACGCCGAAAAGGAAGGCTATGCGCCTGTTACGGTACGGGGCGTGCAGGTGTTTGAAGGCCAGACCAGTCTGCAGCTGCTGACGATGCAGCCTCTGACCGGCGACGATGCCGTGCCGGCTTCGGAGGAGGTTTTCAGCATTCCCACTCACCATCTGTTTGACCCGGATGCTCCCCAGCCCTCCACCGCACCGCGGCTGGAATGCGAAAGGCCGTGGGTACTTTCCTCCGTCATCATTCCCAGCTACATCACCGTGCATCTGGGCCGACCCAGCGCCAGCGCACGGGATGTGACGGTCACCTTCCGGGATTACATCAAAAATGTGTGCTGCAGCGAGATCTACCCTACATGGCCGGAAAACGCACTGCGCGCCAACATCTACTGCCAGATCAGTCTGGCGCTGAACCGGGTGTTTACGGAGTGGTATCTCAGCAAGGGCTACTCTTTTCAGATCACCAACTCCACCTCCTACGACCAATACTATGTGCACGGACGGAATATTTTTGAGAATGTATCCCGCATTGTGGATGAACTTTTCGCCACCTATATCCGCCGTCCCGGTACTGTCAACCCGTTTTACGCGGAATACTGTGACGGCAAGCAGGTGACCTGCCCCGGGCTCAAGCAGTGGGGCACCGTGACACTGGCCAATCAGGGCTACACACCCTACCGCATTCTGACCTATTACTATGGCAGCAATCTGGAGCTGGTCACCTCCGACAACATCGCAGCCATCCCGCAGAGTTATCCCGGTGCGGCGCTTACGGTGGGCAGCAGCGGCACAGCGGTGCGCACCATCCAGCGGCAGCTGAACCGCATTGCCAAAAACTACCCCGCCTTCGGCACGCTGACGGTGGACGGTGTATACGGCACCGACACCGCCGCCGTGGTACGCCGCTTTCAGCGGCAGTTCAACCTGAGCGCCGACGGCGTGGTGGGCTATGCCACATGGTACAAGATCAGCTACATTTATGTGGCAGTAAAAAAGCTGGCGGAGCTGGGCAGCGAGGGCGAATTCCCCAACCAGGACAGCGTGGGCAATGCAGAGGGGGCATTCCCCGGCACGAATCTTTCCGCGGGCAGCAGCGGCACAGCGGTGCGGCAGGTACAGTACTGGCTGAACACGGTACGCGGCTATATCGAGGGACTTCCGCTGCTGGAGGTGGACGGCATCTTCGGGCAGGCGACGGCTGCCGCCGTGCGCACCTTTCAGGCATGGGCAGGACTTACGACGGACGGCATCGTGGGGCGGGCCACATGGAACGCCCTTTACCGGGAGTTTTCCTCCGTCATTCTGGAGGAGAACACAGAACTGGGCTATGTGACCGAATACCCCGGCACACCGCTGCGGCAGGGCAGCCGCGGCAATGCGGTGCGCACGCTGCAATTCTGGCTGCTGGTTGTCAGTGATCAGTACAGCCAGATCCCTGCGGTTGCCGTTGACGGCAGCTTCGGCCCCGCCACCGCTGCAGCAGTGCGGGCGTTCCAGCAGGCCTTCGGGCTGACGGTGGACGGTGTGGCCGGCGCCGCCACCTGGAACCGGCTGCGGCAGATCTTCGCATCCGTGGCGCTGCAGCTGGTGCCCGGCAGCCAGTTTCCCGGCACCTATCCCGGCAGCCCGCTGCGGCGCGGCGACAGCGGCGATGCCGTGCGGGAGATGCAGTATTATCTGTATGTGCTTTCGCTGTACTACCCCACTATCCCCGTCATCAGCTATGACGGCAGCTTCGGTGCGGCAACGCAAAGCGCCGTCATTGCATTCCAGCAGCTGTTCGGGCTGACGGCGGACGGCGTGGTGGGTCCCTCCACATGGAGCGCCCTGTACGCCCAGTACATCCGCATCATCACGGTGGAGGGCGCAGCGCGGTCTTCGGCGGTGCCCGCCTACAGCAGTCCGCTGGGTCCGGACAGCGAGGGCAGCCTTGTGCTGTGGCTGCAGCAGGCGCTGCAGCTGATCTCGCTGTTCTACCCCGCCGTGCGCAACCCCATCCCGGAGGTGAATCCCACAGGCCAGCCTGTGCCGCCGGACGAGGGCGTTTACGATGACCCCGGCGAATACAAGCGCTATACCTATTTTGCGGTACAGAGCTTTCAGCGGGAATTCGGTCTGCCGCCAACCGGCGAAGTGGACCGCGCCACATGGGACCGGCTGGTTGAGGTCTACTCGTTTGCCAGTGCGCAGGATATCTACGGCGAGCAGGAGGCCGCAGCGAGCTCCGGCTATGAATGGGGCGGCAGAGTGCTGCGGGAGGGCAGCTTCGGCCCGTATGTGCTGCAGCTGCAGCGGATGCTCAACCAACTGGCAGAGGAATACTGCGGCGTGGGCTATGTTGCGGAGGACGGGATCTTCCGCGCCGGCACGCTGCGTGCCGTACAGCGCGTACAGCGGGATGCCGGCCAGCCGGAAACCGACAGCGTGGACCGTGCCACATGGCAGGCGATCATAGATGCACTGGAGCCGGCAGCACAGACGGTGCGCGGCACTGCTTCGGAAAGCGCCGCTTTTGACAGTGTTCCGGAAAGCGATATCGTCGGCGCCGCTCAAAGCCGCAGTATCCCCGGTGCAGGCAGGTCCTGCCGCTGCGGCTGTGACAGCTGAGCCTTTCAATCACGGAACTTTTCATCTGTTCCACAGACCTCTTTCTGAACACAAAAAGGGGGAGTTACCGCTCAAACGGGCGGTAACTCCCTTTTTTGATCCATTATTACGGCGAAAAAGACTTATTCACTGTCCCTCTTGCCCATCTGGGTGGTATACAGCTGGTAGTACAGGCCGTGCTTTGCCATCAGTTCTTCATGGCTGCCGGCTTCCAGAATCTGCTTGTTGCCGATGAAGAAGATGCGGTCACACTTGCGGATGGTGGACAGGCGGTGCGCCACGATGAAAGAGGTACGCCCCTTCATCAGCACATCGATGCCGTTCTGCAGCAGCTTTTCCGTCTTGGTATCGATGGAGGAGGTGGCCTCATCCAGAATCAGGATCTTAGGGTCGGAAAGCAGTGTGCGGGCAAAGCTGATCAACTGCTTCTGACCCTGTGACAGCCGGCCGCCGCGCTCGCTGACGGCAGTATCGTAGCCGTTATCCATCTGCTCGATGAAATCGTGGGCACACACAGCCTTGGCCGCACGCTCGATCTCCTCCTGCGTGGCATCCAGCTTACCATAGCGGATGTTGTCGCGGATGGTACCGGTAAAGATGAAGGAATCCTGCATCATAATACCCATCTGGTCGCGCAGGGATTTCAGCGTCACCTTGGAGACATCGTATTTACCGTCCAGCAGCACTGCGCCGCCGTTCAGATCATAGAAGCGGGAGATCAGGTTGACGATGGTGGTCTTGCCGGAGCCGGTCTGACCCACCAGCGCAATGCTCTCGCCGGGGTTGATGTGGAAATTGATATCCTCCAGAACATGGATACCCTCTTCATACCCGAAGGTGACATGATCAAAGGTGACCTCGCCCTTTACCTCGGGCAGCTCCACAGCATCGGGGGCGTCATCGATGGTGATGGGCTCATCCATCGTCTCGAAAATACGCTCCAGATAGGCGATGTTGTTGATGAAGCTGTTGTAAATGTTGGCAAGGTTGGTGATGGGCGCCCAGAAACGGCTGGCATACTGGCTCATGGCAGAGAGGATACCGAAGGAGACGATCAGTCCGCCGCCGTACCAGTACACGCCGGTCAGATACAGGAAGGTGGAGACCACCTGTGTCAGGATGACAGAGAACAGCCACACCGAGTTGGAGATATAAATCGCGTCCATCCAGGTTTTGCGGCAGGCAGCCAGCAGCTCTTTGCAGGTGCCCACATTGGCGCCCTGACGGGCAAACAGCTCACTGACCTTGGAGCCATCCAGACTTTCGGCCAGATAGGCGTTGAAGTTGGAGGCCTTGTTGGACTGTGCCTGCCATGCACGGCGCTGACGGGGCTTGATGAGCAGGATCCAGCCCACAAAGATGGGCAGACCGGCCACGATAACAAAGGCCAGCTTGACATCGGTGCCGAACATGAAGATGGCCACAAGGATCAGCGTGATGCACTCCATGACCATATTCAGAATGCCGTTGGAAAGGATATCCGCCACCGAGTTGACATAGTTGACCACACGCACCAGGATCTTGCCGGTGGGACGGCTGTCATAATAGGTGAAGGGCAGCTTCTGCAGATGGGCAAAAAGATCCTCGCGGATATCGTAAATGATGCCCTGTGCCGCGTGCGCCATCAGACGGGCGCGGATAACATTGAGCAGAATGCTTCCCGCCAGAATGCCCACATAAATGAGCAGCAGGCGAAGCAGGTAGGAATAGTTTTTGTTGGGAACGGCATCATCCAGTACCCACTGGCTGATTTTGGGAATGAACAGAGCGACCACAGCAGACACGGAGGCCATGATCAGCGCGATGAACATTTTCAGACCGTGGCGCTTGATGTACTTGCCGGCGCGGAGCAGATGTTTTATGTTAAACGGAGTTTCAAGGTTTTCGTCAACGCCGAAGGTATTGCGTTTTGCCATGCTCACTCGCCCCCTTTCTGATCAGCGGCAACATAGGGGATGTCGTTCTGCAGACAATAGGTCTCATAATACAGGCCGCCCAGAGCGATCAGCTCGTCGTGCGTACCCCGTTCGGCAATGCGGCCCTTATCCAGCACAAGGATCTCATCCGCAGCCTTGACGGAGGAAATGCGCTGCGCCACAATGATCTTGGTGCAGGCATAGGGCAGTTCATTGAGCTGTTCGCGGATATACTGCTCGGTCTCGCTGTCCAGTGCGCTGGTGGTATCATCCAGCACGACGATGGGGGCTTCCATGGCCAGTGCGCGGGCCAGCGCCACGCGCTGCCGCTGACCGCCGGAAAGACCCACGCCGCGTTCGCCGACAACGGTCTCATAGCCCTCGGGCATTTTTTCAATAAATTCCGCAGCGCCGGCACGGCGGGCGAAATCGGCGATCTGCTCCTGGCTCAGGCCGGGATTGCCGAAAGCGATGTTGGAGGAAACGGTATCCGAGAACAGGAACACATCCTGCGTGGCATTGCCGATGCAGCGGCGCAGCTCGTTGATGCGCCACAGATGCACATCGCAGTCATCCACCAGCACGGCGCCGTTTTTGGTATCGTACAGACGGGCCAGCAGATTGATAATGGTGGTCTTGCCGGAGCCGGTGGAGCCCATGATGGCAAGGGTCTTGCCCGGCTCTACGGTGAAGCTCACATCCTCCAGCACCTTTTCACGGCCGTAGGCGAAATCCACATTGCGGAATTCCACCTTGCCTTTGACATCGGCGCGGGGATGGGGGATGGCATCGTCACGGTCGATGATGGAGGGCCGTGCATAGTAGATCTCGATGACCTTGTTGGCAGAGGAGGCAAAACGCTGCAGGTCATTGAGGTAGTTGCCCAGCGTGCTCATGGGGCTGGACAGTGCCCACGACAGCGAGGTGAAGATACTCAGGCCGCCGAAGGTCAGCTCACCCTCCATGATGAGGAAAGCGCCGAAGAAGATGGTGATCACCGTCATGGCATTGGCCAGCAGGTCGATGCCGGGATAGAATTTCAGCCAACGCTCGTTGATATTCAGGTTGGCATCGTGGAAGGCCTTGTTGTGCTCGCGGAATTTATTCTTTTCGTATTCCTCGCGGGCGAAGGCCTTGACCACCTTGTTGCCGGCGATATTCTCCTGCGCGGCAGTATTCAGCGCAGCAGAGCGCTCACGCAGATCCATGAACAGCGGACGGATCTTTTTGGAGTAAACGAAGGTGATGACCAGCAGCGCAGGAGCGGCGGCCAGCAGCGCAAGGGTCAGCTTGGTGTTGATGAACATCAGGAACACCAGCGTGCTGCCAAAGCGCACAAAGCACTCCATCAGGTTGAAGACGATGTGGGTGGTAAAATGACGCACCCAGTCAAGGTCGCCGGTAAGGCGGGTCATCAGATCGCCGGCACGGTGCCGGTCGAAAAAGGCCATCTCCTGATGCTGCAGGTTTTCGAACAGGCGGCTCTTCATATTGTAGACAACATTCTGAGCGCTGCCCTCGAACCAGATCATCATCAGATAGCGCAGCCCCTGCTGCACACATACCACCACCAGCATGGTGATGAGCAGCCGCAGCATGGGATCCACATTGTGGTTGACAATGACCTCATCCACCAGTTCGGCGGACAGGAACGGGTTGATCAGACCCATTACCGTGGTCACCAGCGAGATGAGCAGGCCCACAAGATATTTCTTGCGGTACTCCTCATCCATGTTCTTCCAAATCCATCGAATCTGAAACATAACGGTTTTTCACCTCGTCTCCCGGTGGGAGCGTCCGCCGCATGGAAGATCGCGGTGGGGAGCCCGACGCGCCGGGCCCTGCCATTTTTTCGACAGGGTGTTCGCTTGAAAAAATGTGCGGTTGGATAGGGGATTGCTTTTATCTGCCGAACAGCCCGCCCGAAAGCGGGCCGCATAGCACAAAACGGGATCAGGCAGGCGTGACCTTGACAGTGACCAGTTCAAAGTTTGCCATCGGCAGCGTGACGGTATCATCGCTGACAGGCAGCTCCTGCAGCTCGTTTTCCATCAGGTCGCACAGCACGGCGCGGCGGATACCGAAGCCGAACTTAAAGGCGGCGGCAGGGGTACGGCGGTCAAAGGCCTCATAGGCACGCACCACGATATCGGCGCTTTCCTCAGCTTTTTTGACGGTATCCACCAGCACATTGGGGGCGCTGCAGCTGACCATCGACCACTCGCCGGGCAGCTCACCCGCCTGTGCGGGCAGCGATACGGCGATCAGCGGCTGATTGAGCGCCAGCGCCTGCTGCGGGACACCGGCTGTACGCCAGCCGTCGGTATGGGGCAACAGCGAATAGGTGAAGCTGTGTGCGCCCTTATCCGCTTCGGGATCGGGATAGGTGGCGCATTTATGCAGCGTCAGGCGCAGATCGCTTCCCTCGGCGCTGTGCCCGTACTTGCAGTCATTGAGCAGACTGACACCGTAGCCATCCTCGGAAAGATCGGCCCACTTGTGGGCACAGACCTCAAACTTGGCGGCATCCCAGCTGGTGTTGCGGTGGGTGGGACGCTCCACACTGCCGAACTGGATCTCATAGGTGGCACGAGTGGTGTGGACATCCAGCGGGAAGGCTGCCTTGAGCAGCTGATGCTCCTCGTGCCAGTCCAGCTCGGTATCGATATCGATACGCTCACAGGTCTCATACAGCCAGACGGTCGGGGTGATGGAGCTGTTCAGATATCTGCGGCGGATGCGGATACCTGCACGGCTGCCGTCGGTGATGCTGCTCAGCTCGGCGGCATCGTCCAGCACCCACATCTTCTGCTCATGGTAGCTGCTGATCTCCCACGCATCATAGTCACGGGGAAAATCCTCAAAGATCTGCAGTTCGTTACCCTTTTCGCCGGGTCGGAATACGCTGCGCTGTGCACGCTTATCCCACAGCCCGGCAATACGGCCAGCGGTATCCAGCGTCAGACGATAATACTTGTTTTCGATCGTATTTCCGCTGACTGTCACGCTTTCGGTCCCTTCGGCGGGGGTGACCACCTTCCAGCCCCATGCGGGGATGGGCTCCACCTCGGCGGTGGTGCCGTCGGGCAGCATCACGGGGCCGCCATGGGCTGCGCCGGTGGGGTTGACCACCAGCACACCGCCTGCCGGTGCATCAATGCGGGCGGCAAGGGCATCCAGTGCGGTCTTCTGTGTCGCGGCGGCAGCTGCGGCCACCTGCGCGTACATGGCGGTGCTGTCCTCATACACCTCATGGATGGAGGAACCGGGAATGACATCGTGGAACTGGTTGAGCAGCACGGTCTCCCAGCAGTCATTGATGACATTCTGGGGATACTGCGCACCGTTGAGCAGCATATTGGCAGCGCTCAGTCCCTCGGCACGCTGCAGCGCAAACTCGTTTTTGCGGTTGGATTTCTTATTGCGGGCCTGACTGGTATAGGTGCCGCGGTGGTATTCCAGATACAGCTCACCCACCCAGCGGCAGGTGCGGCGCAGTTTTTCGCTGTTGGCCTTGAAATTGGCAAGACTGCGATCCAGCCAGCCGTTCGCAAAGCTCATCTGCGTACGGGGCACACCGGGCAGACCGTAAGCCAGACGGCGCTGCATCTCCAGCATATGACGGGTGGGACCGCCGCCGCCGTCACCGAAGCCGAAGGTGGAGATGACCTCATTGTTGAATTCCTTCTGCTGATAGCGGTTCCATGCGCCCATGACCAGTGTGGGCTCGGTATTCGCCACATAGGTGGTGCCGGTGGTGGGCTTGCCGTCCGCCGTCATATTCTGCGCGGTGAGGAAGCTGGTAAAGATCTCGGTGCCGTCGATGCCCTGCCACCAGAAGGTGTCATAGGGCAGGCAGTTGCTCTCATTCCAGCTGATCTTGCTTGTGACAAAATTATCCACGCCGCTCTTTTTCAAAATCTGAGGCAGCGCGGCGCTGTAGCCAAATACATCAGGCAGCCACAGAGTGCGGCTGTCCACACCGAATTCCTGCTTCATAAAGCGCTTGCCGTGCAGGATCTGGCGCACAAAGCTTTCGCCGGAGATCAGATTGCAGTCTGCCTCCAGCCACATGGCGCCCTCTACCTCCCAGCGGCCCTCGGCCACGCACTGCTTCAGCCGCTCGTAAGTCTCGGGAGCCTCCTGCTTCAGGTACTTGTAAAGCTGAGGCTGGCTGGACATAAACAGATACTCGGGGTATTCCTCCATCAGCTTGAGCACAGTGGCGAAGCTGCGCTGGGTCTTTTCCTTGGTCTGGGCATAGGTCCACAGCCAAGCCACATCGATATGGGTATGGCCGATCAGATTGACCACCGGCTCATCCCCGCGTTTGCCGCAGATGCCGTGATACAGCTCTGCATCCAGCAGGGCTCGGGCTTCGGCCAGTGTGGCAAAATAGGATTCGCTTTTGGGTGCACGCATATCGATGCAGTCAGCGGCGCGTTCCAGAATGCGGCGCATGGCGGCATACTCCGTGCCGTTGTCATTCAGATGGCACAGTGCACGGTAAGGCACCAGAAAATCGTAATATGCATCAAAAATACGGCGATCCAGCAGTTCCAGATGGAAACGGGGAATACAGTCGCTGCCATCCATACCGGTATAATAATAGATATCGATATGCAGCTTTTCGCCTCCGGGCAGCAATGCCTCGGTATGGTTGGTATCCAGACCCTGCGTCATCACGCCGTTGACATACAGCAATCCCTGCGGATTACGGGCATCCCACTCACCTTCGTGGCCGGTGGTCATACGCAGAAATACATCTGCATCCTCCGTCACTGCAGGGGTCTGCACATCAAAGCGGAACCAGTAGTGAGCGTCCACACCGGAAACCGGAGTTCCCTGCGCAAAGGGCTGCCAGCCGGTTTCGGGCGGGGTATTGTCCGTTTTATAGCCGCAGGCGACATATTCGATGGTCTCCGGTGTGCCCAGCTGCACGGTGTGGTGCTTCTCCAGCGTTTCACACAGCAGACGCAGTTTATCCATTATAAAATCCTTCATTCGCTGCTCCTTTCCATTGTCCGAGATGTCCGCTAAACAAAAGATAACATTCAAAGTTGTCTGTATTTTACCAGATTTCTCACAAAAATGATACCCTTCCGGGGCAAAAGCTTATCGTCAAATTGCCAAATTTCCTCTTAAAAATTTAGTCAATTTGCAGAAAAGTGAAAATGTTTTGCAACTGTATGCCTGAAAAGGTATAATGAAAACAAATGGTATTCTGCACACCATATCCTATTTGCGCATTTTTCTCAAAAGGAGATCTTTTGTCATGAAAAAGACAGTTTACCTGCTGAGCAACGCTCATCTGGATCCCGTCTGGCAGTGGGAATGGGAGGAGGGCGCTGCCGCTGCGCTTTCCACATTCCGCTGTGCTGCGGATTTCTGTGATGAATTCGACGGCTATGTCTTTAACCACAACGAAGCGCTGCTTTACAAATGGGTGGAGGAATACGAACCCGCCCTGTTCGAGCGCATCAAAAAGCACGTTGCCGCCGGCCGCTGGCACATCATGGGCGGCTGGTTCCTGCAGCCGGACTGCAATATGCCCGGCGGCGAGGGCTTTGTGCGCCAGATCCTGGAGGGCAGACTTTATTTTGCCGAAAAATTCGGCAAGGTGCCCACCACAGCCATCAATTTTGATCCCTTCGGCCACAGCCGCGGGCTGGTGCAGATCATGAAAAAGAGCGGTTTTGACAGCTACCTGTTCTGCCGCCCCGCCGAAAGCTTTCTGCACCTGCCGGACGGGCCCTTCGTCTGGGTGGGCTGCGACGGCTCCACCGTGCTCGGCCAGCGCCTGCCGGATTACAACTCCCCTTTGGGCAAGGCCGCGGATAAGATCCGCAGCTACGCCGATCGCCGTCCCGACTCCGGTTACGATGCCTGTCTGTGGGGCGTGGGTGACCACGGCGGCGGCGCCTCCCGTAAGGATCTGGCTGCCATCGCCGAACTGAAAAAGGAATTTGCCGAAAAGGATATTCTTCTGCTGCACGCCACACCGGAGGAATTTTTTGCCCGCGCTGCCGCCGAGCAGGCCGCGCTGGAAGCAAAGGGCGAAAGCCTGCCCCGCCGCGAAGGCGATCTGAACCTGTGGGCCCCCGGCTGCTACACCAGCCAGATCCGGGTCAAGCAGGGTTACCGCCGGCTGGAGAACGAGCTTTTTGCCGTCGAAAAAATGTGCGTCGCCGCCGAGGCCGCCGGTATGCCCTGGCCTGCACAGGAATTCAATGAGGTATTGTACGACCTGCTGACCGTGCAATTCCACGATTCACTGCCCGGCTCCTCCATTCAGCCGGTGGAGGACATGATCCTGCGCAAGATCGATCATGCGCTGGAGCTTCTCTCCCGCGTGCGCACCCGTGCTTTCTTCCGGCTGGCGCAGGGACAGAAGGCCGCAGCGGAGGATCAGATCCCCATTCTGGCCTACAACCCGCACCCGTGGCCGGTGGAGGCCGACCTGCACTGCGAGATGATGCTGTGGGATCAGAACTGGGCCGATGAATTCAGTATGCCGCAGGTGTGGCACAATGGCTGCCCGCTGCCCACCCAGTGTGAAAAAGAGGACAGCAATCTGAATCTGGACTGGCGCAAGCGCGCGGTGTTCCACGCCACACTTGCTCCCATGCAGATGAACCGCTTTGACTGCACCTATACCCGCATTCCCGCAAAACCGGTGCCCGACCAGAAGGACGGCGCCTTCTATCACTTTGAAAACGGCCGGCTCGCCGTGGATATCGACCGCAGCACCGGTACTCTTGCCCGCTGCACAGTGGACGGCGAGGAATACCTGCTGCCCGGCGGCTGTGCGCTGGATATCATCGCCGACAATGAAGATCCGTGGGGCATGACAGTGACCTTCTTTGAGGAGCGCATCGGCAGCTTCCGTGTGATGACACCGGAGGAATACCAGGCCTTCTGCGGTGTGGAAGCGCCGCTGGCTCCGGTGCGCGTGGTGGAGGAAGGCGCGGTGCGCACCGTGGTGGAATGCGCTCTGTGCTGGGGCAGCTCCCGTGCGGTGCTGCGCTATCTGCTGCCGGCTAACGGCACGGATATCGGCGTGGATCTGCGGCTGCAGTGGGCTGAGACCCATAAGATGCTCAAGCTGAGGATCCCCGGCGCACTGCAGACCCCTGCACTGGTGGGTCAGGTGGCCTTCGGTGCGGAGGAACTGCCCATGACCGGCCGCGAAAACGTGGCACAGCGCTGGGCGGCGCTGACCGACGGAAACCGTGCGCTGGGCGTGATCAACGACGGCACCTACGGACTTTCCGGCAAAGAGGGCACGCTGTGGCTGAGCCTGCTGCGCTCGGCGGCATACACCGGCCACCCCATCAACGACCGCAAGATCATCCCGCAGGACCGCTACACGGCGCATATCGATCAGGGTGAACGGCTGTTCCGTTTTGTTCTGTGTCCCGGCAAGGCCGGTGAGGTACTGGAGGGCATCAGCCGCAAGGCAGATGCCGCCGGTGAAAAGCCGACCGTCCTCTCCTTCTTCCCCGCCGGAAATGACGGCTGCACTCCGCTGCCCGCACTGCTGACGCTTTCCGACAGCGTGATCCAGCTGCCCGCACTGAAAAAGGCGGCGGATGGCCGCGGCTGCATCCTGCGGCTGTTCAACCCCACCGCCGAAGCCCGCAGCACCACGGTGGAAAGCCTGCTGCTGAAGGCTCCGCTTTCCGTGACACTTGGCAAATACGAGGTCGCCAGCTGGCGCATCGAAAACGGTGCGGCCAGTCCCTGTGATCTGATGGAAAACCCACTGTAATATTTTTATTATTCAAATATAATACGGAGGCGCATTATGAAGGTTTTATTTCTCGGTTCCGGCGCTGCGGATTTCAAGCCCAGCCTGTATGCAGAGCTCGCCCATCAGTTTGACAAGGACGCCCGCCGTTCCAGTGCAGTACTCATCGACGGGCAGCTCCTGATCGACTGCGGCATCTGGATCCTCAACGAGCTGGAGATCGCCGGCGTGGATGTGAGCGGCATCCGTCAGGTGCTTGTTTCCCATTCCCACGGCGACCATTTCCGCGCCGATCACCTTTGCGCCATCGCCGAAAAGGCGGGGCATCCCATCGATGTGTATGCCAACACCGATATCCTGTATCTGCTGAAAAAAGAGGGCAGCAAGCTGCCCGGCTACCAGCTGCTGGTGCCCCATGCGCTGTACGCTTTGCCCGAACCCACCCCCGTGGAATTTGACGGCTACCGCGTGCGGCCGCTGCGCTCCAACCACCAGACCGAGTTCGAGGGCGAGCAGACCATGTTCTTCCTCATCGAAAAAGACGGCAAAAAGCTGGTATACGGCACCGACGGTGCGTGGATGCCCACCGCCAGCGGCAAATATCTGTACGGCCAGAAGATCGACTGCTACCTGTTTGATGCCACCTGCGGCGATTATGAATATGAATACCGCATCTTCGAGCACAACACCCTGCCGATGATCCGCATCATGCTGCAGGTGCTGCGCCACAAGGAGGCCTTTGCCGAAGATGCCAAGCTGGTGCTGACCCACATTGCACCCTCGCTGCACCGCCCCCACGCCGAGCTGGTGGAGCAGGCTGCCGCCGACGGTCTGCTGGTGGCCTATGACGGCATGGAGCTGGAGGTCTGACCTTCCGGCGGATCCCCTTTTTCCTGCACTCTTTACACCGCCGTGCCGTTTTGTGCACGGCGGTTGATTTTTGCCCGCATTTCGGGTACACTGATAAGCAGAAATATTTGCCGGAGGATTTTTGTATGAAGGAAGAAACCGTCCGCAGCGCCATGCTGCTGGGAATACAGGGCACAGAAAGGCTGGCGGCGGCAAGGGTGCTGCTGTTCGGCGTGGGCGGCGTGGGCGGCTATGTCGCCGAGGCGCTGGGCCGCTGCGGTGTGGGTGCGCTGACGCTGGTGGATAAGGACACAGTGAGCGTTTCCAACATCAACCGGCAGATCATCGCGCTGCATTCCACCGTGGGTCAGCCCAAGGTGGAGGTGATGCGCCGCCGCCTTGCAGATATCAATCCCGACTGCCGCGTGACAGCGCTGGAACAGTTCTATCTGCCGGAAAACGCGCAGGAGATCCCCTTTGAGGGCTATGATTACATCATTGATGCCGTGGATAATGTTTCGGCCAAGCTCTCCATCATCCAGCGGGCGGTGCAGCTGGGCATTCCCGTCATCAGCTGCATGGGCACCGGCAACAAGCTGCATGCCGAGCAGCTGCGCATTGCGGATATCGCAGAAACACGGGTATGCCCGCTGGCGCGGGTGATGCGGCGGGAGCTGCGGGCGCGGGGCATTCATCATGTGAAGGTTCTGTATTCAGAGGAGGAACCGAGAAAGAGCCGCATCGATGTGCCGGCGGATGAGCACAGCGGCCGTGTGCCGCCGGGCAGTGTCAGCTTTGTGCCCAGTGTGGCGGGGCTGCTGATCGCCGGCGAGGTGATCCGGCAGCTGACCGGTGAAGCAGAATAACCCTTTTGTGCAAAGATTGCCTGTTTCATTTGCCGAAACACGCAATCTTTTTGCATTATCAGCCATTTTGCGCTGCAAGAGATTTGCATTTTCGGATTTTATGCTACAATCAAATCAGAACAAAAGTCACACCGAACAGAAAGGACGGTACACATGATGCTGATAAAAAACGGACTTGTTTTCACCGAAAACTTCACCTTTGAAAAGCTGGATATCGCCTTTGCAGACGGTATCATCACCGCCATCGGCGCCCCCGGCACCCTGCCGGAGGAAACGGAAGTGCTGGATGCCTCCGGCAAGTACATTCTGCCCGGTTACGTGGATCTGCATGTGCACGGCGCATACGGCACCGATTTCTGCGACGGTGCGGAAAGCGACATCCGCAACATGGCCGCCTGGGAGGCTTCGCAGGGCGTGACCAGCTTCTGCGGCACCACCATGACCTACAGTGAGGAGATCCTGAACGGCATCGTGGATGCCGCCAATGCCGTGATGGCAGCCCCCGGCGAAAAGGAAGCCACGCTGCGCGGCATCAACATGGAAGGCCCTTTCATCTCTATGGCCAAAAAGGGTGCACAGAACCCCGCGTATATCATGGCGCCGGATATCGGTATGTTCAAGCGCCTTTATGAGCGCAGCGGCAATCGCATCCGTCTGGTGGATATCGCCCCCGAAGAGCCGGGCAGCATGGAATTCATCGCCGAGGCAAGCGCACTGTGCACCGTCTCGCTGGCGCACACCACCGCGGGCTATGATATTGCTGCCGCAGCCTACAAAGCAGGTGCAAGCCATGCCACCCATCTGTTCAACGCCATGCCTCCCTATGCGCACCGCGATCCCGGTGTAGTGGGCGCTGCAGGCGACTTTGCCGCTCATGTGGAGGTGATCAGCGACGGTATCCATCTGCATCCCAGTGTGGTGCGCAATACCTTCCGGATGTTCGGCGATGACCGTGTCTGTCTGATCAGCGACAGTATGTGCGCTGCCGGCATGCCCAACGGCGAGTACAGTCTGGGCGGTCAGCAGGTGTTTGTGAACAACAACAAGGCCACGCTGGCGGACGGCACCATTGCCGGCAGCGCCGTGTGTCTGGCCGAGATGGTGCGCCGCGCCGTCAGCTTCGGCGTGCCGGTGGAAAGCGCTGTCCGCGCCGCCACCGCCAACACCGCGCAGGCTGCCGGCCTGTGGGATTCCGTGGGCAGCCTTGCCGTGGGCAAATGCGCCGATGTGCTGGTGATGGACGCCGGTCTGCATCCGGAGAAGATCTTCCTGCACGGCTGCGCCCTGTAAACCATTTTCTGCATGCAAAAAAGGATCGCTGCGGCGGTCCTTTTTTCTTTTTGCCCCTTGATTGCGCAGGCGTTTCCGTGTATGATGATATCACAGGGCACACCGAAAGCGCCCGTGGAAAAAGGAGAACGAATTATGAAAGCTGCTGTTTTTTATAAGAAGGAAGACCTGCGGGTAGAGGAGCTGCCCATCCCCGTCATCAAAAAGGACGAGGTTCTGGTGCGGGTACGCGCCTGCGGCGTGTGCGGCACGGATGTGCACATCTTCAGCGGTGACGAGGGCGCTGCGCCCACCCCCGCCGGCACGGTACTGGGGCATGAGTTCGCCGGCGAGATCGTCGAGGTAGGCGCTGATGTCAAGGGCTATGCCGTGGGCGACATCGTTTCGGTGGATCCCAACAAGCTGTGCGGTGAGTGCGAATTCTGCCGCGGCGGTCTGGGTCATTTCTGCACTGCCATGCGCGGCATCGGCACCACCGAGCACGGCGGTTTTGCCGAGTACTGCGCCGCTCCGGTCAGCCAGCTGTGCAAATACCCCGCCGGCACCCCGTTTGAGGCTGCTGCCATGACCGAGCCGGTCAGCTGCTGTCTGCACGGCATCGATCTGTGCGGCATCAAGCCCGGCGCAGCTGTGGCAGTCATCGGCTGCGGCATGATCGGCCTGCTGATGCTGCAGCTGGCCAGACTTTCCGGCGCAGGCACCCTGATCGCCATCGAGCCGCTGGCCGACAAACGCGAAAAGGCGCTGGCGCTGGGCGCAGACTACGCCCTTGATCCCATGAGCTGCGATATCAAGGCCGAGGTCGCCAAAATCACCCATCAGGTGGATGTGGTGATCGAATGTGTGGGCAAGACCGCCACCATGCAGCAGGCGGTGGAGATCGCCGGCGTATACTCCACGGTGATGCTGTTCGGCCTGACCTCTCCGGATGCCGTCATGGAGATCAAGCCCTTCCAGCTGTTCAAAAAGGAGATCACCCTCAAGGCATCCTTCATCAACCCCTACACCTTTGACCGTGCCAAAGCGCTGATCGGCAGCGGCAAGATCGATGTGACCTCCATGATCTACGCCCGTCCCTCCGTGGAGGAGCTGCCCGGCATTCTTGCAGACAAAAAGGCCCGCGCCGCCGGCAAATATGTGGTGATGCTGTAAATCTCTGTTCTTCATAAAAAGACTTTCAAAGGAGAGTTGACGATGAAACTGATCACTTACGCCTCGCTGAAAACCATCCACAAAATGCGGGAGGAGGATATCCGTATTCTGGATGTCGTCAACCTGTTCAGTATTCAGGTTCTGCCGGACGGCACCGCCGCGCTGATGAATGACGATCTGGATCTTTCCTGCATCCGGCGCTATCACGAAATCAACCCCAATATCAAGTTTCTGTTCATGCTGGGCGGCTGCGCCCACTGCTCCGATGTCTTTGTGCGTGCCGAAGGCCGCAAGCGCTTTGCCGAAACGCTGATGGAGCTGCTGAAAACCTACGATCTGGACGGTCTGGACAACGACTGGGAGGTTCCCACCATGACACTGGGCAGCGTGCGCGGCCGCCCGGTGGATAAATACACCTACACCATGATGATGCGCGAGGTCCGCCGCTGCATGGATGAAGAAGAAGCCCGTACCGGCCGGCATTATCTGCTGACCTGTGCCCAATCTGCCCAGCGGTTTGTCATTGATACCGTTGAGGTGGAAAAGCTGGTGCCGCTGGTGGATTACATCAATGTGATGACCTACGATCTGCGCGGCACCTTTGCCTGCTTTGAGCTGCATGACGACAAGGGGCTGCCTGTCGGTCACCACACCTCCACCTACCCCACCGCCGGCGATCCCGAGGCTCTGTGCGCCCAGTATGCGGTGGAACTGTTCCGCGATTGGGGCGTTCCCGACGAGAAGATCGTCATCGGCAGCGGCATTTACCCCAAGCACTATGCCCATTGCCTGCCGGAAAATAACGGCCTGCTGACCCCTGCCTTTGCACGGGAATTCTACCTGCAGCTGCCGGGCGGCGATCAGCAATCCAACCTGCTGCCGTATCTGAAGGACAACGGCTATGTCCGCTACTGGGACGACGATGCCAAGGCCAGCTGGTGGTACAGTGAGAGCAGGAAGGATTTCATCACGCTGGATGACGAGGAATCCCTGTGGCACAAGGTACAGTACATCAAAAAGGAAGGCCTGCTGGGCCTGATGTTCTGGCACTACGACATGGATGACCTGCACACCCTGATCCCCGCCGCATGGCAGGCGGCGCATGAAAACTGATCTTTTCGCCTTTTGCAGAAATGATAGATGGTCTTAAAAATATCCCCGGAGCTCACCGCTCCGGGGATATTTTTTCTGTGCTTTTTTCTCAAAGAGAGCTCAGATGTGCTTAGCCTGCAGGCTGATGCTCTGCAGAAAGCTGCGGTAATACCAGCTCTGTTCCTTTTCGCGGTAGGGCAGCAGCTCCCACGAAAGCTCCTCTATGGCATTGGTTTTACCGGCCAGATAATCCAGCAGACGGCGGCGCTGATGGCGGGCACGCTCCTCCAGACCGCCGAGGATCACCGTCCAGTATTCAAAGCCGCCGGGCTTGTTCTCCTTCATCCACTGCTTTTCAAAAGCCTTGCGGAAGGCACGGATGCGCGCCGGCAGCTGAGCGTAATCCTCTGCTGCAAGACGGGCCAGTTCCGTCCTGTCGTTCGCCTGATAGGCCGCGCGTGTTTTCAGCCCCAGTTCATACTTCAGCTCCATCACGCCGCAAAGCGCTGCGCCCATCTCGAACAGATAGCCGTATTTCCTGGATTTTTTCGCCGTGGCGGCAAGCTGTGTACCCACCGCGGCAAAGGTCTCGCCGCCGCCGGGGCGCACGGTGTAATCCAGAAAACCGCGGAAAGGATCGGCATACAGCATATAATCCGCACCGTTGCGCGGGTGGGTCACCGTCTTCCAGTTGTCGGTGATGAAATTGACGGCATCCAGCCGGCAGAAATCATCGTAGCCGATGCCGAACATTTTTTCGAACTTCGCCTTGATAGCCGCTTCGTCGGCATTGCCGCGGGCGTACTCGGCCAGATAAAACAGGCTGGGCAGATTGGCAAAATACGAGCATTCGCCGCCGCACCAGAAGGTCATAAATACATCGCGGATGCCGTTATTGCGGCAGGCATCCAGCGCGGGCAGCATGGATTTGACGGTGTAGTAGTTATTCGGGATAAAGCCGGTCCAGTTCCAGATGCCGCCGGCAAACCAGGTCCTTTGGCTGATCTGCTGATGCATCCGGAGCATATCGCCGAAATCCTTTTCCTGATCGTGGTAATAATCCCAGAAAACAGGGATCACATTTTCCGGCAGCGCATTTTTGTATTCCTCGGGCACGGGCTGCTCCGGCACCACATAGACGCCGTTGTTCCAGCCGTAGAACAGCATATCCGACCAGATCATCGGATTTTCGTAGCCGTACTTTGCGGCGAGCCCGTTGACACGCGCCAGATGCCGCTTCATGATGGAGATCTTGGTCTCGTAGCCGTGGGCATCCAGATGACGGCCAAGGCCGAGGTGATGGGCTTCGTCCATGCCGATGTGGATCTTATCGGTACGGAAACACTCCCGGCAGGCGGCGAACAGGTTATCGATATAGGTGTAGGTGCGCTCGTCATCGACCAGCAGCACATCCTCGGCGTCCATATTGTAGCCGTCCTTCCCTACTGCGCCGGTTTGCCACAGTGAAAGGCCGGAAAGATGTGCCAGCGTCTGCACGCAGGGGATCAGCTCAATGCCCACAGAGGCGGCAAAGGCATCCAGCTCCCGCAGCTCCGCCTTGGAATAGCGGCCGCGCATATAGCCATGGTACGGCTCGCCGCTCACCTCCATTTTGTCCTCGGTATACAGGAACACCTCGCGATAGCCCATTCTGCTGATGATACGGAAGAACTCCTTCATGCTCTGCATGCTCATGGAGGCCCTGCCGGCCACCGGCAGCATGATCCCGAAATGGTCGAAATCCCTCATCTTTTTCATTCTCTGTTCCTTTCCGTATTCGGCGCAAAATCATTTATACAGACGGAAGCCCGCACACGCATAGGCGGAAATATCTGTTTCAAAGGCAATCGTTTTGCCCTGCAGCACGGCACTGCCGCCGATGACCTCGCAGCGGGTGTATTCCTCTGCCAGCTCAAAGACGGGGGCGTAGGCCACATCTGCACGGATGTTGGCCAGCCACACCGATACGGAGTCTTTATCTGCAGAGGCCAGCACATACAGGTCGGGGCACTCGCAGGCCACGGCGGGGATGCGGCCGCCCATCCCCCGGATGGCATCGGCCAGCTGGCGCTGCCGGTAGTAGGAGCAGTAGACGGCGCTTTCCATCGTGGGGGCAGAGCCGCCGTCAAAGGCATACACCAGATATTGGCTGCCGTCCGGCGCATCGTAACGGTAACAGCCGGGGGCCTCGCTCTTATCCTCGAACACATAGTGACTGAGCACCTGCGCCTTTTCGCTTGCTTCCACGCGGTAGGTAACGCCGGATCTGCACACCTCGGAGATGCCCACGATCTGCTTTTCGCCGAAGTGTTCAAACCAGGGCAGCTTCTCCTCACATTGTACAAGGCCCACATCATACCCGCGCTGCTGCAGGATCAGGGCAGCGGGGATATCCAGGATCAGGCCCTGCTTATACTGTGCGGGATCGACAAAGCGGGCGCACTCGCCGAACACCACGCAGGTGTTGTCGGTGCCGCTGTACTTGACCGGCAGCGAGTTTTTGGTGATGAAGCGCTGACCGTTGCGGAACACCTCGGTGGTGTACCGCCAATGGCCGCCATCCTCCGGCAGGGTGATATGCTCCAGCTTGCGCTGGGTATCCGCCACGATGATGCCGTCGGCTTCGGGCAGGGCGTTTGCATCGATCCAGTCGCGCAGCGGTTTATTTGCCAGATGTGCCCGCAGGTAGCCGTTTTCATAGTTGGGGCCGGAGGTATAATCGTACATATACTTGAACGCGCCCACATCACAGGCAAACCGCAGGCACTGGTCGTAAATTTCCATGTAGGAAGCCGGAATCAGATGGCGCGGACGGGGGAAGCTGTCGTTTTCATCGAACAGCTCGATATCCACGCCCCGGCACCAATCCACCTGCTGACGCACGAATTCAATGATGGACTGCATATTCTGACCCTTGAAGCGGTCGGTCCACACCCAGTAGGGCGCACCGGTCAACCGCAGGAAGGGGCGGGTATTGCCGGCAAGGATCTTTGCCAGTGTCAGCGCATCGGCGCCCTCCTCATCCCATGAGGTATAGCCGGTGCAGAAGCCCATACGGATAGCGGGATCAATGGCATCCACCTCCGCACGCAGGCGGGTACAGAAATCGATCAGAGAATCCCCCACCGTTGCCATCCATGCGCTGCGGCAGGGATTGGGTGCGCCTCCCGTCACCTTCTTATAAATCTCCTCGCGGGTGATGGGCTCACGGTATTTTTCACGGAAAAGCTTCATGTGCTTATCACAGGCACAGCCGAGACCGCGCAGCGAAAGGCACAGATCGTCATCCAGCATGATCATCCTTGCACCGGCGTTCACGCACAGACGGATGGTCTCCACCGTATGGGCAAACAGACCGTCGCTGAGGAAGCAGAACTGGTCGGTGCCGGGATAGCCCTCGTTGAGCATGCCCTTGACCAGATCGAAATCCTTCATCAGTGCAAGGTCATGGCCGGAAAGCCGTCCGCACAGGCCGATGGTGGAGATCCATGCGCCGCAGGAATAGCCATTCTCCTGATAATAGCGCAGGCTTTTCTCAAAATTGGCGAACTGCTGCTCGTTTTCATCGCCGAACAGGCGGTTCGGCGCAATGAAAACAAAATCCGTACCCGCCTTTTTCATCTTTTCCAGATAGATGGGGCGGGTCTCGTCATCCAGCGTACTCAGCATCAGGGGTGCGTACAGCTTATGTTCCATGTCGCTTACCTCTCATTTATATCGAATTCAAAGGGGCTCCGGATAAAAACCTTACACCGGCTGGCTGAGGACAGCCTGCAGCGTGCCGCACCAGCGCAGTGTTTCCGTGCCGTGGGGCACGATAAAGGACTGTCCCTTTTTCACCGGCGTACCGTTGAGGAAGCCTTCGCCCTCCGTCACCGTGACGGCGAAAAAGGTTTCTGCACCGGCAAATTTCGCCTCGCCATCCAGTGTCAGCTGCTGCACGGTGAAGTAGGGACAGCGCTCCAGCAGCACCAGCTCTGCGGTGCCGGCAATCGCCTGCAGCGGCAGCGGGCTGCGTTCCTCGGCAGCATCAGCGGCGGGGACAGTCATCACCGCCAGTGATTTTTCCACATGCAGCTCACGGGGTTTTCCATTCTGCAGCCGACCGTAATCATACAGGCGATAGGTGATATCGCTGCTCTGCTGCACCTCCAGAATGCGGATGCCGCCGCCGATGGCGTGCACAGTACCCGGATCGATGCGGAAAAAGTCGCCTTTTTTTACCGGAACGGAGCGCAGCAGAGCATCCCAGCGGCCTTCGGCGATCATCTGCTGTGCCTGCTGCTTCGTTTTTGCGTTATGACCCAGCAGCAGTGCCGCTCCGGGATCGGCGTGCAGGATGTACCAGCACTCGCTTTTGCCGCGGCAGGGCTGCCCGTTGACCGGCGGCTCGTTGGCAGCAGCATAGGCATCATCGGGATGCACCTGTACGCTGAGCGCGGAGGCTGCATCGATGAATTTGACCAGCAGCGGAAAATCCGGCTGACCGGGACAGCCGAACAGAGCCGGAGCCTGTGCCCACAGCTGCGACAGGGTCTTGCCGGCGTATTCTCCGCCGGTCACGGTGCAGTCACCTGCGGGATGGGCACTGACTGCCCACGCCTCGGCAATGAATTCGCCGGGGGTACCGAAGCCGTATTCGGCGGCAAGAGAATTGCCGCCCCAGATGGTCTGTTTTTTTACCGGTTCAAGAAAAAGCAGCGCCTGCATGATGCATTCCTTTCTGTTTGGGCCGGATCAGGTTTCCGGCAGACAGTTTTCAAAAATATCGGCAAGAAAGCGATCGATATGAGCGATCTGAAAACGGTAGAGCTGTTCATCCTCGGGAATATTCCAGTAATCTGCGAAGTTGGACATCCAGCGGCGGCGGCCCACATGATCGATGAAATCCTGTGCACCGCCTGCGGGATTTTGTGCACGCCATGCACGGGCTTCAGCCAGCAGCTGCTCCAAGATGAGGTCGTAATCCTCTTCCCTGTTCAGTTCCACGGGTTTTGCAACGGCATTTTTCACAGCAAAAACCTCCCTGTTTCAGTAAACTCCATACAAAACCGGAACGCTTACCCCTGTACGGAGGGATCACGCACCAGTTCATAGCAGCCCAGCAGCGCCTGATTATCATTCAGCGCGGGAGCAACGATGTAGGAATCCATGTCCTTGACAACTTCGGTGGAAACATAGCCCGCCAGCTGACGGGTGACCGCCGCACGCACCAGCGGCAGCAGCTGCGGCTGATGCGCCACACCGCCGCCCAGCACAATGCGCCGCGGCGCATATGCCAGAATACAGGTGACGATGCCCTGTGCCAGATACTCGGCTTCCAGCTGCCAGACCTCGGGACGGTCGGCCATTTCCTGTGCAGGAATGCCCCAGCGGCCACGCAGCGCACTGCCGCTGGCCATACCCTCCAGACAGCGCCCGTGATACGGACAGCAGCCCTGATAGTTATCCCCGAAAACCGGCGCCACCGGAATATGCCCCAGTTCGGGATGCTGCATTCCATGGATCAGCCGTCCGCCGCACAGCACCCCCATGCCGATGCCGGTGCCCACTGTGATATAGACACAGTCATCCAGGCCGACACAGCTGCCGAAACGGGCCTCGCCCAGCGCCGCGCAGTTGACATCGGTATCCAGCGCCACAGGGATATCCAGTGCGCGCTGCAGCTCGCCTGCCAGATCATAAAAGCGCCAGCCGTCCTTGGGGGTGGCGGTGATATAGCCCCATGTGGGGGAATTGCGATCCAGATCCAGCGGGCCGAAGCTGCCCACGCCCAGTGCTTCCACCTGCTGCGCGGCAAAATATTCAATGATCTCCGGCATGGTCTCGGCAGGGCTGCGGGTGGGCAGAGAGATCCGCTCCGTCACCTGACCTTCCTCAACAACAGCGCACACCATTTTGGTGCCGCCGGCTTCCAGTGCTCCGATACGCATGGTTTACTCCTCCTTGATTTTCTTCTTTTTCCAAAAACAAAAGCAGACGCTGCAAACACGCAGCGTCCGCAGCAAAAGTGCCTTGCACGTTTTTAATGAACAAAATCCCGCCCTGAAGTCTGCGAACAATTAAAACCTACTTTATTCAAAGCAGGGTGGGTACGCTCAGTCTCGGAGTTCGCGCTCCCTTCTTCCCCAAACGGGGGAGGTCTGCAGTCCGTCCGCGAACAGAAACTCCCAATTACATAAGTGTAGGATTAAACATGAACGCAACAAATCGACAGGGCAGGATGCTGAATACTCTTTTTATTCGGAGATGTCGTAGAACTCTTCCAGACGCTCGGCAAAGGCTCTGCCCACGTTATAAAGCTCTTCGTCATCGTCCACGATGGAAAGATACTCCTCGTTCTCCTCATCCACATCCACACGCATGATGAGCAGCTCGGCTTCCTCATCCAGCGCATCGGGATCGGCAGCATAAGGCACCAGCGCGAGATAGTGTTCATCGCCGTAATCCAGCGCATCGATGACCTCGAACTCGTGCTCGTTATTATCCTCATCCAGCAGCGTGATCAGATCCGGGGTGTAATCCATCTCGTTATCCGTCATATCTGTCATGGGGGTCCCTCCTTTTTGAACGGCTGTTATAATCCGCCGTCGTTCTGTACATAGTATACTCAAAAACAGCGCCGCCGTCAAGCGGAAAACGCAGAGGAAAAACAGTTTCCTGAAATCGTCATTTTTTCACAGCTGTATCCTGTACACGCCGCCGTTTTGTGCTATAATATATAAAAGAGTATTGCGGCGCCGCCGTGCGCCGCTTCACAGGAGGTCCGCCATGAAATTCCGTTTTATCCGTCGCGCCCTTGCGTGTGCGGCTGCGCTGCTCTGCCTGCTGTTTGCCGGCTGCGGCAGCGAACAGCCGGAGGCTCTGCCCACCGCTGCCGACGGCGCAGTGATCCCGACGGTGGATGTGCTGCAGTTCCGTCAGCCGGCACAGGACAGCCTTGTAGCGGTCTTTGATACGGCGGCAGGGGAATTTTCCGCTGTACTGTATCCGGATGCCGCACCGCAGGCGGTGCAGAATTTTGTGACGCTGGCGCGGCAGGGCGCTTACGACGGGCTGGATTTTCACCGTGTCATCGAGGATTTCATCATCCAGAGCGGTGACACCAACGGCTACGGCGGCGCAAGCATCTGGGGCAGCGGCTTTGCACCGGAATGCAGTGACCTTGTTCACCACTATACCGGCGCGCTGGCCATGGCGGGCAGCGAAGAGAACCACAGCCAGTTTTTTGTGGTGAATTGTCCCGCGGACAGCGTACCTGCCGCACTGCAGGAGCAGATGCGTACCGAGGGCTGGAGTGAGGATGTGATCACGGCCTATGCGCAGGTGGGCGGTGCGCCGTATCTGGATAATGTACACACCGTGTTCGGACAGGTCTTTTATGGACTGGATACGGTGCGTGCCATCGGTTCCACAGGATCGGAACAGACTGCCGTGCTTCTTAACAGTGTGAAAATCACTGATTACGACGCATGGCGGACCACGCACCCGGAAGCTGAGCCGGCCTTTTATTCCGCAGCGGAAGGCGCCGATTGAGCCGCAGCGCACATATTCCGCAGCAAAAAGGCTGCTGCCTCTGTTTTCGCCCGCAGCGCTGATCGCGCTGCTGCGTTTTCCCTTCTTTTATAAAAAATCGTAAAAAATACAGTCCGTACGCCGAAGCATGTCGTATACGGACTGTATTTGTTTTTAGCCGTTAATTGTTGGCGAAATCCACCGTTGCTGTACCGTCCTCATTGTAGACAACCGCCTCCTTATCCAAAAACAGTCGGTCGATGGCCTCCAGATAAGCAGGAATGGAAGGATATGCCGGTTTGTAATCCGCGATGATGCGGCGGGCTGTAGCGGCATCCTCCCGCAGCAGTGCATCCGTCAGCAGCAGCTGCGCTTTGGCAGAATTCAGGCACAGGCGCTCCGGCTCGGCAACGGTATAATCCACGCCGTGGCCCGCGCCGCGGACACCGCAGGCATTGAACTGCACACCGGGCATAACGCAGGTGATATCGCCGAAATCCGAAGAAGCCGATCCCCAGCTTTCGTAGTTGAAGCGCACACGGTCCGCCCCCACCAATGCGATGCAGCATTCCTCCGTCAGCTTCATCAGCGCAGGGTCGTGGATCTCGGGGGCATAGCCGGGGCGGTCATGCAGCTCCACCTGTGCGCCCATTGCCAGCGCCGCGCCGGCCAGTGCGCGGTTGATCTTGCGGTTTTCGCGGGACATAGCCTCCTGCGTGGCGCCGCGGACATAGCTTTCCAGCTTCATTTCATCAGGAATGATGTTGACCGCACAGTTTGCGCCCATCATGATCGGATGAAAACGGATATGGTCGCTGTCGGGGAAGGTCTCGCGCAGGGCATTGCAGGCGGAAAGCCCCAGCGTTGCTGCATACTGTGCATTGATGCCCTGGTGGGGCGCACCACCGGCATGGGCTGCCTTGCCCTTGTATACGATCGTTTTGGCCATACATCCGTTGCTGCCCTTGCCGCAGGCAAAATCGAAGGGATCTTCCGGGCTGTCTCCGCCGCCGGCGTGCACCATCATGGCGATATCCACGCCGTCCAGCAGCCCGCGGGCCATAAATTCCGGCTTGCCGCCCAGATAGCGGATGGTGCCCTTTTGGCGAAGCTGCTCCCGGAAGCCCAGCTGGATCATCTCCTCAGCAGGCACGGCACACAGCCGGATGCGGCCGCTCAAGCCTTCCAGAGCGCCGGGGGCCTTCAGCGCAGCGGCAATCCCCAGCAGGGCTGCGCCCTGTGTATTGTGACCGCAGCTGTGTGCCATGCCATCCACAGCGCAGGGGTGTCCCTGCTGCTCCAGTGCATCCAGCTCACCGAAAATGACCACACAGGGGCCCGGACGACCGGTATCCACATCGGTAATAAAGCCGGGAATATCACCGGCAAGGGTCAGCTCATAGCCCAGCGCTTCAAAGCGCTGCTTCAGGTATTCGTGCGCCTGCCATTCGGTATAGCCGGTCTGGGGATGCTCCCACAGCCAGCGCTCGGCTGCAAGGATCTGCTCCTTTGCACCGTTTACGGCATCGACCAGCAGCTGCTGTTTTTCCGTCATAGGTCGTTCCTCCTGCATCTGCGGTCGGTACAAAGCTTTCTTTGCCGCACCGCCGCGTTTTCTTCAGTATACCGCAGACAGGATAAAAACGCAATCTTCATTTCAGGAAATCACTCCAGAAGCACCGGCTGGATCTGTCTGCCGTTGAGAGCGCTTTCCACCGTGCTTTCCAGCAGGGAGAAATCCGCCTGCAGGCTGCAGGGCTTGTGCAGAGCATCATCCTGCCCGAACGGCACGAAATAGACATTTTTGGTATTCATCAACCGGCCGATGTTCTGAAAAGATGCCCCCAGACCGTCATTGGTGGATATGGCAAGGATCACCGGCCGGCCGATACGCAGCATACTTTTGGCGGCCATGGTGACCGGGGTATCCGTAATGCCGCAGGCAAGCTTGCCAAGCGTGTTGCCGGTGCAGGGTGCAATAAGCAGCGCCGAGGCCATTTTCTGCGGGCCCAGCGGTTCGGCATCGGTGATCGTGGTGATGATGGATGCATTGGCAAGACGCGACAGCCGAGCCTTGAAAGAAGCACTGCTGCCGAAACGGGTATCGGTTTCGGCAGCAGCGGTACTCATCACCGGCACCAGCTGCATACCGCTGCTGACCAGCTTTTCGGCCTGTGCCAGCACCTTTTCAAAAGTGCAGAATGAGCCACACATGGCAAATGCGATCTTTTTCCCCATGGTAATCCCCTCTCTTTGTTACTTCATAAATACCTGCCGGCGCAGATATTCGCAGACAGTACGGCCAATAGCCTCCCCCGCTGCTGCGGGCGCATATTTTCCCGGCAGGCCGGGGGCGCTCTGTGCGCGGATGCCCAACTGCTGTGCCGCAGCAAAATCCACCCCGCCGGGTGCACCGGCAAGTTCCAGCACAAAGGCATGCTGCGGCAATGCGGCAAGTACAGCGGTATCCACCACCGGATGCGGCACCGTATTGATCAGATAATCCGCCTGTGCAGCCAGCTGCGGCAGCGCAGCAAGCGGAACAGCCTCATATCCCAGTGTCTGTGCCTGCAGCTGTGCCAGCGGACTGCGCGCCGCCACGGTGAGCTGTGTCCCCAGCGCCCGCAGACGCGGGGCAAGCACCTTTGCGATGCGTCCGTATCCTGTCAGCACCACCCGTGAACGCCAGAGCATTCCGTCGGTGGCCGAAAGCAGGATGGCCAGCGCTCCCTCTGCGGTGGGCACGGCATTGAAAAGCGCCAATTCTTCGCTTTGCATATAATCGACCGCACAAAGTGAAAGCCGCGCAGCCTGCTGCTGCGCCTGTGCGGAGAGTGCTCCGGCAAAAAGCAGTGTCTGCGGCACAAGAGTTTTCAGTACAGGCTCCCACGGCTGCAATGTGTGCACCGGAACCCCCAGCAGCACCAGCGCGGCATCCCCTGCACGCTGCACCGGCAGACGGGTATAACCCTCACTTTCCAGAACCCTTGCGGCGGCCTCCATTCTTGCACCGGCATCCGGCATCCAAAAGCCGTGTCCGGCGGCGACTGCTTGCTGCATCTGCATCCCTTTCCTTTCTGCGGTATGCCGGCATCCGTTTGCGGCATCCGGAATCTCTTTCTCCAAGGTATGCCGCAATGTACCGGTGCATGCCTGCCGGGCATTTTTACTGTCTGAGGGTGCATATCCAATCAAAAGTCCTGCTCCAAAACCCAAAAAAAGCAGCCTGTCTTCCAAAAGACAAGGCTGCTTTTTCCCTCTTGCTTATTCTTTTTTCCAGACCTCGAAAAGCACTCAGCCGGTGGAGCTTTCGCTTTCTGCCGCCGCATCTCCGGCTTCACTTTCCGCAGGATTTTCCTCGGCGACGCTTTCATCGCCGAAGCCTTCAAAGGCGTTTTCGACATCAATGTCTTCGCCTTCACTCTCACTGCCGGTATTTTCTTCATCGGTGCTGCCGCCCTGCATACCTGCCGCAGTGGAAGCGCCGGTCATGGTATCCAGCATTTCAAAGGCGCGCAGGATCTGGGGATCGGTGGCAACCGTCAGCTCGTAGGAGTTCGCCTCCTCCGCAGCGGAAAGTGCGATTTCAAAATCCGGGGTAACGCCAACGCCGTCAAAGACAAAGGCTTCATTATCGGGCACCATGACAGCGACGGTGAATTCCAACGCGCTGCCGTCGGTCTGCTCGATGATAGTCTGCACCGTACCGCGGCCGGCGGTCTTGACACCAACAATGCGGGCACTGATCACATCGCGCAGAGTAACACAGAACAGTTCTGCCGCGGAAGCAGTGCTGCTGTTGGTGATCAGCACCACAGGCACCTGAATGCTGCTTTCATCCGTGGTGACACCCAGTGATACAGTATCGCCGTTTTTATACACCGCGTTGCCCACCTCGGCAGCGGGGCACAGCACATCCAGCACTCGTACCATATTCTCAATATCGTTGCCGGCATTGCCGCGCAGATCCAGCACAAGGCCGGTGATGCCTCCGGTGAGCAGCATCTGCAGCTCGGCATCAAATTCGGAGGGGGTGTATTCATTAAACGAACGGATGCGGATATAGCCGGTGGTGTTCAGCAGCTCGCTGCGCACACTGGGCACACGGTAGGCGCGGCGGGAGAGATCCTGTGCGGATTCGGTGGTAAAATCGGCCGAGAGCAGAGACACCTTGACAACGGTGCCCTCCTCGCCCTGCAGCAGGGTACGGATCGCCTCGTTGCTCAATGCCTTGACCTCTACGCCATCCAGTGCGGTGATATAGCTGCCGACGGTGATGCCGGCTTCGGCGGCGGGACTGTCGGCATACACTGTCAGCACACGGGCATAGCCGGTGGCATCCTTGACGACATCCACACCGATGCCCATCACCTTACCGGCGGCGGTTTTCAGATAGGCGTTGTACTGGGCGGCAGTGTAATACTTTGCATACTTGTCGCCAAGACCCGCCAGATAGCCTGCGCCGAGGGTATCGTACAGCAGCTTGTCATCAATGGTACCGTAATAGTTGTCACGGACGCTTTTATCCACCTCGGCGATCTTATCATACATTGTCTCCTTTTCGGTGACAGCTGTAACGGTGGAATCGAAGCGTTTCATCGAAACGATCATGGTGATACAGAAAGTGATTGTCATGGCGACAATGGCAATGGCCAGCGCCAGACTGATCGGGATCTTTTTATTCATAGATGCAGAACCATTCCTTTAAAAAACTCGGGTGTGCACAGCCACAGGGATATTGCTGTGTGTTTCAGCGTGCGGAGACATAATCCAGCGGGTTGACCGCAACGCCGTTGACACGCATCTCGAAATGCAGATGGTAGCCGGTGGAGTTGCCGGATTTTCCCACATAGGCGATGACATCACCCTTTTTGACATACTGACCGGCTGTGACTGCCAGCGAAGAACAGTGGCCGTATCTGGTAATGTATCCGCCGCCGTGGTCAATATACACGCGGTTGCCGTAACCGGTATCGCCGTATTTTGCCATGGTAACATAGCCGTCGTTGGAGGCCACGATCGCAGCATTGGCAATCACACCGGGAATGCCGCCGGTGATATCGATGGCGTTGTGGAAATCAGGCTGTCCGTACAGGGTACGCCAGCCGTAATAGGAGCTGATGTAGGTGTAGCCGGGGGTGGGCCAGATGAATTCGCCGCCCACATACTCAGGGGGCGCATTGCCGCTGCCCTGACCTTGCTGCAGGCTCTCCTGAAACTCCCGCTCGGCCTCTTCCTTGGCGCGTTTGTATTCCTCATACAGACGGTCATACTCCGCCTGTGCATCCTCCTCCTGCTGGGAGAGTTCGTTCAGCGTGCCCTCTACCTCTCGCAGGCTGCCGGTCAGCATATTCTGCTTTTCATCCATGGCGGCCCAGCTGGCCTCCATCTCCTCCAGCCGCAGCTGCTGCTCGGCCTCCTGTGCCTCCAGCTCCAGCTTCTGCTGCTGCAGGGTATCCAGCAGCTCGGTATCCGCCTGTGTGATGCGCTGCAGCGTATCGGCAGCGGTCAGCGCCTCGGCGTATGTATTCGCACCAAGAACGGTGGAAAGAATTCCATCGTTGCGCACCATATACAGACTGCGGATCCGCTCACGGAACAATGCGTCCGTAGCTGTCATCTCCTGCTTTTTCAGCATGATCTCATGCTGCTTTTCCCAGATCACCAGCTGCTGGGCCTCGATCTGCTGCTTGAGCAGTTCGATTTGTTCCCGCAGAACGGTGATCTGCTGGGCAAGAGCCGTGCGGCGGGCGGTGACATCTGCCGTCTGATCCGCCAGCTTGGAGATGCTTTCCTCCAGCCCTTCCAGTTCTTTTTCCAGTTCCTCGTAGCGCTCCTGCGCTTTGCCGGCTCTGGCGATAAAACCATCGCCGCTGCCGGTCAAAGTCAGCAGCGCGGTGCACAGCAGCAGCACTGCCGTCAGCCGAAGCCAGAATGTTTTTTTCTTCATCCGAATGCTCCATCCTGCGGCAGCTGCCGCACAAGAGGTATTTGACTGCATCACAGCAGCGCAGCCAGCGGGCCGGCCACAGCAGTCAGGATCATCAGGGCCGCCAGAATCAGTCCCATGATCCGCACCAGTTTCTGTTTCATTGTCAAACGCTTCCTTTCATTGCGGGAAAAACCCGGAGATCTCAGACACGGAGATATTTGCGTACGCTGCCGGCAGTGCCCAGACCGCCCAGCACCACACCGACGGCCACAAAAGCCACCAGCATGGGTACGCGGATATCGGCATAGGGCAGCAGACTGAAGAACAGATTGTTCAGCCAGCTGCCGCCGACCTCACCGGAGGTAATATACTCCACCAGCTGGATATAGCCAAAGCTGAGCAGACCGAAGCTGAGCAGCGCGGCCAGCAGACCGCTGGTCACGCCCTCCACAAAGAAAGGCCAGCGGATAAAGGCGTTGGTGGCGCCCACATATTTCATGATGTTGATCTCACGGCGGCGGGCGAATACAGTCAGACGGATGGTATTGCCGATGACCACCATGCACACCAGACCCAGTACAGCCACCAGACCCAGCGCGATCCAGTTGACGGCATTTTTCAGCGTGACAAGGATCTGGGCCATTTCGTTGGGGGCTTTGATATATTCCACGCCCTCGATAGCCTGCAGTGCACGCACCGTCTCATCCAGCGCGTTCAGATCCTTTACCGTGATGCGGAAGCTGGCGGGCATGGGGTTATCACTGCGGTAGCCCTCCAGCAGATCGGCATAATTGCCCATCCAGCCGATGGCCTCGGTCAGCGCATCATCCTTGGAAACATAGGTGTAGCTTTCGATATTGGAAATGCTTTCCAGCACAGCGACGGCAGCATTGATGTCCACCGGAACAAACTGTATGGCAGGCTGTGTTTCGGCACTTTCACCTTCGGCAGCTTCCCCTTCGACAGGCTCTCCCTCGACAGTTTCGCCTTCGGCAGGCTCTCCCTCGGTGGTTTCCCCTTCGACGGGCGGCTGCTCCGGGCTTTCTGCCGGCACTTCAATGCCATCCAGCAGATAAACGACCACCTCGTTCTGGCCGGCAAGGTAACCGGCAAAGCTGTTGACATTCAGGCCAAGCAGCACGGCAGCGCCGGTGATGAACAGGCAGGCAGTCAGAATGCCGATGCTCGCCACGGTCATCATCCGGTTGTTGATCATATTTTTCCAGCCCTGACGGGTCAGATAGAAAAGGCTCGATATTCTCATTTCGGTGACGGTTCCTTTCCGAAAACAGCGGTGTGTGATGCAGGCGGGAAACGCTGCATCAACCATTCAGCAGCTGACGCAGCAGCTCATCCACATCGTCCATGGTGGTGGAGCGGGTACTCTGCTCCTCTGCCGGCTGCGGAGCGACCAATTTCGCAGGCGCTTCCTCCGCATACACAGGCTCCTCTGCAGTCTGCTCCACCGCCGGCTGCACGACAGGCATCGCTTCTGCCGGCTCATCATCGGTATCCGCAGGGGGTGCAAAGCGACTGTGGGGCGCAGGGCTGCTGCGGCGCACGGCACCCACAAAGGGGCTTTCCTCCCCGGCATCCTCCCATGGCTCCTCCGGTTCTTCCGCAGGCTCCTCCTGTGCAGCGGATACAACAGGCTCACTGCGCAGATGCTCCAGACTGACATGCAGATTGGCATCGGTACCCCATGCGGCACCGGTCTGGCGGCGCTGCTCATCGGCCAGCCGGTTCAGCGCTTCCTCGCTGCTGTCAGCGGGTTCGCTTTCCTCCCACTCGTTCTCGGGAGGCGGGTCGGTATCCTCCACCACGCGGCCCTGCTCGATGCGGATCACACGCTTATTAAAGCGGTTGACCAGCTCGTGCTCATGGGTGACCACCACCACGGTGACTCCTACGCTGTTGATAGCAGAAAGCAGCTCCATGATCTCAATGGAAAGGCTGGGATCGATATTGCCGGTGGGCTCGTCCGCAATGATGAGCTGAGGGGAATGCACCAGCGCACGGGCCAGCGCCACACGCTGCTGCTCACCGCCGGAAAGCTGATCGGGGTAGCGGTCCAGCTTATCGCCAAGCCCCACCAGATTCAGCACAAAAGGCACACGGTCACGGATATCCCGCTCGGGAACATTGGTCACGCGCATGGCGAAGGCCACATTTTCATAAGCGGTCATCGTGGGGATCAGACGGAAATCCTGAAACACCACGCCCATGCTGCGGCGCAGATGCGGAACCTTGCGCTGACGGATCTTCTTCAGGTTGAAGCCGTTGACCCGTACACTGCCGCTGTCGGCAGTGACCTCGCGCAGAAGCAGTTTGATAAAGGTACTTTTACCCGCACCGGATGAACCCAGCACAAACACAAATTCCCCCTTGCGGATGTGCAGCGAAAGCTCATCCAGCGCAGGGGTATCATTTTCGGGATAAAATTTGGTGACTTTGTCCAGTCGAATCATAGCTTCTCCTTGCGTAAAAAGAGCGAATCCACCGCAGCGCACAAGAATGCACGCGCACCGCACAGGCCGAAACGGCAGCGGCGCATGGCGCGGAAATCCCCCGCGCGCGGTGGCTTCTCATGCGGAACCGTGGCTCCGCCCTCTCGTTGGATACTGTCGATCAATATTTGGCAGGGTTGGTGGAGAGATACTTCTTGACCATCAGCGCAACCTTGAACACGATGGCATCGTCAAACTCCCGCAGATCAAGGCCGGTGAGCTTCTTGATCTTCTCCAGACGGTAGACCAGTGTGTTGCGGTGTACAAACAGGCCGCGGCTGGTTTCGGAAACATTCAGGTTGTTTTCAAAAAAGCGCTGGATGGTGAACAGGGTCTCCTGATCCAGACTTTCGATGCTGCCCTGCTTGAACACCTCTTTGAGGAACATCTCGCACAGGGTGGTGGGCAGCTGATAGATCAGACGGGCGATGCCCAGATTGTCGTAGCTGATGATGGACTGCTCATTGTCAAACACCTTGCCCACCTCAAGGGCGATCTGTGCTTCCTTGAAAGAGGTAGCCAGCTCCTTGATGTTGGAGATGATGGTGCCGATGCCCACCACAGCCTTGATATAATGCTCACCGTTGAGGGTATCCACGATGGAGGCCGTCATATTCTCGATATCATCCCGGCTGATACCGCGCTTGACTTCCTTGACCAGAACGGTATCCGTCTCGCTGATGTTAAAGATGAAATCCTTCTGCTTGTCGGGGAACAGGTTGCTCACCACATCGTAAGCAGAGATATCATTGGCGCCGGCCACGCGGATGAGCAGCACCACGCGGGTGACATCGGTGGCAAAATGCAGTTCCCGTGCCTTGGCATAGATATCACCGGGCAGAATGTTATCCAGCACAACATTCTTGATGAAGTTGGTGCGGTCGAATTTTTCATCGTGGAACTGCTTGATATTCTGCAGCGAAACTGCCATCAGCCCCACATAATTGGCCGCGACCTCGTCGATGCCCTCCACAAAAACAGCATAATCGTTGGGCTTGCTGGAGGTAAACTGCCGATAGGTACAGCCATCCCGCAGAAAGCTTTCCACATTGGCGCGATCCACATTGTCAAGCTGCTGCACCTCGCCGATGCGAGCCATATCGCTGCAGGCAACCACCGTGCCGGTCTCATCGATCACGCCGACGGTGCGCTTGACCACATCTTTCATCTGATATACGACGCCCTGAAATACCCTGTTGGCCATAATAGAAATTCCCCTTCTCACAAGTCCATCCTGATTATTGTGATTTTCCACAATTCCATGGACTATCCTTTTCTATTTTACACAATAACTTTGTAGATTGCAACAGATTTCGGCATTTTTTTATGGAATAATTGTTGAATTTTTATTTTTTGCTCAACCGGACGGCTTCAGGGTACAATGATTGTAGCAGAAAATTGTGGTGATTGTTTGAAAATGCCGGCAAAAGATGTCAGTTTTCCTCTTTGGAACGGATGAGCGCCAGCTCGTCAGCCGAAATCTCCCGCCAGCCGCCGGCGCCCAGGCTTTCATCCAGCGCAAGGCCACCGATGGCGGTGCGCCGCAAACTGACCACACCCGCCCCGAATGTGCCGAACATCCGCTTGATCTGGTGATAGACCCCCTGCGTCAGCACCACACGGGTGAGTGTGGGATCCCCCGGTACTCCCTGCAGCACGGCCGGCTGCATGAGCGAACCGTCCGCCAGCGTGACACCTGCGGCAAAACCGTCGATCATGGCCTGTGTCAGCGGGGTATCGATGCGCACCGTGTAGGTTTTGGCCACATGGCGCTTCGGCGCAAGGATATCGTGAGCAAAATTACCGTCGTCGGTGAGCAGCACAAAGCCTGTGGAATCCTTATCCAGCCGGCCTGCGGGAAACAGATTGCGGCGGGGGTGAGCGGGACGCACCAGATCCACCACGGTAGTGTCATGGCCGTCCTCGCTGGCGCTGACCACACCCTGCGGCTTATCCAGCATAATGTAGACGAATTCCTGACGGCTGACCGCTTTGCCGCCGGCAACTACTTCATCACCGGCGCACACTCTGGCATCCGCCTTTTTGCACACTGCACCGTTCAGGATCACCCTGCCCTTTGCAAGCAGCTCTTTTGCCTGCGAGCGGGTGATCTGCAGGCTCTCACACAGGTAACGGTCCAATCGCATCGGTGCACTGTTCTTTTCGTTTTTTGCCATGGAAACTCCTTGTTCTTCCGTTGGGCACTCCCGTCAGCAATACGCATCCAGAGCGCACAGCAGTTCGTGGCGGGCGCTTTCCAGTGCCCCGGGCGCGGGATCATATTCGTCAAAGCCAGTGCACACCTTCGCAATGATGGCGCGGGCTGCGGCGGCATCCTTTTCCATCAGCTGACAGAGAAGCTCTGCATCCTCGGCGCCGGTGCGCTGGGCATGGCCGCGCACGCCGTATTCGGGTCTGCCCGCGCCGGGATAGACCACCATGGAATTACCTGCGGGATAGGCGATATGTTCCTCGCGGTCCACCCAGTAGCAGGTATCCTTTTCCAGTTCTTTATTATGGCAGTTGTAGCCCCAGTGCAGAAAGCCCTTTGCGCCGTAGGCAACGCTCATCCAGAAAGGCAGACGGCTGACGGTAAGGGGCAGATCGATGATGCGGTTCATCATGCTGCCGCCGGGGAAACCGCAGGTGTAGATCCAGATCTCCTCGCCCAGCTCCTGCAGTCTGCGGAATTTTTCGATATACTGCTCGTAGATAGCCTGCTTGACCACCCAGACCTCCAGCGCACCCTCCAGATCGCAGGATTCCACCGGGTCGTTGATGGGCACGCCGGGCATGAATTTGCGGCAGATGCCGGAGAGAATACGGTAGTGCTCGCTGTTCTGGAACTGGGGCTCATCCACCAGACACTGCTGGTAGCGGCCCAGCCAGCCGTTTTCATTGACGACACGCCACAGCTTTTCAAAATAGAGCTTCAGCTGACGATAGCCCTCAAAGGAGGCCACCTCGGCTTCCTTATCCCACAAAAGGAAATGCTCCGGCTCATTCCACACATGGAAGCGTGCCACAAAACCGCCCATGATCACCGGCATACCGGCGGCAAGAGCACGGCTGCCCACATGCACGGCATGGGAGAAATCGAAATCCACCACGCGGCCGTTTTCATCGCGGACAGGTTCGCCGGAGGGCAGCATCAGGGTATCGTTGCGCATATCCAGCTCGTTTTTCAGATATTCATCCAGCACGGCAGTGTATTCCGCGGAGGGGAAGCTGACATTATGCTGCCATTCCAGCTGCTCGGTCTTCAGCCAGTTGACCATGTGGAAGCCGGCCTTCTGCACCGGCGGCACACAGCAGGCGTGCACGCACAGCGTCACGGGAATATGCATTTCTTCGCCCGCAAGGGACAGCTTCAGCACAAAGGCATAGGTATCCGGTACACACCCTTCCGCCGCATCAAAACGCAGATAAAGACCTGCCCGCCCCGGCTGCAGTATCCCGTCGGTCACCTCGCGGGTGATCTCGTACACATCAAAAGGCGCCTGATGGGTGACAAAATGCTTTACACTTTCATAATCGAGGGTGGTCAGCCGGTCGGCAGCGCTGTTTTCGCTGACATAGGCAGGCAGCAGCTGATAGACTGTCGCCCTGACATTTTCCGGCAGGCCGGTCCACTCCGCCCGCAGCGGAGTGTTTTCGGAAAGGACACAGTCCGTCAGCAGCTGAAAGCTGACGGAAGCGCCGCGGGCACATTCCAGCGCAGCGGCGTTTTTTTCACCGGTAAGAACAGTATCGGGGTAGATCCATTCGTTTTCACTGAAGCACTGATACAGCATGGCAAAGCCTCCTGATTCGTGTTTTTATAGGGTATTGTTTCAGCGCAGGCGCGCAGCCAGACGCTGCATCCGTTCGATGGCATAGGGAAAGAACTGTTTGTAGGCTTCACAGAAGCGGTTGAGCCCGGGCAGACCGTCCGCAAAGGGTTCCCGGTGACGGCGGCAGCCGCCCCGGCACAGATACCCCCAGCGGCAGGAACGGCACTCCTCACGGATGTGCTGCGAGGCGGCGATGAATCCCAGCTCTTCCCGCTTTTTTTCGATGGTCTCAAAGCTGTCCTGTGCCAGATTGCCCAGCCGCAGCTCATCCAGCACATAAAAATCGCAGGGATACACGCTGCCGTCGGCCTCCAGCACATACTGGCGGCTGCACACGCCGCCCATGCCGCAGCTTTCGGGCGGACGGCCTGCCAGCATTCCCACCCAGTTGTCAAAGCTGCGCTCACTGACCGGTTTGCCGGCGGCAAAGCCTGCGTACCAGGCATCAAAGGTGGTTTTCAGAAAATCGGCGTAGCGGTCCGCTGTCAGCGTCCACGGCGCGGCTGCACCGTCCAGCGGATCCAGACAGGGGATGCACTGCCGCCATGTGAAACCGTTTTTATCAAAGAAGCTCCACACCTTACGACCGGAGCGGGCCGTCTGCGAGGTGACCACGGTGAGGATATTGAACTCTACCCCGTACCTGCTCATCAGGCGGGCGGCGGCCATCACGCGGGCATGGGTGCCCTTGCCGGCGGCATCCACCCGGTTGGCATCGTGGATCTCGGCAGGGCCGTCCAGCGAAAGCCCCACAAGAAAGCGGTTTTTGGCCAGAAATTCCGCCCATTCCTCATCGATAAGCAGACCGTTGGTTTGCAAAGCGAGATCGATGCGCAGCTTTTTGGTGTTGTACTGCCGGCACAGTTCCACAAGACGACGGTAATAATCCAGTCCGATAAGTGTGGGCTCACCGCCCTGAAAGGCAAAGGTGACACTGCCCTCGGCGTACTCCAGTGCGCGGCGCACCACAGCCTCCAGCACCTCAAGGCTCATGCGGCCGTAGCTGGCAGTCTCGCGGCGGGACATCTCGTCGGTGTAAAAGCAGTAGCGGCAGCGCATATTGCAGCTGCCGGAGGCAGGCTTGATCAGCAGATGGATGGGCGGCACGGAAAACTCCTTTCAGGCATAAAACGGAAATCGGACGGGCCGGCGCCGCTTTCAGACATCGGCGGGGAAAACCACACCGGTGGTGCGGCGGGCGGCATCGATGATGCGCATCTGGATGCCGCTGGTGACAAGACCAGGGTGCTGCACCGCACCCTTGCCGGCAAGACGGATGAATTCCGCCAGCTCATGCACCATATTATTCTTATCGGGGGTGTAATCCAGCCGGCGCGGCTCGCCCTTATAGGGGTACAGCCAGATCTGACCCGGCATGGAGATCTTATCCACCGTCAGGCTGCCCTTTTCGCCCTGAAAAACACTGGGCGCGATGGATTCGCTGATCTTGGAGTAGGTGATATTGGTCTGGAAGCCCTCGTACTCCAGCAGCAGCTGGCCGCAGCCCTCAAAACCATTGTGCAGAAAGGAGGATGCCGCGTGCATCGCTTTCGGTTCGCCGAACAGATGGGCGCACACCGCAATGCAGTACACACCGATATCCATGATGGCGGCATTGGATAGCGCAGGGTCAAAGGCATTCATCACCTGACCGGCAAGGAATTTATCATAGCGGGAGGAATACTGGCAGTATTCCATCGTGACACGGCGCAGAGGCCCGATGGCGGGCAGCGCCTGCCGCAGCACAGCCAGCGCAGGATCGTACACCGGGCGCATGGCCTCCAGCAGCACCACGCCATTTTCGGCGGCGGCGGTGCGCATGGCTTCAAATTCACGGCTGTTGGTGGCGATGACCTTTTCGCACAGAATATGCTTTTTGGCCTTCGCCGCAGCCACCGCCTGTGCGCAATGAGCAAAATTGGGACTGGCGATGTAAACGGCATCCACCTGCTCACAGGCAAGAAATGCTGCGTAATCGGTGAAAACCAGCGGAATGCCGTGCTTTGCCGCAAAGGCATCGCCGGTGGTCTGTGCACGGGAATACACCGCGGTCACACAGGCCTGCGGCAGCAGTGCGGCGGCCTCCGCCAGCCAGTCGCTGACGAAATTGGTGCCCACCACGCCGATGCGCAGCGGCTTCTGAGCATTATACATAAGTTCTCCTTTGCCGGAAGTGATTTTCAGAACAAAGCCTCAGGCAAGCGCATCCAGCGCGCACAGCAGCTCCCGGCGGACAGCATCCAGCGCGGCGGCGGACGGCTCGTAGGCATCAAAACCGGTGCACAGCCTTGCGATCAGGGCCTGCGCGGCGGCTTCATCCTTTTTCATCAGCTGCCAGAGCAGCTCGGCATCCTCGGTGCCGGTACGCTGGGCATGGCCGCGCATACTCTGCACGGGGCCGCCCGCCCCCGGGTAGACCACAAAGCCGTTGCCCGGCGGCAGACCGATGCGCTCCTCGCGGTTGCGCCAGTAAATGGTATCCAGCTGCGCGGCGGGATTGTGGACATTGTAGCCCCAGTGCAAAAAGCCCTTTGCACCGTAGCCGACACTCATCCAGTAAACCAGACGGCTGACGGAAAGCGGCAGATCCAGCACGCGGTTCATCATGCTGCCCGCGGGGAAACCGCAGGTGTAGATCCACATCTCCTCACCCAGTGCCTGCAGCGCACGGAATTTTTCCAGATGCGCTTCGAACACGGCCTGCTTGACCACCCAGATATCCAGCGCACCCTCCAGATTACAGGATTCCACCGGATCGTTGATGGGCACTCCGGGCAGGAATTTGCGGCAGATATCCGCCAGAATACGGTAGTGATCGCTGTTCGCCAGCTGCGGCTCATCCACCAGACACTGCTGGTAGCGACCCAGCCAGCCGTTTTCGTTGATGGTTTTCCACAGCTTTTCAAAATAAAGCCTGAGCTGGGCATAGGCCTCCAGAGAAGCCACCTCTGCCTGTTCGCCCCACAGCAGGATCAGCCGCGGATCGGCACAGGTGATCCATTCGGCCACAAAGCCGCCGAGGATGACATTGTACCCCGCGGCCAGCGCCCGCTGCCCCACATGGACCGCGTGGGAAAAATCAAAATCCACCACACGGCCGTCGGCATCCGTCACCGGATCGCCGGCGGGCAGCATCAGGTAATCGGTGCGCATATCCACCTGATCCTTCAGGTAGGCATCCAGCACCGCGGTGTATTCCGGCGAAGGGAAGCTGATGCCGTGCTGGCTGCACATCTGCTCGGTTTTCAGCCAGTTGATACAGTGGAAACCTGCCTTGTGCAGCGGCGGCACGCAGCAGGCGTGCAGCTGCAGCGCGAAGGTGACCTTCAGTGTTTCCTCCGGCAGGATCATCTCCAGCACCGGCGCATAAAGACCGGGAATGCAATCCTGCGCGGCATCAAAGCGGATATACAGCCCCAGACGGCCCGCATCCGGCAGACTGTTTTCCACCGGGCGGGTCATATCGTACACATCAAAGGGAGCCTGACGGGTGACAAAATGCCGGACGCTTTCGTAATCCAGCGTGGTAAAAAGCTCCGCACCGCTGTTGTCGCTGACATGGGCGGGCAGCAGCCGGTACACGGTGGAGCGCACCCCCTGCGGCAGTCCCTGCCAGCGCAGCTGTACCGGCACAGGCCCGCCGACCGTATGATCGGTGAGCACCTGTACGCCCGCAGAGCCGCCGCGGGCACAATCCAGTACGGGGCACTGTGTCCTGTCATCCAAAGCGGTATCGGGGTAAAGCCATTCGTTCTCGCTTGCAAACATCAAACGCATGTGGGTCTCCTCCCTGTCCTATTTTCTCAGCGGTGAGGCTGTGCTGAAAAGATGCATTTCTTTTCGTTCCGCTGTACGGAAGCAATCCGTTTACAGCTCCCAGACGGCGGCGGCAGCACGCAGCACAGGCAGCGCGGCGGCGGCACCGGCGGCGTAATCGCGGAAGGCGGCCTCCAGACTGAAGCGGCCGGTATAGCCGGCAGCCATCAGGCCGCCCATAACGGCGCACAGATAAGGCAGATCCTCCATGGTGACAATGGCACGGCTGATCGGATGGGCGGTATGGCAATGATACACCGCGCCGAACAGCGGCAGGATCTTTGCCAGCGGCTCATTCTCCTTCGTCACATGGAAGGTATCCATCGTGATGCCGGGCACAGGGGCATCCGCAGCGCGGCCTGCGGCGGCATCCTTTGTGAAAGCGTAGGTCTCGGCAACGGTGTTCAGGTTGTTGGTCTCGCCGGTGTTCAGGTGCTCCATGCCCACGCGGATGCCGTACTTTGCGGCTTCATCCGCCACCAGACGGGCAACATTCACCAGCTGCTCCCACGCGGTCTTTTCATCGAAGCCCTCGGGGCACTTGCGTGCACCGCCGCTGCCGAACACGATGGTCTCCACGCCCAGACGCTCCAGACGGGGCAGCAGCTTATCCAGATAAGCCTGCACTCTGGCAAGGTCGGCATTGGGGCCCACCAGTGCAAGATCGCCGGGGAACAGGCCGTTGCAGACCTTCACACCCTCAAAAGCATCATCCCGCACGGCATCATTTTCCGCAGCCAGCGCGGCAAAATCCTCTTCTGTCATAGCGGCAATGGCCGAGGCCGAGCCTTCGAAATAATCGTAACCGATGGCTTTCGCCAGACGCAGATTGTCGGTGCTTCCGCAAAGTCCCAGTTTCATATGATTTCTTCCTTTCTCTTTTTCCGTGATACAGCGCTGCCGCGCTGCTTTGATTTCATTGTACCTTTCCGCCCGCGTAAATGCAAGAGCTGTCCGCAAAAAAATCCGGCGCCCTCTTTACAGCGGTGTTTTTTCGTGGTAGGATTAGGAAGAAGCCAACCGTTCCACAGCAAAGGAGTATAGAGTATGCATATCATTGTTACCGAAAGCTACGACGCCTCTGCCGCTTTTGTGGCAGATATGATCGCAGAGCTTATCAACAAAAAGCCCGACTGCAAGCTGGGTCTTGCCACCGGCGGCACCCCCGTGCCCATCTACAAAAAGCTGATCGGCAAAAATGCTGCAGGCGAGGTGGATTTCGCACAGGTGCGCACCGTCAATCTGGACGAATACTGCGGTCTTGCCGGTGATCACGACCAGAGCTACCGCTATTTCATGGATACCAACCTGTTTGACCATGTAAACATCAATAAAGCCAACACCTTTGTGGCCAGCGGTCTGGGCGATCCCGCTGCCAACGCTGCCGAACTGGATGCCAAGGTCGCCGAGGGCGGCCCCTGCGATCTGCAGCTGCTGGGTATCGGCAATAACGGCCACATCGCTTTCAACGAAGCCGGCGACTGCCTGAAGGCCGAAAGCCACATCGAAACACTGACCGAATCCACCATCCGTGCCAACGCCCGTTTCTTTGAAAAAGAGGAGGATGTGCCCACCACCGCCATCACCATGGGCATGAAGGGCATCCTGAGCGCAAAGTGTCTGGTTCTGGTGGCCACCGGCGCCGCCAAAGCCGATGCCATCCGTCAGCTGGTGTGCGGCGGCGAGATCACCACGCACAATCCCTCCACCTTTATGAAGCTTCACCCCAACGCATGGGTCGTCATCGACCGCGCACTGGCCGATGCCGCCGGCTACAAGGGCTGATAGCGTCATCGCTTTCTCCGCGCATTCTGTTTACCGGAGCTGCTGCACCTTTGCGGCAGCTCCTTTTTTAGCGCAAAGTTTTCTTCATCAAACCCAAAAACAGGATTGCATCTTTTGCGTTCTGCCTTTATACTTATTATTGCAGATATGCGGTGCCGCGCACCGTTTAAAAAAAGGAAAAGCAAAAAGGAGAACATTATGAAAGTCAAACGCGCAGCGGCGATCCCGCTGATCACTCATGATCCGTATTTCTCCATCTGGAGCGATACCGATACCCTGAACGGCGGTGATCCCGTCCATTGGAGCGGCATCCGGCAGCAGCTGAAGGGCTGGCTGGATATCGGCGGCGTGCCCTACTGCTTTATGGGCGCGGCGGGCGTATTCCGCACCATTCCCCAGACCGGTCTGGATGTCACCGCCACCCGCACCGTCTACACCTTTGAAAACGAACTGGCGATGCTGACCGTCACCTTCACCTCTCCCCTGCTGCTGCGGGATCCCGTGCTCGCCAGCCGTCCGGTGACCTATATCGATATGACCGTCACCGCCAAGACCGATGCGCCCATCACTGCCCGGCTGGAAGTCGGCGCCGATGTGGTGCGCTACACCCCCGGCCGCATCATCGGCGGCAGCTACAAGGCCAAAACTTTCCGCTATGCCATGATGGGCAGGGGCGCACAGCACCCGCTGGGCAACAGCGGCGACAACATCACCATCGACTGGGGCTACGCCTATCTTGCCAGCACCGACGAAAAAGCCGCGCTGCACTTTGATGCCGGCGAGGAAAAGCTGGTGGGCTGCGCCGATGTGACCGGCGGCGGCACCGCCAACTGGGCCATTGCCTACGATGATCTTGTTTCCATCCACTATTTCGGTGAGTTCCGCAAGGGCTGCTGGGCCAGCCGCTGGGCCACCATTCTGGATGCCGTTGCCGCTGCCTTTGACGATCACGATGCACTGCTGGCCGAGTGTGCCGGGCTGGATGAAAAGCTGGAGACCGCTGCCCTTGCCGCCGGCGGCGAGGACTATGCCTTCCTGTGCACCATGAGCTACCGTCACACCATCGCCGCCCACAAGCTGATCTTCGATGAGAACGGCGAGCTGATCATGCTCTCCAAGGAGAACGATTCCAACGGCTGCATCGGCACCGTGGATGTGACTTATCCCTCCGCTCCGCTGTTTGTACTGGCCGACCCCGAATATGTCAAGGGTATGCTGCGCCCGGTATTCCGTTTTGCCCGCTACGATGTATGGGAATTTGACTTTGCTCCTCACGATGTAGGCCGCTACCCCTACGCCGACGGTCAGGTGTACGGTGCAGAAATGAAGCCGGAGGAATACGATTACGCACAGGGCTGCGTGCTGCCGCCGCTGTGGATGTACCCCGCCGGCAGCGGCGTATACGGTCTGCGCCACCAGATGCCGGTGGAGGAATGCGGCAATATGCTGACCCTGACCGCCGCCGTATGTCTGGCCGAAAACAGCACCGCCTTTGCCGATCCCGTGATGGACATTCTGGAGACCTGGACCGGCTATCTGCTGAAATACGGCTCCGATCCCGGTGAACAGCTGTGCACCGACGACTTTGCCGGCCATCTGGCCCACAATGTCAACCTTTCCGCCAAGGCAATCGTCGGTATCGAAGCGCTGGCGCAGATCAAAAAGCTGGCCGGTGACGATGCCGCCTATGCCGATCTGCACGCCAAGGCCGCAGCCATGGCCGAAAGTTGGCAGCAGCGGGCACTTTCCGGCGATCATTATGTGCTGGCCTTCGGCAATGAGAAAAGCTGGAGCCTGAAGTACAATCTGGTCTGGGACAAGCTGTTTGATGCGCATCTGTTCGATGATGCCGTCTATGCCGCGGAGCTGTCCTACTATGTGAAAATGAGCAACAAATACGGCGCGCCGCTGGATTCCCGCGCCACCTACACCAAGAGCGACTGGATCGTCTGGTGCTCCGCCATGACACAGGATAAGGCTCTGCGCGGCGCACTGATCGGCCCCGTTGCCGACTATCTGCGCGAAAGCACCACCCGTGTGCCCTTCTCCGACTGGTACGATACCGTCACCGGCAAGTATGTCCACTTCCGCGGACGCAGCGTTCAGGGCGGTATGTATATGCCGCTGCTGGCCGACCGCGGTCTGAAGGGCTGATCTCCGCTAAATGCTTTGCAGCCCCGGCAGCCCGGCTTTATCCGGCCGCCGGGGCTTTTGTCTATCACACCGTCCCACCGACAGAAAGGAAAAATCATGGAACCCTACAAATTCCGCGGACACTGGATCACCGACGGCGAGTTTGCCGCGCTGCAGCCGCGCCATGTATTTCACCGACAGCTGGAAAAGGTCTCACTGCCCTGCGACGAGCACCGCAACCGGCACATTCTGTTCCGCCGCAGCTTTTCGCTGGATGCCCTGCCCGCGCAGGCGCTTTTGCACATCACCGCAGACGATTACTACAAGGTGTACATCAATGGCATTTTTGCAGGACAGGGCCCTGCTCCCGCCTACTGCCACCGTTACAATTACAATACGCTGGATGTGACCGCGCTGCTGCGCCCCGGGCACAACACGCTGGCGGTGCACACGCTGTATCAGGGGCTGATCAACCGGGTGTGGGTCAGCGGCGACTTACAGCACGGCCTGCTGTGCGACCTTACCGCAGACGGCGAAGTGCTTGTGTGCAGTGACGAAAGTTTCCTGACCCATCCTCATACCGGCTGCACCGAAGTCGGCACCGCCGGCTACGACACCCAGTTTCTGGAACGGTATGACAGCGCCGCACCGGAAACCGGCTTTGCCGCACCGGATTTTGACGACAGCGGCTGGCAGCGCGCACAGCTGCGCCGGTATGCGGATTACACCCTTGTGCCGCAGTCAAGCGGTATGCTGGAATTCGAAACCATTGCTCCTGTATACTGTGAGCAGCGCGGCAACACACTTTTTGCGGATTTCGGCAGCTGCTATGTGGGCTATCTGCAAGCATCTGTCCGGGGTGCTGCCGGTGATACAGTCACGATCCGCTGCGGGCAGGAGCTGAACGAAGACGGCTCCGTTCGCTGGCAGCTGCGCGCCAACTGCAATTACTGTGAACCGTGGGTTCTTTCCGGCGGCAGGGATACGCTGGATCAATTCGACTACAAATCCTTCCGCTATGCCGAGCTGGAGCTGCCGTCTGGCGTATCGGTGGAAAGTATCTCACTGCTGGCACGGCATTATCCCTTCCGCCTGAATGCCGCCATGAAGCCGGAATATGCCGCAGATGAAGCGCTGCGCCGCATCTGGGAGCTGTGCATCCGCTCACAGAAATACGGCGTACAGGAGGTCATTCAGGACTGCATGGAACGGGAAAAAGGCTTCTATGTGGGTGACGGCTGCTACACGGCGCTGGCGCACATGGTGCTGACCGGCGATGATTCCATGGTGCGCAAGCTGATCGACGATGCCTTTGCCTGCACATTCATCACCCCCGGCATGGTCACCTGTCTGGATTGCTCCTTGATGCAGGAGATCGCAGAATACCCCCTGTATCTGGTATCGCTGGTACTTTGGCATTACCGGCTGACCGGTGACAGAGCGTATCTTTCCCGGAATTACACCGGCGTGGTTTCGCTGCTGGAAAACTACCGCACGGTATATGAAAAAGATCATCTGCTGCAGGATCTGGACAAGTGGTGCGTGGTGGAATGGCCGATGAATTTCCGCGACGGCTACGATGTGGATATCACAGAGGGGCAGATCTGTCATGAACCCCATGTGGCCCTGAACGCCTTTTATCTGGAGGGGATCCGCTGTGCAAACACCATGGCTGCGGAGCTGGATCTGCCTGCCTACCGGGACGAAGCGCCGCTGCTGGAAGCGTTTTATGCTGCTTTTTACGATGAAGCCCGGCACCTGTTTACCGACAGCCTGCACAGCAGCCACATCAGCTACATCGGCAATATCTACCCCTTTGCTTTCCGGCTGTATCCGGACGAAGCCTGCAAGGCGGCCATTCTGGCGATGATCGAGAAGCGGGGCATCACGGATGTTTCCATGTTCGGCTCCTTTCCGCTTTTGTACGGTCTGATCCGCTGCGGCAGACAGGATCTGGTGCGCAGTGCGCTGAAAGACGAGGGTGCGTGGCTGCGCATCCTGCGGGAGGGCGGCACGACCACCTTTGAGGGCTGGGGAAAGGACACCAAATGGAACACTTCGCTGTTCCATCTGACCCTGAGCGATGCTGCGGTTTTTCTGGCAGATATCGATCAGAAAGCCTTGTTCGGATGATCGGAAACATACAAAAGGGCGTGTTGCAAAATGAAATTTTTACAACACGCCACACGCGAAATTTCATTTCGCGTGTAAATTCCGCAGGAATTTGCTGCAATATTTGATGGTTTTGGCTCTTATAGAGCCAAAATGGCGGCCCTATATGGGCCGCCAAATCAAATTTGACGGAGTTGTTGC
>JAFUNR010000026.1 GCA_017472965.1 Oscillospiraceae bacterium | reverse complement strand
TCCCGCGTTTCTCCTGCTACATTAAAACGAAACCTGGCGTTGATCAACGCCAGGCCTCGTAAAGTTTTAGGTTTTCGTTCTGCTGCCGATTTGTGGGCTTCTGAACTTGCTTTGTGTTGCACTTAGTTTGACAAATCACTTGCGGTTTTTACATTCACAGCCGGTGCACCTGCGCATCCGCATCGCCGAAAGCCTGCGCGATGCGCTGCGCGGCAGCCTCGTCAAAGGGCAGCACCGGGGGCTCGGCGGTTTCGTTTGCACCGTACTGCCCCAGCAGGCCGCCGGCGTACTGGATGTAGGTATTGCCCTGCAGCTGCGGCAGGCTTTCCGGCTTTTTACACACCAGATGCAGCATCCGGTATGCCGCGCGGTCAAAGATATTGCCGCAGATACGGTAGTTGGCGGCGGGGTTTGCGTAGCTCCAGCCCTTGATATGGGCGGGGGTATCCTTGTTGTGGCGCTGCTGCCCCCAGCCATAGCCGGAGCGCCGCAGAAAGTTGCCGGTCATTTCGATACCGTCCATGCCGTGCTGCGTGCCGCCGTCGGCGATCTCGAGGAAATACTCGATGGAATAGACGCAGTCCTCCACCAGATTATCCCGGTAGCACACGTTTTCCATCCGGCAGGGGGTGCCGCGGGTGCTGAACTGGTGGGTGATGCCGGCATCGTATGCCTGATAGATATAGCATTCTGCCACGGTGTAATCCCGGCAGCCGCCGTAGATCTCCACGCCGTTGCCGAAGCGGGTGACGGTGCCGCGCCCGCCCTGCGGGTAGTTGGGATCGGTGCCGTAAAAATGCTGGATGCTGCCGCCGATCCAGCCGATCTCGCAGCCGGTGACCCGCAGCCCGCGCACGCACTCGCCGCCCGCCGAGACCGCATGGATACCCACATATTTGATGCAGAGATTATCGATGTGCACATTTTCGCTGCTGCCCACCGCGAACATACACGCCCGCGGGGCGGCCTCGATGCTGCCGAACACCGCGCCCGGGTTGCCGGCAGTGCAGCGCAGATACAGCCGCCCGTATGCACCGAACACATCGGGGATGGGAAAATCCTGCCCTCTGGTGGGCACGGTGGTATAGCTGCCGCCGAATTCCCAGTAGAGATCCAGCTCCTGTGTCATCTGCTGCGCCATATCGAAGGGGATGCTCTCATCCTCGCGGCAGACAAAGCGCCCGCCGATGTAGGAGGGGATCAGCTTACGGGTGTGCTTTTCGCCTTCATCAAAGACCAGCACGCCCACATCCAATATGGGGCGCACATACCGCCAGATGCCGCAGGCGGGGTCGGTGCATTCCCACAGGGCGGAGTCGGCCAGATTTTCGCACCAGCCGTAAAAGCGGGGCTTTTCCACCGTGCCATATGCGGCGTAGGTGACCCCCGGCTTTGCCGTCACGCTGCCGCGGAACACATCGCCGCGGCAAAACAGCACCCCGTCGCCGGGGCAAAGCGGCGCCGAGGATACCTTTTCCAGCGTGCGCCACGCTTTTTCGGGGGTGCGGCCGTCGTTGGCATCGTCGCCGGAAGATGCCACATAGTAGGTATTGCCCGCGATCCGCACCCGGTCGGGACGGTTGCGGATGGCCTGTTTTTTCTCTTCGGCAAGGGCATCGTAACGGCGCAGCAGCGCCTGTGCTTCGGCGGTCATAGCGGTCTCCTTCCCCGCCTGCGCGGCGGAAACTTTCTATTTATGCGTATACGCCCGCAAAGCGCAGGGTGGGCGCGGTGCGGGAATCGGTAATGCGGATGCGCAGCGCTTCGGTGCGTACGCCGTCCAGCGGCACGATGCGCTTGTGGCCGATCACGGTGCCGGCGGCAGCCTGCCGCCATTCGCCGTCCGCAAGGATATCCACCGCAAAGCGCTCCACACGCTGGCTGCAGCGGAGCTGCTCCTGCAGCACAAGGCGGCGCAGGCTTTGCGGGGTCGGCCAGCGAAAGACCAGCTGTGCCGTACCGTCTGCGGCGGCGGGCATATAATAGCTTTCATCCCGCGTACGCAGGTTCTCTACGCCGCAGCCCTCGGCGGCGGGGTCGGCCTGTGCGGCGGCGGTATCCAGCAGGTTTTCGCTGTAGCTTGCCCGCAGGTAATCGCCCAGCTGCTGCAGACGGGCCACATCGTTTGCGTGGAAAAGACCTTCCCGCGTGGGCGGGATATTCAAAAGCAGCATGGCGTTGCCGCCCACGGCTTTTTCATAGATATCGATCAGCGTCTGCAGCGGGCGGACGCTGTCATCCTCCGCGGCATGCCAGAACCAGCCCGGCCGGATGGAGGTATCCACCTCGGCGGGGTACCAGATCAGCTCCGGCTCCTGCGCCAGCAGGGCGCGGCTGCCCAGATCCGCATCCGTGGCGCGGATGGGGCGCTGCCGGAAGCTTTCGCCATCCGTCTGCTGGCTGGCCGAGGCGATCTTTTCGGTATCGGCGGTGCGGCGGGACACCACGCTCCACTCGCTTTCACGGGTCTCGCCCGCTTCATTGCCGCACCAGCGGATATCCGGCCCGCACACATGGATACAGGCATCCGGCTGCAGGGCACGGATCACTGCATAATACCGTTCCCAGTCGTACACCTGTTTTTTGCCGCACGGGCCCTCGCCGCAGGCGCCGTCAAACCACACCGAGGAAATTGCACCGTAGCCGGTGAGCAGCTCGGTGAGCTGGGCCACAAAATAATCGTCATAGGGTTTGCCGCTGCCGTACAGCGGACAGTTACGGTCCCACGGGGAAAGGTATACGCCGAAGGCGATGCCGGCCTCGCGGCAGGCGGCGGAGACCTCTGCCACCACATCGCCGCCGCCGTTTTTCCACGGGCTGGAAGCCACGCTGTGCGCTGTATACCGGCTGGGCCACAGGCAGAAGCCGTCGTGGTGCTTGCAGGTCAGGATCAGGCCCTTCATGCCGGCGGCGCACACCGCCCGCACCCACTGGCGTGCATCCAGCGCGGTGGGATCGAATATGGCGGGATCCTCGGTTCCGTCGCCCCATTCCCGGTCGGTGAAGGTATTGACGGTGAAATGGACAAAGGCATAGAATTCCATCTCCTGCAGCCGCAGCTGCCGCAAAGAGGGCTTTACCTGTACAAGGCGGGCATCCAGTGCATCCATGGGTGTTCCTCCGGTTTACCGATCTCAGATCTTCTCAAAGCGGATGACATTCCAGCTGAGCGCCGGCAGCCGCACCGCGGCTTTTTCGCCGTCGATGACACCGCCGGGACCGGCAGCGGGGATCACATTGCCGGGGTTTTCCTCGGTGTTGACAGCGTTGACATCATCGTGGTGCAGCAGGATGTGCTCCGCAATGCGCAGCCCGCCGAAGGCGTGCAGGTCGATCTCCAGCACGGTATCCTCTTCGGGATCGCGGTTGACGGCGAACACGGTAACACTGCCGTCATCCTCCAGCGTGGCGGCGGATTCGATATAGGGCACATCGGTGAATTCCCTGCAATCGTATTTCGGCGATTCCACGATGGCATTCAGTGCAATGCCGCGGGCATATTTTGCCACATGCATGAAGGGCCAGTAGGTGGGCTGCGCCCATGCGCCGCCGCCGTTGCGGGTCATGATGGGTGCAATGACATTGACCAGCTGCGCCAGACACGCGATCTTGACACGGTCGGCATGGCGCAGGAAGGTGATGAGGATGGCGCCGCACAGCAGGGCATCCTCGAAATTATAGATATCCTCCAGCAGCGGCAGGGCGCGGCCCCATTTATCCCGCTTCCAGACCTCTTTGTCCTGCTGCGAGGAATGATACCAGACGTTCCACTCGTCAAAGGAGAGGTTCAGCTGCTTTTTGGAGCGCTTTTTGCCCTTGACGGCATCGCAGATGGAAATGACGGTGCGGATGAAATCCTCGATATTCATGGTGCCTGCAAGGAAGCTGGCGGTGTCGCCGGTGGGGTTGCCGAAATACCGGTGCAGAGAGACATAATCCACCTGCTCGTAGCATTCATCCAGCATCGTCAGTTCCCAGTCGCCGAAGGTGGGCATTCCCTCGCTGGAGGAGCCGCAGGCCACCAGCTCGATGGAGGGATCCACCCATTTCATCAGCTTGGCGGCCTCGCAGGCGGTGCGGCCGTATTCATGGGCATTTTTGTGGCCCATCTGCCACGGGCCGTCCATCTCATTGCCCAGACACCACAGCTTGATATTCAGCGGGTCCTTTGCGCCGTTGGCGATGCGCATATCGGAAAATTTGCTGCCGCCGGGATGGTTGGCGTATTCCACGATATCGCGGGCAGCCTCCGGCCCGCGGGTGCCCAGATTGATGGCGTACATCGGCTCGGTGCCGGTCTTTTTGCACCAGTCGCAGAATTCATGCAGGCCGAATTCGTTGGTCTCGGTGGTGAACCAGGCCAGATCCAGCCGTTTGGGGCGGTTCGGGCCGACGGAATCCTCCCAGTTGAAGCCGGATACAAAGTTGCCGCCGGGATAGCGCACCACCGAAACGCCCATCTTTTTTACCAGCTCCATCACATCGGTGCGCAGACCGTTTTCATCCGCCAGCGGATGACCCGGCTCGTACAGGCCGCCGTAGACGGCGCGGCCCAGATGCTCCACAAAGGAACCGTACAGCCGCGGGTCGATGCGGGCGATCTGATAGGCGCGGTCAAGGGTCAGCTTTGCTTTTTTCATGGTCGTTTCCTCCTGATTGTGTTTTTCTCAGATATCCGCGGTGTTCTTCCACGGCGTGCCGATGAAGCCCACCTGTTTGAAATCGGTCATATTGTGCCGGATGATATAATCGATGTAGCTGGCCACCACGCGGGCGGTGTACAGATAGCCGGTGGGGGTCATGTGGCCGCTGAGATAGAATTTTTTGCGGAAGGCCGCATCGTAAACAGGGCCGTATTTGCGCAGATCCAGCACATAGCAGTTGGAGAAATGCTCCGCCATGCGGTACAGCTGTTCGGCGTGGGCATCGGCTTTGGCGGCGTTTTCGTCCTCGTGATCCTCCCGCGGCATGGTCATCAGGAAGAATTTGGCATCCGGCTGGATGGCCTTGAGCCGCTGGATAATCTGCGCATACCAGCCGGTGAAGGTATCCGCGTTTTTGCTCCAGTCCTCATCGCAGATATCCGCCATGGTGCCCACATCCTGCTTCAGACCGTACAGATCGTTGACACCCAGTGCCAGAATGTACGCCTGACAGGCCTTGGCGGGATTCCAGAAATCGTTTGCCTCGGCAAAGGTCTGGCAGTATTCGCGGCCGGTCATACCCCCGCGGGAGAAATTGCGCACGGTGCACCCCGCCATGCGTGCCAGATACTGGCCCCAGGAATAATCGAACATATCGTGGTAGGTGGATTTGCCATCCTCGCCGGTGCCTTCGAACTCACCGGAGGAAAGGCTGTCACCCACACAGCCGATGGCGCGGAAAATGCCGCAGCAGCCGCCGTCGCTGACGATATTCTGCAGCGGCAGCTCGTTTTCATCGATACCGATCAGGTCGTTGATCGTCATGGTAATTCTCCTTTTTACCTTTATCTTTATATAGAGAACGGGAACGCATTTTGCACCGTGCGGTATGCAGGAGCTCTGCATGTTTTTTGCCGTGCCGGTGCGCTGCATCTTCATCATAGCCGATACACCGCCGAAATGCAAGTGCGCAGACCGGGAGAACAGAAATTTTGTGCGCCGACTTCGCAAACTGCGGCAGAGCGGTGGGAAAGATGAAAGTGCCACTGCAGTTTGCCGGGTTCTCCTGCGCGCTGTATCGGCCAAAACAAAAACCACCATCTTGCGATGGTGGTTTTGTTTTGGTGGACACAGAGGGAGCTCGATTGAAGATCGGCCGCCACGGCGGCCGATCTTCGCAAACTGCGGCAGAGCGGCGGAAAGGATGAATGTGCTAGTGCAGTTTGCCGGGTTCTTGTGCGCGCTGTATCGGCCAAAACAAAAACCACCATCTTGCGATGGTGGTTTTGTTTTGGTGGACACAGAGGGACTCGAACCCGCGACCTCACGGATGTGAACCGTGCGCTCTAACCAGCTGAGCTATGCGTCCATATTCTGGCGTCTTTTCATCCGCCAGAACTTGGCGGAGAGTTAGGGATTCGAACCCTAGGTACTTTCGTACACAGCATTTCGAGTGCTGCACCTTCGACCACTCGGACAACTCTCCCTAACGACGAGATTGCAAAAGCTATTATAGCAATTCTTATGCGTTTCGTCAAGTCCTTTTCCGTTTTTTGCTGCAAAAAAGTTTTCGACACAGATTTGCGCTTTTGCACACAGCCGGAAAGCTGCCGTGAAAATGCAGCCCCCCGATGCGCCGTTTCAGCATCATTCCGGCATCCGGCCATCCGGAATACAGCAAAAAACCTGTCAAACGCTTTGCCCTTTCGCCGTTTATGTGTTATGATAGAAAAAACGATTTTTCACACAAGGGGGCAGCGGTATGCGGGAAAGCGAATGGAACGGATTCCGGCGGATCGATTTTGTGTTTGAGGGGATGGAAGCGATCCTTGTATTCCCCAAAAAGGCCAACGGCCGGGGCAGCTGGATGCTGAAAACCGAATATTTCGGCGCATTTCCCGCGCTGGAGCTGGCCATGCTGGAGCGGGGCTGGCATCTGGCGTATGTGCAGAATGTCACCCGCTGGTGTCTGGAACGGGATCTGGATATCAAAAAGCGATTTGCGGAATTTCTGCACGCGGAGTACGGTCTGAGCCAAAAATGCGTGCCGGTGGGCATGAGCTGCGGCGGCCTGATCGCAGCGAAGCTTGCCGCAAAATACCCCGCATGCATCGCCGCGCTGTATCTGGATGCGCCGGTGCTGAATCTGCTTTCCTGTCCGGCGGGCATCGGCAAAGCGGGCAGCGAAATGCTGCCGGAATTCATCGCCGCCACCGGCATGGATCTTTCGGCGCTGATCTGCTGGCGGGAGCATCCCATCGATCAAATGCACCTGCTGCTGCAGGCGGGCATTCCCATTATGCTGGTGTACGGCGACAGCGACGATGTGGTGCCCTATTGCGAAAACGGTGCTCTGCTGGAAAAATATTACAGAGATAACGGCGGTGCGATCACCGCCATCGGCAAGCCCGGCTGCGGCCATCATCCCCACGGGCTGGAGGATAACGCGCCCATCATCGCCTTTATGGAGCAGTACGGCTGAGCGGTTGACCCTCCCGGCCGCATTCCCTTCCCCTTTTGGACAAAGAAAGACCGTTCCGGCAGCTGCTGCGCCGGAACGGTCTTTTTGCATTTATGCCAGATGCTTTTTGATGTAGGCCATGTAGGAAAGCCAGTCGCCGCGGCCAAGGAAGTGGATGCCGCTGCGCAGATGGTAGCCGATATCACCGGCGGCAAAATCATCACCGGGCACGGCGGGCTCGCGCTTGCCCACATAGCCGGGGCGGCCGTGCAGCTCCCACGCGGGGGAGGCGCCGATGCAGCTTGCCTGCTCATGGACAGGCGCGGCCCAGAAATCCTCCTGCGCGGAGCCGACACACACATAACGGGGCGCGATGGCCGCCAGCAGGAAATGCTGGTCAAAGGGCATCTCGTCGGCACGGTCGACCCATTCCTTATACCTTTCGCAGAACCAGTAGGGGAAATTGGTGGTGATCTGCTTCACCATTTCGTTGCCCTCCACCTTGCCGCGCTCATAGGAAGCGCCGGCGCAGCCGGAATCGTTGGAAATACCGAAGCGGAAGCGCTCATCCTGCGCGGCGCACCACAGCGCGGTCTTGCCCAGACGGGAGTGACCGATGACTGCCGCATTGGCGGCATCGATCTCGGGACGGGTGAGCAGGTAATCCAGCGTGCGGCTGGCGGCAAAGGCCCACATACCGATCTTGCCCCAGCTGTATTTGCTGCGGTCGTACATGGCGGCAAGGCCGTTTGTAAAATCGCCGTCGTCGCTGGTGACATCGTTGTAGTGGATGACCGCCAGCGCAAAGCCGTTGTCGGTGATCTCCTCGGCGGGGTAGTATTTATCGTACACATCCGGCCGGAAATTGATCAGCACGAACAGGGGCACGGGCTTATCCGCTTTCGGCAAAAAGAAATTGACGGGGAAGGAAAACAGGCCGTTGTCCGTTTCAAAGCTGATGTGGATGCGCTCCAGCACGGCATGGCCGCTGCAGCACACAGACTCGGTGCTCTCCACCTCGCCCTTTACCGCGGCGGGGGCGGCGGGAGCGGTGCCGAACTCCTCCCGGCGCAGGATCTCCAGCAGCTCGGCACGGCGGGCGGGCCACTGTGCAGGGTCATTGACAGGGGTGCCATCGGTAAAGCAAAGCAGCTCGGGCACGCATTTCAGACCGTTGATATCCATACACTCGTCTCCTTTTCTTATGCAAAATCCGTTTTTCGGTTTACAGGGCGCTGTTGGCCTCGATGACATCCTGTGCCCACTTTGCCCAGACGGGATCCACACCGATATCGCCGTAGCTGGGGTAATCCTTGGCGATCCAGCCGCCGCCCGCAGCGCGGAACAGCTCGCACATCTCTCTGGCGCGGGTCTCGATCAGGGTACGGTCGCCGGTAGGCAGGATCTTCTGGATATCCACCGGGGAATGGAAGGTCACGCGGGGGGCGAATTCCTGCGCCAGCACCTCGGCGGGGTAGGCATCCGGCTGGTCAAACTGGAACACATCGATGCCGGCATCGATCAGATCCTCCATAAAGCCGTAGTTGTGTCCGCAGGAGTGCATGAATACGCTCATGCCTGCCTCATGCGCGGCATCGGCCACCTTTTTATAGGCGGGCTTGACCAGCGCACGGAAGGTGGCGGGAGAAATAAAGGTGCTGTCCTGTGTGCCCAGATCGTCGCCCAGGAACCAGCCGTCCACGCCGCAGCCGGCAATGCTGCGGATGACAGCTGCCTCGTGCTCGGCAAGGGTATCCAGGAACTGCGCCACCATATCGGGGTCGGTGATGGTATCCATCAGCGCATTGCTCATCAGGCGGGCATCGCGCAGGGTGGAAAACAGGAAGCTGCCGTTGGTCAGCACATATTTTTCGTTCTTATCCAGCTGCATGGCCAGCAGGGTCTCGCGGTGGTTAGGGTCGAATTCCGGAATGGGGAACTCGTAGTCCTCCCAGTCCTGAATGACGCCGCGGATGCACTCGCCCTTGGTCTTGCCGTTGAAGCGGCCGTAGATGTTGCCGTAGATATCACGGAAGGTCTCGCCGCGGAAGCCGGTCAGCTCGCGCAGCTCGGGCCAGTCTCCCCATGTGGCGTAGGGATTCTCCGGCAGGTTGATGTACTTGCGGGAGGATACCATGGTGAAATCGGAATGATCTGCAAAATCGTAGCCGATGCGGGACGGGGCATCGTGCGCCACGATGCGCCTGATGATCTCTTTGGATGTCATACTGTCAGCTCCTTTTTCTTTTGCGGCAGATGTGCCGGTTATTCCTGCGAATCGCAGGAAAGCGTCTTGAGTCCGTCATACGCCACCACGGTGGGCACGGGGAAGCCCATACGCTCCACCGCGCTGACCATCTCCTTATGAGAGGTGCCGTGGTTGATATGGGTCAGATACACAGTGGAGGAGGAATCCAGCGTGCCCTGCTCCACCAGCCGGCAGACCTGCTCGTAGGCATCCTGCAGGCTCATGTGGTTCGGGTGGCGGATATCGCTGGTACCAAGGCAGGCCTCGGTGATGAATACATCGATGTGGCAGCCGGCCAGCGCAGCGATGCTTTCTTCAAACCAGGGGCCGCTGTCCAGACCGTAGAACAGCCTGCGGCCATCGGGCAGCTCCACCAGATACATACCGGAAAGCTCGCCCACATTGCCGGGATGGTTGCCGCGGAAGGGGGTGACCATGCACTCGCCCACCTGCACCCGCTGACCGAACTGCAGCTGATGGAATTCCACCAGACCGCGGCGCTCAAAATCCAGCAGTGCGCCCTTCAGGATCCACGGGGTGGTGCGCCAGGCGTCGATGATCTCCATCGCCTTGTCGGTCAGGTAGCAGTGCAGCGTTTTGCCGCGGCTGCCCTTATCCCACACCAGCTGCATGAACATATGGGCATTGAGGTGATCCTCGTGGGTGTGGGTGATGAGCAGATGCTCCACATCCTTCAGGCAGCCGAACCGCATGGACTGGGTGACGGCATCCGCGCCAAGATCCAGCATGATCTCATCGCTGAGCCGGAAGCAGGAGCGCAGCCGCACGCTGCGGCCGCCCTCGCGGCGGGCTTCCTCGCACACGGGACAGGCGCAGAACGGCGCGGGAATACCCGCCGCATCGCTGGTGCCCCAGAACTGACCGTAGTATGCCATAGTTTTCCCTCCGTATCACTTGTGCCCGGCCCGGCCTGCGGCCGCGTAAAGCTCCGGACAGTATTTTCATTATAACATGCCGCTGCATGGGAATGTGCTTTGCCGGTTGACAAATCTATGAATTTCTGCTAAATTCAAAGCCATCCGGAGGTGATTTGATGGAAAAATCTGCTGTTTATGAAGCAGCCGCCGCGGGGCTCGGGCGCAATACCTCCTATGCCACCGCCATGAAGCCGGGGCATATGCACGATATGCACGAGCTTTTCTTTTTGATGGATGGCAACATGACCGCCGTATGCAACGGCCGCAGCACACAGGTGAGCGGCCCGGCGGTGCTGATCTTTCCGCGATACAGCATCCACAGCGGCAGCTCACCGGATGAGGGGCTGTACGACCGCTTTATCCTGACCTTCCGGGATGAGCTGCTGGAGTGCGGCTCACCCCTGTGTGCGAAGGCACGCTTTTTCAGTGGGAGCGCGCTGACGGCAGTGCCGCTGAATGCGGCACAGAAGCAGCTGCTGGTGGCGCTGGCGGAGCGCATCGGTGCATACGCCGGCGACAGCGCCGCGCAGGAGCACCTGACCCTGTGGTGCCTGTATGAGCTGGCGGGCTGGTATACCGCCCCGGCGGCAGAATGTGCCGCGCCGCGGCAGGCCTACATCGACCGGGTGGTGCAGTATCTGGCGGAAAACCACCGCGAGCCTCTCCGTCTGGAGGAGCTTGCCGACCGCTTCTTTGTCAGCCGCGCCAAGCTGGTGGCGGATTTCAAGGCGGTGACCGGCATGACGGTAAAAGGCTATCTGGCACTGATCCGGCTGTGCAGCGCCAAGGCGCTGCTGGACAGCGGCACCGGTGTGGCGCAGACCGCCGCACAGGCGGGCTATGCGGATGAGAGCTATTTCATCGACCGGTTCGCCCGGCATTTCGGCATCACGCCCGGCGAATACCTGCGCCGGCTGCGGGAGAAAGGCTGACTGAGAGCTGCCGCACAGCTGCGGCGGCTTCTTTTTTTACAGATATTCCTTTACATACGCGCCTGCAAGGCTTTCCAGCACGCCCAGATCCTCCAGCATATTGAACAGGGTGTAACGATCCTTCAGATCCTTGGCCCAGACGATGCTTTCGCCGATCATGCGGCTGCCGTAGGTGCGGTAATACTCCCGCTCGGTGAAGCCGGCGGCGCTCAGCATGGCGGCGATCTCCTCGCCGGAGGGGGCTTCCGCCAGCAGGCTGCAGATCTGCTGCCAGTTTTCTTTGATAAAGGCACAGCGCTCCAGCCGCTTTGCCTCGTCGTAAAAGCCGGTCTTTGCCTGCAGCTCGGCCACAGCGGGGGCGGTGGGGCCGTAGACCACACCCACCTTGAGCCGCCACAGCTGCGGATCAAAGGGGGTGCTTTCGGGCAGGGCCGTGCGCACCATCTGCCGCAGACGGCAGGTGACCAGCGTGCCGTAGCCCACATCGATGCCGTGAGCAAGGTAATCCACCCCGCGCTGCAATCCGACGATCTCATAAAAATGGGAGAGGTGGTGTTCGCTGCCGGAGGCCGGGCGGGAGTTGCCCGCCAGTGCCATGGCGATGCCCACGACGACCAGACCCTCGAACAAACGGCCCACGGCTTCCTCATCCCGGGCAAGGATGGCGGCGGTATCCCGTGCGGCGGCATCGGCACAGGCCGCGGTCATATCATAGATCTCCTGACAGAAGGGCTCGCCGTTGATCAGCGCGGAGAGCTTCCAGTCGTTGAGACAGGAGTATTTGCCCAGCAGATCGCCGATACCGCTGCGCAGCATATCGGCGGGAGCAGTGGCCAGCAGCGCGGTATCGCCCACGATCCACGCGGGCGGCGGAGCGCTGGTGGTGACCTTCATGCCGCCAAGGATCATGGCGGCGCCCTTGGAGGCGTAGCCGTCCATGGAGGGGGCGGTGGCCACGATCAGGTAGGGCAGACCTGCCTCGCAGGAGACATATTTGCAAAGATCATTGATGACACCGGAGCCCACGCCCACCAGTGCGGTGACCTCTTCGGTCAGCTGCGCCTGAATATGGGCGACGGCCTCCTCGTTGGGCACCACCACGGCGGTGGTATCAAAATGGGCGCGATGAACGGTGTGGCCGGCTTCGGTCAGGGCGGCGGCCAGCGCATCGCCGGCCAGCGGAGCGGTGTTGCCGTCCGTCACCAGCACCAGAGCGCGCTGCTCTGCCAGCAGCTCCGGCACGGCGGCCACGGCGTTTTTGCCGCAGACAACGCTTTTGATATCGCAGGTATGCACCGCACCGCAGGCGCATTCGATGCGGGCGGGAAGTTTGGGCAGTGCCATGGGTCATTCTCCTTTTTTCACTTCGTATCGTCTCCGGAGTTCTCTGCTCCGCCGCTTTCTCGCTGTGCGGCGGGCCGGCTGCTTTGCCGTGTCAAGGTTTTCCGGTCCTGTTTCCCCTTTATCATACATCTTTTTTTCGCCGTGCGCAAGAACGGCGGGGATTTTCCCCGATTTTTTTACCCGTTGGCGCCGCGGCCGCACCGCTTTCCTTCCATGTATTGCATTTTGTTCTTTAATGTGATACCATGAAAAAAATTCCTTCCTTTGGAAGACAGACGAAAAGAGGTCTTTTTTACGACTACCGATACCCCTGCCGCAATTCAAAAGCGCAGCCGCACCGCCCACATTGCCGTTTCGGCGGTGGAGGCGCTGATCCGCGCCACCATGTCCGGCGTTTTCTTCACACTTCTGGTCAAGCAGATGGGGGTCTCCGATGCGCTGACCGGTATTCTTTCCAATGTGATCTTTCTGGGCTGCAGTATGCAGGTGTTTTCGGCTGCCTTCGTGCGCCGGCTGCCCAGTCTGCGCATCGGTGCGCTGGTGCTGCACTCGGTACAGCATCTGATGTATTCGTTTTTGTTCCTGCTGCCGTTCCTGCCCATGGCGGGCGGTCTGCGGGTGGCTCTTTTCGCCGGCGTATACGCCGTGGCGGCGCTTTCGGCCAATCTGGTCAGTCCGGCACGCTTCCACTGGATGATGTCCATGGTGGAGCCCGAACACCGCGGCATTTTCACCGCCCACAAGGAGATGATCGCGCTGGTGCTGACCATCGTGTACAATCTGGGCATGGGCCGGGTGGTGGACCATTTTTCCGCCGCAGGCCGGCCGGATATCGGCCTGAAGCTGTGCGCTGCCACCATTCTGGTGCTGATGGCGGTGGATATCATCTCGCTGCTACGCAGCGCCGATGCACCCGCGGTGCTGAACAGCAGCGAAAGCAGCGTCAGTCTGGGGGCCGCACTGCGCACCAATCTGCGCAACCCCGGCTTTGTCAAGGTGGCGGTGATGGGCTTCGGCTGGAACATCCTGTGCTTTTTCTGCAATTCCTACCACAATGTGTTCCTGCTGCAGGAGCTGCAGTGCTCCACCACCTTTATTGTGGCGGCGGGCATGGGGGCCAATCTGATCCGCCTTGCCATGAGTGTACCCATGGGCCGCTACGCCGACCGCAACGGCTTTGCGCGGCTGGCGGCGCTGGGTTTCGGGCTGGCGGCCTTTGCCACCGGCATTCTCGCCTTCTGGCGGCCGGCGGGCGGCGCGGTGCTGTATCTGATCTACCAGATCCCGTTCTCCTTCTCCATGGCGGCGCTAACCGGCACCACCATGAACATCCTGCTGCCCTATGTGCCGCCGAAGGACCGCGTCAGCGCGCAGGGCATCTACGGCGCGATCACCGGCGTGTCCGGTTTTCTGGGCAGTGTGCTGGGCGGCGCGCTGCTGGCGGTCATCCAGACAAAGGGTCTTACCGTTTTCGGCGTTTCCATCTACGCCCAGCAGGTGCTGAACCTGATCAGTGCGCTGGGCATGGCGGCGCTGGCGGTCTATGCGCGCACCGTGCTCTGCCGTATGCCCAAGGTAGAGGAATAAACTCCGTGCACGGTCTTTACCTTCCGTTTCCCTTTTTCAACCAGAAAGGAGCATTACGATGAAAACCATCCCCGGGACCGATCTTTCCGTTTCCGCCCTGTGCTTCGGCACCTGCCCTGTCAGCCTGACACTGGAGGACAGCGCCCTTTTTCCGCTGCTGGACCGCTTTGCCGATGCGGGCGGCAATTTTCTGGATACCGCCAATGTCTACGGCAAATGGTCTCCCTGGTTCGACAACCTGAGTGAGCAGCGCATCGGCCGCTGGCTGGCCACCCGCGCCGACCGCGCCGGCATCGTCATCGCCACCAAGGGCGCGCACTACGATATCCGCGATCCCGAGCGCACCCCCCGCGTGACAAAACAGGATGTGGAGGCCGACATCGACGAAAGCCTGCGCACGCTGGGGCTGGATTGCATCCCCTTTTACTGGCTGCACCGGGACGACCCGGCCCGCCCCATCGAAGAGGTGGTGGATATCTGTGAACAGCTGCGCCGCGCGGGCAAGCTGCGCTGGTACGGCGCATCCAATTTTACCGCCGCACGGCTGGAGGCCGCACGGCAGTACGCCGCCGCCGCGGGCATCCCCGGTTTTTCGGCGGTATCCAACCAATGGAGCCTTGCCGAGGTGACCGACCTTGCCCACAACAACAATCCCGACCCCACACTGGTGCTGATGGGGCCGGAGGAATACGCCTTCCACGCCGCTTCCGGCACCGCCTGTATTCCCTATCAGGCCACGGCCCGCGGCTGGTTTGCCAAGGCCGCCGCCGGTACACCCATCGACCCCGGCGTGACCCGTGCCTTTGACACCCCCGCCAACCGCGCCACACTGGCAAAGCTTGTGGAAAAGGCCGCCGCCACCGGCCATTCGGTACAGGCGCTGGCGCTCAGTGAACTGGCGGCGCAGCCCTTCCCGGTGATCCCCGTCTCCTCCGCAAGCAATGATGCCCAGATGGATACCCTGCTGGAGGCCATGCAGCTGCTGGAGAGCTGATGTTTCCGGATGCGCCGTTTTTCTGCGGCGGCGCCGGACGATCGAAGAAACACACCGAAGCGGCGTTGCTTTGCGGCGGCGCCGCTCTGTCATTGATCCTGCATTTTCCCGGGAAAGGAGGCTGCGGCCATGATCCGCAACATCGGCATATTCGCCCACGTGGATGCGGGCAAGACCACCCTGAGCGAGCAGCTGCTGGCGGCGGCGGGCAGCATCCGCACCACCGGCAGCGTGGATGCCGGCACCGCCCACACCGACACCATGGAGGTGGAGCGCCGGCGCGGTATTTCGGTGCGGGCCACCTGTGTCAGCCTGTTTCACCGCGGCGTGCGCATCAATCTGATCGACACCCCCGGCCACGCGGATTTTTCCGCCGAGGTGGAGCGCTCGCTGTGGGCGCTGGATGCGGCGGTGCTGGTGGTGTGCGCCGTGGAGGGCGTGCAGCCCCAGACCGAGGTGCTTTTTGAAGCCATGCGGCAGCAGGGGCTGCCGGTGCTTTTCTTTTTAAACAAATGCGACCGCGATACCGCCGACCCCGCCCGCGTACTGGGGCAGATCCGGCGGCAGCTGGATAAAAACGCCTTTTTTCTGCAGGATACGGATGCGGCGGCGGAGCTTGTCTGCGAAAGAGACGATGCGCTGCTGGAACGGTATCTGGAGGAGGGCGCACTGCCCCCGCCGCTGCTGCGCACAGCGCTGGCCGCCGCGGTGAAGGCGGGCGGGGCTTTCCCCGTGCTGTGCGGCTCGGCGCTGCGGGGCGAGGGTATCGGTCCGCTGCTGGATGCGGCAGTGGAGCTGCTGCCCGCCCCCGAACCCGCACCGGAGCTTTGCGGTGCGGTATTTGCCGCGCAGCAGGATAAGACCCTTGGCCGCGGGGTGTGGGTGCGGCTTTTCGGCGGCGTGCTGGAAAACCGCATGGCGGTGGAGCTGCCCGCAAGGGGCATCGGCGCCGCGCCGGAAAAGCTGAAGATCACCCAGATCCGCACACCGGAGGGCGCCCCCGCCGGCAGGCTGGAGGCGGGCGGTATCGGCATTGTGTACGGCCTTGGCGATATACCCGTCGGGCATATCATCGGCAGCAGCGATACACTGCCGCGGCACATCACCCCCGGCAGCCTGCGCACCCCGCTGATCACGGTACAGGCGCTGCCCGAAACACCGGAGCAGCTGCCTGCACTGCACGCGGCCTGCCGCGAGCTTGCCGGCGAGGATCCGCTGCTGCAGGTGCGGTATGTGCGCACGCTGGGTCAGCTGCAGCTGCAGGTGATGGGCACCATTCAGCTGGAGATCCTGCAGGAGGTGCTGCAAAGCCGTTTCGGACTGAAAGCAGTCTTTACCCGGCCCGCCATCATCTACCGCGAAACCATTGCCGCACCCGCCGAGGGCTTTGTGGCCTACACCATGCCCAAGCCCTGCTGGGCGATCCTGAAATTCCGCATCGAGCCGGGCGCGCGCGGCAGCGGCGTACGGTTTGAAAGCCGTGTGACGGTACGGGAGCTGGCGGCGCAGTACCAGCATCAGGTGGAGCAAAGCCTGCCGCTGGCGCTGGCGCAGGGCCGGCTGGGCTGGCAGGTGACGGATGTGAAGATCACCCTGCTGGAGGGCAACAGCCACCAGTACCACACCCATCCGCTGGATTTTATCGTAGCCACGCCCATGGGCATACAGGACGGCCTGCGCCGCGGCGGCAGCACCCTGCTGGAGCCGGTGCTGGAAATCCGTTTCCGGCTGCCCGCCGACTGTGTGGGCCGGGTGATGAGCGATGTGGTACAGATGCGCGGCGAAGTGCTGGCAAGCGAGACTGACGGCGACCGCGTATGCCTGAACGCCCTTGTGCCGGTGGCCGAGAGCATGGATTACGCTGTAACACTGGCGGCGGCCACCGGCGGCCGCGGCGCCATGAGCGTGCGGCTGCACAGCTGGCAGCCCTGCCCCCTTGAGCTGGGCGCACAGGATGCCCGCCGCGGCGTTGATCCGCTGGATACTGCCAAATATATCCTTGCAGCGCGCAGCGCGCTGGAGGGCGGCATCTTTGACGAGTGACGATGTCTTTTATATGAAGCATAAAAAGGACGGCGGCAGCGGTAAGGCTGCGCCGTCCTTTTCCGGATCCCCCCTTTTACAGACCGTATTTCCTTCCGACAAACACTGTGCCGCTTTTTTCAAGCCGCATCGGCGTATTCCACGATGGAATCGATGGAAACCAGCTTATCCCGCCCTTCCGATGCAAGGCGAAGCACAGTGCAAAGCACCTTTGTTCCCTTGCGCAGGCTGGTGAATTTGAAAGCAAAGGCATCCTCGCCGTTATCCAGCTTCAAATACGAACCGGAGCGGCAGCTGCCTTCCACAATGCCGTAGCAGCCGTCATATACCTCATACTCTTCCATGCTGCTCATCTCTTCGGTCGGGTTCATCTTTTTTTCTTCAAACATCTTTTCTTCCTCCCTGTTTTCGGTGTGTGTTTTCCTCTTGCCTTGATTAAACACCCGAAAAAAGAGTCCGTACAGGGAGGGAGGGGTTTTCTGCCGTCTTTTTTCATAATACAGCGGCAGGAAAAATGCCGGTACGGCGGCAGCCGCTTCCGGCTTGACATTATGCATCTCTTTTGTTACACTTTCCCTGATACAAACGGTGCCCCCCGCACCCGCAAGAAAAGGAAAGGATATTCCCACCATGAAAAAAATCATCACGCTGCTGCCCGGCATGGCTGCGGCGCTTGTACTGGCGGCGCTGGCCTGCTGGCTGGAAAGCCTGCTGCCCGTCCATGTGATCGGCTCGGCTGTCATCGCCATGTTTCTGGGCATGATCGTCAATCATTTTCTCAAAAAAGAAAATCCGCTGGTACCCGGCCTGCGCTTTGTCTCAAAAAAAGTGCTGAAATTTGCCATCATCCTGCTGGGTCTTTCGCTGAATATCACCACCATTCTGCATGTGGGCAGAATGTCGCTGACGGTGATGATCTTCACCCTGCTCACCTGCTTCGGCGGCGGGTACTTCATCGGCAGAGCGCTGGGTCTGAACTGGAAGCTTTCCAACCTGATCAGCGCAGGCACCGGCATCTGCGGCGGCAGCGCCATTGCCGCCATCGCCCCCACCATCGATGCGGATGACAACGATGTGGCCTACGCCATGTCGGCCACCTTTCTGTTTGATATGGCCATGATCGTGCTTTTCCCCATCATGGGCCGCGCCATGGGCATGACGGATCAGGCCTTCGGCATCTGGGCGGGCACGGCGGTCAACGACACCTCCTCGGTGGTGGCCACCGGCTATGCCTTCAGCGAGGGCGCCGGCGATTTTGCCACCATGGTCAAGCTGACCCGCACGCTGGCCATCATTCCCACCGTGATCACCTTCGCCTTTATCCAGCTGCGGCTGAAGCGCAGGGAGGCGCTGGCACAGCAGGCGGACGGCAGTGCGCTGAAGGCCAATTTCAGCATCAAAAAGATCTTTCCCTGGTTCATTCTGGGCTTTCTGGCCATGTCGGTGGCGGCAAGCCTGCTGCCGGTGCCGGCGGCGGTGGTCAGCGGCACCAAAGCGGCCAGCAAATTTCTGATGGTGTGCGCACTGGCTGCCATCGGACTGAACACCTCCTTTGCCAGCATGAAAAAGGCGGGTATCCGCCCCATGCTGCACGGCTTTATCATCTCGGCACTGGTGGTGGTCGTGGCGCTGGCGGTGGAGATCGCCATGGGCATCGTCTTTTAAACGGCGCAGGTGCGGACAGCCTTGCAGCCGCATCCTGCTTTTCCCGTTTTACCGCACGCAAAAAGCTTCCGCAGAGCACTCACACTCTGCGGAAGCTTTTTCTGCATCAAAATTCCGGCATCTGTTTTACGCCTGCACATCGGGCTCCTGCACAGACGGGGCATCCCCCTGCTTTTCACGAAAGACGAAGAAGCGCTGGCCGATGTAGTTGAGGCCCACGAACAGGCACATACCCGCCAGCATGGCGATATTCTCCTGCAGGGTCTGGGAAAATCCGCGCAGCACATACGCCGCCAGCGGCTTTGCCGCACCGTAGGCGATCAGGTAGCACAGGCTGATATTGATGACAAAGCGCGGCAGCGTTTTTGCTGTATGACCGCTGCTGCGGAAGGTGAACAGCCGGTTGAGCACATAGCTCAGGATGCTGCCGAACACATAGTTGGAGGCCGATGAGATCCAGTAGCTGAAATGGAACACATTGTAAAAAAGGAACATGATCCCGGTGCCGAACAGGGTATTGGCAACGCCCACCAGAATGAATTTCCAGAAGGTGACATCGAAAAATTTACGCAGCAGCTCTTTCATTCCGTTTTCTCCCCGCCGCAGGTCTGCGCGATGATGTAGCGCGGGCGGCCCTTGATCTCTTCATAAATGCGGGCGATGTAATAACCGATGATGCCAAGGCTGATCATCACCACACTGCTGGAGAACAGCTGGATGAGGATCACGGTGGTGAAGCCCTCCAGCGCCGCGCCGCACAGCTTCTGCACCAGCGCGATGCCGCCCAGGATCACCGAAACGACAAACATGACCACACCCAGTACCGTGACGATCTGCATGGGCGCGGTGGAAAACGAGGAGATATTGCTCACGGCGTAACGGATCAGCGCGGCGGCGGACCACTTGGATTCGCCGGCCTCCCGCTCACGCACATCGAATTCCACGCTGGCGGTCTTAAAACCGATCCACGAGGAAAGCGCACGGAAGAAAGCATTGCGCTCCCGCATATTCACCAGTACATTCACCGCCTTACGGTCCAGCAGCTTGAAATCGGAGGCATTGGCCATATCAAAGCCGGTGGCTGCGCTGATGACGGAATAGAAAGTACGCGCCGCAAGCCCGTGCATCGCACTTTCGCTGCCGCGGCTGGATTTGACGCCCTCGATCACCTCATAGCCCTGCTCCCACAGGCGGTACATCTCCACCAGTTTCTCGGGCGGGTGCTGCAGATCGCAGTCGATCACAGCGCAGCAATCACCCTGCGCCTGTGCAAGGCCGGCGATGATGGCTGCCTCCTTGCCGAAATTGCGGGAAAAATGCACTCCGCGCACCTGCGGCAGCACCGCAGAGGTCTGCAGGATCTTTTCCCATGTGGTATCCTTGGAGCCGTCATCGATGAAAAGCAGCTCGTGCGCAATGCCTGCATCGGCAAGGATGCCGTCGATGACAGCGGCCGCTTTTTCGATCATGGCCTCTTCGTTATAGGCCGGAATGACTACGGAAAGCACGGTTCGTCTCTCTCCTTTTCTGCCCGCCGGCGCACCGCTGCACGGCAGCCGCACGCCCGGTTTCGGTTTTATTCTATCATACCATAAAATATGACATTTTTCCACATCCGCAGCGAAGAATCCGCGGCACCGGTGCCCGGCGGCTTACTGCGCAGCCCGCCGCAGCAGGAAGCTGTGGGTCTCACCCTGCGCGGTATGCTGCTCCACCGTGCAGCCGGGGAATGCAAACTGCGCTTTCACCGCCGCCGGCACGGTAACGGTATAGTTCACTCCATCGCCCTGCCATTGCCACGCCGCCGTGATGCGCCCGCGGACGGAATCGTAATGCCCCTGCGCCGCAGTGATGCCGCCCTCGAAATCAAACTGCGGACAGAACAGCACCCGGCTGCAGCCGCCGGCGGTATCGTCGGGGCGGATGCCCAGACAGTATTCGTACATCCATTCCACACAGGAGCCAAGCGAGAAATGGTTGAAGGAGTTCATGCCGGGCAGAAAGCCCTTCTCCTGCGTGTAGCTGTCCCAGTGCTCCCAGATGGTGGTGGCGCCGTTGACCACCGAATAGCCCCAGCCGGGATAATCCCGTTGGGTCAGCACCCGGTAGGCCTGCTGCACCATGCCCAGATCGCACAGCACCGGCAGCAGATATTTGACCCCGAGGAAGCCGGTGGTCAGATGGCAGTTTGTCGCTTCCAGCTTGCGCTGCAGGTTGGGGCGGGCCTCTTCGGCACTGAGCAGCCCGAAGCGGTAACCCAGCACATAGACGCTCTGGGTATCGGAAAGCAGCCGCCCGTCCTTATAATACGCGGCGCGGAAGGCGGCGCGGACCTTTGCATACAGCTCATCGTAATACACCGCCTGCTCATCGTTCACCAGACGGCAGATGTGGGCGGCATACCACGCGGCGCGGGCGAAATACAGATTGGCAATGACGCTTTTATCCGAAATCTCACCGGCGCTGAGCCAGTCGCCGTACATTTTGCTGCCGTCGCGCAGATAACCGGTGCTGTCCTTTTCGTAATAGGCCAGCAGCGCCTTCAGCGCGGGCAGGTTTTCCCGCAGGACGGCCTTATCGCCGTACATTTTATAGTGGGTATAGGGGATCTCGCCGATGCACTCGCTCCAGCCGGCGGCGGCATCGTAGCCGGTGTAGGCATAGCCGTGGTACACCCGCGGCAGCGGCGCCACGGCGGGGATGACACCGTTGCCCAGCTGGGCATCCCGCACATCCGCCAGATATTTGCGGAAGTATTTGCTGCAATCCATGTTGTAGCAGGCGCTCTGGCAGAAGATCTGGGCGTCGCACGTCCAGCCGAGGCGCTCGTCCCGCTGAGGACAGTCGGTGGGCACGCTGTAGAAATTATCCCGCTGGCCCCACAGCGCATTCTGAAACACCCGGTTCACCAGAGCATCGGAGCAGGAGAAGCTGCCGGTTTCGGCAAGATCGGTGTACATGGCCTCGGCGGTCACCGAAAGCAGCTCCGCCTCGCCCTCCACGGTGATCTCGGCATAGCGGAAGCCGTGGTAGGTGAACAGCGGACGGAATTCCTCCTCGCCGCTGCCGCACAGGATGCAGGTATCGGTGGCCTCGGCCTGCCGCAGGTTTGCGGTGTACAGAGCGCCGTCCTGCAGCATTTCGCCGTGGCGCAGCACCAGCTTTGCACCCGCCGCGCCCCGCGCCCGCACCCGCAGCACGCCGGCGATATTCTGCCCCACATCGTAGAGCACCGCATTGCCGCTGCGGCCGATGACCGCGGGGGTGAAGGTGTGCTTCACTGTGACAGGCGGCACATCCAGCTCTTCCAAAAACAGGTTGCGGCTGAATTTGAAGGGCGGCACCTCGGCGGCATCCCAGCCGGAATCGTCGTAATCATAACAGGAATACGCTCCCAGCGAAAGCCGACGGTCGGTGTATTCCCCCATATAGATATCGCTGCGCAGAATTTCGCCCTTTGCCGCCTTCCAGCTTTCGTCGGAGCGGATCTCTTCGCAGCTGCCGTCCGCATACTGCAGGCGCAGTGTCAGGGTGAATTCCAGCCGGTCGGTGTAATTGTTGCGCTTGAAGGTGTACTCCGAGCCGATGTGCCCCACCGCCCAGCCGTCGCCCAGCACCACGCCGATGGCGTTTTCCGGCCGGATGAGCCCGGTGACATCATAGCGCAGCAGCGGCAGCTTTTTGCTGTAATCCACCCACCCGGGGGAGAGCCAGTCCTGCCCCGCCGGCGTACCGTTGATATATACTTTATAAACGCCCAGTGCGCTGATGAGCAGCTCGGCGCGCACCGGCAGGCGCTGCAGCGCAAACGCCTTGCGGAAATAGGGCGAGGGGTTGCCGTATTTTGCATCCCGGTCCTTGTATTCGCCCGTGGTATAGGCCAGCCATTTGGAATCCAGCAGCATGATTCTTTTCTCCCTTTGGTAAAAATCCCGCTTTGCGGTTATTTCTGCAGACCGAAGGCCTGCGCCAGCTTTTCAAAGGCGGGCAGGCTGCGCTGCAGCTGCTCTGCAGGCACGCAGAAGGCGATGCGCACCCAGCCCGGACAGCTGAAGCTGTCCGCCGGCACCAGCAGCAGATCAAATTCCTTTGCCTTTTCGCAGAAGGCGGCAGCATCCGGCACGGGGGATTTCATAAACAGGTAGAAGGTGCCCTGCGGCGGGATGCAGTCGAAGCCCAGCGCCGTCAATGCATCACACAGAAATGCAGCGTTGCGCTCGTAGATGCCTACATCCACCGTGACACCGTCGCAGGCGGCGGCCACCCGCTGGAACAGCGCGGGCGCATTGACAAAGCCCAGCTTGCGACCCGCACCGCACACGGCGGCATACACACGGTCATGTTCGGCGGCACTCTGCGGCACAAAGATGTAGCCGATGCGCTCGCCCGGGATGGAGAGCGCCTTGCTGTAGGAATAGCAGACGATCGTATCCGCATACAGCGCCGGCACCCACGGTGCCTCGCGCCCGGCAAACACCAGCTCACGGTAAGGCTCGTCCGTCACAAGGAAGATGGGATGGCCGTATTCGGCGGCCTTCTCCCGCAGCACGGCGGCCAGCTTTTCCAGCGTTTCGCGGCTGAATACCACGCCGCTGGGATTGTTGGGGCTGTTGATGACCACCGCCTTGGTCCTTGGAGTGAGCGCGGTGCGCACGGCTTCGGCATCCGGCTCAAAATCCGGCGCATGAGGCGGCACCACCACCGGCATCGCGCCGGCGCCCTCCACAAACACCCGGTATTCGGCAAAGAACGGTGCCAGCAGCAGCACCTCATCCCCCGGGCAGCACAGTGCGTGGAAGGTGATGGTCAGCGAGGCGGCGGCGCCCACCGTCAGATACAGATCGTCCGCTCCGGCGCCGGCGGCAAAGCGGCGGTTCAGCGAAGCGGCAATGGCCGCACGGCAGCCGGCATCGCCCTGCGCGCTGGTATAGGCGTGCAGCGAAGCCGCCTGCGGTGCATCCAGCAGTGCGCGGATACATTCATCCACCTGCGCAGGCGGCTCCACACTGGGGTTGCCCAGCGAAAAATCATAAACATTCTCCGCGCCCACCGCAGCGGCGCGTTTTTTTCCGTATTCAAACAGCTCGCGCATCACACTGCGTGCACTGCCCAGCTCCACACTTTTCTCCGGCAGCTGTAAGCTCATTGTTTTCTGCTCCCTTTCCCTGTCCGGCATAACGCCGGCTGACTTTTTTCCATGTAGCTATTGTAGACCTATCGATGGTGTATTGCAAGAAAAAACGCAAAAAAACAGCTGCGCGGCTTGCATTGCCATCCTGCGAACGGTATAATGAAGCTGAAACAACGCTGCTGCAAAACCGCAGCGGCGCTGTACCATCAGAAAAAAGGAGAGGATACCATGGCCATCAAATACCTGCTGCCCGAGAACGGCAATTTCTACAAAGCCAATCTGCACGCCCACAGCAACCTTTCCGACGGAAGGCTCTCCCCTGCCGAAATGAAGGCCGCTTATAAAGAGCGCGGCTATTCGGTGCTGTGCATCACCGACCATGAGCTGCTGATCAACCATGCCGATCTGAACGATCCGGATTTTCTGATGCTGACCGGCTACGAATTGAGCGTCACCGAGCCCGCCGACCCCCGCGGCTGGCCCTTCACCAAAACCTGCCACATGAATTTCTACTCGCCCCGGCAGGATTACACCAAATATGTCTGCTTCTCCCCCGACCATTACAACGATCATATGCGGGAATCGCTGAACGAGGCCGACATCCCCGAGGAGACCTACAAGCGCACCTACACCCCCGAGTGCATCACCGAGATGGTGCGCTTGGCGCACGAAGCGGGCTTTCTGTGCAGCTACAACCACCCCGACTGGTCGCTGGAGACCGATGCCCAATACCTGAAATACAAGGGCTTTGACATGATGGAGCTGCACAACCACGGCTGCGCCGTCGTCGGTCTGGACGAGGACAACGCCTGGGTCTATGACCAGATGCTGCGCGCCGGCCGCCGGCTGGCCGCCTCTGCCACCGACGACAACCACAACGGTCTGCCCATCGACCATCCGCAGACCGGCTCTTTCGGCGGCTATGTGTGGATCAAGGCCCCCAGTCTGGATTATGAGGATATCTGGAACGCGCTGCGCTACGGCGATTTCTACGCCTGCACCGGTGGCCCCGAGATCGAGTCGCTGACTCTGGAGGACGGCGTTGTAACGCTGAAATGTGCCCCCGCACGGCAGATCTCCATGCAGACCGCCCGCCGCATTGCCCCCTCTGTGCGCAGCACGGATGATGCGCCCGTCACCGAATTTTCCTATGAGCTGACCGGCGAGGAGGAGTACATCCGCTTTACCGTCACCGGCACCGACGGCCACCGCAGCCAGACCCGCGCCTATTTCATCGACGAACTGGGCCTGTGAGACGCCTTTCACCGAAAAAGGAGACCCTTTCATGAACGAATACACCTTTGATGAGATCGCCATCGGCCTTGCCGAGAGCTTTACCGTCACCGTCACCGCGGAGATGATGGACCGTTTTCGCGATGACACCGGCGACATCAACCCGCTGCACAACGATGAAGCCTTTGCACTGGAGCGCGGCTATGCCGGCCGTGTGACCTACGGTATGCTGACCGCCTCTTTCCTTTCCACGCTGGCGGGGGTCTACCTGCCGGGCAAATGGTGTCTGATCCAGCGGGTGGAGACGGATTTTCCCAAGCCTGTATACCCCGGCGACACCCTGACCGTCACCGGCACGGTGAAGGAAAAGGACGAGACCTTCCGCAATATCACCATTGCCGTGCGTATCCGCAATCAGGCGGGCGATACTGTGATGCGTGGCAAAATGCGCCTTGGCGTACTGAAATAAGCGAAAGCCGGAGGAAAACTGCCATGTGGAAACAGAAGCTGGGTATCTCGGTGGGAATGCCGGACAAGAAACAGCTGCAGCGGCTGAAAGCCGGCGGTTTTGATGCGGTATCGCCGGCGTGGCATGCCGCAGGGGACCTTGCAGCCGTATGCGCCGCCGCACGGGAATGCGGCCTTGCGCTGCAATCGCTGCACGCCCCTTTTGATAAAGCCGCCCTGCTGTGGAGCGCTGATGACGCGGTAAGCGCCCCGGCGCTGGCCGAGCAGCTGGCCGCGCTGGAGGACTGCGCCCGCTGCGGCATCCCCGTGATGGTGGCGCATGTGTGGATCGGCTTTGAATACAGCTTTGATCCAAGCAACCTGTACTTCGGCAATTTTGATGCACTGGCCGCCCGCGCCGCCTCGCTGGGGGTGAAGCTCGCCTTTGAAAACACCGAAGGTGAGGAATACCTGTTTGCACTGCTGGAGCACTTTCAGGATGAGCCCGCCGTGGGCTTCTGCTGGGATTCCGGTCATGAGCTTTGTTACAATCACGGACAGGATCTGCTGGCGAAGTACGGCAGCCGGCTGCTTGTGACTCATCTGAACGACAATCTGGGCATCAGCCGCTTTGACGGGGCCACCTTCTGGACAGACGATCTGCACCTGCTGCCCTATGACGGCATCGCCGACTGGGACGATAACATACGCCGGCTGCGGGCAAGCGCCCCGCTGGAATATCTGAATTTTGAGCTGGGGCGGCACTCCAAGCCGAACCGCCACGAAAATGATGTGTACGCGCAGATGACGGACGAGGTATACTATGCCGAGGCCTATAAGCGCGCCTGCCGCATCGCCAGCCGTTACGCAAAGTAACAAGCACAAAAAACGCCGCACGCACACCGCCGGAAAAAGGACGGTGTGCCGTGCGGCAATTTTTATGCGGGTCAGTCCGCCATCAGGTTGCTCAGCAGCGTGAGCAGCGCGATCAGGATACTGATGACAATGCCCAGACCGCTTTTTTTCGGCTTTTCGCGGCTTTCGGCAGAGACTTTTTTGCCGGTGGGCTCCAACCCGTGCACCTTGCGGGCGTAGGAATCCCGCACCGGCGTACGCGAAAGGGCCGGTGGCACCTTGGGCAGCGGCGGCAGAACGCGCCCGGTCTGCAGATGCACCCCGCCGGTATGGGCATGGGAGGGATCGTGGGAATCCTCCATGCAGTCGGGCGCATAGCGGCTCACCCTTCCGGAGGCATCCTGCGCATCGCACAGGCTGCCCGTCCGGCGGGCGCGGGCAGCTTCCCAACGGGCCTCGCGCTGCGCCTCCAACCGGAGAGCGGCGGCATCAGAGATATTGTTGTAGCAGCCGCAGCGCGGACACAGACCGTCATTGGCATCAAAATCATAGCTGCGCCTGCAGCTTTCACAGCGGATCTGCACGCCAAAGCCCCCTTTCAGGCTGTTATTTCACACAAATTATATCGCAAATTGTGCAGCAATGCAACCCGCCGCGCCGTAAAAAGCAGATTTTTCTGTATTTTTTTGAGAAAGCGCTGTTTCGACACAAAAAACCTTTGCAATTTTCCACGAAAGAGTGTATAATATATAAGCTATCTGTAAACGGATAGCCTCAAAGTGCATATGCGCTCGTGGCGCAGCTGGATAGCGCGTCAGACTCCGACTCTGAAGGCCGTGGGTTCGAATCCCGCCGAGCGCACCAAAAAACCACCACCCCCCTGCGGGTGGTGGTTTTTTTGGTCCAGGTGAATTATACTATCAAGTGCAACAAAAGGAGAAAAAAGGAGAAGTTCATACAAATCTCTGGTAGAATGAAGTTACCACACACCAAACTACAAAAAGGAGATTTGTATGAACTACCATCATCTTACCATAGAAGAGCGC
>JAFUNR010000025.1 GCA_017472965.1 Oscillospiraceae bacterium | reverse complement strand
GGTAAGATGATGGTAGTTCATACAAATCTCCTTTTTGTAGTTTGGTGTGTGGTAACTTCATTCTACCAGAGATTTGTATGAACTTCTCCTTTTTTCTCCTTTTGTTGCACTTGATAGTATAATTCACCGGCATCTTATTGCGAAAATATGCTTGCGCATATTTTCCCCGCAGCCCGCGTTGCGGGCTGCAGTTTCGGTTGCGGGACGGGGCACAAAAAAACAGAGACATCACAAGGATGCAGGAGACGACCCGTACGGGAGATCGAATGCAGCTGCACCGGTGGTGCAGCTGCCGGAATCGCTGCAGGGTTGGTACGGGAGATCGAATGCAAACGATGCCTTCGGCATCTTATTGCGAAAATATGCTTGCGCATATTTTCCCCGCAGCCCGCATTGTGGACTGCAGTTTCGGTTGCGGGACGGGGCAAAAAAAACAGAGACATCACAAGGATGTCTCTGTTTTTTTGGTGACCCGTACGGGAATCGAACCCATGTTCCCGCCGTGAAAGGGCGGTGTCTTGACCGCTTGACCAACGGGCCAGTTATCAAATACTCAGAAAGTCTTGCAAGGCCTCACACCGCTTACTACTGCAAGCACGCCTCGCAACACTCTCTGAGTTTTTGAAATGGTGGCGGTAGTGGGACTCGAACCTACGACAGACCGGGTATGAACCGGGTACTCTAGCCAACTGAGTTATACCGCCATATTATAACGCATTCCGGAAGAATGCTATATTATTATAAGGGATAAGCGACGGCTTGTCAAGAGTTTTTTTGCGATTTTTTCAAAAAAGAAGCGGAAGCTTCTGCCATACCGGCATTCGCTTCCGCTTGCAGATTTATTTTTCCAGCAGGGCTTTCAGCACGGGCTCGATGGCCTGTGCCATACGCCAGAAGCCCAGATCGTTGGGGTGACAGCCATCCACGGTACAGGAATCCCAGCCCTCGCCGGCGAACAGACCGGCGCCATCCAGAAAAACGATGTTGGTATCCCCTTCGGCCTGCAGTGTTTCCACATTTTTGCGGATCAGCTCACGCCGCGGCTGCCAGAAAGCTGCATCGCCCAGCAGCACATCCGGTGCACTGAGCACCAGAATGGGCAGTGTAGGCTGTGCGGCGCGCACGGTACGCAGCAGCGGCAGATGGGTGGCCTGCAAATGCTCCAGTGTGGGGGCATTATGGTCATAATCGCAGACAAAAACGCTCATTTCCAGTCCGGCAAGATACTCGCACATCACCTTTTCAGCCCTGCCGCTGCCGGAAAAGCCCAGATTGATGTAATCGATGTTCAGCCGGCGGGAGAGGATCGCCTGATAGCTGTTGCCCGGGCGGGACGCGCATCCGCCCTGCGTGATGGAGCTGCCGTAATAGACCACCGGCTTTTCGTTGGGGTAGGCCGGTGCAGCTTCCAGCAAAGCGGTCCTTTTCAGGCCGATATAAACCGCCTGTACATTGTCATACAGCGGAAAATTGACGGTGTACTCCCCTGCTTCGGCCGGTGCGGGCAGCAGCGAGGAATAGCCCTCTTTCATGCCCACCGGCGGGCGGAAGGTGCGCACAAACACATCGGTGCCATCGGCCTGCTTGCGGTACAGATCAAAACCGGACTGTCCGCACAGGGTCAGGTGATCGTTGGCGGGCTCGTTTTTCATCACGGCATGGATGGCAATGACCGGCGAATCCGTGACAAAACGCACACGGCCGCCGGCGGTATTCTTATTCAGATGCGCCACACCCTCGTTTGTGGCATCCGCGATCGCCTGCGGCATACGCACATAGGTACCCTGCTGCTCATCGAACCACACGCCGTGCAGCGAAAACGGCTCATCGCGCACATCCAGCCACACCAGATCCGGCTCGTCAATGGTGGTATGCACCACCATGTTTTTATCAAAATCGGCAGCGCCTTTGCGTTCTTCCATGATATATCCTCCCTTTTTCCTGCTTGCTTTCAGTATAGCGCAGCCGACCGCTGCTTGCAAGAGTGCATTTGTTTTTCGCGTACAGTTTTTGACAAAGCATAGAGAAAAGCCTGTCCTACTCAAATGCGATGTTCCGCACAAACACCATGATATATCTTAATATGACACAAAATGTATTATAAAAATTTATATATACTCCGTCACGCAAAAAGGGAGCTGCATTTGTCTGCAGCTCCCTTTTTATTCAGATACCGGTGCTTATTTCTCCACGATGCGCTCGGTGCCGCCCATGTAGGGACGCAGAGCCTCGGGAATGCGGACACTGTACTTGCCGTCGGCATACTCGAGATTGTTCTCCAGGAAGGCGATCAGCATACGGGGCGGGGCCACAACGGTGTTGTTCAGGGTGTGGGCCAGATACTTCTTGCCATCCTCACCCTTGACGCGGATGCCCAGACGGCGGGCCTGTGCATCGCCCAGATTGGAGCAGGAGCAGACCTCGAAATACTTGCCCTGCTTGGGACTCCATGCCTCGACATCGTAGGATTTCACCTTCAGATCGGCCAGATCGCCGGTGCAGCACTCCAGCGTGCGCACGGGGATATCCAGAGAACGGAACAGCTCCACCGAGTAGCTCCACATCTTATGGAACCACTCCATGTTCTCCTCCGGCTTGCAGATGACGATCATCTCCTGCTTTTCGAACTGATGGATGCGGTAGATGCCGCGCTCCTCGATACCGTGAGCGCCTTTTTCCTTGCGGAAGCAGGGAGAGTAGCTGGTCAGGGTCAGGGGCAGCTGCGCCTCGTCGGTCATGGTGTCGATGAATTTGCCGATCATAGAGTGCTCGGAGGTACCGATCAGGTACAGATCCTCGCCCTCGATCTTGTACATCATGGCATCCATTTCCTCAAAGCTCATAACACCGCTGACCACGCGGGAGCGGATCATGAAGGGAGGAATGCAGTAGGTGAAGCCCTTGTTGATCATGAAATCGCGGGCATAGGCGGTGACGGCGGAGTGCAGACGGGCGATATCGCCCATCAGGTAGTAGAAGCCCTCGCCTGCCACGCGGCCGGCGGCCTCCTTATCGATGCCGTTGAAACGGGCCATGATATCGGTGTGGTAGGGGATCTCGAAATCCACGGCGGTCTGCTCACCGAACTGCTCCACCTCCACATTTTCGCTGTCATCCTTGCCCACGGGCACGGAATCATCCACAATGTTGGGGATCTTGAGCATGACCTCGCGCAGGGCGGCTTCCAGCTCGGTTTCCTTCTCGCCCAGAGCCTTCAGCTCCTCGGCCTGCTCGGCGACCAGCTTCTTCTTGGCTTCGGCCTCCTCGCGCAGGCCCTTGCCCATCAGCATACCGATCTCCTTGCTGATCTTGTTGCGGTTGGCACGCAGCTCGTCGGCACGCTTGTTGGCGGCCAGCTTCTCATCGTGCAGCGCGATGGCCTGATCCACCAGCGGCAGCTTGGCGTCCTTGAACTTTTTACGGATGTTCTCCTTGACCAGTTCGGGGTTTTCCTTGACAAAACGAATGTCCAGCATGATATTTCCTCCATTTTCGGGTAAAAGCCCGGTGTATTTTGTATTTACAGGCGTTTATTCGCCCTTTTCTTTCTTATATTTGCCCAGCAGGTTGGCAAAATCCCGCAGCTGCTCATCGCTGTAAAAGCCGATGCTCAGCGTACCGCTGCCATCCTTGTAGCTGACGCGCACCTCGGTGCCCAGTGCTTCCTTCAGGGCGATGGCCACCTCACCGGGCAGCGCCGGGGGCAGTTTGACGGGTTTTGGTGCTGCGGGCTTCTTCAGTTTTTTCACATACTGCTCGGTCTGGCGCACATTCATGCCCGCCTTGACCACCTCCTCGGCGGCCTCGGCCTGTTCCCTGCCGGAAAGTCCCAGCAGCACCTTGGCGTGGCCGGTGGAAAGGGTGCCGTCATGCACCAGATGCTGCACGGAGGGCTCCAGATTCAGCAGACGCAGGCTGTTGGTGACGCTGGATCGGCTTTTGCCCAGCCGGTCGGCGGCATGCTCCTGCGTATAGCCGCAGCTTTCGATGAGCTGCTGGTAGCCGAAAGCCTCCTCGATGGGATCCAGATCCTCGCGCTGCAGATTTTCGATCAGCGCGATCTCCCTGGCTTCGGCATCGGTGACATCCTTGATGATGGCGGGAACCTCGGTCAGACCTGCCAGGCGGGAGGCACGCCACCGGCGCTCGCCGGCGATGATGCTGTAGCCGCCCAGCAGATTGGGGCGCACCACCAGCGGCTGCAGCACGCCGTGCTGCTTGATGCTGTCGGCAAGCTCACCCAGAGCAGTATCCTCGAATTTTTTGCGGGGCTGATCTTTATCCGGTTCGATATCGCTGATGCGAAGTGAGGTGGGGGCACTAACGGTATTGCCGGCGCTTTCGGCAAACAGGCTGTCCAGTCCGCGGCCAAGGCCGCTTTTCTTTGCTGCCATAGTCCTCTCCTTTTATTTATTGCGTTTGATAAATTCCACCGCAAGGTCCAGATAGGCCTTTGCGCCCTTGGAGCCTGCATCAAAATAATTGACCGGCATGCCGTAGCTGGGCGCTTCGGAAAGACGCACATTGCGGGGAATGGTGGTGCCGTAAAGCTTGTTGCCGAAGTGCTTTTTGACCTCTTTCACCACCTGCAGAGTCAGATTCAGGCGGCCGTCGTACATGGTCAGCAGCAGACCTTCGATATCCAGATAGGGATTGTACATGGATTTTGTGTTGCGCACGGTGCTCATCAGCTCGGAAAGGCCCTCCAGTGCGAAAAATTCACACTGCAGCGGGATAAGCACAGTATCAGCGGCACACAGACCGTTGAGGGTGAGCAGATCCAGCGAGGGCGGGCAATCGATGAAGATGAAATCGTAGCTTTCCACCACGGGGGCGATGGCCTCCCGCAGACGGGCTTCGCGCCTGGGCACATCCACCAGCTCCAGCGCGGCGCCGGTGAGCGCCAGATTGGAGGGGATCACATCCACCTTGTACTGGGTGTGAACAATGGCTTCTTTGGCAGTTTTCTGTGCGGTGAGCAGATCGTAGACACTGCCGCCTGTCAGATTGCGCTTGGAGATACCAAAGCCGCTGGTGCTGTTGCCCTGCGGATCCAGATCGATGAGCAGCACCCTGCGCTGCAGTGCGGCCACGCAGGAAGAAAGATTGACAGCGGTGGTGGTTTTACCCACGCCGCCCTTCTGGTTGGTGATGGCGATGACTTTTCCCATATATTCTCTCCCCTGCGCAGATTTTTGACACAAAAACCGTGTATGAAACAGTATAGCACAGAAATATCCTCTTGAAAAGGGCAGAATGCCTTTTTTGCTGCGTTTTTTATAAATTGTTCCACGTGGAACATTGCAGTGACACCCCCTCGCAGAATGCGAGGGGGTGTCAACTGCGCAAGGTGAATTATACTATCAAGTGCAACAAAAGGAGAAAAAAGGAGAAGTTCATACAAATCTCTGGTAGAATGAAGTTACCACACACCAAACTACAAAAAGGAGATTTGTATGAACTACCATCATCTTACCATAGAAGAGC
>JAFUNR010000003.1 GCA_017472965.1 Oscillospiraceae bacterium | reverse complement strand
TGGGTGCCGGCTCGCTGGAGGCGGAGTCCTTTATCTGCACCGAGTTGGAGCTGGAGGTCGGCGCGGGCGATGCCGTGCTGCAGAATGTGGAGGTAGGCCGCAGCTGTGAGATCACTGTGGGCATTGGCAGTGTGGAGCTGAACGGTTCGCTGCTGGGCGAGACCGGTATCGAATGCGGGCTGGGCAATGTGACCTGCCGGCTTTACGGTGTGGAGAACTACGATTACGAGGTGGATTGCGGCATGGGCAGTGTCCGGCTGGATGACCGGGAATACGGTGGCATTGCCGTGGAGGACAGCCGCCGCACCGGCGCTGCGGTGCGCTATGAGATCGAATGCGGTATGGGCAGCGTGGAGCTCATCCATGCAGACTGAGCCGCCGGATAACAGAACACACATCTTGAACCGGCGTACTGCTGCCGGATAACGAAAGGAAGGTATGACCATGGAAAACAAACGTCTTTATAAGGCCCGCGGTCACCGCATGCTGTGCGGGGTGTGCGGCGGTATTGCCGAATATTTCAACATCGACCCCACGCTGGTGCGGCTGGGTGCGGTGGTGCTCGCTTTTGCGGTGGGCGGCGGCGTGCTGGCCTATATCATCGCCGCTGTCATCATTCCCGAACCGCCTGCGGAATAAAATCCCGCGTGCGGATCCCACAGGAAACCGGAGCTGCTGCAATTCTGCGGCGGCTCCCTTTTCGTTTTTTAACCGGATAACGGGATTGATTTGTGCGGCGCAAGGCGGTATAATGGACAGGAACGATTGAAACCGGAGGATACTTTTCATGTCTGCTTTGCTCATTGCCCTGTGTGTGACGACCCTGACAGTGCAGGATATTTTTACCAAGCAGTACAGCCTGAAAGGACTGAACGGTGATTACACCTTTGGTGCGATCAAGGTGCTGTTTGCGTTTTTGTTCTTTCTTTTTACCACAAAGGATATCCAGATCACAGCGCCGGTGCTGCCGTATGCGCTGGGCTTTGCTCTGACATATACCCTTGCCACCGTGTTTTCCATTCTGGCCATCCGCACCGGCCCGCTGGCGATCAGTTCGCTGATCCTTTCCTACTCGCTGATCATTCCCACGCTGTACGGCTTTTTGTTCCGGCACGAGCCGATGGGGACCGCCAAGTGCATTGGTATCGTATTTTTGCTGGTGTCGCTGTTCCTTGTGCGCAAGCCCTCCGATCCGGCGGCAGATCAGGCTGTTTCGCTGCGGTGGGTGGTGTATGTGGCGCTGGCTTTTTTCTCCAACGGCATGTGCTCGGTGATCCAGAATGCCCAGCAGCTGGCCTTTGACGGAGCACAGAACGGTAATTTCATGGTGACGGCACTGCTGCTCGGTTTTGCGGCACTTGCGGTGCTGGCGGTGGTATGTGAACGGCGCAGTCTTGTGCAGGTGGTGAAGCAGGGCGGCATCTGGGCTGCGGCGGGCGGTATCTGCAACGGCGCCACCAATCTGCTGGTCATGGTCATCATCGCATCGGTGGCCTCCTCCATTTTCTTCCCGGTGCTCTCCTGCGGGCAGATGATCGTGATCTTTGCGGTCTCCGCTCTGTTGTACAAGGAAAAATTCATCCCCCGCCAGCTGGTGGGTCTTGCCTGCGGACTTGCGGCGCTGGTGCTGCTGAATTTGTGATCCGGCATCCCGCAGCAGAGGCAAGAACGCAATATTTGACGAAAAATCTTCCCTTGATGTCTTTCTTTTTCGCAATAAACATGCTACAATGCTCTTTGAAAGAAGAAATGCGGGGCACTGTGTCCCGAGGAAAAAGGAGGAACCCCCTATGTATAAAATGGCGATCGTCGGCTTCGGCGGCATGGGCGGCTGGCACCGGGAGAACATCACCCAGCGGCTTTCCGATCTGCTGGAAGTCAAAGGTATTTACGATGTCCGTCCCGAGCCGGGCGAAAAGGCTGCGGGTCTTGGTCTGCATGTGTATCAGTCTCTGGATGAGGTCCTGGCCGATCCCGAGATCCAGCTGATCACCGTTGCCACCCCCAACAACTTCCACAAGGAGATTGTTATTGCCGCGCTGAAGGCCGGCAAGAATGTGGTTTGCGAAAAGCCCGTCACCATCAGAAGTGCCGATCTGGAGGAGATGATCGCTGCCGCCAAGGAGAGCGGCAAGCTGTTCAGTATCCACCAGAACCGCCGCTGGGATAAGGATTACCGCACCGTCAAGCAGGTGATCGATTCCGGCGTTATCGGTGAGCCCTACTTCATCGAGAGCCGCGTGGATGGCTCCCGCGGCGGCTCCATGTACGGCTGGCGCGGCCACAAGCTGAACGGCGGCGGTATGCTGCTGGATTGGGGCGTGCATCTGATCGATCAGGTGATGGATATGATCAAATCTCCCGTGGTGGAGGTCGGCGCCCATCTGCAGAGCGTGTTCTCCCCCGAGGTGGATGATAACATCAAGGTGTTCCTGCGTTTTGAGAACAAGTGTTCCGTGGTGCTGGAGATGACCACCAACTGCTTCATCTCCCGCCCCCGCTGGCACGTCACCTGCCAGAACGGCACCATGCAGATCGATGACTGGATGGGCAACGGCCGCATCGTGCAGTGCAAGCCGGATTCCGAGATGGAGTGGGGCGATGATATCGTCTACACCGCTGCCGGCCCGACCCGTACCATGGCACCCCGTCCGCCGGAGACCACCAACGAGATCCCTGTTCCCGAGGTGGATGTGGATTGGAGCGACTACTACCGCAACATCGTGGGCGTGATGGATGGCAACGCCGAGCTGATCGTCCGTCCCGATCAGGCGCTGCGCGTCATGAAGGTCATTGATGCTGCTTTCGCCGCCGAGGAGACTGGCTGCGCCCAGAAGGTCAATATCTGAGTATTTCGTAAAAATTGCACATAGAAAGAGCCGCCGACCCGAAGGGATCGGCGGCTCTTTTGCTGTCTGCAGTGTGTTTTGCATGCGTGTTCCGGAGATAATATCCGGACAAAGGGGCAGGGGCGGCTGTCCGGAATGACGGAAGGGGGATACAGAGTTTATTTTGCTGCGGCGGGTGCGGCCGCTTTCTTTTTGCGGCGGGTGCGGCGGCACAGCACGATGACGGCGATCAGCAGCACCAGCGCGGCTGCGCCAGCACCGGCGGTCTGCAGCCATGGAAAACCGGGCAGCTGTACCAGAGCCGCGCCTTCGGTATCGGTATCCATGGCAAAGACAATGTAGCTGCCGTCGGCGGTAAAGGGGGTATCGACCCATTCACCGTTTTTCAGCAGCGCCAGCCGCAGTGCGGCGGCATCAGCATCCTCCGGCAGCAGCAGCCGGCCGGTGCGCAGACCGGCGGCATCGGAAAGGGCGATGCCCCACATACCGATACAAATCTCTTTTTCGGCAAGCGGGGGCACAGCATCGCCGGCGGTGATGCTCACCGCCGCATCGGCATCAAAATCACCCTGGATCAGCAGCAAAGGCTTTGCGCCGCGCCGTGCGGCAGAGCCGACCACGGCATCGTAGCCGGTATACACCGCATCAAAGTGCAGATCAAAGAGGATGCAGCCGATGTCGGCTTCATCCAGACCCTGCCAATGGGCCGTATAGCCGGTGAGCCTGGGCAGGGCGGGGATATCCTCCGCCCGCAGCGGGTCGCCCGGGGTAAGCTTTACCTGTGCGGTGCTGCCGTCGGCAAAGCCGAAGGTGACCGTTGCGTGCCGGAAGGCCTCGTCCAGCCCCTCCAGAGCCAGAAATGCATCCAGCGGCAGCGGCTGGGCCTTGCCTGCGTAGCTGACGCCATCGATGCCGCCGGGATCCTTTGCGCCGGTGCGGGTGTACAGGTTGCCGGTGATCGGCTCCTCCTGTGCAAAAAGCGGCTCAGTGCGGATGCCCAGAATACCGCCGGTGCTCTGTACTGTGTCGGCAAAAGCGGTCATGGCACGGCAATCGGTAACAGCTGCGCCGCTGCCTGCGATGCCGCCCACCTGTTTTTTGGCTGCGATCGTGCAGCGGGCGCTGCAGCTGCGGATAGAGCCTGTGCTGCTGCCTGCGATGCCGCCGGCACAGTCCGCATCTGCGGCTTCGATGGCGCCGGTGCTCAGGCAGTCCCGCAGCAAACCCATTATCTGCAGACCGGCGATGCCGCCGGCGTTGCGGTATTTGCAGCTGACGGCTGCCCGGTTGGTGCAGTTCAGCACCACGGCGCGGATCTCACCGGTGACATTCAGCGAATAGCTGCCGTCGGTCATAGCGTCGTCCTCGGGATCCAGATCGTTCTCCGGCCCGACAGCGCCCACAATACCGCCCACATTGCGGTCGGCAGAAACACTGCTGTGGTTGGTGCAGCCGGTGATCTTGGCGGAAACATCCGCATCGGTATCCTCGTCGGAAACATCCGTCACGCTGCCGCCCAGCAGGGAACCCGCGTTATCCAGCGTGGAGCCGATGGCCTCCATCTGCTTGTTCAGACTCTCCAGCCGTTTCAGCAGCGATGCTGCCGAGCTGCGCGTGCTGCTGACGATGCCGGTTGCGGTGCCGCCCAGCTGTGTCAGTGAGCCGGTCAGCGCATTCTGCAGCGCCAGCAGGGAATCGGCATCCGGCAGTTGCGGATTTTCGGGGTCGATATCCGGTATAAGCTGTCCGGCAGTGTCTGCAGCGGTGTTTGCCTGCTGGCGCAGCGTATCCAGCTGACCGCGCAGCGAATTGGCACTGCCTTCAGCCGCCAGAGCAGTCTGCTCCGCTTCGACAGCCAGATCCTCCAGCTGCTGCTGCAGGATCTGCAGCGCATCGGCGCTGTATTGAATACGCAGGGCAGGTTCCAGCTGGCCGACGATGCCGCCGACTTCCTTGCGGCCCTGAATGCGGCCGTAATTGGTGCAGTCGGCAAGGTAGCCGGTGCTGCTGCCTGCGATGCCGCCCACATTGTAACTCATATGCCGATAGCCGATGTTGCCGTTGTTGGTACAGCTGCGGATGATGCCGCTGCTGGTTCCGGCAATACCGCCCAGATCGGTGACGGTCCCGGCGGATTCGGTATCGGTCAGTGCGTCAAGGGTGATATCCTCCAGCGCTACGGTGTTTTGCCGCGCAGTGGTGTTGATGCCCGCCGCGTTGGTGCAGCTGCGGATGACGCCTGCATTTTCGCCGGCGATACCGCCTGTAAAATGACTGCCCTTGATGCTGCCGGTGACGCGGCAGCCTTCCAGAATGCCTGTGACGGTATTCACACCGGCAATGCCGCCTACCGCTGTACTGCCGGAGACTTTACCCATAAAGCGGCAGTTTTCGATGCGGCCTGCATTTTCGCCGGCGATGCCGCCGGTGGCGGGTTCTGTGCCGGAGGGAAGGATCTCGCCCTGTACGGTCAGGTCACGGATGACAGCAGTACCGTTCAGATAACGGAAAAGCCCCAGCGCCGGGCCGCTGCCCGTGATGGAAATACCGGAAATGCTATGGCCGCCGCCCTCGAATACGCCGCAGAAGATGGGGATGCTCTCCATCGCTGTGCCGCCCAGATCAAGATCGGTTTCCAGTGTGACGGTAAGCCCCATGCTGTAGCTGTCAAGCCGGCAGTTTTCGGCAAATTCCCGGAATTCCTCTGCCGTGGAGATGCGCAGTACGGCGGCTTCGGTTTGCTCTGCCGTTCCGGTCGCCGGCACAGGCGCGGCGGCAGCAGTCGGAAGGACGGCTGCGGCAAGCACGGCAAAAAGCAGGCACAGCGCTGCGGCGCGGAAAAGGTTATTCCTCTTCATCTGCTGTACCTCCTTCCTGTGTTTCAAGCCGGTCGTTTGTGGCGATGGATGCGTTGAACTGGCCGTGCAGGACGCCGTCGATGTCGGCATCCACCACGCCGGAAATATAGCCGCGCACATGGCCTTTTACCCGCATGGTGCCTGCAGCAGTGCGGGTTTTGGGCTCCAGGGCCTTCAGCCGGAAGCTGGTGCGCTCGATGATGGAATCACCCAGCACCAGGATCGAGGGCAGCACCGCCAGTACCAGAATGATGGAGATGATGGTGCCGCGGCCGATGCAGGTGCCCATGATGGAGACCACCGGCTGGGTGGACATATTGCCGATGAGCAGGCCTGCAGCTGCCATCATGCTGCCGGAGGTGAACACCGTGGGGAACGCCGCATTCAGTGCATGGACGATGGCCTCCTTGTGGGGCATATGGGCCTTCAGCTCCTGATAGTGGCTGGAGATCACGATGGCGTAATCGATGTTGGCGCCCATCATGATGGCGTTGACGATCAGATAACCAAGGAAGTAAAGCGGCGTGCCGGTCAGCGTGGGAATGGAGAAGTTGATCCAGATGCTGCCCTGAATGACAGCGATGAGCAGGATCGGCAGACCCACCGAGCGGAAGGTAAACAGCAGTACCAGTATGACAAACAGGATGGAAAGCAGCGAAATCATCAGGTTATCCTTGCTGAAGCTGGAGGCCAGATCCCGCGAACTGGTGGAATTGCCCACCACATAGTAATCGCTCTCATAATGCTGACCGATGATGGCGCGCATCCGGTCGAGGAAATCGAAGGTCTCTTCGCTTTCCTCCGGCAGGTTCAGATATACCACCATGCGGCTGTATTTTTCGTTTTGCAGCTGGCTTTGCGCCATTTCCAGCTGGCTGAACATCTCATCCAGAGCCATTTCCCCGCCGGCAAGGCTGATGTTGTTTTCCTCCAGCGTGTCCTTCAGATAGATGAACAGATCAAACAGCGGGATCTTATACTCATCCAATCCGTTGAGGATCGCGCCGTACTGGGTCTGCTCGGCGGCATAGGCGCTGTACAGCAGCTGTGCTACCTCATGATCCAGTCCCACCAGCTCGGAGAACTGGCGCGGTGTCAGCGCCTCGGTCAGGGTGTAGCCGCCGATGGCCTCCATGCCGGAAAGCCCCATGGTGCTCTTGACCTCGGGACAGGCTGCCAGCTCGCTGAACACAGCGGCTTCGGCCTCGTAGTCGCCGCTGGGCACCACCACGGCCACCATGTTGCTGGTGCCGAAGGTCTCTTTGATCTTGAAATAGGCATGCTGGCTTTCGCTCATTTTGGCGGTGCGCAGATCGGTAAAGCTGTAGGCGTAGGGGCACTGGTTGGAAAGCCAGAACGCCCCGACCAGCAGCAGCACGAACACAGGCGGCAATACCCGCCGCACCTTGACGGCGAAGCGCCCCAGCAGTGTGATATTGGGTAGCAGCTTGCGGTGGCGGGTGCGGTCAATGGCCTTGCTGAACAGCAGCAGCAGACCCGGCATCAGCGTGAACACCGAAAGCAGGCTGAGCAGAATGGACTTGATCAGAACCATGGCCATATCCAGACCAATGGCGAATTTCATAAAGCCCAGCGCCATCAGACCGCTGACTGTGGTCAGCGAGGAAGCGCTGATCTCGGGGATGGCCTTGCTCAGCGCGGCGATACAGGCTTCGCGGGCGGGTTTGGTTTCGTGCTCATCCGAAAACCGGTGGCACAGGATGATGGCGTAATCGATGGCCAGTGCCAGCTGCAGCACCACGGCCACCGAATCCGAAATAAAGCTGATTTTTGGGAAGATGAAGTTGGTTCCCATGTTCAGCAGCGCCGCCGCACCGAAGGTGATCAGCAGCACCGGTACCTCCGCATAAGCGCGGGAGGTCAGTGTCAGCACCACCAGAATGATGATGACTGCCACGATCAGGATGGTGGTCATTTCGTCGCGCAGCATGGCGTTCATATCAACGCCCACCTGCGTATCCACATACAGATCGTAGCCGGCAAGCAGCTCGCGGATGGTCTGCATGGCACGCGATGCGGCGGGATCGGCAGCTGCATCCGCAAAGCTCACATCATACAGCGCGGCGGCATCGCGGTAATGCTCTGCCGAAAGATCAAAGGTCACCATGCTCACGCCGTCCACACCGGCGATGGTATCCGCCAGCTGCTGCGCGGTATCCGGCGCAATGTTGCAGACCATCACCCTTGCCGTACCGAAGGCGGCAAAGTTCTCATTCATGGCCACAATGCCCTGGCGGGTCTCGGTATCCTCGGGCAGATAGGTGGTCACATCATTTTCCACCGTGACCCAGCTCATGGAAAACACGCAGAAAATGGCGGCGATGATATACATCAAAAAGAAAAAATGCCGCTTATCCACCACAAAGGTGGCCAGTTTGGTGAAAAAGCTATTTTCCGGGTTCTTTTTCTCCATCAAAAATCCGTTCCTCTCCGCTGTCGGTGTGACATAGTCGGTCGCCGTGCCAGAATCGGACAGCTATTGCGTTTGGTTCCTGTACCTATTATAATAAATGAAATTAAATGGAACAATAGAAAAATTGTGAATATGGTATTGATTTTGTACAAAAGAAAGCGAATTGTCCGGTTTAGCGAAAAGGGATACCGAAACTTTCCGAACGGGGTGCAGCGGTGCGGACTGCCGGCTTTCCGGTAAATGCAAAAAAATTCGAAAAAATCAAAAGTTTTTTGAAAAAAGGTGTTGACATTCCTGTGTGCTTTTGCTATAATAATCAAGCACCAAGGGAAACGGTGCTGAAAACTTGGGGGTGTAGCTCACCTGGGAGAGCGCTTGAATGGCATTCAAGAGGTAAGGGGTTCGATCCCCCTCATCTCCACCAAAACCTCGAAACCTGTGTGGTTTCGAGGTTTTTCATGTTTATACGAAATAGTAACAGGGATTGAAAGATCGTCTCTTCCTTGCTTTCTGCCATATACAGGAAAAGGACCTGCCGCAGTATTGCAGCAGGTCCTCGTTTTGTGCTTGGGCAGTATCGTGGGCTGCGGGCGGCTGTCCGGTGACCGCTGCCGCATACAGGAGCTTATCCGGCGATCACGCCGTCAGCTCCGGTCAGACCGGAAGCAGCATCCGCCAAAAGCGGCAGATCACGGTTCTGTCGTTGCATTCTGATGAAAATCAGAGGGAATTAGCCATCCTGACCGGTAGGCTCGTTGGCGGGGTTGGCGAAGTCAGAGATAGAAATATCGGCGGGCAGAGCCTGCTCGAAGTACTGCAGGTGCTGGGCAGCCATCTTCTCAACATATTCGTCAACAGTGATCTTGTCCTGCAGAACCTGGCAGGCCAGATCGTAATAAGCACGGGTGGACTCGGGCTGGTCGGCCAGACCGCGGGAGACCAGGCAGCACTTAACGTCGCCGTAGAACTCGTTGCTCTCAAAGGCGGCAGCGATCTCTTCGGGGTACTCAACGCCGTAAACCAGAGCGGGGCCGGCGGGCACGCCGCCGTTGGCCAGATACTCATTCATGTAAATGGTGTGGCCTTCGGCAGAGGTGTAGAACATCAGGAAGTCGACAACATGGGCAGTCTGCTCAGCATTCTTGTTGAAAGCGCCCAGGAAGCCGTTGGGGCCTTCCAGAGTACGGGCGGGAGCCTGGAACAGCTCATCGGGACCGTACTTGCCGGATTCGTTGGTCATGGAGGGCTGACGGAAGGTGCCCAGCTCGAAGACCTGGATGCCCTCCAGAGCCTCTTCACCGGAAACGACAACTTCCTCACCGGCCTGCATCTTCTTGATGTTGTTCTGGTAGGTGATAGCGAAGTTGGAGATATCGACCATCATGGCAGCCTTGCCCTGATAGAAAGCGCTGTAAGCGTCGGTGCAGCCAAAGAAGGCATCGCCGCCGGCGTACTTCGGGAACACTTTCTTGAAGTTCTCCCAGACAGCCTTGTTGCCCTCGGTGTCGGCAGAGATGGTGCCGTCATACAGAGCAGCCCACTGACGGACGGGGTTGGTGGTGACGTAGTCAGAGTAATCGTTGAACGGGTTGGTAGGATCGAATGCCCACTTGTCGTCCTTATCGGGGTCGTAGGTGTAGTCGCCGGGCTGAGAGCGACGGACATTCTGGATCCAGCGGTAAGCCTGATCGGTGAACATACGGCTCAGCCAACCCATACGCCAAGCGTAGAAGGAGTTGTAGTCGCCTTCGATGGAGATGGGCTGATAGCCGGCGTCGTAGATCTTCTCGCAGACTTCAACGAACTCATCCCAGTTTTCGGGAGCCTCAACGCCGACTTCCTTGAAGATGTCAGCATTGTAGAACCAGCAGACCTGCAGAGAGCAGAGGTTCAGGCAATCGAAAGAGTTGTCAATGGCAGACTTGGACTGCAGCTCGTAGTTGATGCATTCCTTCCAGAGCTTGCCTTCCTTGTCGTACGGGTTGACATCGTACATGTACTCTTCCCAGTTGATGACCTCACCCTCGTCGCGGTACTCGGGGGGGATCTGGTTGATGGTCAGAATGTCGGGGGCGCCGTTGGCGGTGTAGTCGGCCGCAACGGTACGGGCCCACTCGGCATAACCATCGCCGGGCTTCAGGTCAACGATGATGTCCGCATTGGGATGCAGAGCCTCGTAAGCCTTTTCCACGGCTTCCCAGCCTTCCTGCGCGCCGGCGCCGGCGCCAACGGAGATGATGATGGTGAAGGGCTCTTCTTCCTTGACTTCTTCAGTCTCGGTGCTCGGGGTCTCGGTCTCGGTGGAAGGCTCGTCAACAACGGGGGTGTCAGCGGGCTTACCGCAGGCAACCACAGACAGAGCCAGAACCAGCGCCAGAACCAGAGCCAGGATCTTCTTCAGAGATTTCATGCTATAGTTTCCTCCTATAAAATTTTATGATTAACAGCATTTGAAAACTGTCATCACCGTCAAAAAATGTGCATAAACCTGTAAAAAGAGCTTTTGCGCCTGAAATGCACTGCGGTAGTCCCAGGCAATCCGAAGGGTGAATTGTGCAGAATGCACATTTTTTTTTTTTTTGGTAAAATAATTCTAGCGCATTGACAATGGGTGTGCAATAGCTTATACTGTTAATGAACTTACATTTTCTGCAATTTCTCCGGATAAAGCGGAGGAAGAAGGCTGCATATACGGCCGGGCAGAATTTTTTGCAACAGGGGTATACTGTACAGGAAAGGGCGTATTGCTATGAAAATCAACCGTTGCGGGTATCAGTTCCGCCATCCCAAGGGCTTCAACTTTTCCCGACCGTTCGGTTCGGGCGATTACTGGCTGACCGTGGCCGGCGCGCCGTTTTTTGTCTTTCTGAACGGCAAGATCGTGGAGGCTCCGGCGAATACAGTTCTGCTGGTCAAAAAAGGATCGCTGCATTTTGTGGCGGCCTCCGGTGATGGATGGCTCAACGACTGGGTGCATTTTGATGTGGACGATGAGGAGCTGCCGTGGCTGGAATCGCTGAATCTGCCCTACGATCAGCTGCTGGAACTGGAAAATGCACCGGAACTTTCTTCGATCATCTGTAAAATGTGCCGCGAACGGGAATCCGGCCTGCCCAATTCCCAGCAGGCGGCGCTGCTGTATCTGCAGCTGCTGCTGTACAAGCTTTCCGATATGTGGCTGATCAGCAGATCCTCCAACCCGCCGTTGAAGCAAAATCTGTACAACCTGCGGGCGCTGATTCAGGCACACCCGGAAGAAGCGTGGTATGTGGAGGATCTGGCACAGAGGTTTTCCATCAGCGTATCACATTTTCAACATAAATATAAAGCGTATTTTGGCTGCAGCCTGAAAAAAGATGTGACTGCGGCGCGTATCCTGCGTGCAAAGGCACTGCTTGTTTCGGAACATTCCGTGGCGGAGGTCGCCAGAATGTGCGGCTACAACAGTGATATTCATTTCATGCGGATGTTCAAGGCGGAGACCGGTCTTACACCCACGGAGTACCGCAGCCGGCTGGACAACAAGTATCCTGTATTTGAAACGAAAGAACTGTGGCGGCATCCGGTACGGTCTGAGGAGGAACCTCTGTGGGAAGAGCCGGCTTTGGAATTGCCGCCGGACTGAAAAAAGGTCTGCACCTTTTCCGGTGCAGACCTTTTTTCAGGAGGAAAGACAGTTGGACATGCTGCCTGCTGCCGGTCCCTTTTCGGCAGCAGGCGGTGGATCGGCGGCGGAAAAAGTATCGCCCGGTGATCCGCATGAACAATGCTTTCGTTTTTATGATAGCATGTTCATTTTCTGTCGGCAATGATATTTGCTGTTGTTCAATTAACAAATTCTGCAATCCATCCGCTGTTTTTTCGGATGAGGTCCGATTTGGAAATATTGCGGACGGGACCGGAGGGGGCAGCATGGCAAAGCGGCGGGGGAAAATAAGCAGAAAAGGTTAGCTGGTGCGCATAAAGTGATATTGTCCGCATGGGATGTGCGGTGTTAAAATCAAATTGCAAGTAAAGTGCCGGCAACCGGAAGTCTGTGACCGGCGGGCGGCACTTCAACCGGAAAAGTACAGGAAAAAGCATATATTGAGGAGGCAATGCCTTATGCAGACTGTGTACCGCCTGACAGACAGGGAGCTCAATGCGCGCGCGGTCAGCCCGCTGCTGTGCGGCAACTTTATCGAGCTGGGCTATGGCCTGCAGACGGAACCCATGTGGGGAGAGCTGCTCTTCAACGGCAGCTTTGAAAAGTTTGCACCCTACCATGGCATCAACAAGGAATGGTTTGATCTGCTCACCGGTGAAAAGGACGGCAGCACCTACGAAAAGGACTGGCGCAAATTTGACTGGTATCATTCCGGCTATGAGCATAATGCATGGTTTGCCGCGCCCAACGATGTGGAGACCTATCTTGTGGAGGACGATTCCACCTTTGTGGTGGAAACGACCCCCTATGCGGATGCATCCATCCGTCTGGTGGAGGGCGGCATCCACGGCAGCCATTGTATGCGCGTATGCAATACCGGCAGCCGGCAGGGCGGCATGGCGCAGCGGGGCAAGCAGCTGAAAAAAGGTGCGGAATACCGTTTTTCCGGTTGGTTCCGCAGCGTTTCGCAAGAGCCTGTGCGCATTACGGCAGCGCTGCACCGGGATGGTATCTTTAATGAAATGCAGGATTCTTTCTCCTTTGAACTGTCTGCACAGGATACGGAGTTCCGTAAATATGAGTACAGCTTTACCGCCGCACAGGACGGACGCGCCATGCTGGCGGTCTGGGTGGAGGGCGGCGAGATCGAATGCGATTGCTTCAGCCTGATGCCCGCCGAGACCTGCTGCGGCTGGCGGCCGGAGGTGATCGAGGCTCTGCGTGAGGTCGCGCCCCGTGTGATCCGCTGGCCGGGCGGCTGCTTTGCTTCCTTCTATGACTGGCGGGATGCCATTGGCCCGATGGAGCAGCGCAAGCCTACCGAATCCTATTTCTGGGGCGGTTTCCAGAACAACAATGTGGGCTGCATGGAGCTGGGCAATTTCTGCGCTGCTCTTGGCGCGCAGCAGATGATCTGCGTCAACCTGTTCCATCCCGACAAGGAAAATTACCTGAAAGCGGATAATCCCCGCTTTGCTTTTCCGCAGTTCACCGATCTGCATGCCGGTGCAGCGCTTGCCGCAGATTGGGTGGCCTATATGAATGCGGATGAATCCCATCCTATGGGTGCGCTGCGTGCCGTACACGGCCGCAAGGAGCCTTTCGGCGTACAGTTCTGGGAGATCGATAATGAGGCCTGCCGCTGGTATTCGCCCGAGGGCTATGCCGAGGCGGTGAAGGTATATTCGCAGGCGATGAAGGCGGTGGATCCCACCATCAAGATCGGTATGATCACCTATGCCTTCGGTGATGGCAAAGGGCTGGATGACAGCGATCCCTTCAGCGGTTCTCTGGGACGCATGCTGGATATTGCCGGCGAGTACATCGACTTTTTCGCCGACCGCGCGGTGGATCCGGTGGAGATGAGTCACAAGCTGCGCATCATGCGCGCCTACAACGCCGCCCACGGCACCCAGATCCGCTACTGCAACACCGAGTGGCTTTCGGATAACCTGTTCATCTTCAGGCACGACAGTTTTGACTGGGGTATTGCGGATGAGGATCCTTTCCGTTACAAGAGCCATCGCTTCAGTAAATGGCGTCAGGTGATGAATGTGTTCCGTCAGCTGATGCTGTGGCAGCGCGAGGGCGGGGATGTGCTTTTTGTCAATTTCAACAATCTGGCCAATACCCATTCCCAGAATGTGATCGATACCCCGAAGGAGGGAGTCTATGTGACTGCCGCCGGCAAGGCTATGGGCCTGATGGCGGCATCCCCGGCCGCATGGGTTCTGGAGATCGAGGATTACACCCCGCAGCTGATGGCACCGTTCCAGGTGCAGGCCGCGTGGGATGCCGACCGCCGTTCGCTGGTGTTGTATGTGTTCCGTCTGGAGGAAGGCCGGCAGCAGGTCACCTTTGACCTGCAGAAGCTGGGCAGAGCGTTCCGCCGTGCAAAGGTCAACTGTGTGTATGCCCACGACCTGCTGGATATGAATACGCAGGCCGATCCCGAGCGCATCAAGCGCCTTGCTTATGAGGCGGAGTTGGATGCCGGGGGAAAAACGGTGACCGTGCAGGTGCCGGGGCATTCTTTTGCCGAGATCATTGTCACGCCGTAAGCTGCAGACTCTGCAATCGATCCTGTCATAAAATGTAAATACAAATCTGTGGGGGAATACATATGCAAAACGCCGTGTGTCAGGAACAAGGAATCCGCCGTATTGCCGTCCGGCCGCAGCCCGAAAAGGGCGGCACACCGTTTCAGAATATGCTTTTCGGCGTGAACGCCGAGATCACCCGCCGGGCTTACTACGGAGGCCTTTCGGCGGAGATGCTGAATAACCGCAAGCTGTTCACGGGCGATACCGCCCCCGCCGGCTGGGAGTGCACCGGCTGCACCTTTGTGACGGGTGCCCGCCACCGCAGCCTGTGCAACAGCAACTTCGCTGTGCTGCATGGCGGCAGCATGGCACAGACCTCTGAGGTCATTGCCCTGCGCAGCGGCAAAACCTATACCGCCGCCGCATGGGTCAAAGCACCCATGGATACCGTCAGTGTTACCTTTGGCGCTGCAGGCATGGAAAAGACCTTCACGGTGGAGCCGGATGATGCACCCTACCGTGCACTGAGCTTTTCGTTTGCGGGTGCGGATGTAGATAACGGCACCTTTACCCTGAAAACCGACGGTGAACTGGAGGTTTTTGAGGTTTCCCTGCTGCCGGACGACCATTTCTACGGTATGCGCCGGGATGTGATCGATTGTCTCAAGCGAATCGGGCCCACCTCCATCCGCTATCCCGGCGGCTGTGCGGCGGATCATTTCCCGTGGGAGGACAGCCTGAAATCCCGGGAATTCCGTACCCCGATGGACGGCAGAACCAAATCATGGTTTCTTTTCCGCAACAGCTGCGATCAGGACCCTACGGATATCGCTCTGAACGAATTTGCCATGCTGTGCCGCGAGCTGGGAGCCGAGCCGGAATTCACCGTCAGCGTGCTGCTTTCCGACGGTGAGGATGCCCGCCGTCTGGTGGAATACTGCAACGGCAGCGCCGATACCGAATACGGCGCCAAACGGCAGGCGCTGGGCTTTGAGCCCTTCAATATCAAGCTGTGGTACATCGGCAACGAGGTTGTCGGCTTTGGTGAGCAGTACCGGGAGAGCGGCGCTCTGGCCGGACAGCGCACCAGTGAGCTGATCAATGCCATGCGCACCGCCGATCCCACCATCGCCACGGTCATTTCCACCGGCGGCGGTCGGAAATGGATGGATGATCTTTACGACAATCTGGACTGCGTCCATGAGTATATGTCCTACCATGAATATACGGATTTCCTGCTGTTGGGCGATACACAGGTGCCGCCCACAGAGGAGACACCGGGCAAATTGGAGGAGCTCTTTATCAACGGGCGTGCCGCCAACCTTGATTTCTTCAGCACCTACCGTTCGCCGGAGTATTTTGCGGGCATCAAGCTGTGTGCGGATGAATGGAACTACGCGTGGGGCAACGATTCCAGCAACGCCATGCTCTTTTCCAATGCGCTGCAGTTCCATCTTTTCGCCAAAACCTATGAAAAATACCACATCGCACGGGCGCAGTTCTTCCTGCCTGTCAATGAGGGTATGATCACCGTTCACGGCGCTGATGTCAAAATGGAGAGCAGCGGCGAGCTTTTCCGCCTGCTGAAGCCCCACACGGACGGCACAGTTATTGAGTGTGCCTGCGAAACGAAGGATCTGGATATCCTGTGTACGGAGCATGAGGAAGGACGCTGCTTTATGTCGGTGGTCAACCGCAGAAGCGCGCCCTGTCTGGTGATTCCGGAAGGCTACCGCGTGGTTTCGGCTGTGACGCTCCGTACCGCCGAATACAGCTTTACCAACAATGATTTTGCGCTGGAGGAGCTCTGTGAGCCTGTGGTTGACGGACACAGCGTGCTGTTCCTTTCTCTGGAAAAGGAATGAAGAAGGATCCGGTCTGGCCGGAGTCTGCACGAAAAAGTAATTGGGAATTACCGTGAAGGCTGCTGAAAAAATGCTGCAGAAGCAGCGGAGGAAAGGGTTGCCCGGAATGAGCAGGGTGAGAAAATATGGAAACAAGGACTGTACACATCAGACCAGAAACCGGTAAGACGAAAGGACCGTTTCAGAATATGATCTTCGGCGTGAACGCCGAGATCACCCGCCGGGCTTACTACGGAGGCCTTTCGGCGGAGATGCTGAATAACCGCAAGCTGTTCACCGGCAGCGAAGAGCCTGCCGGCTGGAACTGCCGCAGCTTTGCGCGTGTGACAGATCAGCCTGAGCGCAGCCTGTGCGGCAGCAATTTTGTAATCCTGCACAGCGGCACTATGGAGCAGACCTCCGAGGTCATCGCGCTGCGCGCCGGCAAAAGCTATGAAGCAAAGCTGTGGGTAAAGGCTTATTCCGAAAATGCGGCGGTGACCTTCGGTGTTTCCGGTCTGGAAAAGACCTTTGCCGTGGCAATGGATGAAAATGCCTGTACCGAGTTGGCATTTGTCTTTGACGGCATAGATCTGGATAACGGAACCTTTCGCGTGTGCGCACAGGGCGATGTGGCGGTGTTTGAGCTTTCGCTGCTGCCCACCGATCATTTCTACGGTATGCGCAGTGATGTGGTCGCACTGTTGAAGAAGCTTGCCCCTACCTCGCTGCGGTTCCCCGGCGGCTGTGCGGCGGATCATTTTGACTGGAAGGAAAGCCTGAAAGCCCGGGAATTCCGCGTGCCTGCAGACGGCTCCATCAAATCATGGTTCCTGTTCCGCGACAGCTATGATCAGGATCCGCTGGATATCGGTCTGAACGAATTCATGATGCTGTGTCACGAGATCGGCGCCCAGCCGGAGTATACCGTCAGCCTGCTGCTTTCAGACGGCGAGGATGCCCGCCGTCTGGTGGAATACTGCAACGGCAGCGCCGATACCGAGTACGGTGCCAGACGGCAGGCGCTGGGCTATGATGCGTTCCATATCCCGCTGTGGTTTATCGGTAACGAAGCCTATTTCTTCGGCGATGCCTACGGCATGGAATACAGGGCGAGCGGTGCCGCGGCTGCCCTGCGCACCAACGAGCTGACGAATGCGATGCGTCAGGCAGATCCCTCCATCCATACCGTCATCGGCCTGACATGGGCGGATGCCTATAAACAGTGGAACTATGATTTCATGGCCCATCTGGACTGCAAATACGAGTATGCCTCCTTCCACGATTACATTGGTATTCTGCCGGATGCTTCGCAGGGCCACAATGGTATGGCAACGGCCGAAATGGTAGAGAATATCTTTATCGACGGCGAATCCATGGGCCTGAATTTCTATAAGTATGACCTGATGCCGAAGATCTTCCCCCACATCGGTATCTGCGCCGATGAATGGAACTACTCCTGGGGTTATGATTCCAGCAATGCCATGCTGTTTTCCAATGCGCTGCAGTTCCATTTTCTGGCAAAGAGCGGCGAAAAGTACAATATCGTCCGTTCAGAATTCTTCCTGCCGGTCAACGAGGGAATGATCACCGTTCGCGGTGCGGAAACCCGGATGGAAAGCTCCGGCGAGATGTTCCGTCTGATGAAATCTCACACGGATGGAACCATTGTTGAATGCGCCTGTGAAACACAGGATCTGGATATTCTGTGTACTGCCCATGACGGGAATCGCTGCTTTGTTTCCGTGGTCAACCGCAGGGGGATACCCTGTCTTGTGGTGCCGGATGGATACCGCGTGCTGTCGGCTGTGGAAGTCCGGACGGGCGAATATGGATTTGAGTATAACGATTTCACGGTGGAAGAGGTGGCGCAGCCGGTGGTTTCCGGCCACAGTGTGCTGTACCTCTCGCTGGAGAAAATCTGATAATGTCGGCTGACTGAATGCTGCAAAAGCATTGATGCATTGCTGCAATGGAAAGGAGGAACTCGCGATGTTTCGGATGGATGATCTGATCGAAACCGTTCGGCTTGGTCGAATCGAAGTGCTGGAAGAGCAGCTGCAGAAGGGTATGGACAGCGGGCTGCATGCGGAAACTCTTGTGAGCGAGGGCCTGCTGGAGGCAATTGGCGTAGTTGGCGAGAAATTCAGAAAAAAAGAAGTGTTTCTGGCGGATGTTCTTATGGCAGCCCGTTGTGTGAATGCAGGGCTGGATATTCTGAAGCCGTATCTGACGCACGACAGCACAGAGGACAAGGGCGTTGCGGTATGCGGCGCAGTAAAAGGGGACCTGCACGATATTGGTATAAAGCTCGTTGAGATCATGCTGATGCGCAAAGGCTTCAAGGTGATCGACCTCGGGGTCAATGTCGGCGCAGAGACGTTTGTGGATGCGGCCATCCGGCATCGCGCATGTCTGATTTGCTGTTCCGCAATGCTGACCGTCGTGGCGGTGGAAACAAAGTTTATTGTGGAGGAGGCTGTCCGACGCGGCATCCGCGACGAGGTGAAGATCATAGTCGGCGGTACGGCCATGAGTCAGGCCAGCTGTGATTTCATCGGGGCGGATGCCTATGCCGAGGATGCAGCTGCCTGTGCGGATATAGCAGAGACATTCTTTTCCTGAACAGGTAAAAAACTCAATTATATGTTATAATGTATTATAATATATCCGAGCGGTGCTGTGTGTTATAGCAATCGTGTTTTGCGAAGGAGGATACAACTATGGGTGAAAAGCTGAAAATCACGGCAAAAAAGAATCCGATCATTCCCCGCATGGGTGTGTGCGATCCGCATATGCATGTGTTCGATGGCCGTGTCTGGCTGCATGCTTCGCACGATGCCATGCCCGGCAGCGAACATTTTTGTACCAAAGACTGGCAGATCTGGTCCAGTGCTGACTGTGTGGAATGGCAGCTGGAGAGCGTGGTGCATCCGGAGGATACCTTTATGGGAGAATCCACCTGCTGTTGGGCGGTGGACTGCATTGAGCGTGACGGAAAATACTACTACTATTTTTCCGATGGCGGCAGTGCCACCGGTGTGGCAGTGGGGGATTCCCCCGCAGGCCCCTTCAAGGATGCGCTTGGCAGGCCGCTGCTGGATGGTACGCTGACAACCACGCGGGAATACGATCCTGCGCTTTTCAAAGATGATGACGGCGAATATTATATTGTATTCGGTGGTCCCAGCTGGGCTTATGGCGAGGGATGCGGCTACTTCATCGCTCGTCTGAACAAGGATATGATCTCGCTGGCCGAGCAGCCCCGGCGCATTGAATTGAATCACGAAGCGGACGACAAGGCCTCGTTGAATAAATTCGGTGATAAATACTATTTGAGTTATGGCGGATTCTATGCGATAGCGGATAATGTATACGGGCCGTATACCTATATGGGGCATACGGGTGCGAGCATTGATCACACCAGCTATTTTGAATGGAATGGTCAGCTTTTCAATGCCATCACCATCGTGGATCATTATGGCGAGTATCGTTCCAGCGGCATCTGCTATACCCACATCCGCGAAAACGGCGAGTTGGTTACCGATCCGCTGATCCATGAGTATGGCGTAGGTCAGTACGATTCCGACTGGAACAAAATCGAGGCCGAGTGGTTCATGCGCGGCGAAAATGTGACGAAAAAAGAGAACAGAGATATCGCAGGGTTCTGGGTCAGCTGCACGGAAGAGGCGAGCCTTGTATACCCGAAGGTGCGCAATCTGACCGGAAAAATCGGCTTTTCTTTCCGTGGCGGCTGCGTCGGCGGCAAAGGGCAGGGCGGCAGCGTTGAGCTGCGATTGAACGATGAAACCGGCCCGCTGCTGGGCACCATGCCGGTGCAGGCAAAGGATTACTACGGCTGGCATTCTGTGGTATACGGCACGGTGGAATTTGATAGCCCGCTGCCGGATACAGCGGATATCTGTCTGGTGCTGAAGCCGGATCCCGGCTGCGAGCTTGGGGTTGATTTCTTCCATTTCTTCGCCGAGCCGCTGAACAATCCGTGAAGCTTTTGCGGAAAGGCACGGTAAAAGGTTTTGCTTTTTGAGGAATCTTTTGATTGCATTTTCCTGCGGCATACAGTATAATACATTTGTATTTGCATTGCAGGAGGGTCGCCGCCATGATCAAGCATGTGGTCTGCTTCAAGCTGAAGGATAACTCTCCCGAAAAGTGCGCCGAAGCGAAGGCTGTGCTGCTGGGGATGCGCGGCAATGTGCCGCAGCTGCGGGATATCACTGTGGATGTGGATTTTCTGCATTCCGAGCGCTCCTGCGATGTGATGCTTACGGTGTTTGTGGATGATGCGGCTGCGCTGGAGGCCTATCAGAAGGATCCCTACCACTGCGGAACTGTCAAGCCCTATATGCATGCCGTGCGCAGCGCCAGCGTTGCCATCGATGCCGAGGTGTGAAAAAATTAACGCGGTACGGAATGCTCCGTGCCGCGTTTCTTAATTCCTGCTGTACGGGATTCATGAATTTCGCATTGTTATCCGGTAAAAACTGTGCTATAATACATGATGTGCAGTGTTGATGCAACACGGAGGACAGGAATGAAGGAATTGAGCCTGATCGTCTGGCTGACGCAGCTGGGCTTTTCCATTGCGCTGCCCATGGGCGGCTTTATCTGGCTGGCGGTCTGGCTGCGGGAGCGATACCAGCTGGGCGCGTGGGTAATCATCGCCGGCGCGGTGCTGGGCATTGCAGGAGCTGTCGACGGCCTGCGGTATTCGCTGAAAGCCATGGAGCTGATGAGCCGCGATAAAAAAGAGAAAAAAACGCCGCCGCGCCGCTGAATGGAGCGGCAGGCATCCGGGGAGGGTGGATATGGATTCCCGTAAGATCGTATGGAAGGAGACCGGCATCATCGCCGTCGGGCAGATCGTCTGTACGGCGGCAATGTACGGCGTGTTTGCATTGCTGGACCGGTTCGATCAAACAGTGCTGCTGGGCGGCATTGTGGGTGCGGTACTGGCTGTGGGCAATTTCTTTTTCATGGCCGTCACCACCAGTCTGGCGGCGGACAAGGCCGCGGCAGACGATGTGAAGGGCGGTCAGAAGCTGGTGAAGATGTCCTACATCCTGCGGTTGGCCGTGCTTTGTGTGGCGCTGTTCGCCTTTGTCAAAAGCGGCCTTTGTAATGTGTTGGCGGCGGTGCTGCCGCTGGCCTTTGTCCGGCCCACCATCACGGTGGCGGAGTTTTTCAGAAAGTCAGGTGAAGCGAAGCAATGAATCTTGATGTAACGGGTGCATTCGTATACTTTACCATTCCGATTTTCGGCGGGATCCCCATCACGCAGACCACGGTCTCCTCGCTGCTTGTGACAGCGTTGCTGATGTTTGCCGCCGTCAAGCTGGGCAAGGGGCTCAAAACCCGGCCCGGCAGGGTGCAGGTGCTGGTGGAAAAGGGCGTTTCCATGCTGTACGGCATGGTGGAGGAATCCATGGGCGCACACAATCTGCACTGGGCTCCCTTCATCGGCACTATTTTCCTGAGCAGTATCTGCGGCAGCTTTATCGGTCTGACAGGCTTTTTGAGGTCAGTCACGGCGGATCTTTCCTGTACGCTGACATGGGCTGTGATGGTGACGGTGATCATCTGGTACAACAATATCAAAAACAACGGTCTGCTGGGCTGGCTGAAGGGCTTTACCGAGCCCATCGTGGTCATGACTCCCATGAATATCATCTCGGAGATCGCACAGCCGGTTTCCATGGCGTTCCGTCACTTCGGCAATGTGGCGGGCGGCGGTGTTATCACCAGTATTCTGTATCTGGCATTGAGCCTGCTTTCCGATCTGGTGCTGGGGCTGATCGCGGGCAGCGGCTGGCTTGTGCCGGCGGTGTTGCTGGCGGCAGGTGCTGCGCTGCTGGTGCTGTGGAAGAAAAAGACCCATAAAAAGCTGCATGTGTTCTTGGGTGCGGTGTGCGGTGTGTTGGGCTTTTTCGGCCTGCTGCAGGCGCTGGGGCTGCTCTCCGGCGTGCCGGTGCTGGCCTTTGGTATTCCGGCGGTGCTGTCGGTGTATTTTGACCTGTTCTCCGGTTTTGTACAGGCGTATGTTTTTACGCTGCTGACCATGGTTTATATTGCAAACTCCTGCCCGCCTCCCGAAGAGGCTGCGGCAGAGGAATAAAAAAGAAAATCAAAAAACACAAACTGTTTTGGAGGTATTGTTATGGAACTGTTAGCTGAAGCGATCGCTGTTGCAGGTAAGGCAATCGGTGCGGGTCTGTGCATGGGCATCGGCGCCGTCGGCCCCGGCATCGGCGAAGGTAATGCCGTCGGCAAGGCTCTGGAGGGCATGGCCCGTCAGCCTGAGGTCTCCGGTACGCTGCGCTCCACCATGATCATGGGCTGCGCCATTGCCGAGACCACCGGTATTTATTCTCTGCTCATCGCGTTCCTGATCCTGTTTGCTCTGTGATCGGAAACGCCGCAACCAATGTAGAAAGGAGCAGGGGAAGTGTTTGAAAGCTTTATTGGCGTAAACCCCTGGACTGCGTTGTTCATCCTGCTCAATACGCTGGCGCTTGTGTATGTGATGAAGCTTTTTCTGTTTGTGCCGGTCAAGAATATGATCGATGCCCGGCAGGAGGAGATCGACACCATGTATGACGAGGCCGATGCCGCCCGCGCCAATGCGCTGGAGATGCAGGCTGAGTATCAGGAAAAGCTGGAGGATGCCCGCGCTGCCGGTGAGCGCATCCTGCGGGAGGCAACTGCCCGCGGCCAGAGCCGTGAGGAGGAGATCATCCGTCAGGCAAATGCCGCTGCCGCTGCCATCATGGAAAAGGCCGGCGCCGACATCGAGCAGGAAAAGAAAAAAGCTGTCAACGATGCAAAGAACGAGATCTCCGGCCTTGCCATGGCCATTGCCGGCAAGGTGGTGGGCCGTGAACTGACCGATGCCGACCAGAGCGATCTGATCGACAGTTTCATTGACGGTCTGGGTGACGGCGTATGACCGGCGTTGGAAATGTGTATGGCGAGGCTCTGTACAGCCTTGCCCGGGAGGAAAACGCCGCCCGTGAGGTGCTGGATGAGCTGACTGTGCTGGAGCAGAGCTTTTTGCAGGAGCCGGGTTTTCTGCGCCTGCTGGCCAGCCCCAATATAACCAAGCAGGAGCGCTGCGCCGTGCTGGATGAAAGTTTCCGGGGGCGCGTGCATCCTTATGTGCTGAATTTTTTGAAGATCCTGACCGAAAAGGGCTATATCCGCCAGTTTTCGGAATGCTGCGAAGTCTGCCGTGAGCTTTACGATAAGGATAACGATATCCTGCGGGTGACTGCCGTTTCTGCCGTGCCCCTTTCCGCGCAGCAGACACAGCGCCTGACGGAAAAGCTTTCCGGCATGACCGGTAAGAATATCGCCCTTGTCAGCAGGGTGGATCCCGCCGTGCTGGGCGGTATGCGTCTGGACTATGACGGCAAACGGATCGACGATACGGTCGCGCACCGGCTGGATACCCTGCGCGGCCTGCTGCAGAATACCGTACTCTGACAGAAAGCAGGAACAGTATGGAATTGAGACCTGAAGAGATCACGCGCATCATCCGTGATCAGATCAAAAATTACGAGGCAAAGCTGGAGCAGAGCGAGACCGGCACCGTCCTTCTGGTGGGCGACGGCATTGCCCGTGCCAACGGCCTGGATAACTGCATGGCAAACGAGCTGGTGGAATTTCCCAACGGCGAATTCGGCATGGCGCTGAATCTGGAGGAGGATACCGTCTCCATCGTGCTGCTGGGCAGCGATGTGGGCATCAAGGAGGGCGATACCGTCCGCCGCACCGGCCGCGTGGTCAGTGTGCCTGTAGGCGATGCCCTGATCGGCCGTGTGGTGGATCCGCTTGGTCAGCCCATGGATGGCAAAGGCCCCATCGATACCAGAGAGATCTACCCCATCGAGCGCAAGGCGGCGGGTATCATCCGCCGCAAAAGCGTCAGTGTGCCGCTGCAGACCGGTATCAAGGCCATTGACAGTATGATCCCCATCGGCCGCGGGCAGCGTGAGCTGATCGTCGGCGACCGCCAGACCGGCAAGACGGTCATTGCCACCGATACCATCATCAACCAGAAGGGCAAGGATGTCATCTGCATCTATGTTGCCATCGGCCAGAAGAACTCCACCGTGGCACAGCTGGTGGAGACCCTTACCGCTGCCGGCGCCATGGATTATACCATCGTGGTATCCTCGCCCGCCAGTGAGCCCGCTCCGCTGCAGTATATCGCGCCCTATTCCGGCTGCGCCATGGGTGAGTACTTCATGGATCAGGGCCGGGATGTGCTGATCGTTTACGACGATCTTTCCAAGCACGCGGTGGCTTACCGTGCGCTTTCGCTGCTGATCCGCCGTCCGCCCGGCCGTGAGGCTTACCCGGGCGATGTGTTCTATCTGCACAGCCGTCTGCTGGAGCGTGCCGCCCGCATCGCTCCCGAATACGGCGGCGGCAGCCTGACCGCACTGCCCATCATTGAGACGCAGGCCGGCGATGTTTCGGCGTATATCCCCACCAATGTTATCTCCATCACCGACGGCCAGATCTTTCTGGAGACCGAGCTTTTCCACGCCGGCGTCATGCCCGCCGTCAACCCGGGCATCTCAGTATCCCGTGTGGGCGGTTCTGCCCAGATCAAGGCCATGAAGAAGGTGGCCGGCAGCCTGAAGCTGCTGTACAGCCAGTATCGTGAGCTGCAGAGCTTTGCTCAGTTCGGCAGCGATCTGGATGCGGATACCAAGGCGCGTCTGGCGCAGGGCGAGCGTGTGGTGGAGGTCCTCAAGCAGGATCGCAACGCCCCCGTGCCCGTGGCCAAGCAGGTGGCCATCATCTATGCCGTCACCAACAACTATCTGAAGGATGTGCCGGTGGAGCGTGTCAAGGAATACGAGCAGGAACTGTATTCCTACATGGACAACGCCGCCCCTGCCGTGCTGGAGGAGATCGATGCCACCGGTGCGCTTTCCAAGGAGGGCTTTGCCCTGCTGGATGAGGCACTGACCGCCTTTACCGCCCGCTTCCTGGGCCAGTGAGCCCGCGACATATGCAAACCGCCGCAGAAAGGAAGTGAGGACGGATGGCGGGAGCTTCGATGAAAGACATCAAATCGCGGATCCACAGCGTGGAGAGCACGCGCCAGATCACCAAAGCCATGGAGATGGTGGCATCCTCCAAGCTGCGCCGCGCCAAGGAGCGCGCCGAAAAAAGCCGCCCCTATTTTGCCGCGCTGCACGCAGCCATGGCGGATATTGCCGCCGGTGCCGGCGATTTTTCCTCCCCCTTCATGCAGCAGCGCGAAGTCAGGCGCAGCTGCTGGGTGGTGATCGCAGGTGACCGCGGCCTTGCCGGCGGCTATAACAGCAATGTTTTCAAAACTGCGCTGACTGCCATGCAGGGCAAGGAATGCTGCGTGGCCCCCATCGGCCGCCGTTCCGCCGAATATTTTGCCCGCCGCGGTATTCCGGCTGTCACCTCGGATTTCACCATGATCGAGGATCTGACCGCCGAGGATTGTGCCGCGCTGGGCGATCGTCTGGCAAGAGGTTACCTTGCCGGCGAATTTGACGAAGTAAACGTGGTGTATACCAATTTTGTATCCATGCTCAGCCAGCAGCCCGCCGTATTGCCGCTGCTGCCGCTGCGTGCTCCCGGCACAAAGACCGGCGGGGCGCTGGTGTGTGAGCCCGGCCCCGAAGAGGTGTATGATGCCATCGTGCCGGATTATCTGGCCGGCGTGCTGTGGTGCGCCGTGTGCGAAAGCTTTGCCAGTGAGCTGGGCGCCCGCCGCACCGCTATGGATTCGGCCAGCAAAAACGCCGATGCCATGATCAGTGAGCTGAGCCTGCATTACAACCGCGCCAGACAGGCCGCCATCACGCAGGAGATCACCGAGATCGTGGCCGGCGCAGGTCTGTGACCCGCTGCAAGACAGCATAATGTTTGCCGGAGCTTCCGGCGTAAACAGAGAGGAAGAGCTGCATGAAAGAACGACATGAGGGCAGGGTCATCACCGTCATCGGACCGGTGCTTGATATCCGCTTTGCTGCGGAGGAGCTGCCCGAACTGAAAAACGCCATTCTGGTGGAGCACGGCGATGAGACCATCACGGTGGAGGTCGCCCAGCACATTGGCGACAACGTGGCCCGCTGCATTGCCATGAGCGGCACCGACGGTCTGGTGCGCGGTGCAAAAGCCATCGATACCGGCAGCCCCATCACCGTCCCTGTGGGTGAGGGCTGTCTGGGCCGTATTTTCAATCTGCTGGGTGAGCCGGTGGATGAAAAGCCTGCCCCCGAGACCGCAGAGCGCTGGCCCATCCACCGTCCCGCCCCCGAATACGAGGATCAGAATTCCACCGCCGAAATTCTGGAAACCGGCATCAAGGTCATCGACCTGATCTGCCCGTACGCCAAGGGCGGCAAGGTGGGGCTGTTCGGCGGTGCCGGTGTGGGCAAGACCGTGCTCATCATGGAATTCATCAACAACATTGCCAAGCAGCACGGCGGTATCTCCGTATTTACCGGCGTGGGCGAACGTACCCGTGAGGGCAATGACCTGTACAACGAGATGATGGAAAGCGGCGTTCTGGAAAAGACCGCGCTGGTCTACGGCCAGATGAACGAGCCGCCGGGCGCCCGTATGCGCGTCGGCCTGTCCGGCCTGACTATGGCGGAGTATTTCCGTGATAAGATGGGGCAGGATGTGCTGCTGTTCATCGACAACATCTTCCGCTTTACCCAGGCGGGCAGTGAGGTCTCCGCGCTGCTGGGCCGTATGCCTAGCGCCGTTGGCTATCAGCCCACGCTGGCCACCGAGATGGGTGCTCTGCAGGAGCGCATCACCTCTACCCACAAGGGCTCCATCACCTCTATTCAGGCGGTGTATGTGCCTGCGGACGATCTGACCGACCCCGCCCCCGCCACCACCTTTGCCCATCTGGATGCCACAACGGTGCTCTCCCGCGCCATCGCATCACAGGGTATCTATCCGGCGGTCGATCCGCTGGATTCCACCAGCCGCATCCTTGCCCCCGATGTGGTGGGCCGCGAGCATTATGAGGTCGCCCGCGAGGTGCAGCGTGTGCTGCAGCGCTATAAGGAGCTGCAGGATATCATTGCTATCATGGGTATGGATGAGCTTTCCGAGGAGGATAAGATCACCGTCAACCGCGCCCGCAAGGTGCAGCGCTTCCTCAGCCAGCCGTTCTCCGTGGCCGAGCAGTTCACCGGCATGGAGGGTCGTTATGTGCCTTTGAAGGAGACGCTGCGCGGCTTCCGCGCTATTCTGAACGGCGAGTGTGACGGGCTTCCCGAATCCGCTTTCCTGTTTGCCGGCAGCATCGATGAGGTGTTCGAAAAGGCAAAGGCTGCGCGCTGATCGGCGCAGACCGACAGCAAAGGAGGACACCGGATGAAAAACTTTTCTCTGCAGATCGTCACGCCGGAGGGCGGCCGTTTTGACGGCGAGGCACAGATGATCCGTCTGCGCACCATCGAAGGCGATGTGGCGGTCATGGCCGGTCATGTGCCCTATGCCACCGCTGTGGGTGTGGGTGAATGCCGCGTGGTACTGCCGGACGGCAGCGAACGGCTTGCAGCCTGCTGTGGCGGGTTGTTCAGTGTGGGCAGTACCACGCGACTGATTGCCGCCACCTTTGAGTGGGCGGAGGATATCGATACCGACCGGGCCCGCGCAGCCTGTCAGCGCGCACAGGATGCGCTGGCTGCCGGCAGTCTTGATGCGGCGCAGAAAGCCTCGCTGCAGGAGCGCCTGCGCCGGGCCGAGCTGCGGCTGCGCGTGGCTGAAACCGTGGATGAACGCTGAAAGCGCACCGTGCTAAATCGCCTGCCCCGTGCATATAGTACCAGCAAAGGGAAGTCAAAGATGCAGCGATGCGCTTTGGCCTCCCTTTTTGCATCCGGATACTGTGCGGGCGCGCCCGCGTATGCAAAGGGGAGGGTGGACGATGTTTATGGTGACGGTACACAAGGGCAGTCTGCGGCGTTTTGCCGCTATGCTGGGCTGTGCCGCGGTGCTTTGCGCCGTGCTGCTGGGGGTGAATTCGCTGGCGGACGGCGCCCGTGCTACCGCTGCAGCCGCGGCGGGCGATACGGTGAAAAGCGCTGAGGACATGGCCAATTATCTGCTGGGTTATGGGGTGGAGGTGGATGTGGGCACCGCACAGGTGCTGCAGGTGACCATCCCGAAAAAATTTGATAAGAGTTTTCAGGCTTTCAACGAGGTCATTCAGGACAGCGGTATGGATCTGGCCAAATACAAGGGCAAGCTGGCGGAAAAATGGGTGCTGCAAAGCCCCAACCGCACGGTGGAAAACCAGACTGCCTATGCCGTACTGCTGGTGCGCAATTCCAAGGTGATCGGTGGTTACCTGCTTTACCAGCCCAGTGGCGAGGTGATCAGTCTGCGTGCCACGCTGGATATTCAGACACTGCTGCCGCAGACAGAGAGCGATGCTGCGGTGGAAACGGCGGGTCTGCCGGCTGCGGAAACCGCAGCGCCGGATGCTGCCATGGAAGCTTCCATCGGGGCTGCCGGGGAAGCGGCTGTTGAAACAGCTGTGGAAACGGCGGTCTATGATGCCGCGCCGGAGTGTGCGGCTGATCCGGGCCAGCCTGCCGCTGCGCAGGATCCCATGGGGGATTCCCCGGTGACGGCAGAGCAGGAATCTCCCGCTGCCGAAACCGCCGCCGAAGCGCAGGGCGAACAGGCGGATATCTATCCCATCGAATGAAGCCTGCTGTAAAAACACACTTAAAAAGCGGAGCTGCCGGTATGCTGCGGCAGCTCTCTTTACCCGAAAAAAGGAGGACAGGCTGTGAGGATCCTTATCACCGGAGCAAGCGGCTTTCTGGGCCGTCGCGCTGCCGCACATTTTCGTGCACTGGGCTGGCAGGTGATCGCCCCCGCCCACGCGGAAATGGATATCACCGATGCCTCTGAGGTGCGCCGCCGGATGCTGCAGTATAAACCGCAGGCGGTGCTGCACTGCGCCGCAGTTTCGGATACCGGCGCCTGCCGCAGTGATCCGCAGGGCACGGCGCTTATCAATGTGCAGGGAGCGGAAAATGTGGCCTTTGCCTGCCGGATGCTGGGGATAAAAGCGGTGCTCTGCAGCTCGGATCAGGTGTATGCGGGCAGCATACTGCCTGCCCCACACCGCGAGGATGAACTGCTGATGCCCTCCCATGCTTATGCACAGCAGAAGCTGCAGGCAGAGCGCCTCTGGCTGGGGCACTGTCCTGATGGTGTGTGCCTGCGGCTTTCGTGGATGTACGATGCCGTGCCGCAGCCGGCGGAGCACGGCAGCTTTATGACAATGCTGCTGACTGCGCTGCGGGATGAAAGCCTGCCCCTGTGTCTGCCGGTTTATGACCGGCGCGGTATCACCGATGTGAATGCGGTGGTAAGTGCGCTTCCTGCGGCGCTTTCGCTGGAGGGCGGCGTATACAATTTTGGTGCACCGGGCGGGGAGGATACCTTCCATACTCTACAGAAAGTGTTCGGAGCGCTGGGCCTTGCGGATGCGCTTGCCCGTCTGCGGCCGGATGAGCAGGCCTTTGCCGCCGCTCCGCGGGATATCCGCATGGACTGCACCCGTGCATCCGCCTGCGGCATTGTTTTTGAGGATACACAGCAGGGGCTTTGCCGTGCACTGCGAGCCGTGCTGTAATATAGAACAGAAAGGAACCCGATCATGCAGCTTCGCCTTGCCGATGTGCGGGATGTGCCCGCTATGCTGGAGATCTACCGCCCCTATGTGGAGTGTTCCACCGCCAGCTTTGAATACGAAACCCCCTCTCTGCAGGAATTTACCGCTCGCTTTGAAGCGATCACGACCCGGTACCCCTGGCTGGTCGCCGAGTGTGACGGCCGCGTGGTGGGCTATGCGTATGCTTCCCGCGCCTTTGAGCGCACTGCGTACCAGTGGGATGCGGATGTATCCATCTATCTGTGTAAAGAAGCGCACGGACAGGGTATTGGCAGGGCACTGTACCAAAGACTGGAGCAGCTGCTGCAGGAATGCGGCTACTGTACCCTGTATGCGCTGATCACCGGTGAAAACACCGGCAGCCTTGCCTTTCATAAGGCGATGGGGTATACCTATCTCGCCACATTTCCGGCCACCGGCTACAAATCCGGCCGTTGGCTGGATGTGCACTGGTATGAAAAGGCCCTGTGTGAAAAGCCTGCCGATCCACGGCCGCCCCGTGCTTTCAGGAGATAAGCCGTTCCGGACGCATTGACAAAACAGCCGGAATGGATTATGCTATTCAAAAACAGAGCGGAATGCCCGCAGAAAAACGGAGCGGATATGGAGCAGAATGCAAAGAAAGGACAGAAGAAAAAAGGCAGCGGACTGTTTTTGTGCTGCCTGATTCTATGTGCCGCGATTTTTGTTTTTTCGGCGTACAAACTATATGAATACTGGAATGAAAGCCGGCAGCGGGAGCAGTATGCGCAGCAGCTGATGGAAAACGCCGTCACCGTGACACCGCCTGTCAGAGAGGAAACACTGCCGGAAAAGGAACGGCCGGAGAGTCCGGAGGAGAAGCTCCCTCTCACCCCGATCACGGTGGATTTTGAGCAGCTGGCACAGCAGAGCGAGGATATCGTCGGCTGGATCTACAGTGAAAACACACCGATCAATTATCCTGTCGCGCAGGCTGGCAACAATGATTACTACCTGCGGCGGCTGCTGGACGGCAGTTACAACTACGGCGGCACGCTGTTTATGGATTACCGTAATGCATCGGATGCCTCCGACTGGAACACCATCATCTATGGTCACAGTATGCAGGACGATACCATGTTCGGCAGTGTGCTGGACTATAAAAAGCAGGCGTATTATGATGAACACCCGGTGCTGTGGTATTTTACGCCGCAGGCTTCCTATCGGGTGGAGCTGATCGGCGGATACCTCACCGATGCTTACAGCGATGTTTACGCGCTGCCCGAAACGGCGGAAGAGCGGGACGAGGTGGCTTCTCTGGTGCAGCAGCGCTCCACCTTTGAGAGCGGTGTCACTTGGGAGGAGGACAGCCGTCTGCTGATGCTGGCCACCTGTTCCTACGAGACGGAACAGGGTCGTTATGTGCTGCTGGGCAAGCTGGTGCCGGTGGAGGTTTTTGACATCCCCGCCGAAGATGCCGAATGAAAAAAGAGAAGCCCTTTGGGGACACCCTGCTTCACCGGTTTTCCGGCAAAGACGGGATGTGCCCAAGGGCTTTTTTGCTGCATTTATAATGGAGAAAAGCGCGATCAGCCTTCTGCTTTTTCACGGGCGGCAAGATCTCTGAGAATGTCCGGCAGCTGCTTTTCCAGCTTGTAGACGGCCAGCACGGCAAAGCAGGCGGCAAGGCACAGTACCGGCCCCCAGGTATAGATACCGCGGATCATGGCAAGCACGCTTTCGGATTGAGCCTGCGCCGTGTTGGCGGTGCTGATGTAGCCGGAAAGCGACAGCAGACCTGTGATGCCCGCCGCGGCAAAGCCGGTGCCCACACGGGTGACCACGCCGCAGCCGGAACAGACAAGACCCTCCTGCCGGATGCCGGTTTTCCAGTGACCGTATTCCACCGCCTCGCCGATGAAGGCGAAGAAAGCGGAGATGAACGGCGCGGTGCCTACCGTGCGCACCACCAGAGAGGCCGCGACCCAGAAGAACTGCGTCGGCCCGGCAAGGATCAGCAGCTGACCCAGCACCGCCAGTGCAAGACCGGCCATGGAGCTGCGGCGTTTGCCCCAGCGGCGGAACAGTGCCGGACACAGCAGCATGGAGCCGATCAGCACGCCCATTTCGATCAGGAACAGAACGCTGTAGATCCCTTCGTCACCCAGAATGTATTTGCTGTAATAGGTCAGACCGGTTCCGGTGGCGGTGGTGTAGATGCTGTGAGCCATCTGGAAGAATGCGCCCATCCAGAAATACCGGTTGCAGGTCAGCGCTTTGACTGCGGTGCCCAGCGGGATCTTTTCGGCGGCAGTCTGCTCGGCGGGGATATCCTCTTTGCAGAAGATAAAGCAGAAGACCAGCAGCGCCAAAGCGACCGCAGCCCAGATGGCAGATGCCCACGCCCAGGAGGTCTGTCCCTTGCCCCACAGGCTGACCAGCGGCAGCGTGCCGCACACGGCCAGCAACCGGCCTACGCTGGCCAGTGCCATACGGAAGGTGCTGAGGATATCGCGCTCCCGCGGGTCGCGGGTCATGGCGTACAGCAGCCCGCCGTAGGGGATATTGATGGTGTTGTACAAAATCGAGGTGCAAAGGTTATACACCACAAATATGTAGATGAGCTGCGCGGTCTGCTCTGCCATGGGTACGGTGAAAAGCAGTACCAGAGATACCGCGTAGGGCACAGCGCTCCACAAAAGCCACGGACGGAACTTGCCCCAGCGGGAGCGGGTCTTTTCCGAAAGCCAGCCCACAACCAGTGTTGCGGCGCCGTCCACAAACCGGGAGATCAGCATCACAACGCCCACGGTGCCGGGATCGATGCCGATGTAATCGGTGTAAAACAGGATCAGGATCGAGGACATCATGCCCAGCGCGATGTTGCACGCGGCGTCGCCGCTGCCGTAAGCCAGCCGCCTTGTCCAAAGCTTGCCTTTGCTCATAGAAATCTCCTTTTTCGGAAAGATCAAAGTTATCTTAATCATATACTTTTTATACGGCAAGTGCAACGGTTATTTCGTATTTGTTTTAAAGAAATCGTTCTGTACTTCCGCTTGCGCCGCCGGGTGCGGCATGGTATACTGAAGGCAAACGAAACAGCAGAAACAGGAGGCTGTACCAATGAAAGAGATCGATGTCAGCGCGGTTTCCATCAATCCCATGACCGCCATTGCGAAGCAGTGGATGCTCATCACTGCCGGTACGGAAGAAACCGGTTACAACACCATGACTGCCAGCTGGGGGCATCTGGGTTCTGTCTGGGGACATGGCGGCGGCCTGCCCACTGCGGCGGTTTATGTGCGCCCGCAGCGCTATACAAAGCAGTTTGTTGACCGCGAACCACTGTTCACCCTGTGCTTTTTCGAGGGCAAAAAGCAGGCGCTTGCCTATCTTGGCAGCCATTCCGGCCGGGACGGTGACAAGGTGGCGGCGGCGGGGCTGACACCGGCATTCGGAGAAGGCTACACCTATTTTGAAGAGGCAAGCCTTGTGCTGGTGTGCCGCAAGCTGTACCGCGCCCCGCTGGTGGAGGAGGGCTTCCTCGACAAGGCTATTGTGGAGGATTGCTACCCCGAAAGAGATTTCCACGATCTGTACATCGGCGAGATCGTGAAGGTGCTTGTGAAGGAATAAAAAGTGCGCTGCAGTTCACGGCTGCAGCGCATTTTTTGTGAAACACGGTTATTTGTAGCGTTTGGCAAGGCTGAGGATCACGGCGAAGGGGAAGAACAGAACACCGAGAATGATAGACAGGCAGCCCATTTGTCAAACCTCCTTTGCTTTCTTTCCAACACCAGTATACCATAAAGAAAGACCTATAAAACGGATTTTGAAAAGAAGGGGCTTTGATTGACCGGCTGCTCAGAGATCCTCACCCTTGTAGCAGAAGGTGAACCGTCCGCCGGGGCTGGCATCGCCGTCGGTGTAGACGGAAAGAATGTCGCCGTCCTGCAGGTTGTTATCGCACCATTTGAAGCAAAGCCGGAAGCTTTTGGTATCCGCGCCCAGCGCCTTACGGGGCACGGCGATCAGCAGCCGGTCACCGTCCAGCCGCCAGTCACAGGCGGCGGCAACGCTCCATTTCCAGCCGCCGAGGCTGCGCTCCAGATACGTTTTTTCGCCGGGGGTGCAGCGGTTGACCATATACTGGAAGCCCTCCCAGCCGGGGCCGTCCTGCATGGTGCGGATCAGCAGCCGCATCCAGTTTTTTCCGTTGGGCGGGGTGATGGGAGCCTGACACACCGCCTCGAAATATACATTTTCGGCATCGTGGCTGACGCGGGAAAGGCGGATCGCGTTACGGCCGGTATCGCTGGTGTAGTGGTAGTAACCCACTGCATCCCGCGCAGTAAGGTCTTTTTTGTGGTCGGCGAAGGTCACGACATGTCCGACCCATGCATCGGCGGGGGAATCCAGATCTAGCGCGGCGGCAGTGGCGGCCTCCGGCTGCGGGCGCACACCCTTGAAGCGACGAATGTTGGCGCACAGCTGGTAGTAATAGTGATCCCGCAGCGCGCCCTTTGTGGGCTCGATATCCCGGCTGTGCTCGTCGTCAAACTGGTCGCTCAGGCCGTTGGGTACGCCGCAGCGGATCTTTTTGTGGCCGGAGATCCACTCGTTCCAGCCGGTGACAAAGACGAACTCCGGGTCAACGCGCAGCGCACGCTCCCACTGCTCCTGAAAATTCGCGCCCCACAGCTTGGCATCGGGGCGGGGATCAAAGCCGCGGCTGGTGTAGCTGCGGCCGAAAATGCCGTAGCCGTTCATCACATTGGGTACCTTTTGCTCTGTGGCATAGGCGTTGGTGTTCTGTGCTACGCCCACGGTGATCTGCTCGGGGGTGCCGTCGGCATTGCGGTACACCTGCTGCGGATACAGCGAGAGCCACCCCCACAGATCGGGCCGCACCTGTCCATCGTAATAGGAGGGCTGACAGGGCCGGAAGGTGAAGAAATCCAGGATCTCCGCATCCAGCGCATCGGCGGGATCCAACGCATCGGGAAAAGCCATCACCAGCGGCTTGCCTTTCCAGTAAAACCACACATCTTTGAAAAGACCCTTTTGGTATACCTTCTGATAGATCTCCCGCAGCTGCACGGCGCAGCGGGCGGCGTTGTTGGGGTCGCCCATGTGCAGCGGCAGCAGAAAAGCGATGCCCGGTACGTTGATGCCGTCCGCTTTGGCGCGGCTGAAGGTACGCCCCGCCGCCATATAGCCGGCCTCCCATGTGTCGGTGCCGTTGGTGTTGTCAAAGATGACGGCATCCACACCGGCGTTGGTCAGCAGCTCTGCCTGACGGCGCAGCACCCACTCATCACTGGAAAAATAGTAGCCGTAGACCGGCTCGTTCCAGTGGCCGGTGCCGATGCCGTTGCCGCTGCCCATACCTTGCCATGCGGGATGGTAATAATCGTTTTTGGCCTCGGGGCTTTCATCCATCACCTTTTGCATATTCACGGTGCCGCGGCCGCGGCAGGGGGTCTCCCACACCGTATTCACGGCGTTTTCCGGCTCGTCATACCGGTTGTGCCAGGTCCAGAAAAAGATGCCGACAAAGCGCTCGCGGGGGTCACCCGCAAGGTCGTTTTCCGGCAGAAAGCGGCCAAGGCCGTCCACGGCGCTCCATGTGTCGGGCATGGCGTGCAAATGCTTTTGTTCCATAACTGCTCCTTAATAATACGGCGGCCGCCCGGCAAGAGCGGCCGCCTGGACTCAGATTCGGTAAACTGTCGGTGCTTCTTACTCTACACGGAGGCCCCAGATGCGGGCGTGACCCTCGCCGCCGAACTCCACCTCAAAGCCGATGGAGGCCATATTGACGCCCAGCGGCAGTACATACTGACGGCGGGTACCGTCGCCGGTCAGCCGGCCGGCGGCCTCCAGCGTGATGAGCTCATCCTCCAGCGGCATACCGCGGTTGGCGTTGTTGCAGTACACGCCGGTGTATTTGCTGCGGCGCACCTTTACCGGCACATCGCCGTCGATGGCGGCATCCAGCACGATGCGGGTCTTTTCGGCGGGGATCAGCTGGGGCGGAGCCATCAGCTTGCTGCCTGCGGCGAAATCGAACTCCAGATAACCGCAGCGGGGCACGCCGGCATCGGTGATGTCTTTGTACCAGAAGTGGTCGCGGGTGCCGTCGAATTTCCAGTGCAGCTCTTCGGGTGCGGCGGCGGAAAGGGCATTGGCCTGTGCGCGGATATCCTCCACCTGACCGACGATCAGCGTATAGTTGAAGGTGTACTGGATGTCGTGATCCAGAATTTCGCTCTGATGAGGTCCGATATAACCACAGGGGCTGTCCTTGGGGCCGCCCACGGCGCGCTTTTCGTAGCAGCCGCTGGCGAAATTGGTGGTGCTGGGCATCCAGATGCCAAGGCCGTAGTTGTCGTTATCCACCAGAGCGCTCCAGTGCTCGGTGGCCTGGAAGTGGCGGGTGGGCCAGCACTCGTCCTCCATGCCGTACATCTCGGTGACGGCTGCACCGGTGTAGGGCTCAAGTCCCACATAGGAAACAGCCTTCCACCACACACCGTTGGTGTAAACGGCGGGCAGCTCCTGCCCGCAGGCGGGGTACTGATTTTTATCCTCGCGGGCATTGTTCAGCCGGGAGATCACATGCACCCTGGTGCCATCCAGCTTGTACCAGCATTCAAAGGTGCAGTCGCCGGGCCAGTTGTTCAGTGCCCACTGCATGGGGATGCATTTGACATAAATTTCGCCGTTTTCGCTGCGGCTTTCCAGAATGCGGGAACGGTTGCCGAAGCAGTCACCGCAGGAGATGGGATTCCAGCCGGCGTGGGCCCAGGTTTTGCTGATTTCCACACCATCGGGACAGAAGTATTTTGGGTAGCCGTAAAAGGAAAGCTGCACCTGACGGCCCCAGTCAAAGCTGTTGATCAGGTTGGGCTTGCCGTGCTCGGCAAGATAGGTGATGGCGCCGCCCAGCGCCAGATTGATGCCCAGTTTGATGTATTCGTTTTCCGCATAAAGAATGTTGTCATCGTTCAGAGAACTGTAGTCGAATAAATCCACATATTCTTTGCCTGTGGGCTGCGTGACCTGTGCCATAGGTGTTTCCTCCTTGCTGCTTTCGGGTGCGGGCGCACCGCTGCTTTCCTCATTATATTAACAAAGGATGTAGGAAAAAACAAGCGGACGATGTGCCGAAATTACACGCGAAAATCTGTAAAAATCGCCTGTCGGAAGCCGGCGCACGGCAGCCTTCGGCGCAGGGCGCTCTTGCGCTTTGCCGCAACATGATGTAATATATAGAAAACAGCCGCAGAAACGATGGATTGGGAGGTGCCGCTATGCTGGATGAGGCATTGCAGAAGAAGCTGATCGAAGAGGGCCGGCGATTTACCCGGGGAGCCATGGAGGATGATCCCTATGAGGAGGAGTTTGAATCCGATCAGGAGCGCAGACTGCCCCAGCCGCCGCTGTGCAAGGCGCCGGTACGCCCGCAGGAGGAATGGATCCGTCTGCCCCGGGATTTTGAGGCACTGCCCATGGCGAAGCCCGGCCTGCTGGAGACCATCCGCGACCGCCGTTCCGCCCGCGTTTACACGCAGGAGGAAATGACGGTGGAGCAGCTGGCCTTTCTGCTGTGGGCCACGCAGGGGGTCAAGGGGCTGCGGGGTAAAAGCTATGCCACGCTGCGCACTGTGCCCTGCGGCGGCGCAAGACACGAGTTTGAAACCTATCTGCTGGTGAAAAATGTGACAGGTCTTGCCGCCGGTATCTACCACTATCTGCCGCTGGAGCACGCCTTGGAGTTTCTGGGCGCGGTGGAGAATATGGATACCGCCATCACCGCCGCCATGAGCGGCCAGAGCTGGTGTGCCAAAGCGAACGTTGTGTTTTTGTGGAGCATGGTGCCCTACCGTGCCGAGTGGCGCTACGGTATTTACGCCCACCGCATTGCATTGATCGATGCAGGTCATGTGGGACAGAATCTGTACCTTGCCTGCACCGGTCTGGGGCTGGGCACCTGCGGTATCGGCGCTTTTGACGATGCGGTGTGCACAGAGCTGCTGGGGCTGGACGGCGGAGAGGAATATATCGTTTACTCTGCCCCCGTCGGTACCGTGCGGGAAAAGGATAAAGCCGCCGAGCAGGCGTTTTATAAATTCGTGGAGGACGAGGGCCTTTGATGCCCGGAGGTCTGCAGGAAAGGAAACGGTATGCTTTATCTTCTGCTTGCAATTGTATCCAGCGCGCTGATCTCCGTCGTGATGCGTATAAGCAGCAGCCGGGTATCCGGCAATGTGGCCATGCTGGCGGTAAACTACATAGCGTGTACCCTGATCGCGGCGGGGTATGCCGGCTTCGGTACGCTGCTGCCTGCGGTGCCGGGGCTGGGAAAAACCGTGCTGATGGGCGCGGTGCACGGCACGCTGTATCTGCTTTCCTTTGTGCTGCTGCAGCGCAGCATCCAGAAAAGCGGCGTGGTGCTTTCCTCGCTTTTCCAGCGGCTGGGGCTGCTGGTCTCACTGGCGGCATCCGTGCTGCTGTTCGGTGAACTGCCCACGGCGCTGCAGACGGCGGGCTTTCTCATTGCGCTGGCGGCCATTGTACTGATCAACACGGAAAAGGGAACCGACTTCCGCGGAGCGGGAGCAGGGCTTGTGGTGCTGCTGGTGCTGGGCGGTATGGGCGATACCATGAGCAAGGTGTTCGAAACATGGGGCGAGTCCGCGCTGGCGCCGCAGTTCCTGTTCTTCACCTTTGCCACCGCGCTGGTGCTGTGCACCGGTCTGATGCTGCATAAAAAGCAGCGTCTCGGCTGGCGCGAGCTTGTTTTCGGTGTGCTCATCGGCATTCCCAATTTTTTCTCGGCACGGTTTTTGCTGCATGCGCTGGAGCGGCTGCCCGCCGTGGTGGTATATCCCACCTTCAGTGTGGCCACCATTCTGGTGGTGACGCTGGCGGGCGTGGTGTTTTTCAAGGAGCGTCTCAGCCCGCGCCGCTGGGCTGCGCTGGCGATCATCCTTGCCGCGCTGGTGCTTCTGAATATCTGAAGCAAGGGAAATGCCTATGCAAAATGACCGCAGGCATCCGTCCTTTTGCCGGAAAAGGCAAAGACGGCCCGGGCATATCGTATCGCCGAAAAAAGAATCAGGAGGAAGACCGGACCGCTGCTTTTTCATCTGCAGCGGTCCGGTTTATTTGTGTACCGCAGATGTCCGGCGACAGAACCGCTGCGGCGCACAGAGTGTGTTTCCGCGCTTGATTTATGGCGGGGGATGTGCTATGCTGAAAACAGAAACCGGCGAAAGGAGGGTGCTGCATTCGTATGGCAAAGCGGCTTTATCTTTGCATCGATCTCAAATCCTTTTATGCTTCGGTGGAATGCATTGAACGCGGGCTGGATGCCATGCGCACCCATCTGGTGGTGGCGGATGCTTCCCGCACCGAAAAGACCATCTGTCTGGCGGTATCACCCTCGCTGCGGGCGCTGGGTGTGCCGGGGCGTGCCCGCCTGTTCGAAGCCGTGCAGCAGGTGCGGCGCATCAATGCACAGCGACGGCGCAATGCACCCGGCGGGCAGTTTTCCGGCAGTTCCTGCAATGCAGATGAGCTTGCAGCCGACCCATCGCTGGAGCTCGCCTTTCACATTGCCACACCCCGCATGGCGCACTACATCCGCCACAGTACCCGCATCTATGATATCTATCTGCGGCATGTGGCGCCGGAGGATATCCATGTCTACTCCATTGACGAGGTGTTCATGGATATCACCCACTATCTGGGGCCTGCGCAGCTGGATGCGGAGCAGTTTGCCCGGCGGGTGATCCGGGATGTGTATGCCGAGACCGGTATCACAGCGACTGCGGGCATCGGTACCAATCTGTTTCTGGCAAAGGTGGCCATGGATATCGTGGCGAAGCACATCCCTGCCGATGAAAACGGCGTGCGCATGGCCTATCTGGATGAGGCGGGCTTCCGCAAAAATCTGTGGAGCCACCGTCCGCTCACCGATTTCTGGCGGGTGGGGCAGGGCTATGCCCGAAAACTGGAGGAGCAGGGTATTTATACCATGGGCGACATTGCCCGCTGCTCGGTGGGCCGCCCGGAGGACTACTACAACGAAGAGCTGCTGTACCGGTTGTTCGGTGTGAACGCCGAGCTGCTCATCGACCATGCCTGGGGGTGGGAGCCCTGCACCATTGCGGATATCAAGGCCTACAGGCCGCAGAGCAGCAGCGTGGGCTCCGGTCAGGTGCTGCACTGTCCCTACACCAACGAAAAGGCCCGCCTTGTGGTGCGGGAGATGGCGGATGCGCTGGCGCTGGATCTGGTGGAAAAGGGCCTTGCCGCCGACCAGCTGGTGCTGACGGTGGGCTATGATATCGAAAATCTTTCCGATCCGGCCCGCCGCGCCGCGTATAAAGGAGAGGTCACCACCGACGGCTATGGGCGCAGCATCCCGAAGCACGCCCACGGCAGCGTGAATCTGGGAAGATATACCTGCTCGGCAAAATGCATCGTGGAGCAGACGCTGGCGCTGTTTGAGCGCATCACCCAGCCGCAGCTGCTGGTGCGGCGGCTGAATCTTGTGGCAAACCGTGTGCTGCCGCAGACGGAAGCTCCCTCACAGCCGGAGACCGAGCAGCTGGATCTTTTCACCGATTACGCCGCGCTGCAGCAGCAGCGGGAAGAGACCGCCGCCAGTGAGGAAAGGGAAAAACGCCGCCAGCAGGCACTGCTGGATATCAAACGCAAATTCGGCAAAAACGCCATTCTGAAGGGCGCCGACCTGCAGGAGGGTGCTACCGCAAAGGACCGCAACGACCAGATCGGCGGGCACAGGGCATAGGAAAAGGAGAAAACAATGTTTCGGGAATTGCTGCGGAAAAATAAACAGCTGAGCGCACAGGAATGCGCCGAGGTGCTGCAAAAGGAGACCCGTGGCGTGCTGTCCGTCATCGGGGACGGGGGATATCCCTACGGCACGCCCATGAACCACTGGTACGATGAGAGGGATGGCAGCCTCTGGTTTCACAGCGGCGATACCGGCCATCGGCTGGAGGCGCTGCAAAAGCAGCCCAGGGTTTCCTTTTGCTGCTATGAAAAGGGCGTGAGCGAGGACGGAGACTGGGCACTGAGCGTGCGCAGCGTGATCGTGTTCGGCCGCGTGGAGCTTGTGCGGCAGCCGGAGCTTATTGCAGAGATCGCCGCGCAGCTCAGCCGCAAGTTCACACAGGATGAGGAATACATCCGCAGCGAGATCGCGCAGCACGCACATCGCACCGTGCTGCTGCATCTGGTGCCGGAACATATCTGCGGTAAGCGTGTCAAAGAGGCCTGAGAGCCGTAAAAGAAGGAGAAATGTCATGATCATTGATATCACGCAGGAGCTGTTTTCCTGCAAGGTGTTCCCCGGTGATCCCGCGCCGGAGCGCCGTGTGCTGGCCAGCATGGCACAGGGAGCGGTCTGCAATGTGACGGCGCTTTCCATGTGTGCCCACAACGGTACCCATGTGGATGCGCCCGCTCACTTTATCGCGGATGGCCGCACGGTGGATCAGCTGCCGCCGGAGGTTTTCACCGGCGATTGCTGGGTGGCACGGCACGAGGGTGATGTCAGCGCCGCGGATGCCGCCGCCATTCTGGAAAAAGCGGCCGCTGCGGGCGCGGCACAGCGTATCCTCATCGCAGGCAAGGCCTGCCTGACGGCGCAGGCCGCACGGGTATTCGCCGAGGCAAAGCTGCTGCTTTACGGCAACGAAAGCCAGACGGTCGGCCCGGAGAATGCCCCGCTGGAGGTCCATCTGATCCTGCTGGGCGCGGATATGGCGCTGCTGGAGGGCGCGGTGCTCACCGGCGTGGAGGAGGGTAAATACATGCTGTGCGCCGCACCGGTCAATCTGGGCGGTGCGGAAGGCGCACCCTGCCGTGCGCTGCTGATCCGTTAAAAAGCGTGCCGGATAATACGGCATATACTTCCGATGAAACTGAAAGGAGTGACGGTATGTCGTTTGCAGCCGACCCGAACGATCCCCATCGCTATGACGATATCATCGGTCTGCCGCACCACACCTCGCTGCGGCATCCCCGGATGAGCGCCATCGACCGTGCGGCGCAGTTTTCTCCCTTTGCAGCGCTGACCGGCTACGACGCCGCCGTGGCGGAGACCGCCCGTCTGACCGACCGCCGCATCGAGCCGGATGAGGATGAAAAGGCGGTGCTGGATGCCCGGCTGCGGATGCTCCGCGGGCAGCTGACACAACGGCCCGCAGTGCGGCTGCTTTGCTTTGTGCCGGATGAGCACAAGGCCGGCGGCGCGTATGTGACACTGGGCGGGCGTGTGCGCCGGCTGGATGAGCACGCCGGTACGCTGGTGCTGCAGGATGGCACCGTCATCCCCATCGGGGATATCGCCGACATTGCATTCGGGGAAGAGGATGACTGAAAATAACCCTGTAAATCATTTCTGTTTGTTAAAAAGGAAAAAGGAGAAAAAGGCTTATGTGGTATTCCGAACTGTACCGGCGGCATCTGCTGGATATGCACATCGAGGATTGGGATCCGGCATTTCTTTCCGAATTTTCGCCCGAGACCTATGTGGCAAACCTGAAAAAGGCAAGGGTCAATTATGCCATGATCTATCTGCAGTCCCATGTGGGGCTGTGCTATTACCCCAGTGCCACCGGCTGTGTGCACCGGCATTTTCAAAAGCACCCCGACCTGATGAAGCGAACGGTCGATCTGTGTCATGCGGAAAATATCCGCGTGTGCGGCTATTACAGCCTGATGTACAACACCCGTGAACACGACCGCCATCCTGACTGGCGCATGATCAAAGCCGACGGCGAATCCATCCGTTCCGGTGAGCTGAAGCACCGCACCATGAAATGCGCCCCGCCCATGGGCTACCGCTACGGCAACTGCTGCCCCAACAATCCGGATTACCGCGCCTTCACGCTGGCGCAGGTGGATGAAATGCTGGATTATTTTGATCTGGATGCACTGTTCTTCGATATGCCGTTCTGGATTAACACCTGCCACTGTGAGCACTGCCGTGCGGCCTTCGGCGCACCGATCCCCATCGATCCCGTCTCCGGCAGCGGGGAACACCGTGCGCTGGTGGAATTCAAATACCGCACGATGGGCGAATTTGTGCAGATGATCACCGACCATGTAAAAAAGCGCCGTCCGGATATGCCGGTGGAATACAATATCGCCACCACGGTGGTATTCGGCTCCGATGTGGGCTGCGGCGAGCCGGTGCTGGATGCCTGTGATTTTGTGGGCGGTGATCTGGATGGCGAGCCCTACAGCCATTCTTTCGCCTGTAAGTTCTTCAAAAACGCCAGCCGGAACCAGCCCTTTGAGCAGATGCTCTCCCGCTGCAAGCCGGATCTGTCCTCTCACACCACCATCCGAAGCCCCCGTGCACTGAAAACCGCCATGGCCACCACCATGGCGCACCACGGAGCTTCCTTTGTGATCGATGCCATCGACCCGGTGGGTACCATGGATGCCCGTGTCTACGATCGCGTGGGCGAGATCTTCGCTTTTCAGCAGCCCTATGAAAAATATTTCAGGGGCGAAATGGTGGAGGATGTGGGTGTTTATTACGGCCTGCGCAGCCGGCTGGAGGGACAGGCGTTTAATTCCTGCAGCTGCAGCCGAACCCTGTCCCGCACACTGATCCGCCGCCACATTCCCTTCGGTGTCACCGGTGCGTTCCATGCGATCGAAAGCTATAAGCTGCTGCTGGCTCCCATGCTTTCGGCGCTGGAGGAAAAGGACAATGCCCGCCTGACGGCGTATGTGGAAAACGGCGGTGTACTTTATTTGAGCGGCTTCGGCAACGCCGCGCTGGTGGAAGCGCTCACCGGTCACAGGCTGCTGCGCACCACGCAGGAAAGCCGCATCTATCTTGCCCCGACTGCGGAATTTGAAGAGGAATTCGGCTGGTTCAACGCCAAATACCCGCTGCCCTTTGATTCTGCCGCGCCGGTGGTGGCTCCCGGGGCAGACTGCACGGTGGCGGCCACTGTCACGCTGCCCTATACCGTGCCGCAGGCAGATGTGTTCGCCTCCATCCACTCCGACCCGCCGGGCATTGCCACCGAAATCCCCGCCGTCACCGTCAACCGCTATGGCAAGGGCACGGTGATCTGGTCCGCCGTACCGCTGGAGGCTGTACCGCAGGAGGAGTACGGCGCGATCCTGCTGGGGATCGTGCAGCACGCCGCGCCGATGCGCTTCACTCTGGAAACCGATGCCCCCGCGGATGTGGAGCTGAATGCCTTCCGTGAAGAAAACGCCGTCACTGTCAATGCGGTGTCTCTGTGGGAGGAGCGCGGCACAGTGCCGTCCTTCACCGTGCGGGTGGAGACCCCCGCACCCGGGGCGGTGCGTCTGCTGCCCGGCGGTGAGGAGCTGCCCTTCCGCTATGAGGATGGCTGCACGGTTTTTGAAAGCCGCGCACTGGATATCTTTGACATGTACCGCATCGAGTGGTAAATGAAAAAACGCCCGCCGGCGTTTACACATAAGGAGGAAACTGTTATGCTGAGCGATCTGACCACAAAAAAGAATATCCGTACCTTTTCGCTTTCTCCTGAAAACATCACCGGTGAAAAAGGCAAAGGCGGTATGTGCACGCTGGAAAACGGCAGTGCTGCCGCTGCCGCCCGCGATCTGGGCACCGGCTGGAAGGTGAACCCCTACATTATCATGCAGCCTGGCACCACCGCCGTGCTGGCCGATGTCACCGGTCAGGGCGCTGTCAAGCACATCTGGATCACTGACGGCGCCGCCGCCGGCCGGCTGCTGATCCTGCGCATCTGGTTTGACGGTCAGAAGAACCCTGCCGTGAAATGTCCGCTTTCCGATTTCTTCTGCAATGCGGATTACCGCGAGTACCGCCAGCTTTCCAGTCTGGCTGTGTGCTACAACCCCGGCAAGGCCATGAACTGCTACTGGGAGATGCCCTATTTCAAGAGTCTGCGCATCGAGCTGGAATACATCGGCACGCAGCCCTGTCCCGTCTATTACCAGATCGACTGCGAGGAGAAAACCATCGATCCCGACAGTCTGTATTTCCATGCACAGTTCCGCCGTGTCAATCCGCTGCCCTACAAGCAGGTGTACACCATTCTGGACGGCGTCAAGGGCAAGGGCCACTATGTGGGCACCTATATGCACTGGGGCGTCAAGGCCAACGGCTGGTGGGGCGAAGGCGAGATCAAGTTCTTCATCGACGGCGACGGCGAGTATCCCACCGTCTGCGGCACCGGCACCGAGGATTACTTCTGCGGTGCATACAATTTCGATGTCAGGGGCAAATATACCGAGTTCTCCACCCCGTACACCGGTATGTACAAGGTGTGCGAGACCGACGGCACTTACCGTTCGCAGCGTACCTTTGATATGTACCGCTGGCACATCACCGATCCTGTTTATTTCAATGAGGATCTGAAGGTCACCATTCAGGCGCTGGGCTGGCGCAGCGAGGGCCGCTATCTGCCGCTGCAGGATGATATCTCCAGCGTGGCATACTGGTATTCTGATGATCTGGAGTGCGATTACCCCGCGCTGCCCGATGCCGACGGCCTGGAGATCACCTGAAAACAAAAATGACCGGCAAAGGGCTTGCCGGATGTGCAAAAAGGCACTGCCGCGGAAAAGCGGCAGTGCCTTTTTGTGATGCATTATTCTCCGATCTTGCCTGCGATACCGGCAAGACCTTCATCAAGGAAGCTCCAGTCGTCAAACCAGCGCAGGATCTCCAGTCGGCAGGCACAGGGCCATGCGGACAGCCACTGCGTGGGAGAAAAAGCCGGGGTGGAATTACGCCGCCAGCGGGTGTGGCTGACGGCTTCATCCGAAGATCCCGCCGGGCGCAGCCGCCCGTTGACCACCAGTGTGCCGTCCGAAATGCCCTGACAGGCGCTGCACCAGAAAGCGATGGCACGCTCTTTCCATTGCTCAAAGCCGGTAAGCTCATACAGCTGCAGGAATGCGGAAATATCCCGCAGGGCAAAGTGATCCAATGCATTGTGCGCAGTCGATACGCTCGTGGAGCCGAAGGTATCAAAGCCGATCTCATTGATGACACAGTCCTTCGGATATTTAACGGTGAAGTGCATCGTCCATGTGCTCAGATACCATGCCACTTTTTCGGCTTTTTCCACATAGCTTCTGTCACCGGTGAGGTCGTAGAGCCGCAGCGCCGCACGCAGCAGCGGGGATGCGGATTCCTTGTCGATGCAGTAGGTGTCCAGAGCACCGGCTGTGGTAAAGCCCTCCCGCTCCAGTTCATCGTAATAGAAATCAAAAGCGCGGACAGATGCGCGGAGATATTTCTCATCGCCGGTTCTTTTGTATGCGGTGGCAAGCGGCAGGATCAGGAAACAGCCGATGGTTCCTTTTTTGGAGACGACCTCGCCCGCCTTATCCCAGGATTTGGCAAAGGCGCCGCTTTCATCCTGACTTTCCAGTGCGAAATTGCAGGTATCCATCGCCGCAGCCAGATATTCGGGCTTGTCGATCCCGGCTTTTTTCAGCAGATCGTAGGCTTCGAAATAGCCTTCCGCGCCGGTGCCCAGATTGCAGGCATCGTGCGCCGCATCGGGTCTGGGCAGCTTCGGCTTGCCCACGCGGTCAAGCACGCCCTCCAGCTCGGCTTCGCCGAAATCAAAGGGGTTGATATCCTCCCGGCGCATCTTTTCCAGAGGAAGCTCCACCTCGGGATTCGTCTTTGTGTAGTAGATACGGGCGGGCAGGAATTTCTTTTCGCCCACATGGGTCAGCCACGAATCGTCGGCGGCAAGGCCGGTGGCAAGGCTGCGGCTGTTCCCGCTTTTCAGATAATCGAAGAGGAATGCGGCGGCAAAGGAGGCGTTCTGGCCGACCCAGCCCACCTCATAGCAATGCTGCAGCTTCTGGTAGCCGTTCAGATACGGCAGCCACTGGGCGCCGTTGGTAAAGGCGGTAAAGCCGTTGGGCTCTTTCTGCAGCAGGAAAAGAGCAAAGGCAAGGGAGTAACGGTAGATATCTTTTGCACACATCTGCGGCTTGAGTGCGTGGCCGTAATAGCGCCATGCGAAATCAAGCAGACCTTTGTAGCGGTGGCGCGTGCCGTCGGAGGCCTTTGCAAAAACGATGGCCTCGAAATCCTGCCGGGGCTCCATGGTGCCCTGAAAGGGGCCGTCCCAGAAATGCCGGTGCAGCGTTTTGGGCTGCTCCTCCTCAGGGAAGATGAGCACATGCTTTTCGCCTTCTTCGACCCTGTACAGAGAACAGGCGGTGTTGTCGTTGGCCTGTGCCATCAGCGCGATGCTGACAGCGGCGTTTTCACTGTAGGTGCAGGCGGGAATGGTGGCACGGTGCGAAGCAAAGCTCCACGGTGTCCCGTCCTCGGCGCGGTCGCCCACATATTCCGGCGTATCGCCCCAGCCGTTGCCGTTGTAGCTGATGGCAGGCACCATGGTGAAATCCGCTGTGCCCAGAAGGGTCATTTCCATCCGCATATGGTCGGTGGGGGTATCCGTATGGCGGCGCCACAGCCATACACCGTCCTCGATTTCTTCAAAGGTATCGTTTGCACCCGCCGCAGCGGAAAGCACGGCGCAGCGTTTGCCATCGACGGTAAGGCAGTATCCGGCATTCTCTTTGATAAGCTCGATCATGTCAGTATCTCCTGTCGAAAAATGATTTTGAGCGTATTGAAAGCCGCTTTCCGTTTGCACTGAAAGGAAACCGGCGTTACATTGATTATAGCTTTTGAGTATGATATAATCAATGCGAAAAACAAACAGGAACTTTTGAAAAACAAACCTGAGGAGGTTTACTGTGGAGCTGTGTGACATCAATCCGTTTATGCGGGCAGCGGAATTGCAGCCGTTTGTCACATCGAGTGCACCGCTTGGCTGTGCATACGATTTCCGCATTTTTTATATTCTGGACAGAAAGGCAACGCTGGTTCTGAAAGACCGTTCCATTGCGCTGGAGCCGGGAATGCTGATCTACTTTCGTCCTGCAACACCGTATTATTTTGAGGGAAAGGTCAAGATCATCGTTCTGAATTTTGATATGACCCGGAATAAGGCACACGAAAAAGAGGTGCGCTCGCCCTCAAGGGATCTTGCCTCGTTCGATGAGAAAGCCGTGCTTGAAAATGATCCTCCCGACGAGCTGAAGGATCTGATCGTGATACCGCAGGCGTTTGAAATGGAAAGCAAGCTGTATGAATGTGTGCAGCACCGCCTGTGTCCCGATCGTTTTTCCGATGCTGCCACCTCGGCGCTGATCAAGGAGATCCTGTGCTATATTGTGCAGAGGGCATCGGACAAACAGGAAAGACCGCCCGCGATCGTGCAGCAGATCCTTTTATTTATTCAAAAAAACAGCGACAGACCGATCAGCAATGCTATGATCTCGGCAGAGTTCGGATATCATTCGTTCTATCTGAACCGCGTCTTTAAGAAAAGCACCGGAATGACGCTGCATCAGGCGGTGCTTGCGGAAAAAATGCACGTTGCGGGACAGCTGCTGCAGGAGACGGCGCTTCCGGTGGATGTGGTCGCCGCCGAGGTCGGTTTTACGGACAGGTCACAGTTTTGCACCGCGTTTAAAAAGCACACCGGTTTTACGCCGACAGAATACCGGCAGAAAAATGCGCACCCCGGAACAAAAAGAAAGTGAGCTGCCGCAAAACGCAGCAGCTCCTTTTTAAATGTATGAGGATGTGACAGGGGGAAAGCTTCGGCAGCGGGCTTCGCGTTTATTCTTCGTCCTTCTCCACGCCGCGGACAAAGCGGATCTTGCACACATCATCCCCACGGGCAATGGTGGCGGGCAGTTCCAGATGGCAGCCGAAGCTCTCAGCGATGCCGCGGTCGCCGCACATGGCGTGATCGCACAGCAGGCGGATCTCCTCATCGCTGCAGCCCTGCTTCTGCCATGCCTTGACCAGCGGGCAGTAGTGGAAATCGATATCCAGATTGTCGTCGGTGCAGCGCTTGACATCCATTTCAAATACCCACTGGGCGGGCTTGGTGAAAAGCGTCTTTTTCAGGCCCTTCAGCGATTCGCCGCCGCCTGCTTTTGCGCGCAGATTGGCACCCTGAAACAGGCCGCAGCGCCTGATGGCGGCGGGGGCATATTCGGTGGGATCCAGCCCTTTTTTGCGTGCCTCATCGCACAGCAGGTACATCCACAGGGCGCGGTGCTCCAGCTGCTCACGGATGGCGACGATCAGAGGGTTGCGGATTTTTGGCTCATTGACGATGCTCATACTGTGTACCTCCATACGGACTTTTTTCCAGTATAGCAGATTTGTACGCCGCCGTAAAGATTGACAGAAACTTTTTTCTGTGTCATACTTTTACAAAGAAGAAAACTGACTGCAGAAAAGGGGTTTGAGAAATGAGTAAGGAACAGGCGACCGGGCCGGATCTTGGCAACGGCAGCGTGGGAAAGCTGCTGGTAAAGCTGGCGGTGCCGGCGGTGGTGGCCCAGATCGTCAACCTGCTGTATAATATTGTGGATCGCATTTATATCGGACATATTCCGGAGATCGGTTCCGCCGCACTGACCGGCGTGGGCCTTTTTATGCCGATCCTGATGCTGCTGAATGCCTTTGCCATGATGGTGGGCAGCGGCGGTGCACCCCGGGCCTCCATCGCCATGGGGCGGGGAGATTTTGCCGGTGCGCAGCGTATCATGGGCAACTGCTTCACGCTGCTGCTGGCACTGGCGGCGGTGCTGACCGTGGTGTTCAGCTTTACCGCCGAGCCGCTGCTGCGGCTGTTCGGTGCATCGGATGCCACGCTGCCCTATGCGCTGGAATATGCCCGTATTTATATTTGCGGCAGCGCCTTTGTGCTGGTGGTCATGGGCATGAATATGTTTATCACCACACAGGGCTTTGCGGCGTTCAGTATGCTGACCACCGTTATCGGCGCTGCTATCAATATCGTACTGGATCCGATCCTCATTTTTGTGCTGGATATGGGCGTGAGAGGCGCTGCACTGGCCACGGTACTCAGTCAGGCGGTGAGCGCTGTGTGGGTGCTGTGCTTCCTTACCGGAAAAAAGACACGTCTGCGCATCACGGCGGCAGATATGCGGCTTTCCGGCAGGGTGGTCGGCTCTGTGCTGGCGCTGGGCGTTTCCACATTTATCATGCTTTCCACCGAGAGTCTTCTCTCCATCAGTTTTACCTCCAGCCTTTCCCGCTATGGCGGGGATCTGGCGGTGGGTGCCATGACGATCCTTACCAGTGTCAGCCAGCTGATCTCCATGCCGCTTTCCGGCGTATGTCAGGGCAGCGGCCCCATCGTGAGTTTCAATTTCGGTGCGCGGAAAAATGACCGTGTCCGGCAGGCATTTTATCGCCAGTTTGCAGTATGTGCCGGTTATGCGGGGGTGTTCTGGCTGGCGCTGCTGCTGGTGCCCCGGGTATTTGCGGGAATTTTTTCTTCCGATCCGGCTCTGATGGATTACACCGTATGGGCAATGCGCATCTATATGGCAGGTATTTTCGCGCTGGGTATCCAGATGTGCTGTCAGTACAGCTTCATGTCGCTGGGTCAGGCCAAGGTCAGCCTGCTGATGGCCTGCCTGCGCAAGGTGGTGCTGCTGATCCCGCTCATTTTCCTGCTGCCGCTTGTTTTTGAGAACAAGGTTTTCGCCGTATTCCTGGCCGAACCGGTCAGCGATATCATCGCCGCTGCCGTCACAGCAGGAATGTTCTTCCATCGGTTTAACGCCATTCTGGAAGCCGGTCCGCAGAAATAAAAAGAATAAAAAATGCGCTGTTCCTCCTGTGCGAAGGGCAGCGCATTTTTTTGTGCAAGTGATGGGAAAATCAGATATCCAGCGTATAGGCCAGCAGCAGGTTTACCGTGTTGGCAAGACCGTTCACATGGGTGCGTTCCATGCCGTGGCTGCAGTAGACCGCCATGCCGAAAGCTGCGGCGCGCAGATTGTTGCCGGCACGCAGGGCGGCGGTGCCGTCGGTGCCGTAGCGGTAGAAGATATCCACCGCGTAATCGCAGCCGGCCTTTTCTGCGTAGTTCACCAGACGGGTGGTCAGATCGTAATCGTAGGGCGAGGCATTGTCCTTGGCACAGATGCTCACCTTGTATTCGTCGCCGTCGTAATCCGGACCGATCAGGCCGATATCGATGGCCACATACTCGCTGACACCGGCGGGTACATAGGTGCCGCCGAAACCGATCTCTTCGCCGTAGGGGAAGGCCAGAACGGTGCGGTACTTGGGCTTAAGGTTGTTTTCGCAAAGATACTTCAGCATGGCAAAGCAGCAGGCGATCGCGGCCTTGTCATCGATGAAGCGGGATTTCACATAACCGTTTTCGGTGAACTGGCAGCGGGGCTCGATAGAGACGAAATCGCCGTGGCGGATACCCAGATCATACACATCCTGCTTGCTCGATACCTTCTCGTCCAGAATGATGATCATGGTGTTTTCATCGCGGGACAGGGTGCGGGCATCGTCAAACACATGCACCGAGTGGGACTGACAGGCGAATAAACCGGTGTAGGTTCTGCCGCTGCGGGTGTGGACGGTGACGGTCTCGCCCTCCAGACTGCCGTAGTTGACGCCGCCCAGCTGGCGCACGCGGATCATGCCGTCGGCGTCCACCTTGCGCACGATCAGGCCGATGGTGTCGGCGTGCGCACCTACCAGCACGGTTTTGCTGTTGTCCTCGCCCTCCAGTGTGATATAAGCGGTGCTTTTGTTATCATAGGTGACGGTCTGTCCGAACATGGCGGCATATTTTTCCAGCACGGGATTCAGCAGCGGGTAGTAGCCAACGGGGCTGGGGGTTTCTACGATCTCCTTAAAGCAATCCAGCAGAAAACGGGTATCGATGTCAAAGCGCATGGTAAAACTCCTTTCCGTTGATACGGCAGATAAAACGGCGGTCATTCTTCGGGGTGGCGCATGGAGTGCAGCACCCGCAGGGTATTGATGAATTTCATTACAAGGCGGCTGTCCTCCGGATAGCAGCGATAGATGGCAGACCCACACTGCAGCTCCAGATGGCGGCCGGGGGAAAACGGCAGACAGGGCAGGCTGATGGTGGGAACACTGATGCAGGTGTCCTTTCCGTGCAGGCAGCCTTTGATCGTGAAATGATGTGCATCCAGCGTCAGCGTGCCGAAGCCGGCCTCCGCAAAGCGGTGCCGCTTTTCATCCAGCGTACAGATGCGGGCGCGGGCGCTCAGCAGGGTATCCGGCGCATCCGTCAGCTTTTGTTCCAGAATGGAGCGGATCATGGCGCTCCAGTCGGAGACATACCGCAGCTTTCCGCCGAAGGTGTTCCGGTTGTACAGAAAGCCCTTGCGGTCACCCTCCAGCCGGTAGCCGCAGTTGGTGCAGTATATGGCGTTTTTTTCGGTGCGCACGGTGTATTCCGCCAGACAGTGGGGACATTGATACAGCACATTTTCCAGACCGGTCAGTCGGTTTGCACCGAGATAAGAAGCATTCAGCTTTGCCTGTTCGCGGTAGGCGTCGAACAGCAGGGCGCGGTCGGCCTGCCGTTTGATCTCGGCAAGTTCGGTGGCACGAAGCTCCTCCCGGTCAAACAGCTTGTAAACATCCAGCGTGGTGCGGCCCGGACGGAAGCCCTTGCCCCATTTCGGCATGACGAAATAGCTGCCGGTGGTGCGCGCCACATAAATATCCGCATCCAGCCATTTCAGAAATTTGTAGGTGGCGGTGGGAATGGGGGTGGAGAGCCCGTCCTCGCACATCAGCCCGGCGGGGTAGATGACCAGCGGCGCGCTGGCTTCGATGACGGCTTTCATTCGCTTCAGGTCTTTGGGCTCGGTCTGGAACTGCTGTTTGGGGATCAGGCCAAGGGCATCCACAATACCGCGGCAGGGCAGCGTGTTGTAGAACGAGCTGCTGATGACAAAATGCATGCGCCGGCGGGTCAGTCCGATCAGATTGACAAAATCCAGTGCACACTGGTGATTGGCGATGACGACAAGCGGCCCTTTTGCGCCGCGCAGCTCGTTGCGCAGCACCTTGCGCCGGAAGAACAGCTTTGCCGCCAGCCACGACGCGGTCCGCACCACGCCGTAAGCAAAGGCATCCGGTTTCCGGTAATTCATAAAAATGATTCCTCTCTGTGCTTTTCACAGTTTATACACAAAAAAGTATACCACACCCGCACCGGAAAAGTAAATAATTTGCCGAAAGTTTATCGGATTCATGCCTGCATATGGGGAATGGCACCTGCGCTGCGGATATACCGGATCAACTCCTCCGGTGTCATTTCCCCGATGCTGCCGTCATCACGGCTGCGCAGAGAAACGGTGCCGTTTTGCATTTCCTTTTCCCCCACGATGAGCATACAGGGGATACGTTCGGCAAACTGTGATTCGCGGATCATATAGCCGATCTTTTCGTTGCGGGTATCGATTTCGCAGCGTATTCCCGCGCGGCACAGCGTCTCGTATACAAGGCGGGCGTAACCGGCGCTTTTTTCGGATACGGTCAGCACCTTTGCCTGCACCGGGGCGAGCCACAGCGGAAAGCGGCCGGCGTAATGCTCGGTGAGAATGCCGATGAATCGCTCGACAGAGCCAAAACACACCCGATGCAGCATGATGGGCTGCTGCGGCAGCCCCTGTTCGTCCACATAGCTCAGGCCGAAATTCTGCGGCAGCTGAAAATCCAGCTGCACGGTGCCGCATTGCCAGCTTCGGCCAAGACTGTCCTGCAGATGAAAATCGATTTTCGGACCGTAAAAAGCGCCGTCACCCTCGTTGATCTCATAAGCAAGGCCCTGTGCATCCAGTGCGCTGCGCAGGCCGTCGGTGGCAAGCTGCCAGTCCTCATCGCTGCCCATGCTGTTTTCGGGTCGGGTAGAAAGTTCGAGCCGGCAGGGAAAGCCGAAATCCGCGTAGACCTGATGGATCAGCCGGATAACGGCGGCAAGTTCATCGGCGATCTGGTCGCGGCGCATAAAGATGTGGGCATCATCCTGTGTAAAACAGCGCACGCGGAACAGTCCGTGCAGTGTGCCGCGCAGCTCGTTGCGGTGCACGAGCCCCAGCTCGGCCAGCCGGATGGGGAGCTCACGGTAGCTGTGCGGGCGACTGCGGTATATCAGTATACCGCCGGGACAGCTCATCGGCTTGATGCAGTGGTCCTCACCGTCGATAAGCGTGGTATACATGGTTTCGCGGTAATGCTCCCAGTGTCCGCTGGTTTGCCACAGACTTTTGTGCAGTACAATGGGGGTGGAGATCTCCCGGTAGCCGTTCTGTCTGTGCAGTGCACGCCAGTAATCCAGCAGCGTATTGCGCAGGGTCACGCCATTCGGCAAAAGAAACGGAAAACCCGTGCCCTCGTCAAACAGCTGGAAAAGCCCCATCTCGCGGCCGATGCGCCGGTGATCCCGCAGCGCAGCGGCTTTGCGGGCTTCCAGAAAGGCATCCAGCTCCGCAACCGAAACAAAGGCTGTACCGCTGATGCGGGCAAGCATTTTGTTGCTGCTGTCGTTTTGCCAGTAGGCGCCGGAGAGACCGGTCAGCCGAAAGGCCTTCAGTGCCTTTGTGCAGGCGATGTGCGGGCCGCTGCACAGCTCGATGTGCTCACCCTGCCGGAACAGGGTGACGGTTCCATTTGCAGAGCTGAGCTCCGGAGGAAGGTAGGTGCCGCTGTGCTGTGCCAACAGACTCCATGCCTCCTGCACCGGAAGGGCAAAGGGGCGGAAGGGCAGATTTTCGCCGGCAATGGAACGGATTTCTTCTTCAATACGGACAAGATCGCTTTCACGGATGACGGCGCTGCCCGGGTCTGCATCGCAGTAAAAGCCGTCGGTGGATACGCCGCTGCCGGCGATGGATGCATCGGGCCAGAGTCTCAGGATTGCCTGCGCCAGAAGATGCGCTGCCGAGTGCCGCAGTACCTGCAGCTGTTCCTCGCCTTCACAGCAGCCGATGCTGCCGTCGCTGTGGATGACTTTCATGATGTGTTCTCCTATTCGTTTTTTATTTTGAATAAGAAAAAAGCACCCCGGGACACACGGTACAGAAAAGCATCTGTAACAGGTCCAAGGGTGCACACTATTCACAAAGAATGCACGGTTCCACTTGCGCATTTTCGGATCCCATCAGATCCTATCCTTTGACGCAGGAATACGGCAGCGCTTACTCTGCTTTGGGCGCTGCAGCTCAGGAGCGGTCTTCGCCCTTGCATCCCATAAGAAGCTTCCACCAAAATGCTTCTCTCTCTGGCTGTTCCGCAAAGGCTACTCTTTCCATCATAGCTTTTCTTATTCAATTGCAGTGATTATAGCAAACAAAGACCGGGTTGTCAAGCGCGAAAATGACTGCCGGCTCAGATCACAACATCCAGTTTGGTGCCGCCGGCAGGCGGCAGAGTGTGATGGTTTTCGCCATTGTGGGGAACGCAATGGTAGTAGCCTTGCAGCTCAAGGAAGAGCTTCTGGGCCTCCGGATCATCCAGCAGGCGGTCGCCGGAATAATAATGGAAGCGCAGCAGTTTTTTGGGATCCTCTGCGGTATCGGCCAGCAGATGAGTGTAGCGCTTTTCGTCCAGAACGGCGCGGATATACAGGATACGCCAGCGCCATGCGCTGCGCGCACGGTCACTCAGGCGGGCATTTACGGCGGCGGCCAGCTGTGCTGCGCGGCGTACAACGGCGGCGTCGGGCATTTGCTCCCCGGCGATCCGTGTGTGGCTGTGCTCGATGCAGCGCATCAGCTCCAGAACCTCCTCCACTGCATCTTCGGCGTATTCGTAGCGGATGTATTCGGCAAGAATGTCGGTCCAATGGCGGTCCGGCTGCCAGTAGTAGCCGATATACTGCACCTTATTGATGTCCTCGTAAATGCCTTCGGAATAGGGCAGACCGCCCTGCACCAGATGGGAGACGCTGTCCCACAGACGCTGGAAGCGTTCCGGCAGCGGGTTGGCGCCAAAGCCGCCCCATGGGGCCAGCCCCCACATACTGATCTCGGGGAAATTGACGATGGGCTTGATGGGCTCATGCTCCAGCGGGTAACGGGGAAAATCGCCGTGCGCATCCACCAGCAGATAATCTGCGATGCTCATATCGCCGGAAAGCCGGCGGTAAAGCCCGGCGAATTCACCTTCGTCATTGGGAGCATCAAAGGCCCAGGTGGATACGATGATCCTTGCGTCGGGATAATAGCGGTGTACCTCTTTGGCCAGCTCGATGCAGCCGTCGCAATATTTGTTGGAGCCCCACGGCCGGCAGGAAGGGCAGCCGCAGCCGCCCTCATCGTACGGCCATGTGCTGACATAGTCGATGCCGATATCGGTATATTGCTCCAGCTGTGCCCGCCAGACGCCGCGCATATGCTCCAGTGCACCGGGCTTGGAAAGACAGAGATTGCGCCCCAGAGAGCCGCGCAGCTCCAGATTGAAGGAAAGGTCCGCATCGAATTCGCGCGGGGCACTGCGCTCGGCCTGATTGGGGCTCAGACCAAGCCCGATGCGCAGACCAAGCTCCTTGGCTGCGCCGAATATGCTGCGGAAGCGTTCTGCCGTCCGGCGGAAAAGCGGGCCGTCCAGCCGTTCCATATTGACCACGCCCATGCTGCTGTAAACGGTGTTGTAGCCCCACAGCATCATATCCTCCAGATAGCGCGTCAATTCTTCAACGGGTGCCATCTGATACCAGTTGTAAAAATGGCTGGGGCAATCCAGCGCGCGGAAATCGCAGGCGGGGGAAACGACCCCCTGCGGAGGCCGGGGCGTGAAGGAGTCCGCTGTCCAGCGTGCAGTGTGCAGAAATTTGCCCACTCCGAAAATCAGACCGCAGTGATCCGCTCCGGTGATGCGCCAGCCGTTGCCGGCTGCAAGGATGCAGTAGCTTTCGGCGCAGCCGATGCCTGCATCGACGCAAAGCTCCAGCGGCAAACCGTCTGTAGAAAATTCGGCGGGGATGCGCTCAAGAATGCGGGTGCGCAGAAGTCCGGCTGCTTTGCAAAAGCCGTTATCGATCAAATTGATTTTCATGGTGAAAGGCCCTCCCGGATCAATGTGTATGGTAAATCAGAGAAACGGTCACGCTTTCTTCACCGGCACTTTCGTGCCGGCGGCAATGGCTGCGATCCACTCCTTGACGGTGGCATCCTCGGGGAAACCCAGATCGCCCAGTGCGTAGCTTTCGCCCAGCGCCTCGCTTTTGCTTTTGCCCAGCGGGTGGTAGGGCTCCACATCGATGTTCAGCACGTTCTGAAGCTCAGACGAAAGCGCGGCGATGGCGGCCAGATGCTCCGGACGGTCGTTGCAGCCCGGGATGATGGGGCAGCGCAGCACGGTTTTGGCGCCGGCGGCATCCAGTCTGTGCAGGTTTTCCAGAATGCGCTCGTTCCCCACGCCGGTGAACTGTTTGTGACGGGCGGAGTCGGTCTCTTTGACATCCCACAGGAAGATATCCACGTAGGGAATAAGCGCCTCCAGATCCTCCCAGCGGGCATGGCCGCTGGTTTCAATGCAGGTGTGCAGCCCTTTTTCTTTGGCAGCACGCAGCAGTGCCAGCGTAAAGGCGGGATGGAACAGCGGGTCGCCGCCGGAGACGGTCATGCCGCCGCCGGAATGTTTGTAAAAGGCGCTGTCCTTCATCACCTCGGTCAGGATCTCCTCCACCGTCATGGGCTTGCCGCACACCTCCAGCGCGCCCACACAGGCATCGGCGCAGCTGCCGCAGACAGTGCAGCGGCTGCGGTCGATCTGATGGGTGCCGTCTTCGGCAAAGCTGTGCAGCCCCTGCGGGCAGGCGGAAAGACAGCTGCCGCAGCCCACGCAAAGCCGCGGGGTCAGCATGACCTGCGGATGCCGGGATTTGGATTCGGGGTTGTGGCACCACAGACAGTTGAGCATGCAGCCTTTCAGAAAAACAGTGGTGCGGATACCGGGTCCGTCATTGACGGAAAATTTCTGAATGTTGAAAACAAGGCATTTTTCTTCCATGCGTACACTCCGTAATTTTGCGTGATCAGTGATTGTGACGGATGCGGCAGATGACATTTTCCTGCAGTTCGGGGGAGAGATTGACAAAACGGGCGGAATAGCCGCCCACACGCACCACAAGATTTGCGTGCTCCTCCGGATGCTGCTGTGCATCGAGAAGCTCCTCCAGCGGGGTGACATCACCCTGGAAGATCTGTCCGCCGTTTTCGATAAAGGTGCGCAGCACTGCCTCCACGATGGGTTCGGTGGCCCATGCGGGATCAAAATCCCACATGGTGGAAGCGCCGCCCGCGAATTTTTCAAACGGCATGCAGCCGGCCGAAAGAATGGCCGCCGTGATGCCCTCGGTCATGGCGGAGGAATGGGGCGTCACGCCATGCGCCACCAGCCGGTGGACGTTGCCGCCGTCCGCTGTCGCGCCCAGCACGGAGGCTGCGGGCGGGGCAAAGGTGAAGGTCAGGATGACCAGCTTGCCCTTGCCGCCCCAGCGGGTGGTATAGCCCTCGTAGATATCGGCAAAATCCGATGCCACACGCCGCGCCATGGCATCGGCATCCGGGTCGTTCACACCGTATTTCGGCAGCCGCTTCAGCTGTGCCTGCAACCGCTCATAGCCCTTGAAATCCGCCTTCAGTGCTGCCAGCAGCTCTTCGGCAGTGCAGAGCTTATCCTCGAACACCGCCCGTTTGACCGCATACAGACCGTCCGCCACATTGGGCAGACCCAGCGGAGTGCCGCCGTAATCGTGGTAGCGTGCGCCGCCGCCGTGCATATTGCGCCCGCGTTCCAGACAGTCGTCGATCATGGAGGAGATCAGGTAGGAAGGCCGCGCCAGCTGCGCCCACTTGCTGCCGATATCCTGCTCGGCGAGATAGATGCGGGTGATGCGGGTGGCTTCAGCGATGAAATCGGCGTAGAAGCTTTCAAAATCCGCGTAGCCGGTCAGGCTTTTGTCTGCGTGGAAAGCGGGGTTCTTTTTGCCGGTGAGCAGGCATTCGCCGCCGGTGAGCATCAGCTCCAGCATTTTGGGCGGGTTGTGCCAGCCGATGTACAGATAATCCGAGCTCATGCCCTGCAGACCGACCTCCATGCAGCCGCCGCACACATAGTCGGCTGCATCCCGGGTGGAGATGCCGCGGCGTACCAGCGCACCCATGATGGCCTCATCGGAGAGGATCTGGGCGCGGTTGTTGCCGGAAAGCACATACCGGGCGCAGGCGCTTACCAGCTCGGCGGGCGGCGCCTTGGGCAGACGGACATAGATGGAGGGGTGCAGAATATCCAGATCCATGATGGAATCCAGCATGATGTAGCTCAGCGGATTGACGGCGCTGCCGCCGTTGGGGTGGCTGCCGCCGATCACAACGGCTTCCACCCAGCCGTCCATGCCGTAAAGCCGCTCGTCGAAGCGCAGAAAGAGCTCATCGATGATCTCTTTGGCTTCTTCCAGCGTGCAGCGCCCTGCGGCAAGATCCCGCTCCAGATACGGCCACAGATAATAATCCAGCCGTCCGGGGCCGTTGCCGCCGTAGGGGTTTTCCGCCATGACGCACAAATGCTGCATATGGAAGGCCTGCACCGCTTCGCGGAAGGTCTCGGCGGGGTAACGCGGCACCTTTGCCATGCGGTCGGCAAGCTCCTGCCTGCCGGCGGCGCGATAGGCTTCGATGTGCTTGTCATTGAAAGCGAGCACGGCATCCAGCAGGATCAGCACGCCGCTGTAGAATTGCTGCGCCTCCTCATCCCGGGCGGCGGCGAGCGCTTCTTCATAGCGGGCGCGCAGACCGGTGATGCCCAGTGTCAGGATGCGGGAGAAATCCCAGATGATGTGGCCCTTGGCTGTGCCGGTGATGAGATAATCCCGAAAGAGCAGCTCCGCTTCGGGGTACTGCGCCAGAAACTCCTGCCGTGCGGGGGTGTCGCAGTCCAGATCGGGGGCGATGGTCTGCGGCGGCAGGGTTCTGTTCTGGTAGGTGCGCCCGCCGATGGTGTCCTCCGGATAAATATATACCGGCATACCGGCGATGGCCTGTGCCATGGAGCGGGCGATCTTTTCCCACCGGGGACATTCGGCGTACAGTCCCAGCGCTGCATCGTGCAGCTCCTGAAAAAAGGTGGAGGAGGGGGCATTTTTGCCGCGCTCAACGGTAAGAGCGGCCAGTTCCTCAATGCGCTTGCTGATCATGGCAAAGCTCCTTTCGCGTGAAAGTGTTTGGGGTGAGCTCTTTAACTGGAGTATAACATGCCGGCGCAGGGAATGCAATCGCAGATTGCGGCTTGACAGATTTTTTTTGCAGGGGTATATTGAATTACAGAGTGTTCTGTCTTGGACACAGAAAGAGCTGCACGGAAAAAGGATAAACGGGAGGAGAGAAAACGATGGCAGATCATTTCAACCGATATGCGCTGAAGCATTTTGCTGCCACGGTAGCGGAATGCATGGAGCTGCCTTTGCCGGAGGAATATGCTCCGTCGGTGCCGTGGGCTGTGAATATCCTGAAGCAGAGGCTGGGCGGTAAGGCTGACCGCGTGGTGGCCTATCATGCCGATGCGGTGGGTCAGTATATCTGGCAGAAGTATACCCATCTGCTGGCGCCGGTGTATGCCAACACCACGCTGGCGCTGCCTTTTGTCAGTACGGTGGAATCCGTGACCCCGGTGGCGCATGCCTCCATGTATACGGGGCTGGATCCCGAAGGTCATGGGATTCAGACCTATGTGCGTCCCAGACTGGAATGCAGCACGCTGTTTGATGTGCTGCTGGCAGCAGGGCGCAGGCCGGTGATCATTGCGCAGGCGGATTCCACCTTCCTGCATATCTTTGCGGGGCGCAGCCTGCCTTATTTTGAGTGTGCCAATGCCATGGAGGTGACGGAAAAGGCGATCGAGGTCATTCAAAGCGGTGAGTATGATTTCCTCAGCATCCACACCTTTGATTATGATAATGCCGCCCATGCCTACGGCCCCGAATCCAAGGAGGGCCTGAACGCTGTTGCGCTGGAGGCGGAGAATTTTGCCCGCATCGCCGATACCGTGCGCAGCACATGGCCCGATGAGCGTGTGCTGCTGACCTATTCTCCCGACCACGGCCAGCACCTGACCGCCGGCGGCTCCGGCGCGCACGGCAGCAGGATGATCGAGGATATGAACATACTGCACTTTTTCGGCGCGGCAAAGTAAGCTGCCCTGCCAAAAGAAAAAGAGCTGCCGCAGAACGCCGTTGCAGGCGTTTTGCGGCAGCTTTTTGTGTGTAAAAGGTCAGAGGGTTTCGGGATGTTTCCGGCTGTGCGGCATACGGCGCAGGGCTGCGTTCTTTTAAAATTCCGTGTAAGGGGTAGTCAGCACAATGCCGTTTTCCAGCGTGAATTCCACATATTTGCCCACGGCGTTTTCCGGCAAAGCAGCGGTATTTCTTGCGGGATCAAGCGCCATGATCTGCCAGTCGGCCTCCATATAGGAGTTTGTCATGCCGTATTTTTCCCGCGTGATATAACGCATTTTTCCGGTGATGTAAAAGAGCCTTGCCGAGCGGATGGGAGCATCGCAGGCGTAATGTACCTGACCGTCGGTATATTCCGCTTTCAGTGCCGGGACCGGCCTGCCCTGCAGGACGGTGTCGGCAAACCAGTAGCTCTCCTGCGGAGTGTAGCCGTGCCAGTGGGAGTGGTGCATATCGTGCAGCATGGAAAGGCAGGTGCTGCGGTTGTTTTCCCGCGTGGCAAGGTAGGACATGGAATTGGAGTTGACGGAAAAGCAGCAGTCATCGTTCCAGCACAGCCACAGCACTGGCATATTCACCCGATCGAACCTCTTTTCGGCGAACCATTTCTGTACACCGGGCCGCTTGAACAGATAGTCAAGGTCGGAGTGACCGCAGCCCAGATAGCCCGAGCCGTAGATCGGTACGGCAAAGGCGAACCGGGGATCGTGACCGATGGCGATGGAGGTGATCACACCGCCCCACGAGATGCCGCAGATGCCGATTTTTCCGGCATCGATCCGGCTGTCGCTGCGCAGGATATTGTGCGCCAGAATGACTGCAGAAACAGCATGGTACATCCACTGCTCCTCAAGGGGAAGATCGGCATCCGACATGGAGCTGTTATTCGGTGTGACGGTATAGCCCTCTTGCGCGAAGGGGGCACAAAGGCGGCGGTCCAGACCTTCCGCAAAGCCCTCGCGCAGGTACGGTGACGGGGAAACGGGAAAATATCCGGTGGTATCCATCGAGATGGCCGCATAGCCCTTTTCGTTCCATTTCCTGATCCACAGATCCTCGGGGTGTCCGCCGCCGCCGTGCACAAGCACAACGGCAGGAACCGGCTCTGCGGCATTTTCGGGGAAGCCGATGTGCGCGAAAATTTTTGTGTGTTCGCCCCGGTAGTCGGCACCGTCATAGGCCAATGCTTCGATGCCGTCAAACCGATATCCCTGATATTCGCCGCAGGCGTTGTATGCGGGGAAATACTCCGTGCGCGGGGTGGTGTTCAGGATTTTTTCAAAAGAGATCATAACAGTTTGCACCGCCTTTCAACAGGATGTCTGTGAATGTATTACAGAATATTGCCGCTGCGGCTTTCGGCAAGGCTGCGGAACAGTTTGTTCAGCTCTATGCTTTCCTGCTCAAAGCGGGCATCGTCATATTCGCCCGACGGTGCGGTTTCCAGCGAAAGCACGCCGTCAAAGCCGGTCTCATGAACGGCGGCGGCAAAGCCGGCCCAATCGATGATGCCTTTTGTGGGGTACAGATGCGCATCCCGGTCGCCGTTGTTGTCATGGATATGAAAAACCTTGATGAAATCGCCCAGCCGGCGGATCTCATCACCCACGGAAAGTCCAGGAAATACGGCGACATGGCCGGTATCAAAGCAGATCTGCAGATGCTCATCGCCGATCTCCTGCACAAAGCTTAAGATCTGCTCCGGCGTGGCGAGCGAGAAATTGACCATCGGCATATTTTCCAGACAGATGATAACGCCGTATTGCTTTGCAAAGGCAACGAGCTCGCCGAAAAACGCAAGGTTCAGCTCCCGGGTCTCTTTTTCCCTGTGGAGCTCCAGATCCTCGATGCCGTACGGCATGATGGGGTGGATCACCAGATGCCGGCAGCCGAGCAGCGCCGTGATGACGACCGACTTTTTCATTTTCTCCATGCGCTCGGCGCGATCCTGCGCCGTGGAATCCTGCGGCGGCCAGCGCCACGGCCCGTGAGTCTGAGAGATCTCGATGCCGGCGGCCTGTGCGGCGGCCTTCTCGGCGCTCATCTTCCGCTCCAGAGCCGTTTCATCCAGATGATACAGCTCGGTATCGGTGTCGCAAAGATCGTAGTCCGCCGCGTTGTAGCCGTGCTGTCGGAGCACGGAAAACTTGGCGGCGCCGTACCGCCCGTAGGTGCTTTCATACGGACTGAAGCTCATACCTGTTTTTACATGACCGCCGCTTTGCATAGTAAATCAAGCCTCCCTGATCCGGTGTGCAGCATTTCCAAACATATTGTATGCCGAATCAACTATAGCACACAATGAAAGATTTTTCCACCGGACAGCGCATTGTTTTTTGAATTCCGCGAGAAAAAAGCAGGAAAACTCTGAAACCGCTGTGGGCTTCGGAGTTTTTGCCTTAAATATCCAAACAGATCACTCGCAGGCTTCCATAATACAGCTTGCCACCCATCGGTTTACTTCGGGTGTAAAATGGACCGCATCCTCAATAAACAGACCGTTGCCGCGAATGTTCGGAACATACTGCGGCGCATTGCGTACATCGAAAACCGAAACATTCGCATACCGGTCCTGCAAGGCGTCGAAAACGCTGTTGATATAATTCATCTTTGCCAGATATTGCCCCGTCGGGTCCATATCGTTCATACGGTCGGGGCATACGATTTTATGCAGCACAATGGGCGGTGTATGCAGAAGGCGGTTGAACGAATCAAACAAACGGGTGTAAATGTTTTCGAGATGCTTCGTCAAATAGTCCTCTGCTGCGGTGACATCGTTTTCTCCGCCGCGCCAGTGAAGACCGATGATCCCGTATTCCATCTCCATTTTTGCAAAGCTGTCATCCAGCAAACCGAAAATATGCTCGCAAAACGGAAAGAGGGAAATATCCACCGTGCCCAGCACGCCGGGGATCAGCTTTTTCTCCCGGTCGGGATGCCACATATATTCTTCGGTAACGCCCTGCGCGCCGATCGCGATCTGGATGATGTAAAGGTCGGGCAGCTTCGCTTTGTTGCCCTCGTCGATGTGTTTTTGCCAAAGAGCCGCCAGACAGTTTGCAACCGAATAGGTATTATCCTGCTCTTCGGCAAGATTCATGCCAAAGCTTGTATAGCCTCTCCAGACGAGTTCTTTGCTGTCAAAGGATTGATTTTCGTTCCGGCTCAGCCCGAATACATTTTTCAGCGGTGCTTTTATAATATCTTCCTCCCGCATGGGAAGACCGTGCCCCACTGCATTGGACTGGCCCAAAAGGATAAAAACAGCTGCTTTTTGGTGTTGCATATTGCTACCTCCTGTTTTGCCCAGTATAGCATGAATGAGTGCTTTTTTCAATAAAAACTCCTGTTTCTTTAAATTCACCACCCCAAATGGCGTTTCTTTGCGTGTATTGGTTCGCATTCTTTCCAAAGGGCGTCCGGAGGAAAGCCGCGCGGAGCGTTCCGCCGGAGATAACCGCAAACGGATACCCGGTCTTGCGGATGATTGCTGCAAATTTGCCGTGACAAACGATGAAAAATGTGCTATAGTAGCTATGATGACGAATTCCTGACAAAAGGGAGGCGAAACAATGATCCGCAAAGCCAGTTGCAGCACCGTTGCCGGCATGATGGGCGGTAAGGGCAGCATCGAGATCCGCGAGATCCTTGCCAAAAATGAGCTGATGGGCCATGGCACGCTGTATGCGCATGTGGTGGTGAATCCCCGCAGCAGCATCGGCTATCACCGGCACATCGGCAACACCGAGCCGTATTACATTTTATCCGGCCACGGCGTTTTCGAGGATAACGACCACACTTTGACCGAGGTGGGCCCCGGCGATGTGTGCCTGATCCGCTGCGGCGAAAGCCATGGGCTGGATAACCCCCACGACGAGCCGCTGGAGATCATGGCACTGGTGCTGAATATGGCCTGACCGCCGTCACTGAATGCTGTATTCCTGACAAAAAACACACCGCCGCAGCGATGCGGCGCAGGAAAAGAAAGGGAAAGTATCATGAATGAAAAATGGGATCTGAGTATTCTGTACACCGGTTTTGACGATCCGGCGCTGGCCGCCGACACCGCCGCGCTGGATGAGTGCATCGCCGCTGTCAACGCGCTGGCCGCCAAAGCCGAAGAGCTGCCCCACGGCGAGCTGCTGCGCGCCTACATCGACGGCAGCGAAAAGATGAGCCTGCTGACCAGCAAGCTGTACATCTATGCCATGCTGCGCTACTCCGGCAACACCACCGACAACGAGGCCTCCAGCATGACCGGCCGCCTGATGGCCAAGATGAGCGCCACCGCTGCCGCAGAGGCAAAGCTTTCGCACATCATCGCCGGTTATGAGGATCTGGATGAGCAGATCGCCGCCGATGAAAAGCTGACCGCCCACCGCTACCTGCTCACCAACATCCGCCGTGACAGCAAGTATCTGCTCAGCGAAAAAGAGGAGGAGCTTTTTGCCCGCATGAACATCTCCGGCGCTTCCGCATGGGATGATCTGCAGAGCAGCCTGACCTCCACCGTCACTGTGGATTACCGCGGCGAAAAGATCAATCTTTCCACCGCACGCAATCTGGCCTACGATACCGATCCCGCCGTACGCAAGGATGCCTTTGAGGCGGAGCTTGCCTGCTACGACAAGATCAAGGATTCCGTTGCCTTTGCGCTGAACAGCATCAAGCTGCAGGTGCTCAACGAGTGTGAGCTGCGCGGCTACGAATCCCCGCTGGCCAAATCCCTGTACACCGCCCGCATGAAGAAGGAGACTCTGGATGCGCTGCTGGGCGCCATGCAGGAGTATCTGCCCAAGTTCTGGCAGTACCTGCGCGCCAAGGCCAAGGCTCTGGGCTACGAGGGCGGTCTGCCCTGGTACGAGCTGTTCGCACCCATGGGTAAGAGCGACAAGAAGTACACCGTGGAGGATGCCCGTGATTACCTGCTGGGCATCTTCGGCAAATTCGATACCGACCTGCACGATCTGGTGGCCCGCGCCTTCAACGAAGCATGGATCGATTTCTATCCCCGTGCCGGCAAGGTGGGCGGCGCCTTCGACTGCGGCGTGCCCTCCGCCTGCCAGAGCCGTGTGCTCACCAACTTTGACGGCGCTTTCGGCGATGTGGTCACGCTGGCGCATGAGCTGGGTCACTCCTTCCATGACAGCCGCGTGTTCAGCCACTCGGTGCTGAATCAGGATTACTCCATGCCTGTTGCCGAGACTGCTTCCACCTTCAACGAGGTGGTGGTCATGAACACCGCCATCGCCGAGGCCACCGACAAGCAGGAAAAGCTGGCCCTGATCGAGAATCAGCTGCAGGATGCTACCCAGATCATCTGCGACATCTACTCCCGCTTCCTGTTCGAGGCCTCCGTCTTTGAGAACCGCCCCAACGAGTTCCTGTCTGCCGATCGTATGTGCGAGCTGATGCTCACCGCCCAGAAAACCGCCTACGGCGACGGTCTGGATCACGACTGCCTGCACCCCTATATGTGGCTGTGCAAGGGTCATTACTACAGCGGCAGCCTGAGCTTCTACAACTTCCCGTATGCCTTCGGCGGTCTGTTCGCCCGCGGTCTGTACGCCAAGTACCAGCAGGAGGGCGCTGCCTTTGTGCCCACCTATAAGGCTCTGCTGCACGCCACCAGCGTCAATGATGTGGAGGAGTGCGCCATGATCGCCGGCATTGATCTGACCGACAAGGATTTCTGGCGCGCCGGCCTGCAGGTCATCGCCGACGAGATCGACGAATTCTGCGCTCTGGTCGCCGAATAAACGCCGCATTTTAAATACACCCTGTATAATTTCGACAAAGCTCAACAGATTTCAATGAAAAACAGGCCTTTCCGTACAGGAGAGGCCTGTTTTTATAAGTGTATTTTATTTCTGCGGTACGGGCAGCGGAGCCTTGGCAAACACCTCGCCGAAATCGGCAATGTAATCCGCCACGCTTGCCAGCATCTGTCTGCCCCATTCCGGTGTGGCACGATCGGGCACATCCCCGCGGAAGGAATGCACCAGCCAGCCGTTATCCGTGATGGCATCGATGCGGCGGGGCACACTGACGCTGACTCCCTTGTAGCGGACATTGGTCCATGCTTCATAGGGAAGCGCATCCCCCAGATCGTTGCGGATGCCCTCGGGCTGGTGCAGGTATTCCGTCTTGATGAGCGCCGGATCCACCGCCATCACGCCGGCGGTCTCCTCGCCGCCGCCGTGGCCGCCCGCCCATGCGGGGTTCAGTTGTCCTGCCATCAGCCACCAGTTCAGATTGGCCAGCAGCGCTCCCTTGTTATACAGATGCAGCCCCACCGTCTGTATGGCGGCCGTATTGCCGCCGTGGCCGTTGAGAATGATGAAATGGCGGAAGCCATGGCGGTACAGCTGATCACAGATACTGCGCAGCAGGCTGATCAGCCCTTCGGTGCCCAGCGATACCGTGCCCGCAAAGCCGGCCAGATCGTCCGTTGCACCGTAGTTCACAGCCGGTGCGATCAGCAGCGGACTGCGCGCATCCAGCAGGCGGGCAAGCTCCTCCGGGATCAGGGCATCGGTGCCCAGCGGCAGATGCAGGCCGTGGTTTTCCAGACTGCCCACCGGAATGACGATCGTATCATTGTGCTGCAGGTAATCCTCCACCTGCAGATAGTTCATTTTTGCAAGATACATGATTTTTTCTCCTTGTTTTCTGTACAGCGCAGACAAAAGATGCAGCAGCTTCAGAACAGCAGCTCATCCGCATCCTCCTCCTCATCCTCCTGGGTCCACGGGTCACAACTCCAGCATAAGCCGCAGCGCTGCGCCCAGCGTTCTACCGCACACAGTACAGCGTAATCATTTTTCAGTACACGGTTATGCGCCAGATATGCCTGTGTGATCGTCCCGTCGCGCACCTCCACCGCCGCTACCGGACTGTCTTGTCTGCTCACCAGCAGTACGGGCGGCATACCGGCGCTCCAGTCCAGAAGGCAGTTGTCCAATGCTTTTCCTGCTGCGCGGCAGTCATTGGTGCTGCGCAGCCAACGGAAGGTGCAGCCGTCCGCCGTTCCCTCCATTGATTCGGCCGGTATATGGGTGACAGGTACGGAATACGCTGCTGCACGAAAAGCCCGCTGCTGTTTTTCCTTGCGCTTCCAGCGCTGCTGTTCCTGCAAACGCAGCCGCGGATTCATCGCGGCATAGCACAGCGCCGCAACGAGCAGGGTATCCTCCTCCCGCTCCATGCTGCGGCGCAGGGCGGCAGCGCCTTTCACACGGCCGTAATCCACAAAAAAGTCAGAAACGGCAGGATATTGATGCAGAAAAGCCAGTCTACCGCAGCCGCGGTCACAATCCAGCAAACGGCAGAAGACGCTGGGGCTGCCCGTCGCCTGCCACAGCCAGAGTGCTTCCTGTGGATAAAACAGCAGCCATGGCCGCTGAAAAAACAGGCGGCGAATCGATTTTGTACCGGGCAGCCCGATAGCACGATACGCCTGCTCCACCCATTCGGAACGGTGCAGACGCAGCGCCGCAGCGCGGAAGCTGCGGTCAAGCCTGCGGGTATCCAGATTATAGGGGATCGCGGCATAAAAAGCACGGGGGAACCCGATAAACCGTGTCGCTTCGATCAGATCCTGCAGCCGCAGCTGCGACGATCGGACGGCAAGCGGCGCCCCGCTGGCGGCAAAAGCTCTGCCGACGGCACGGCGCAGCAGGGGATAGTCATGCAGCAACCGCATCAGCACACTGCCGGTGACGGTGCCGCTGTCGGTAATATCCCGTACTGCCAGCTGCCGGCCTTGCATATCCAGCATCCGCAGGCAGGTACGCCCCCGACCAAAATGAAATTCCAGCTGTTCATGCACAGGCACAGGCAGTGTGATGCGTTCCTGTATAAACCACGGCTCCTGCAGCAGCGTGCTCAGATCTGTGGTGATACACTCCAACACCAGCCTTTTCCTGCTGTAACGCAGGCACACCCGTACCGGGCGTTCAAACGGTGTAGACCATTTGCCGCAGCGCAGGCAGTGGTACATACCGCCTGCACGGCAGGGCTCGTTGAGCTGCAGAGTGCCGCTTTGCCGCGCAGGAGTGTCCCACGCCCAGGTGTGCACCGCTTCCCGCGAGGGTACCGCCGGTATCGCACCGTACCATTCCTCCAGCAGACCGGCCGCGAAACGCGGGTAGGCAGGCAACTCACCGCCGCAGTACGGGCAGCGGATCACATGCCGGATCAGCACCGCGCGGCCGCCATTCCTGCAGGCGGCAGTGTAACGCTGCCGCCGCCGGGTCAGCAGCCATGCCTCGGCTTTGGACAGTGGAAGCTCCCGGCTTTTTTCTATGATCTGATAACCGTCCGGCAACTCACACCATACGGTATGTTCTTTCATGCAGACTCCTTTTTTCTCTTTATGGACAGTCAACCCAATGCATTATTGCCCGCAGCAGCGGCGCAGGGCTATCGCATTCAGTGCTCCGGCGGCCCTGCCGGGATCCAGCCTTGCCAGACGGTACAGCTGCAGCGGCGAAAGCCGTACCTGCTGCTGCCTTGCCGCATACAGGATCCATCGCAGACGGCAGCCAAGCGGAGGCATTTTTGCGTGCAGCACCAGCAAGCGCTCCGGAGGGCAGACAGCGCAGATCCCCGGCAGCGGACGGGTGCTGATCAGCAGCAGCGCTCCGCCGTTCAGCTCCGCGAGCAGGCCGCAGGTACAGCTTTTTCCCCGCAGATCCTCAGCATTTTCCAGTACCAGCAGATCGGCGGTTTTCTTTGTATATATATCGCGGCGCAGCTCCTCGCGGCCGATTTTCTCCGTCAGTGCATCCACCATACTGCGGGCGCTGCACACCTGTACGGTTTTGCCCCCGGCGCGCAGCTCTTCGCACAGCTTCTGCGCCAGCAGACTTTTTCCGCTGCCGCTGGCACCGTACAGCACCACTGTTTTTTCCAGTGCCGCCGCTTTCTTCAGCCGCCGCAGCATCCGCTTTGCCGGACGGCACAATTTTTTATCCAATGTCTGTTCCTTTCTCTTTTTCCCTCACACAGTGTATCATATACTCCACCGCTGTACCGGGCGAAAAAAGGGCGCGCTGCATCCGCAGCCGCCCCCTTCTGCCGCCGTTCTTCTGCATCAGAAGCCGGCAATGATGTCCCTGTTCAACGCCTTCGCCATAGCGACGGTCAGCTGCACGGTGGATTCGAAATCCCGGTAGCTGGTCATGCCGGCGGGGGTGTGGATATAGCGCACCGGCACGCCGGTCACTACCACAGGCACACCGCCCGCAGCCACATTGATGAATGCGCCGTTATTGCCGCCGCCCTCGCGCACGCTGGCCTGCACGGGGATGCCGTTTGTTTCCCCCAGCTCCAGCGCCCAGCGCTGATAGCGGGGCGAACAGATGACGCTGGTATCCATAAAGCGCAGCATGGGGCCTTTTTTCAGCGCTGTCTGGATGGCATAATCCGGAGTAAAAGTGTCGTCGGCGGGGCAGCCTTCAAAGCAGATCGCGATATCCGGCTTCACCTTTTCCACCGCCACGCGCACGCCGCGCTCGCCAACCTCCTCCTGAGCGGAGAGCACGCCCACGATATCCACCGCCAGTTCTTCGTTCTCCAGCCGGCGCAGTGCTTCCAGCAGCGCGGCGCAGCCGATGCGGCAGTCAAAGCCCTTGCCGTGGATCAGGTCATGCTTTTCGTCGTAATAAAACGGGGTATCCGCCACCACCGGCTCGCCGATGCGCACGCCGAATACCTCCTGCGCCTCCTGTGCGCTGCACGCACCGATATCGATGACCAGATCCCGCACGGCGGGCAGCGCCTTGCGTTCGGCCTCGGTCATGAAATGGGAGGGCTTGGCCGCGATCATACCGCGGATGAATTCACCGTGCCTGTTGCGCACCAGCACCCGGGCAGCCGGCAGGCTGGCGGGATTCCAGCCTCCCAGCGTCACAAAACGCAGCGTGCCGTTGGGGTGAATGGAATGCACCATCATGCCCACCTCATCGGCATGGGCATCCAGCATCAGCACCGGCTTTGTACCGGTATTGGCTTTGCGGTGCAGATACAGGTTGCGGATGCAGTCCTCGGTGACGGTGTAGCCCCCGGGGACAAAACGGCGAGCGGCGGCGATAGCTTCATCCTCGAAGCCGGAGGGCGCACGCGCCTCGCTCAGCGCACGGATGCATTCCAGTGCGCGGGGATCAACAGTGAAAGACATAGCGATCTTCTCCTTATTTACGCTTCCGGGCTCAGCATACCGCACAGGAACTGTGCATACAGCCGGTGGAAGAAATCGTTGGGATGGTTGACATGGTTGCCGGTGGTGTCGATGAACCGCTTGCGGCTGTGCAGCGCCGCCTGCATGCCGGTGATATCCGCCACGGCGATACCTCCGCCATAGGCCGGATCCGCCGCGATGGCATCCAGCACCGGCCTGAACCGGCACTGATTGCCCCAGAACGGAGCCTTTTCATCGGTGAGGATGGGATTGGGTGTGCTTGTGGCCACCAGAATGAACTCGCATTCCGGCAGCGCAGCGCGGATGCGTTCCACCGTGCGGCGGGTATAACTTTCAAATTCCTGCGGGGTCTTGCTGCCGTCGTTCATGCCGAAGGCCAGCAGCACCAGATCCGGCGCGTAATCGTTGACCATCAGCTCCGTATTCTCCACACCCCATATGCTGTCTCTGCCGCCGACGGCGGTGTTGGTAAAACGAACCGGAGATTTCCACATACGGTTGAGCCATTCGGCGAAAAGCTCCCCGTAAGGGGGCTGAAACGGCTGTGCGTTGGAACGCATGCTGGCGTTGCCGCCCCAGGTGATGCTGTCGCCGTAGGCAAGCAGGTGCAGCGGGCGTTTTTCGCAGAGCGCTTTCCATGTGCGGGGCAGCAGCTCTTTGGCGCATACAGGCTTTACCCCCGGCCAGTCACAGTCCTTCACGGTATAGCTGACGGCGATCTGCCGCTTGTGGAAGAAATCAGCCTCGCCGAAGAGGATATTGCCCCCCGGCATGGGAAAGCTTGCGCCGGGCGCACCCTCGGACGGATAAAGCTCCTGCTGGGTAAAGCAGAAGATGCGGGAATCCGGTGTCAGGCACAGGCAGCCGTTTTCCAACACCCAGTCGCGGCCCTCCTCATATTCCTCGGTCATCATCGCGTTCGTAACGCTCAAAATCCTTTCCGGTGCATACAGCAGCGGCGCACACGCCTTTCCTGCATCATCGCGCACCATCAGCAGACTTTCTCCCCACACGGTATCCGTATCCCATACGGGAGCCATCATCTGCTCCCAGCTCAGCCTTTTATCCATGACACATTCCTCGCTTTCTCTCGGTTTGTGTGACAAGTATACCACACCGGCGGCTGTTTGAACAGAAGAAACTCTCCGTTGTTTTCACCAAAAAACACTTACAAAAATTGCATCCACTCCCGGTAACAGTCCTGCTCACTGACCAGCAGCCGCTGCGCCAGCCGGATAATGCCGCTGCCGGTATCGGGCAGGGCGTTGAGCGCCGCAGTCAGCTGCACCACGCTGTCGTGCAGACCCTGCAGCAGCAGCGCCGTCAGCTGCCGGTCGGCTTCATTGCCCATGGCTTTGACCTGCAGCACAAAAAAGCTGCCCAGCCGCGGACGGTTTGCCGCAGGCTGACGCAGACCCGCTGCGGCAAGCAGACGGCAGGCCTCGGCCAGAAAGGCCGAATACGCCTGCAGCTGTTGTTCCAGTGCGGCGCAGAGTTCTTTTCCTGCTGCCAGCGGCAGTGCTGCGGTCAGGGTGCTGTGGCCCGCCGCTGCAGTATCCGCCACGGTGTGCAGCAGCTTTTCCTCGCTCATCAATGCGGATTCCCTCCTTCGCATGTTAAAGGGGCGTGCCTTCAGCCTGTGCAGCCGCCGCATCTTTTATGCACATTCCGTCGAAAATTGGCGCACAGGCCGTTTGAATGCTTTTCTTCCGGCGGCAGGTGTGCTACAATGGATATATCCAACCGCCGCGCCATGCTATGCGCCGCGGCATCCATTTGCTACGCAAAGGAGACTGCCATGTCCACATGCTCTGCCATCCGTATGCTGGGCGGCGTGCCGACGCTGTTTGTCAACGGCGAACCGCAGGCCGGCCTTGCCTATATGACCTATCTGACCGAGCGGGCCGATTATGCCAACATGGCCGCCATGGGGTGCCGGCTGTACTCGGTGTGCGCCTTTTTCGCTGCACGGCCCGTCAATGCCGCAGAGCAGTGCATGCCATTCGCTCCCGGCGTATTTGATACCAAAGGCCGCCCCGATTATTCCGCTGTGGATGCGGATATCGAACAGCTGCTGCGCATCTGTCCCGATGCGTTTATCTTCCCCCGGGTCAATGTCACTCTGCCCCGCTGGTGGGAGGAGGAGCACCCCGGAGAGTGCAACGATTCCGGCATCAACGGCAGGCCGCCCCGCGCCTGCCTTGCCGGCGAATGCTGGCGGCGGGATACGGCGGATTTCCTTGAGACGTTCATCCGGCACATGGAGACCGCCTCTTACGCCGACCGCATACTGGGTTACCAGATCGCCGGCGGCCAGACTGAGGAGTGGATGGCCTTTGATATGAACGGCAACCGCTGTCCTGCGCTGCGGGCAGCCTTTGAAAAGGCCTGTCCCGGCGGCAGTGAAGCCGCCTACCGTCAATTCTCCTCCACCGCTGCGGCGGATGCCGTCGCGCTGCTGACCCGCCGTGCCAAGGCCGTGCTGAACGGCCGCAAGGTGGTCGGCGCCTTTTACGGCTACACCTTCGAGACACCGTGGTGGCAGTCCGCCCATGGGGCGATGTCGCAGCTGCTGCGGGAGGACAGCGTGGATTTTCTCTGCTCACCGCTTTCCTACAACCGGCTGCGGGCCCCCGGCATCGACTGGGCCTGCATGACGGTGCTGGATTCCATCTGTCTGCACGGCAAGCTGTATTTTGCCGAGGCGGATGTCCGCACCTGCCAGACCCTTTCCCTTGCCGAAAGCCGCCCCGGCATCTGCGCCCCCGCCGATTATGCCGGCGGCATCTGGGCAGGCCCGCAGGATCCGTGGCTGTGCCGCCAGCTGCTGCGCAAGGTCTTTGCCCGCGCGCTGTGTGCGGGCCATGCCCTGTGGTGGTTTGATATGTGGGGCGGCTGGTATGACCACCCCGATCTGCGGGAGGAGCTCGCCTCTTACTTTGCCCCCGCCGCACAGTCGCTGCGCGATGCCGACCGTACCGCAGCGGCACGGCTGGCGGTTTTCGCCGACGAAAAAGCCCCTGCCGAAGCCGATGTTCCCATGGGGCAGGCTCCCGGCTGCGCGGTGCTCTCGCAAAGCCGCATCCCGCTGGGTGCGTGCGGCGCACCCTATGCGGTCTTTGAACTGGCGGATTTTGATGCCGTGCTGCAGATGAAAAACGCGGACGGCACACCGGAATACGCTGCCGCCGTGTTCCTGATCCATACCCCAACTCCTGCCATGCAAAAAGCCATTGCCGCATGGCAGGCTGCAAACCGTCCGCAGCTGACCGTCACCGCCGAAGCTCCCTTGAGCGCCGGGGACGTGCATATGCTTTGCCTGAAGGCCGGCATCCACACCTATGCCGCACCGGGCGATGTGATCTATGCCGCCGCAGGCTGGCTCGCCATCCATGCCGCCGAAGCCGGTGAAAAGCTTCTGCGCCTGCCGGCGCGCCGCCGCATTACCCCTGTACTTGCCGATGAGGGTGTCTGTATGGAGCCTTTTGAAGCAGATTCCATCTCTCTGACCCTGAAACAGTACGAGACCCGGGTTTTCCGGCTGGATACACTGTAAGCTTCAACCAAATGCAAAGGAAGTGCCGCTATGAAACAGGGATTTTTCGATTTTTACGATGAAGCCAATACCTTTGATACCACGCCGTGGCGCAAAGCACTGCTTGCTCCCCAGCTGACGGAAAAGCTGGCGCAGCTGGAGCAGCGCGAAGCGGCTCTTGCCGCAAGTCACGGCCTTTCCACTCCCGCACAGGCAGCGCAGCTGTTTTCCATGCTGGGCGCCGCCCTGCTGATCGTCATCGCCGTTATGGGCGGCAACACCGTGTGGCTGCTGGGTTCGGCGGCTCTCATCGGCGTTTATATCCTTCTGCACATTACCGGCAAACGCCGCGCCGCCGCAGGCGCTGCCACCGAGGAGGCCCGCGCTCTTGCCGATGAGCGCGCCGCGCTGGAAGCCGCCGTCCGCGCCGCACTGGGCATTCCGGAGGATGCGGTGCAGGTGGACATTCTGCGCCGCTGCTGGCAGCCCGGCGACGAGGAGCGCAGCGGTATCGTACAGCTGGGCGATTACGGCAATCACCCCCGCTTCGCCTGGATGAACGACGGCAGACTGTATCTTTCCGACAGCAGCGAAGCCTATGCCTTTGACCTTGCGGAGCTGGGCATTCCCTCCAAGGTGGATCTCAAGCTGCTGCTGCCCCGCTGGAACAAGCCCGAGCCGCCCACCTCTGCCGCATACCGTGCCTTCCGTCTGAGTGTGGGCGCGGGCGGCGTGTACTGCCGCCCCTTCTTTGAGGTCGAGGTCGCGGACACCGGCAGGGTGCTGCGCTTTCCCGCCTATGAGATGCCGGTGCTGCTGAAGCTGACCGGTCTGGGCGGCTTTGCTCAGAGCTGACACGGTTTTCTCCACATAAAAAAGCGGCCGCTGCGCCGCATATATACAACAGGAAAGGATGATCCCCATGCGTTGTTTCCGGATGCCCGTTCTTGAAAACTCTCCCGCTGTGCTCACCGCCTATCTGCACGACCGCTTCCCCGAGATGAGCGGCCGCGATATCCGTCCCGCCATGCTGGTGCTGCCGGGCGGCGGCTATCATTTCTGCTCTGCCCGCGAAGCCGAGCCCATTGCACTGGATTGGTTTGGCCGCGGGTATGATGCCTTTGTGCTGAACTACACCGTCATCAGCGAAAGCATCCCCGCGCCGCTGTATCTGAAGCCGCTGTGCGATGCCGCTGCCGCCATGAGCCTGATCCGCAAAAACGCCGCCGATTGGCAGATCGACCCGCACCGCATCGCGGCGGTGGGCTTTTCCGCCGGCGGCCACCTGTGCGCCAGCCTGGCCGTGCACTGGGATGACGACCGCCTTTCTGCACCCGATGCCCGCCCCGATGCCGTGATACTGAGCTATCCGGTCGTCTCGCCCCGCGCAGCCGCCGGCACCGGCGATATCTATGTCGCCGAAAAGCTGACCGCCAATGAACCGGAATGGCTGGAGTATTTCGCCATCGAGGAGCAGGTACGCGCCGATATGCCGCCGGCCTTTCTGTGGACCACTTTTGAGGATGCCACTGTCTGTCCGCGCCACAGTCTGCGGCTGGCACTGGCCATGCAGGAGACCGGCATCCCCTGTGAGCTGCATATGTACGATCACGGTCCCCACGGGCTTTCGCTTGCTGCCGCAGAAACCGGCTTTGCCGATGCACAGATCGCCACATGGACAGAGCTTTCCGCCCGCTGGCTGAACCGCCTGTTTGGCTGGGAGGAATGATCCCGTGCTGACCGAACGCATTTTTTGCCTGCTGATCGCAGGGCTGGGCGGCGCGGCGCTGCTGCGTGCCAGCCGCATCCTGCGGGGCGAATACAACAAGGGAATGTTCGTCTTTTACACCAGCCAGAGCAACCTGCTGATGGTGCTTTTCCATGCGCTGCTGTTCGGCGTTTCCTTTGCACCGCAAAGCACTCTGTATGCCTTTTTAAGCGCACCGTGGGTACGCATCATTGTGGTAACCTGTATCACGATCACCTTTGTGGTGTACCATTTCATCCTGACGCCCGGCTATAAAAGAGATCACCCCGACCGCTTCCGGCAGGAGTATTTCACCTTTGACAATCTGACGGTGCATTACGCGGTGCCGTGGCTGGTGATCCTGTGCTGGGCCATATGCGCCGAAAAAAACGCCCCGCTGTGGAGCGCCGCCGCATGGCTGGCGCTGCCGCTGGCTTACGTGGCCTATGCGCTGCTGCGCGGCCGCTTCGGCGGCACCATGAACGGCAGACCCGACGGCCCCCGCTACCCCTACCCCTTCCTCGATGCCGAAGCCCTCGGCCCCAAGGGCCTTGCCAAGAATCTGGTGATCTACCTCGCCGCTTTTTATCTTGTGGGGCTGGCGTATGTGGGGGTGTCAAAAGTGTTGTCTCTTCTCTGAAGTCTTGACAAGTTCCCTTTGTCCAGCTATAATAAAAACAGTTCTTATACCATACCAAGAACTGCACAGGTTACTATGATAAGGTAGTACACCGAAAAGCTCTGACGCCCTGTCTACAGCAGGGCGTCATCTTTTTTTGACAAGATATTTATCGGGATGTATAATGAAAACAGAAGAGAGGTGCTTGTGTATGAATTATGCCATCGGATTGGATATCGGCGTGGCCTCCGTCGGATGGGCCGCGATCGAACTGGATGCCAACGGAGACCCTTTCCGCATCATCGATCTGGGAAGCCGTGTTTTTCAGACGGCCGAGCATCCCAAAACTGGCGCATCTCTTGCTGCGCCCCGCCGGGATGCCCGCAGCATGCGCCGCCGTCTGCGCCGTCACCGCCACAGGCTGGATCGCATTCAGCAGGCCATGCTCAAGGCCGGTCTTCTTTCGCAGGAAGAACTGGACCATCTGTATAACGGAAAGCTGCCGGATATCTACGCTTTGCGGGTGCGTGCGCTGGATGAAGCTGTGAGCCGTACCGAATTCGCCCGCATTCTGCTGCATCTGGCGCAGCGGCGCGGCTTCCGCTCCAACAAAAAATCAGAGGAAGCCGCCGCTGAAAAGGATAAAGAGCAGGGCAAGCTGCTTGCTGCGGTAAAGGAAAACGAGACGCTGCTTGCCCAATACCGTACCGCCGGCGAAATGATGCTGCTCGATTCCAGATTCGCCGGGCACAAACGAAATCAGGGCGGCGAATACCTGTGCACGCTGCCGCGCACAGCCATTGTGCAGGAGGCCGAAGCTGTTTTTGCGGCGCAGCGCCGGTTCGGCAGCACTTTTGCCGCACCGGAACTGGAAAAAACATATCTCGACATTCTGCAAAGCCAGCGTTCTTTTGCCGACGGCCCCGGCCCGGGCAGCCCGTACAAAGGCAGCAACGAGGAATTCAATGTAGGTCTGTGCACGCTGGAACCGGAATCCGGTGAAAAGCGCGCCCCCAAGGCCTGTTATTCCTTTGAGCTGTTCTCTTTGCTGCAGGCGCTCAACAATATGCGCATCGAATCCAACCGCGAAAGCCGCCCGCTGACAGCCGATGAGCGGCAGCGGCTGATCGCGCTTGCCCATTCCACCGCAGCGCCTTCCTACGAAAGGCTTCGCAAGGAGCTGGGTCTTTCGGAAGAGGATCTTTTCAAGGGTCTGCCCTATGGCAAGAGCGACCCGACCGAGGTGGAGAAAAAGCGCAAATTTGACCATCTGCGGGCCTATCATCAAATTCGCAAGGCGCTGGACAAGGTGTCCAAAGGCCGCATCCGCGCACTGTCGCACAGCCAGCTGGATACAATCGGCGAGGTCTTTACCCTGAATCTGGAGGATGCGGAAGCGGAAAAGCGTCTGCTGGCAGCCGGCCTGACCGCCTATGACACCGATGCGTTGCTGCGGGGGCTGACCGGCTTCCGCGGACGCGGACACATCAGCCTGATGGCATGCAATAAACTGAATCCTCTGCTGGAACAGGGGCTTTCCTACGCGGATGCCTGTGCCGCTGTCGGTTATGATCACCGCGCTCATACAGATACCGAACGCACCGCCCTGCTGCATCCCACACAGCAGGATTATGCCAATATTACCAGCCCGGTGGTATTACGTGCTGTTTCGCAAACCGTCAAAGTGATCAACGCTCTGGTACGGAAATACGGCAGCCCGGTACGGTTGAATATCGAACAGGCACGGGAGCTGAGCCGCACCTTTGATGAGCGCCGCCAAATGGAGCGGGATATGGATGCCAACCGTCAGCTCAACGAAGCGGCCATGGAACAACTGCGCAAGGATCTCGGCATTCAATCTCCCACTCCACAGGATCTTGTAAAATTCAAGCTTTGGAAGATGCAGGGCGAGGTCTGTCCCTATACCCAGCAGCATCTGGATATTCAAAAGCTTTTTGATCCCGGCTATGTGGATGTGGATCACATTATTCCTTACAGCATCAGCTTTGATGACAGCTATAAAAACAAAGTGCTGGTGGTAAGCGCAGCCAACCGTCAAAAGGGCAACCGTCTGCCGCTGGAATATCTGCAGGGCAAGGCGCGGGAGGATTTCATCGTCTGGGTCAACGCTAATGTGAAAGACCATCGCAAGCGTCAGCGGCTGCTGAAAGAGCACCTTTCCGAACAGGAAAAAGGCGAATTCAAGGAACGCGCACTGCAGGATACCAAAGCCATGGAGCGGTTTCTGTACAATTATATCCGGGATCATCTCCTCTTCACTTCGCTTCCCGGCTACAAAAAGCTGAACCATGTCATTGCGGTCAACGGCGCTGTTACCGCCGAGCTGCGCAAGCGTTGGGGATTGAGCAAGGTACGCGCGGACGGCGACACACATCATGCACTGGATGCCGTTGTTGTTGCCTGTACCACGCAAGGCATGATCCAGCGCATATCGGAATATGCTGCCCACCGGGAAAACCGCTGGTATTTCAGTGAGGACGGAAGCTACCGCATCGACCCCCGCACCGGCGAGGCAAAGGAGACCACGCCGAAGCCCTGGCCGCATTTCAGGGCCGAGCTGGAGGCCCGGCTTGCCGATGACCCCGCTGCGGCGCTGGAAGCGCTGCACCTTGCCACCTATCCGCCGCATATTCTGCAGCAGGTAAAGCCCGTATTCGTATCCCGCATGCCGGATCACAAGGTAACAGGCCCGGCGCACAAGGCCACGGTATTCAGCGCCAAAGCCGCCGATGAGGGCATGATCGTCTACAAAGCCAGGCTCTCCGAGCTGAAGCTGGACAAGGATGGCGAGATCGCCGATTACTATATGCCTGATTCCGACCGCTTACTGTACAATGCGCTGAAGCAGCAGCTGATCCGTTACGGCGGAGATGCCAAAAAAGCCTTTGCCGGCGATTTTTACAAGCCGAAAGCGGACGGCACTCCCGGCCCTCTGGTCAAGAGTGTCAAGCTGATCGAAAAGAGCACGCTGAATGTACCGGTGCAGAAAAATACCGGCATTGCCGCACACGATACCATGGTGCGGGTGGATGTGTTCCATGTAGAGGGTGACGGTTACTATCTGGTGCCGATTTATGTGGCGGATACACTGAAAAGAGAACTTCCGAATAAGGCTATCATTGCGTATAAACCTTACACAGAATGGAAGGAAATGAAAGAAAAACACTTCATTTTCTCGCTGTATCCGGGAGACCTGATTCGTGTAACTGCCAAAAAGTCTATGAAGATGGCTTTGTGCAACAAAGAGAGTACCTTACCGAAGGAACTACTCATTAAGGATGCCTATCTCTACTATGAAAGCTGCTGTATTAGCACTGGTGCCGTTTCCGTTAAAACTGACCGCCGCACATATAAAATAGATAGTCTTGGAGTCAAAACTCTTCCTCTGATCGAAAAATATCAGGTGGATGTATTGGGCAATTACACTAAAGTGAATCGCGAGACCCGCCAGACCTTTGGCCGCTGAGCGCCCTGCCGGGAGGTGAAGGATGCATGGGCTACCGCAGCGTATTCATCCAGAGCGCCGCACGCATCAGCGTGCGGCAGCAGCAGCTGGTGATCCTGACCGACGCCGAGCGGCATCTGCCGCTGGAGGATGTGGATTGCCTGCTGCTGGAGGATCCCCGCTCCACCCTGACCGCCGCCGCACTGGCCGCCTGTGCCGAAGCAGGCGTTACGGTATTCATCTGTGATGCACGGCATATGCCCTGCGGCGTATACACTCCATGGAACAGCCACAGCCGGCAGTACGCCGTGATAAAGGATCAGCTTGCACTGACCCTGCCCGCCAAAAAGCGGCTGTGGCAGCAGCTGGTGCGCGCCAAGATCGAAAATCAGGCCCGTTGCCTGCAGCAGTGCGGTGCAGCCGAAGCTGCCGCCGCTCTGCAAAGCCGCGCCGCTGCCGTGCAAAGCGGCGACGCGACCCATCAGGAAAGCGCCGCAGCGGCGCAGTATTTTCCCGCTCTGTTCGGCAAGGGTTTTACACGGGGCGGGGAATGCGCGGTCAATGCCGGGCTGAATTACGGCTATGCCATTATGCGTGGGCATCTGGCCCGGCTGCTGGCCGGCTACGGCTTTCTCCCCGCGCTGGGGTTGAACCACTGCAGCGAGCTGAACGCCTTTAATCTGGCCGATGACCTGATCGAACCCTACCGCCCGCTGGTCGATCTGTTTGTGGCGACGCAGATCGGCCCGCAGGCGCCCGCAGCACTTTCACCCGCGATCAAACACCGCCTGCTGGAGCTGCTGCATGCGGAAATGCGTATCGACGGCAAGCGCCATACCGCCGCCCACGCCATGGAGCTGACGGTGCAAAGTCTGCGGCGCGCCTGCGGTGAGCGCGGTGCGGCTCTGCTTCTTCCGGAGCTGACCGGTACGGAGCTGCACCGGTATGAATAGGCTGATGCGGATGCTTGTATTTTTTGACCTGCCGGTCAAAACTGCCGCCGAAAGGCGGGTCGCCACACAGTTCCGGAATTTTCTGCTGAAGGATGGCTATCATATGCTGCAGTATTCACTGTATGCAAGGGTGTGCTGCGGTATGGATGCGGTAAATACCCACCGCGCACGGCTGTATGCCCATCTGCCGGATAACGGCTCGGTGCGGCTGCTGACCATCACCGAAAAGCAATATGCAGCTATCGAGATCCTTGTGGGCAGACTTTCCGTGGAAGAAGAAACCGATTTTCCCTGCGAGCAGCTCAGCATTTTCTGATCGATTTTTTCGCAGCAAAAAGCCCCATTTTCCAAGGAAAATGGGGCTTTTTGTGACAGCCGTTATACCATACCAAGAACTGTCAGGGAACTACAACCATTGCAAGCTGCATAGTTTTGATATATTTGTTATACCATACCAAGAACTGTCAGGGAACTACAACGAGTTGCGTCTATGTATAATTATAGTTCCAGTTATACCATACCAAGAACTGTCAGGGAACTACAACCTGGCGCTGCCCTACGTGGGGCAGACGCCGGTTATACCATACCAAGAACTGTCAGGGAACTACAACACAGGCACGCTGGACGAAGACG
>JAFUNR010000024.1 GCA_017472965.1 Oscillospiraceae bacterium | reverse complement strand
GCGCTCTTCTATGGTAAGATGATGGTAGTTCATACAAATCTCCTTTTTGTAGTTTGGTGTGTGGTAACTTCATTCTACCAGAGATTTGTATGAACTTCTCCTTTTTTCTCCTTTTGTTGCACTTGATAGTATAATTCACCTTTTATACAAAAATGATCAGTTCTCCTCGCTGATGCGGATGGAAACGCCGTTGACCTCCACACCCTCGTCGGCGCAGATCAGGATATAGCGTGTGCCGTCGATGATGCGGGTCTCGATCAGATCGCTGCGTTCGGGGCTGACCTGGATCACCACATCCGGGGTACGCACTTCGAATTTTTTGCTGTCCACCAGATTTTTGGCACTGATATCGGTGGCGGCGCCGAATTCCTCATCGTAGCGCTCTTCAAATGCCTGCATCTTTTCGCCGGAAACGCCGGCATCCGCCAGCATACGGCGTACCTCGCCCTTGGAGACCTTGAGCGGCTCGGGGTCTTTTTCCGATTTGTGCAGCTCGATGGCCTCGCAGATCTGCTCATGCACCGTCTGTACCACATCAAAGCTGCACTCCTCCGCCAGCGTCGAGGCCAGCATTCCCTGAAAGGTCTCCTTCTGCACGGCGGCGGGCGGCGGCAGCGGGGTGCGGAACAGTGCATCCACAAACGGGGTGTGGTTGTTGGCGGTATCCTTGGTGTAAAGCAGTGCGTTGTAGATGTTGGTGGCGCGGTTATCGAACGCCGGGAACAGGAAGCCCAGCTCCGGCGCGGCCACGGCGCGGGTCAGCTCGCTGGTGTGGAACTCGTTTTTGGCGGGCGCATAGCACAGCGCGGGCTGCACCTCCTTCACCGGGCAGATGCTGCACACGATGTAGGTGAACACCTGATCCGAGGCATCCTGCTGGTTATAGCCGTCACCGCTGCGGTAGGGCACATCGTAGGTATCGCAGGCCAGCAGGATCAGATACTGACCTTCCAGATCCAGTGCATCGATGGTGCGCTGGTAAAAGGTCTCCACCGCGCCCTGATCCTTGAGCGCGGAATTTTTCAGCGCCATCAGCAGGCGGTGCTCGTCGCTGTCCATTACCTGTGCGGTGGCAAAGCTGATATCCACCAGATTTTTGCCCAGCGTACCGCTGAGGGATTTTTTGAAAAGCGAGAGAAAGCGCTCGGCTTCATCCTGCGGCATCATGGAGGTGGATTCATCGAACAGGGCGATAACCTCCCGCTTGTCATTGACATAGCAGCCGCAGATGTGGGTGATATTGTTCTTTTCCGGGCGCAGCCGGCGGCGCAGCTCGCCGATCTCTTTATCATTCATGATGGGGTACATCCTTTCATCAAAGCAATACGGCCGCCCGCGCAGGACGGCCGTATTGTTTATTATACCGCGGCAAAGGGCAGGATGCAAGGAAAAAACCGTATATTTTGCACCACCAAAGATCTTGCTGAATGGAGTCCGCGCAAAATTGAAGCCGTTACCGCAAGCCTGCAGCCGGTTTTGCACCGACAAAGGCTCCCACCTCAAACGAAGCGGGAGCCTTATTGCATTTACACCTGCCGGTACCAGGTCTGTCTGCGGCCGGCTTTTTTGCGGCGCACAGCGCTTACAATGGAGGAGACGATGACCCCCAAAAGGATCAGCCCGCCTGCGCCGATGGCGATCTTCACGCCGAGGTCGCTGCGCTGAGGCGGCGGCTGCAGGGCAAAGGCGGTTTCACCGTCCACTGCGCCGTTTTTCAGCGTGACGGCGCCGGCGGCGGTGCGGCCGTCCGGAGCGGTAATCTCCACCGTGTAGCTGCCGTCCAGAATGGTCTCAAAGATATACTGCCCCTCCGCCACATGGCGTGCAGTGGAAACAGTCTTGCCGCTGGCGCTTTTCAGCACCACAGCGGCATCCGGCACGGGCGCGCCGTTTTCATCCGCCACCGTCACGGCAAAGGAGGTGACCTTCGCCCCCGGCAGGCTGGGCCGGGCGGAATCCCCGCTCTCCAGACCGGGCAGCATGGCATCGGGATCGTATTCCGGCAGATCCGCCGGCGGCTCGATGGGTTCGCTTTCCAGCAGACCGGCGGTCAGAGCATCCAGCTTTTCCGCCTCCTCGATAGCCTTGCGCAGCTCATCGATGGTCTGCTGCAGATCGGAAAGATTGGAATCCAGATCCACCCAGTTGGTGGGCTCCAGTTTAGGCTCCTCAATGACCGGCGCGTTGACCGTGACCTGACAGCTGGCGAACACGCCGCCATCCGCCGCCGAGGCCACAATGACCGCCGTGCCGCCGCTCACGGCCTGCACGGTGCCATCCGCACCCACCGCCGCAACGGAGGGATTATCCGAGCTCCAGTGGATGGTTTTCAGGGTGGCATCCTGCGGGAACACCTGTGCCGCCAGCCGGAAGGTCTCGCCGCTGCTCAGGGTCAGCCGCTCGGCGTTGAGCACCAGCTCGGTGACCGAGACGATGCCGCTGGCCGAGGGCACCACGCTCAGGCACATGGTGACGCGGCTGCCGTTGTTGGTGCGGGCGGTGATATAGGCCACGCCTTCGCCCGCGCCCACCACGGTGCCGCCGGAATTGACGGCGGCCACTGCACTATCCGAGGAGAATACCACCGGAGCTTCCGAAGCGCCCGACGGCGACAGCAGATACTGCAGCTGCAGCGTGGAGCCAAGCTCCAGCGGATTCTGCGTATAGCTGGCACTGATGTATTTGGCGCAGACATAGCCCTCGTGACTGCCGGAAGCACCGGCATAGGCCACCTTATACCAGTAGGGATATTTCAGGAAATCGGTACCGCTGCTGCGCACCTCCTCCAGAATGGTCACCGCCGTGCCCTCCGGCAGAACAATGCCGGAACGGTTGGAGACACTGGTGGTGGGGCTGGTACGCAGGTTGACGCTGGCATTGGCCACACCGCTGCCGGCGTAATTCACCAGACTGATGGAATCCGCCAGATATGCGGAGGACTGCGGCATATTATTGTATACCGGAATGACAAAGGTACGCTCGGCGTTCAGCACCTCGGCGCTGATGGCCTTGTAGGAGTTGAGCGCCTCCTCCGCCGCGCCGTGCAGCGCGGTCATGTACTGGTGCGAGTAGTAAGGCTTGCTCACCACATTGAACCGCTGAAAATAGCTGGTATTCTGCCCGCGGGCAAGATAGCCGGAGGCAATGTACTCAGCGCCGCCGTCGATGGAACGCACAGGGGTCGTCCATGGACGGTTATAGGTGGTGCCGCTGCCCGCCCACGCCAGTGACTGCTGGATGCTGGACGCGCCGTAGGCATAGATATTATAGAAGTTGTACAGACCCTCGTACCCTGCCACCGTGCCGGAGATGGTGGCGCCGCCGCTGCCCACCTCGTTGCGGATCTTGGATGCAAGGTAATACGGGTTGACCCCGTGCCGGCGGCCCGCATCCTGAATGGCCTGTGCATAGGTGGTATCGATGGACAGCAGCTCGCCCTTGCTGTTTTTATACAGGATCTGACCGCTGAGCACACTGCCGGCAAGGATCTTTTCGATGACAGCAAGCTCGTTGGCACCTTCGTTGTAAGCAAGGGATTCAAACTGCAGGATATATTCCTCCCGCAGGAAGTTGCGGGGATCCATGTAAAAGGAGACCGCAAATTCACTGGCAGTGACAAAGCCGCTTTCCACAAAGGTGTAAGCGCCGGTGGCAGGATCGTAGCAGCCGGCAGCCTTGCTTTTAAACACCTCATCGGCGGTATGTACGATCAGGCTGCGCCCGCCGGAGCATTCCGCCGCCACCGCCTCGGTCCAGTTCAGTCCGGTGTGGTAGGGCTCAAATTTCCATGCAGGGTGCTGTTCGTGCAGGCGGCTGAGCAGGTGGACGTAGCTTTCAGGGAAGCCCGCCGCAAGCAGGCCCTGTTCATATTCGGTAAAGCTGCTGGTCGCCCGGGTGGTAAAACCCGCTACGGGAATGGTGCACACCACCAGTGCCGCCAGCACCAGCACGGCCAGCACGCCGCGCAGGCGGATGCGCCTTCTGCGCTTTGCACTCATCCGGACACCCCCTCTCTGCCGGCGGCGCGGGTGGCATCCTCCAGCTCAAGAGTTTCGCCCAGCTTCTGAAAATCAAGGATCAGGTAGCGGGGATGGTTGTTTTTCAAAATGACAGCCGACCCGTTTTCGTTGACGAGCCGTGCCACGCGGGAAAAATTCTGGTTGGCCTCCGTCATGGAAACCAGCCGCTGGGTATCGATCTTCACGATCCTTCCCCCTTTTCGGACAGATTTTGACAAACATCATTATAGCGCAAATATAGGATATTTTCAACCTATTTTTTAACAATTATAAGGAAATCGGGAGGTTTTTGTATTTTCACGGCGAAAAAAGGAAATGTTGCATTTTTGCAACACGCCCATCGGATCGCATCCGGACAGGAACACCGTGCCGCAAAACGGCCCCGCGGCAGAAGAACCGCCGGGCAAAAGCTCTGCTGCCGCAGCCGGAAAAGCGCCGCAAAAAAAGTTTTGATTTTTTTGAAAAAAGCTGTTGACAAAACCATTTTCATGCGCTATAATAATCAAGCATCATCGATGCGGAATTGTGTAAAGGTAGCACGACAGACTCTGACTCTGTTTGTCTGGGTTCGAATCCTAGTTCCGCAACCATGCAGAGCAGCAGCGAATGTGCTGCTGCTCTTTTTTCGGGGTGTGGCTCAGCTGGTAGAGTGCTGCGTTCGGGACGCAGAGGCCGCGAGTTCGAACCTCGCCACTCCGACCATTTTAAAGAAGCCCGTAACCAAGGCAAAAACGCCGTGGTTACGGGCTTTTCTCATGTTTTTGGCGCTCTCAAAGTGTCTCAAAAAATACCAAAAAAATGCATATCAAGTGCGGACTAAGTGCGGACTTCCTATTTAAGAATGTCTCTCAATTACCGCATTCCATACCGCAAATGCTCTGCCTGCTCCTCCATGTATTGTTCCAGATGATGCCATGCGTGGTCTTTATCGTTCTGCATGGCACGGCGCAGCCATTCCCGGTCTTCCTCGTATTCTTTCATGCGCTGGCGGGCGCGGTTGGAAAAAAATGTTTCCCACTCTGTTCCCTTGGCATCTCCGGCTTTCCGCTCCGCGGGCTTACAATATGAATTCCCGCTTCAAAAAAATCGCCGGCCGCGGATGATTTTTCCGCTGCCGGCGATTTTTTGAATTTGATGTGTTTACAGGCGGGCGCCGCATCATGCCCGCTTTTTGTATTTTTTCACAAGCAGAACAAGACCAAAAACCATGATGGTCGGGAACAGGACAGCGAAAAGCAGACCAGTTTTCAGGCTGCCGCCGACGGCATCGGCGATCGTGCCGACCATTGCGGGGCTCACCGTTGCACCAAGATCCCCTGCCAGCGCCAGAAACGCGAACATGGCCGTGCCGCCCTTCGGGCATTTCTGCGCCGAGATGCTGATGGTGCCGGGCCACATGATACCCACCGAAAGCCCGCAAAGCGCACAGCCCGCAAGGCCGAGCACCGGCAGCGGCGACAGGGACGCCAGCAGGTAGCACGCCACGCACAGCACGCCGCAGCCCAGCATCACCTTTGCCAGATCCAGCTTTTCGCTGTGTTTGCCGTAAAATACCCGCGCCAGACCCATGAACACTGCAAACAGGCAGGGGCCCGCCAGATCGCCGACACTCTTGGAAACGCCCAGCGCCGATTCCGTAAAGGCAGATGCCCACTGGGCCATCGTCGCCTCGGAGGCGCCCGCGCAGATCATCAGCAGGATCATCAGCCAGAAAAGCGGCAGGCGCAGCAGCTGACCGGTGCGCATACCCTCGCCGTCATCCATCAGCCGTTCAATGGGGCAGGTGATGAAATTGATGGTATTCAGCAGCGGCACCGCCGCCCACAGCAGAGTCAGCGCCTTCCAGCAGGAGGTTCCGAATATGCCGAAAAAGAGAGTGGAGCCCAAAATCACGCCCACCGCGCCCCAGCAGTAAAACGAGTGCAGAAGGCTCATGACACCGGCCTTATTTTCAAAGGGACAGGCCTCCACGATCGGGCTGACCAGCACCTCGATCAGGCCGCTGCCGATGGCATAAAGCACGACGGAGATCAGGATACCCGTAAAAGGATCCGGCAGAAGCTCCGGCAAAAACGCCATCAGGACAAGGCCCGCCGCCGAGGTCACCTGTGAGGCCGCCACACAGGTGCGGTAGCCGATGGCATCGGCAAATTTTGTGGCACCCAGATCCACAAGCAGCTGTGTCAGGTAAAACACCATGGGGATCAGCGCGATCTTTTCCAGCGAGATCCCATAGGAATCCCGGAAGGTCAGGAACAAAAGCGGCACAAAATTCGCGGAGATCGCCTGTGTGATAAACCCCAGATAACAGGCGATCAGCGTTTTCCTGTAATTCTTTGCTTTGGTCATAATTTTGCCTCACTGTAAAACGGGTATTACATTTTTGCATCCATTTTAGCACATCTTTTATCATACGGCAATACGGTCTTTTCTTTGTGTCCGCGGATCTGCACGCAGTTTCCCGCCGCCTTTCTTGCGCATACACCGCGCCTGTGCTATAATGCCAGTGTGTCCTTTCCTTCTCTTTTGCCGCCAAAGGAGGCCGCTATGAAAGCCATTGTTGTCGATCTGGACCTCACGCTGCTGCGCAGCGACAAGAGTGTTTCTCCCTACACACTGGAGGTGCTGCGGCACTGCCATGAACACGGACTGCGCATTCTGGCCGCAAGTGCAAGGCCGATGCGCGAGCTGAAGCGCTTTCATGAGCTGATCGGTTTTGATGCGATGGCCGCCACCAACGGTGCGCTGATCGCGCTGCCGCAGGGACTGACGGAGATCGGCATCCCCCACGAAAGCGGTGAAAAAATTCTTTCCGCGCTTATGTGCTTTCCGGACGCCGAACTTTCGGTGGAGATGGGCAGCGGTTTTTACGCCGACCGGGATATCCCCGCATGGCAGCCCACAGTGTACGGCGGCTTTCCCCGTCTGCCGGATGATACCATCCTGTATAAAATACTTGCAAACAGCGAAAACAGCCGGCTTTATGAGGAAGCTGCAGAGCTCCTGACCGATGATGTTTACTGTACCGTTGCCGGCGGCAGCCTTGTGCAGATCATGAGTGTGGAAGCCACCAAATGGAAAAGCGTGCAGCAGATGCTGAACAGCTTTGGCATCGATGCCGCCGATGCGATTTATTTCGGCGATGACAACGATGATATCGAGCCCATCGCCAACTGCGGTCTGGGGGTGGCGGTAGCCAATGCCATTCCTGCGGTGCTGACCGCGGCAGACCATGTCACCGGTACAAACGATGAGGATGGGGTTGCAAGGTTCATCGAAGAATGCATTCTGTATGATACCGGGTCAGAATGTTTTAATTGACAGTGTTTATACTGCGTGCTATAATCGCAGATAGAGTGCGCAAAGCCATTGCCGTATGCCGTGTGCTTTGCAGTCGAAAGAGCAAAGGAAAGAGGTCCTTGTTACGAAAACCGCTTTGAACGAAGAAAAGATCCTGCGGCGCAGCCGACATGCACATGTCATTGTCGCATCGGTGGAGGCACTGATCAAAGCCACCATGTCCGGTGTCTTTTTCACGCTGCTGGTCAAACAGCTGGGAGTTTCGGATGCTGTCACCGGCATCCTTTCCAATGTGGTCAGCTTTGGCTGTGCCGTGCAGGTGTTTTCCGCCGCCTTTGTGGGACGGCTGCGCAGTCTGCGCACCGGCGCGGCGATCTTTCAGACGCTGAAACACCTGCTGTATGCCTTTTTGTATCTGCTGCCGTTTCTGCCCATGCCGGCAGGGGCGCGCATTCCTGTTTTTGCCGTTGTCTATGCGCTGGCCACCGTCAGCGGCAACCTGATCACGCCGGCGCGGTTCCACTGGATGATGTCCTTTGTCAGGCTGGACGAGCGGGGCATTTTTACCGCGCATAAGGATATGATCTCGCTGGTGCTCACCATTGTTTACAACCTTGCGATGGGCCGTGTGGTGGATCATTTCACCGCGCTGGGACGGCCGGACATCGGTCTGCAGCTGTGCGCAGCCACCATTGTGATCCTGACAGTCACGGATACCGTTTCGCTGCTGCGCTCGGCGGATGCCCCCGCCGTGCTGGAAAATGTGCGCAAAACGCCGAGCTTCCTTTCCTCGCTTCGCACCAATTTCAGCAACCGCAGCTTTGTGCTGGTGATCCTGATGGGTATGGCATGGAACTTCTTCGACCCCTTCTCCCGCGTGTACCACAATGTCTACCTGCTGCAGGAGCTGGAATGCAGCGTCACCTTTATCGTGATCGCCGGCATGGCCGGCAACCTGATCCGACTGGCGCTCAGTGTGCCCATGGGCCGCTATGCCGACCGGTTTGGTTTTGACCGCAGCGTGGCGCTGGGCTTCGGGCTGGCGGCGCTTTCCAACCTTCTGCTGGTGTTCTGGCGACCGGAAAACGGCGCAGCTCTGTATCTTATCTATCAGCTGCCCTTTGCCGCTGCACTGGCGGCGCTGACCGGCGGACTGATGAATATCATCATGCAGTATGTCCCGCCAAAGGATCGCGTGGGCGCACAGGGGCTTTACGCCGCCACCAACGGTACGCTCAATTTTCTCGGCACGCTGGCCGGCGGCGGCCTGCTGGCGATGATCCAGAAGAACGGCAACGCGCTGTTCGGCATTTCCGTGTACGCACAGCAGGTTCTGAGCCTTGTTTCCGCGCTGGGAATGCTTGTGCTGGTATTCTATGTGCGCCGCGTGGTGGAAAAGCTGCCCCGGGTGGAGTAAACCGCACAAAATAATGCAAACGGCAGACCGACGGATATACCGTCCGGCCTGCCGTTTTTATTTTGCTTTGCCCGCCGCTGAGTGTTCTCCCTTTTTTTCGAAGATCCGGCTCATTCCTTTTGATGGAGCCGGCGGTAGCGGTGCGGTGTTTCACCGTACAGCCGCTTGAACACACGGGAAAAATAGCTCGGGCTGGAAAACGCAAGGATCTGTGCGATCTCCTCCACCGGACGGTCGGTCCCCAGCAGCATCCGCACGGCTTCCTCGGTCTTTTTGCGCATAACCAGCTCTCCCAGCGTACAGTGAAAATGCTCATGGATGATTTTATACAGAACGCTTTTGGAGATATGCGTGTTTTGCACCACCGTCTGCACCGGCAGCGGATAATCCAGATGCCGGTTGATAAAATCGATCACCGTCTCCATATTTCTGTCGGTATTCATCACCAGAATACTTTCCTGCAGGATATATTTTGCCAGCATATCCGCCATACAGAGCAGGCTTTCGGTCTTTTCCCCGCCAAAAAACGGCAGCGCGGCAAGATACTGCTGCTGCATCCGCAGCTCTTGCGGCACAGTACCGATACAGCTTTGCGCGGCGCAGGACTGCGCCCCTTCCGCCTTCGCGGTGCGCATCGGACCAAGCAGCAAATACCCCATCACGGAATCTTCCTTTTGTATCGGCACCGCCAGCATCAGAAGCCCCGCCGGGCAAAGGTATCTGCCGCTGTTCCGGTTTTGGCCGCATTCCCGTAGCATACCGCGCAGCTGTGCGCCGCAGCTGTCCTTTTCCGCCATCAGCTGACACCGGGCATTCCACTGCCTTCCGAACTGCTGCAGGATCAGCGTAAAATCCCCGCGCAATACATCCGCACCGATGCCCGTGGTCTGTGTAAAAGCCTGCAGCACATTTTCCAAACGCTGCAGATCGCATTCGATCGGCACTCTACATCGCCCCCCTCTGCACCTGTTATACGGCTTTCTGCACCGTTTGTCAATTTATTCCTCACAATTCAAGGAATATAGTACCGGATTTCAGGAATTCCGGTTCTTGAAAATCACGGCGTATGCAATATAATGAAATCACAAAACCTGCAGCGAAGGAGAAGGACCATGTTTGAAGCACCTTTTTATATCCGGCGAAAACCGCTTGTCCATTGGGCGGCAGCCCTTGCCGCGAAAGATATCACCCTCGGTTTTATCGGCGGTTCGATCACCGATCAGCGCAGCCGGGAACACTGGGCTGAAAAAACGGTATACGAGCTGTGTGCCATCCATCCGGATGTCTCCTTTCATATTGTCAACGCCGCTGTCGGCGCTACGAATTCGCTGCATGCACTGTTCCGCGCCGAGCAGGACCTGATCGGTCAGGGCTGTGATGTGATCTTTGTCGAATTTGCTGTCAACGATCTGGCCATGCCCGCCGTACAGCGCCGCCGCGTGCGGGAGGGCCTTGTGCGCAAGCTTCTGCACGAAAGCTGCGACCTTGTGTTTGTATATACTTATGAGCGCAGTATGCTGGACGATCTGATGGCGGCCCGGCTGCCGGAAAGTGTTGCCGAATTTGAGGACATCGCCGCGCACTACGGCATTCCCGGTGTGTTTATGGCCAATTACGCTCTGGATTGCGTAAAAAAGGGCCGGCTGCGCTACGAAGAATGGCTGCCGGACGGCCTGCACCCCGGTCACTGCGGCAGCCGCTTTTACGCCGAACCGGTGCTTGCGCTGCTGAATGCCGAGCTGCCGGCTGATCCGGCGGCAGGTACTCCGCCGGCTTCTGCGCTGCCGGAACCGCTTCTGGCATCCAACTATGAAAATGCCCACACCCTGCCCTTTGACCGCATCTGCCGCAAGGGGTATTGGTTTGAACAGCAGCCTCTGACTCTGCCGCTTATTTTTAAAACACTGTCCTCTTTTGCACCCGGCTCCTCGCTGGAATTTGACTTCGAGGGCAGCGGCTTTGTGATCATGATCGATTTCGGCAATTATGCCGCCGATTTCCGTTTTCGTACCGACGGCGGTGCGTGGCAATACAGCGATATCCCGCAAGAGAGCTGGATACAGGCCGGCTGGGGTGTCATGCGCTACACCGCCGTGGAGGACCTCGCCCGCGATTCCCATCACGTCGAGCTGGAGGTCTGCCTGCATCAGAACAGCGGCACAATGGGATGCAATCTGGATATATGCTACATCGGCATTCTCCCCTGACAGCACCGCGAAACACCGAAAAAACAGCCGGAAGCCTCCGGCGATCCATACCGCAAGCAAAGGAGCATTTATGAAAAACGCACTGAACATTCTGCCCTTCGGCACACAGTACTACCGCGCCAACACCCCTCGTCCGGATGCATGGGAGCGTGATATCGCCAACATCCGCAAATGCGGGTTCAACACGGTCAAGCTGATGCTGAACTGGCCGTGGGTCAATCCCGCAGAGGGCGTATACCGCTTTGAGGATTTCGACCGCCTGATCGATCTGTGCCACGAAAACGGACTGCGGGTCATCCTGAATCCTGTTTTCCCCGCACCTGCATGGCTGCTGCGCAAATACCCCGAAAGTCTGAAGGTGACCTGCGGCGGCGCAAAGCTGCGCGGCGGCGAGCCCTGTCTGCACCATGGGGAGACCCATCGGGAGAAGCTGCGCTTTATCCGCGAAACGGTACTGCACTTCAAGGATCACCCTGCGCTGATGTGCTGGGATATGGCCAACGAGCCGGAGGCAGAAAACGGCGGGCATCGTGAGGAAAAGCTTGACGACCTGACCTGCTGCTGCGAAAATTCCGTTGCCGCCTTCCACAAGTGGCTGGAGAAAAAATACGGCAGCATTGATGCCCTGAATACGCGCTGGGCACGCCGGTATGGCTGCTTTGAGGAGATCGAACCCCCTGCAAGCGGTTTTTACTACACCGACATGATCGACTGGCGGCTTTTCATGATCGACACCCTGACCGAGGAATGCCGCAGCCGCATTCAAACCGCACGCGAGGCCGATCCGAACCATCCGGTGATGGTGCACACCGTCACCATGCCATTCTTCCCGCTGGCCACCTGCTGCTGCGATGAATATTCCATTGCATCGGAATGCGATCTTTTCGGCAACACACTGGGCAGTGAGCCGGTCACCGCCGCCATCACGCTGACCGCCGCAGCGGATAAGATGGTGATCAATGCCGAGATCCACGCCATCGGCGGCAGTACCTATGACCGACCCAGGCTGAACGGCATGAAAGAGATGAAACGTCACATCTACGGACCGCTGGCGCAGGGCATCAAGGGCTTTGTCTTCTGGCAGTACCGGCCGGAGCGCCTGAGCTTTGAAGCCCCCGCATGGGGCCTGACCGACCTTGCGGGCGATCCCACGCCGTGGCTGGAGGCCACCGAAAAGCTGGCGGCAGCCGTGCTGAAGAACGCCGATATCATCCTGCCCTCGGTGCACCATGCACAGGCGGCGGTCATCAACAGCCAGCGGGGGCAGCTGTTCGATTTCTGCGCCAAGCCTGGCGAACAGTGGTATATGCGCTCGGTCATGGGCGCACACGCCATGTTCCGTGCCGCAGGCTTTGAAGTAGATATCGTCGGCGATATCCAGATGACACCCGATTTCCTTGCCCGCTACAAGGTACTGTACGATCCTTTCCCTTATTACAAAGACGAAAAGACCTGCGCCGTGCTGAAGGAATGGGTGAAAAACGGCGGCACGCTGATCGCGGAAAGCTGTTTCGGCGGCTTTGGTGCCGATGAAGGACTGCATACCATCGCACAGCCCGGATTCGGTTTTGACGAGGTTTTCGGCGCAAAAGAGCTGCGGATCACCACCGCCGCCAATTTTACCAACGCCTATGGCAGCAGCTGGTCCGACGGTCGCGAGTCGGGCTTCCTGCGCATAGAGATGGACGGCTGCAGCTACGCCGGCTTCCATTTCTATCAGGCACTGCAGCCCACCACAGGCCGGGTGCTTGCCACCTTTGAGGACGGCAGTGCTGCCGTTGTGGCCAACACCTGCGGCAAGGGCTGCGGCGTGTGGATCGGCAGCCTGACGGCGTATCCTTTTGAAAAGGGCGCAAAGGAAAATGCCCGCCTGCTGGCAGAACTGCTGCGCAGCTGCGCCGTTCTTCAGCCCGAGCTTGTCACCGACAGACTGTACACCATTGCCACAGCCGTGTATTCCGATGCCGGCCAGCTGATCATCGCGGATAACAGCACCGAAACCGACGGCATCCGTGTGCAGGTCACCGGCATGACCCTTGCGGGCAGCCGCCTGCGTGACATCCTGACAGGCGAAAGCTATCCCGTCACCGTGCAGGACGGTGTTGCCGCCGTACAGCTGCCGGTACAGGCGGGCTGTGTTGAAGCATACCGTGTAGAATAAATCTTTCCGGGCCACCTTACCGGTGTCCGTTGTTCACACAAAGAAAGAGAGCCGGCTGCCTGTTCCGACAGCTGCCCTCTTTCTTTTTACTGCATCCGGATATAATCCTTGTAGAACATCACGCATTCGCCGATATTGCGCACACCGATATTTTCATCCGCGTTATGAATGGTCCTGAACTGCTCCTTGTTCAGATCAATGGGCGCAAAGCGCAGAATGTGATCGGCAAGGCAGGTAAAGCGGCGTGCATCGGTACCTGCGGTGAGCAGGAACGGCGCAACAGTCACATCGGGGAAATTACGGTGCAGCAGCTCTTCCACCTGCCGGAAGGCTTCGCTTTCAAAATCGGTGGGCGTGCAGTAATCCCGCTCGCACTCCTCCAGCTCCACCCCGTATTTTTGCGCGATGGCACGGATCTTTTCAAGGCCGGCATAGAGCTCCTCCTCCCGCACACAGCGCAGGAACATGGTCGCCTGCGCTGTTTTTGCGCGCAGCTGGGGATCAAGCTCGCTGCCGGCTTTCAGCGTGGTGAACGACGCCCCGGTGGAGAGCATGGCTGCCGCTGCGGGAATGCCCATCATGATCCGGCGGATCAGCGGTGCAAAAAGGCCGATGTGCCCGAACAGAAGCCCCAGCGGGAAGGCCATATACGGCGCATGACGGGCGAAAGTGGCCTTTACCTCGGGATAAAAATGTCCCTTATAGATTTTTTCTTTTTTGTTGCAGACCTCGGCGATAAACCGGCTGAGCCGCTCCACGGCGCTGTCCCCCGCACCGCCGAAGCCGCCGTGACCGACAGCATCCAGCCGTGCCGTGCAGCGGAAGGTATGCCGGCTTTTTTCGTGCACAGCAATCAATGCGCTTTTGCACTTTACACCGGGGATCTGTCCCTGCGTGATGGCACCGCCCTCATCCAGAATAACCGCAAAGCGGATCCCCTGCTTTTTGAAATACTCTGCCGCCAGCACCATACCGTCGCCGCAGACTTCTTCATTATGAGAGGAGCCGATATACAGATCGATGCCCTCAAAGGCGTATCCCTCGCGAAGAAGCTCCTCCGCAGCCTGCAGTTCGGCAAACAGCGGGGTCTTGGTATCCACCGTTCCCCTGCCGAAAAGACAACCGTCCCTTTCCACTGCACAGAAAGGATCGGAATGCCAGCGGTCATCGCCATCCACCACATCATGATGAGACATCAGCAGAATGTTTTTTGCTGCGTTTTTGCCCCGGATCACATAGAAAAAGCAGCCGTCACCGAAAACCAGCTTTTCCGCCTTTGCATGCAGGTTCGGAAAAAGCTGCTCCAGTTCCGCATAGAATTTTTCAAACTCATGCCGGTTTTCGCCGCTGCGCGTCCAGACGGTTTTACAGTTGATCATGCGGGAAAGCTTCTGCACATATTCCCGGTTTGCTTCCTCCGGCACGCCGCGGCGCACCGATTCTTCTTTCAGTTCCCGTTTTTTCATAAGTCCGTACACTTTCTTTTCCTCAGGCATCCGGCCTGTGCGTTGGGCCGCCGGACTGCAATCGCGACCGGCTGACAGCCGGTACCGGAAATTCAGACAATGAGCTGACTGCGGCGCACACGGTCGGATACCTGACGGAATTTCCATTCCTGCACGGCGGGCGGGCAGGAATCGGAATTGGCCAGTACAAAGCGGCGGTCTTTACCCACGGTCAGCAAATGCTCCACGCGGGCATCCAGCTCCTCCGCCGAGCAATCCTGCATAAAAATCGGCTCAAGGCCGCCGATGAGCGCGATATGCTGCGGCAGCAGCCGGTAGGCATCAGCGATATCAATGTTGCCGGTGGGCGGCGGCGAAATGGATTCGATGGCATCCACGCCGGTTTCGGCCATCAGCGGCAGCAGGGCCTTCAGATGTCCGCAGGCGTGATGCAGCAGCAGCTTGCCGGAAGCGTGCAGCGTATCCGCCCAGAAGCGTATCTCCGGCGCGGTGTATTTTTGGAACATGGCCGGGTTGATGTTGGTGGTGGAGGAATCCTCCCAGAAGAGAAACGCCTCCATGGGAGAATCCGCGCAGAATTTCGCCGTTTTGTCCGAAGCATAACGCATGGCAGCAAGACAGTCCTCTACGGCCTCCGGCTCATCTGCCAGCAGATATACCAGCATTTCGGTGCCCACCCAGTGCTCCACCATAGACTGGAAGCAGGTTTTCAGGTTGCCGCCGATAAGCGGCACATACAGACCGCGGTCGCCGGTTTCGCGCCAGCCGGTCTCGGCATCGGGATTGATGACGGCATCGGCGTGCTCGTGGATCCACTGCAGAATCTTCAGATCCTCCACGGTCTTGACTGGATGCTCCACCAGAAACCATGTGTTGCCCTGCGGCGAAAGCCGATGGGTGAAATGCAGCGTACCCACCGGAGTTTCCCAGGTATCATGCCGGGTGCCGGCACTGCCTGCGTACCGGATATCCACCCCGTTGAACCGAAGAGTTCCCTGCGGCGCAAACCCGCGCAGCAGCGGGTCTGCACCCACACTTTCCATATAGGCGAGCTGTCCCTGTGCCGCTACTGCTTCGGGCTGTGCTTCCCACCAGTAGGCAAGAAAGGGCGACCATGGGATGCGGTCGATCTCCCTGCCGGTGATGGCATTCAGCAGGCGCTCCTTTGCTGTCATTTCGCTCATATTATCTCCTCACACTTTCTTTCGCATTTATACGGATACATTTCACTCTGCGATCAGACGGCGGTACACCGGCATATAATCGATGGGGGCTGCGGCAACAACGGTCTCACCGCGGCTTTCCACAACACCGCTGCCATCCATGGCCTGCCATCTGCCGGCGGGCAGATACACGCTGCGGCTGCGCGCACCGTATTCCGTCACCGGCGCGACCAGATACTCGGCGCCGAACATATACTGATCCTCCGCTTCCCACGCGGCGGGATCCTGCGGGAATTCCAGGAACATGGCGCGGATCAGCGGCAGACCGGTAGTCTCGGCCTGCTTTGCGGTCTTTTTGATGTACTCTTTCAGCTCATGACGGATATGCAGATATTTCAGAAAGATCTCATAGTTTTCCTCGCCGTAGCTCCACAGCTCGTTGGATGCGCCGGAGGGGCAGATGCCGCCGCCGTGGTCCTTATCCGTCACCAGCACTCCGCGGCCGGGCTGGCGGTCGCCATGCATACGCAGCACAGGCGTGAACACCGCCCACTGGTACCAGCGGACAAGCAGCTCCCGGAATACGGGATCGTTGATGTTGCCGCCCTCAAAGCCGCCGGTGTCGGAGATCCAGTACGGAATGCCCGCCACGCCCATATTGATGCCGTTGGCGATCTGTTTTTTCATCTGGCCAAAGCTGCAGTCGATATCACCGGACCAGATCAGTGCGCCGTATTTGGGGCTGCCCACCCACGCGCAGCGCACAAGGCTGAGAATATCCTTCGTGCCGTCGGCCTTCAGTCCCTCATACACCCCCTGCGCAAGCATACGGGGATACAGGTTGCCCACCTGCAGGCCGGGGCCCAGATGGTAGCGGTACAGATCGCGGTGATAGAAGGAATACTCCGGTTCAGCCACATCCAGCCAGAACATATCGATGCCGTATTTGCCGTAATTTTTCTTCAGCACGGAAGATGCAAATTTGCGGGCATCCGGATTGGTGGCATCGTAGAAATGCTCCTTGCCCATGAAATTGAAGGCGTAGGAGAAGCCCCTGTCGGCAGAAACCAGCCATCCATTTTCATTGTAGGCGCTGAAATTTCTGCTTTTTTCATCCACCGTCGGCCACACGGAGACCATCAGCCGGGTGCCGTAGGATTTCAGCTCGTCCACCATGGCCTGCGGGTCGGGCCAGTATTCGGGATCAAAATCCCAGTCGCCCTGATAATCCCAGTGGAAGAAATCAATGACAATCACATCCAGCGGAATGCCGCGGCGATGGTATCCGCGGGCAACCTCCAGCAGCTCCTCCTGCGTGTGGTAGCGCAGCTTGCACTGCCACAGTCCCAGCAGCGATTCGGGCAGCTCGGTGGGGCGGCCGGTGACCGCCGTGTATTTTTCCAGAATGGCGGCAGGAGTATCCGCTGCACAGACCCAGTAATCCACCTTCTGCGTGGATTCCGCCTTCCACTGGGTCCCGTTTTCGGCAAAGACAGCGGTGCCGACAGCGGGGTTATTCCACAAAAAACCGTAGCCTCGGCTCGACAGGAAGAACGGCACCGAGATCTGGGAATTGCGGTGGGCAAGCTCCAGCATACAGCCCTTGCGGTCGTATTTTGCAATGCGGTACTGGCCCATGCCGTGGATCTTTTCGCCGTCATAGGCGCAAAACTGTACTGTCGCGGCAAAGCCCTCTGCGCCGAGAACGGGGCTGTAGGTTCTGGCATGGGCATTGGCGTGACTGAAGAAAGGCTCCTCTTCAAAAAGCAGCCTTTCACCGGCAAAAAATGCAAGATGGGTGCCGGTGATCACACAGCGCACGCCGGCATTTTCGATGGAAGCGCCGCCGGATCCGTCTGTATCAGGCAGATGAATGGCAACATTCTCTGCCGCAGGGTTTTCCAGTGCCCACGGCTCCTCCGGAATATTGCCGTAGGGCACGGCACACACACGCAGTCCCCCGCCCCATGCTTCCACACGGACGGTCTCGTGACCGTTTTTCAGAATAAGTGCTTTGTCGGTACAGGTGATCATATCCGCTTTACCTCCATCCGATGATCGGTTCTCACTTTAATCTTATACCATTTCGGCTTGGCACGCAAGGCATTGCGTGGTATAATAGGATCAAAAATTAAGTTCCAGAAGCAAAACAGCATTTTTTTCAAATCAGCACAGCAAAAAGGCAGAGCGGCTGCCTTTTGCGGAGATGCCAAAACAGAAAGGACGCCCCCACAATGAAGGTTTACGGCGCACAGATCTGCATCGACTGCAGAAACTACAAGGCCATTCAGACCGCCCGCGGCTTTGAAGCGGAATACATCGACATCACCGAAAGCACGCAGAATATGCGGGAATTTCTGGAGCTGCGCGACACAGAACCGGTGTTTGCACCGGTGCGGGAGCGCCACAGCATCGGCATTCCTCTGTTCGTGCGCGAGGACGGTGCAAAGACACTGGATATCGATGAGGCACTGGCATGGCTGGGTCAGCCGCCGGTACGCGAGGAAGAGATCGCCGAACGGTATTTTATCTGCGAAGGCGGCTGTCAGTGATCTGCAGCTTCTCCGCATAAAAAGAAAAGCAAACCTCTCTTTGCTGCGGTATTCATCCGCTTTCGGGAGAGGTTTGCTTTTTTGCTGTTCTTTTTATGATCCCGCTTTCTGCGCTTTTTCCGGCGGCATTCAGCACCGCACCGCTTCGGCGAAAATGCTACACAGCTCCTGCATATCCTCCGGCAGGCGGGCGCGGCAAAAAGCCAGGAGCTGCGCAGGCACGCCGCCGTAATAGGCTTCGGCGATGGCGCCGGTCATGGCGGCGATGGTATCGGCATCGCTGCCGTAGGAGATAGCCAGACGGATAGCAGATTCGTAATCGGTACTGTCCAGAAAAGCCACCACCGCCTGCGGCACGGTATCCTGACAGATCTCGCTCCAGCCGTATTTTGCCCGCAGCGCGGGAACAGTCTCATTGAGATCGGCATAGCCGAAGGCCCGCAGCAGGTATTCGCGGATCTCCTGCTTTGTTTTTCCCTTGCGTGCCAGATACACCGCAGCAGAAATGCACATGGCACCCTTTTGCCCTTCGGGGTGGTCATGGGTCACATCCGCACTCAGCTTGGCAAAGCGCAGAGTCTCCTCCAGCGTATCGAAAAACCAGCCAACCGGGCTGACGCGCATACCTGCCCCGTTGCCGAAGCTGTTGATGGGATCGTAGCGGCCCTCCACCGCAGCACGGCAGCACCACTCCCAGAAGCGGCCGCCGAAGCCGAGACTGCGGTCCTTGAAGCGCACACAGGCCAGATGCACCATGCGCTTTGCCAGACAGCGCTTGAGTTCCTCATCCTTATATCTGCGCGTATGGATATCCACCAGCAGCCATTCCATCACCGCAAAGGTCATGGCCGAATCATCGGTGAAAAAATCCCCCTCATTCATCAGCCGGATCTTCTCCGGCTGCGGGTATTTGATTTCCTCGAATTCATAGCCCGAGCCGAGGATATCGCCGCACACCGCTCCCCACATAGCTTCCTCCCGTTTTTCGTCCGTTTCCGACAATTTCCGCATATATATTTAAGAGTACCACAGCCGCGGCGGGCCGGTCAAGTCATTGCAGAGGAATTTACCGCCGCTAATTCAAAAATTCACTTACGGGCGGTCAGCTTCTTGTCAAAAGGAGAGAATCGTGTATAATGGAATAAAACGGCACGCCGGCACAGGCGGCAGACCGGTGCGCACCGTCGTTTTGGATGCAAGCCAATCACACCTCACATTGCCGCACCGAAGAAGGAGGTCGCACACATGGATACAATGATCCGCAGCTGCAGTGATCTGGTGGAGCTGATCGGCGCATGGGGCTTTGTGCCGCTGTTCCGCAATCAGATCCGGGGCTTTTCCGTGGAGGAGCTGACCCCGCCCGAGCTGTGGTTCTCGGATACAGCCGACGGCCCGTGGGAGTGGAAGGGCCCCGCCATCCGCGAAAGCGGCTGCGCCTACGGCAAATTCTTTCAGAACAAGGCGGTGTTTATCAGCCGGGAATGGTTCTGTGATTTTGCCAATTACCGCCGCGACGGCTACGATTTCGATGCGCGCTTTGAGGACGGGCTTGCCAGCTTCAATGACAAACAGATCTATGACACGCTGGAAGGCACACCTTCCCTGCTTTCCAAAGAGCTGAAGCAGCTGGCCGGCTTCGGCAAGGACGGGCGCAAGGGCTTTGATACCATCCTGACGCGGCTGCAGATGCAGGGCTATGTGACCACCGCCGATTTTGAATATCTGCGGGATAAGCACGGTGCGCCCTACGGCTGGGGCGTGGCCCGCTACGCCGTGCCGGAAAAGCTCTTCGGTGAGGCGTTTTCCTCCCGGGTGTATGTCCGCACGCCGGAGGAATCGCGGCAGCGGATCATCGATCATTTGACCGCACTTTTTCCGGATGCCGACCCGAAGCAGATTTTGAAAATCACAGGCTGAGCGGACGGAAACCGTCTGCAGCTCTCAAAAACAAAAGCACACCATTGCCGGATCATTCTGGACTCTTCCCCAGCGAACAGACAAATAAAAAAGCACCCAGACGCAGAATGACGTAGAATTACGCGGCCTTGCTTCGGATTTCGTTCGGAGTGAGGCCGTGTTTCAATGTAATGCGCTCAAAATTGTAGAAATAGATGT
>JAFUNR010000023.1 GCA_017472965.1 Oscillospiraceae bacterium | reverse complement strand
GGCAAACAGCCTGCGATGTGTACACCATTTGCGGCCACACCACAGGACAGTATGGTGCGGGCGACAGGGGTCGAACCTGCACCCATTGGACTGGTTCCTAAGACCAGCGCGTCTGCCATTCCGCCACGCCCGCAAATTTCGTGCTCAATAAGCATACCTTATTTTGCGGGATTTGTCAACCTTTTTGCAGCAAATCTTTGCCAAACCGGTCAGCTGCAAAGCATTCAGGCCTGTACCGGATCCGGTGTCAGCTGCGGCAGCAGCTTCAGCACCGCCAACGGGACCAGCAGCTCACCGAGAGCCTCCACCCACAGCAGAATCTGCACATTGGTGAAGCCTGTGCCGAAAACACGCACCAGAATATCCGGATTGGCAGCCACAAAGCCGGTGCCTGCCATCATACCCAGGAACGAGGCAATATTCACCACCAGCGTGTGGAAAGCCACATAGTTGGTTTGATCCGAATCCGGCAGGTTGATATACAGCATATTGGCATATGCCACATTGGTGCCAACACCGAGGAAATGCTGGGTCAGGCGCACGATCGGGATCAGCCAGCTATAGTTTGCCGCCGTCACGCAGGAATACAGCAGGTTTGTGGGGCAGTGCAGCAGTCCGCCCACCGCAAAGGTGATGAACCAGCCTTTGCGGTTGAGGAATTTCTTCCACACCGGCATGAAGATCAGCAGGAAGAACGGGTAGAACATATTGATGATATAGATAAAGGAATAGGTAACGCCCACATCGTTGATCAGATAATAATTCAGCGAGGACATCGGCACATTGATAAAGAAGGTCCATGCAAACACCATCGCCATGGTCAGCGCAAACTTTTTGTGCCGGAAAGGCTTGGTGACGATGTGCCGCAGACGGGGCAGCTCTTTGCTTTTTTTATAAGGGTATTCTTTGGGCAGTGAAAGGATCACAAGATCCAGCATTGCCAGTGCCAGTGCCACATAACGGAAGATGACAATGACGGTATCCTCGTAAGCGGAGCCCGCCAGCGCATCGGCTACCACGCTGGAAAGCAGCGCCGCACCGCAGCCGATAAAGCTGGTGACGGTGGTGTTGATGGAGAAGAATTCCGCACGGACCGATTCCGGAATGAAGTTGACATGCCATACCATGTATCCGCTGGAAAAAAGCGCATTGATGATATTGGCGGTGAAGGTCAGCACCACAAAAAGAACCATCTTGGTGGTGGGATCCGACACCAGCAGCGGCATGATGGTGATACCCAGCAAAATGATCAGATCATAGGCCAGTCTGCCGCCTGCAAGGATCCAGCGGCGGCGGGCAAACCGCTCCAGAATGCTGGGCGAGAAAATACTGAAACAGCTTGCAATGTACGGCAAAAATGTCAGAATACCGATATTGACGATATTGATGCCGTTGGCCATCAGGAAGCTGGTATAAAAAAGACCGGTGCTCAGCCAGCTGATGGCGTTTAAAAGGGCATTATGCAGCAGCAGACAGCTGCGGCCCTTGGCATATTCATCGTGAAAATTGAACAGCGTAAAGAAATGCGCACTGCGCAGCCTTTTCAACAGTTTCATATCTTTTCCTCTTTTGATCATCCGGTGCAAAGCACATTTACTGGTTTAGTATACCACGAAAAGTCTGTTTCTGCAATGCGCTTTCCCCCAAACATTTTGCAAAACCGCAGAAACGCTTACCCGCCAAAACGGATGCAGTTCCTGCCGCATTTCATGGCGCCGGCAGGGGTTCGGTACCGAAATAATCGCAGATCGCCTGATAATAGCAATACGCCGCCGCCGCGCAGCCCCCGGCGCTGCCCCACTGTGCCAGATCCTGCGCATTGCTGATAAAGCACTGTTCGATGAGCACCGCCGGGCAGCTCGCCTGCTGCAGCACGCCGAAGGTGGGCAGATCATATTCCCTGCTGTCGGAGGATTCCTTCATGATCTTCGCGCCCCTGCGGTAATAGGCGTAGCGCACGCCGTCCTCACCCCGCAGCCGCGCCCCTGCCGCCGCCATACGGGCGCAGACTATACGGGCGAACAGCAGGCTTTCCTCGTGCTGAGCACGACCGGGAGGTACGGCATAGCACTCAAAGCCATAACTGGCAGAAGAGGTATCCTTGTTTGCGTGCAGCGAAAGAAAAAGCTGTGCGCCCGCCTGCTGCGCAATGGCCGCCCGCTGCTGCGGTGTGGGGCATTCCTCATCGGTATGTACCTGCACCGGCGCAAAATTTCCGTCGGCCTGCAGCAGAGCCAGCAGCGCCGCCGCTGTGGTCTGCGTGACCTGCGTTTCGTTCACCAGCCCTTTTGCACCGGTATCCGTACCGCCGTGGCCGGAATCCACCGCTACAGTGATCCGCTGCGCCGGCCGCTGCAGATGCGGCTGTACCGGCTGCTGCGGGCGGTACAGCATCCGCCATACGGTCGCAGCCGCAAGCACCGCCGCCACCGCAAGAATATAACGCATTCCTTTCGCAGTCTTTTTTCCCGTTTTTATGGTTTTTCTGGCTGTATATGCCTTCATCCGTACCTCCTTTGGCTCACTGAAAACTGACTTATAAGCAGTCATATTGTGCAATCTTGCCATTCTCTCTTTTATTCTCCTGTGTGAAACGCTGAATTTTATGATCAATTCATAAAAATGTTGACTTTCAAAAAAATATTTTGTACAATACATATAATCTATGATTGTTTATTTTACCAACGATGTATGCGGCGAGGACTTGGATTTATGAATGTGACCCCTGCAATGCTGGAATCCGCCCGTCAAGGGGATGAAACGGCGCAGGCCGCGATCATTGCCCGCATGATGCCGGGTATCCGCCGGATCGCCGCCGGCAGCATCGTACCGGGCTTGGAGCGCGAGGATGCCGAGCAGGAGGGTCTGATCGCCCTGTTCCGCGCCATCGAAAGCTACCGCGCACAGGATAATGTCTCCTTTGAAACCTATGCCATGCGGTGTATCCGCAACGGCATTTCCGATGCCCGGCAGTGTGCCGGCCGTAAAAAGCACCATCCTCTGAACACCTTTGTCTCCATCGAAGAAGGCCCTCCCACCCCCGGGCCGGAGGAACAGGCCGTGGATCAGGAGCAGTACCGGGCGACGGTTCGCATTCTGCGCACCAACCTGAGCACTGTGGAGCGAAAGGTGCTGCTGCTGCGGCTGGACGGTGCCGATTACCGCACCATTGCCGAAAAGCTGGATATCAGCCCCAAGGCGGTGGATAACGCACTTGCACGGGTGCGCGCCAAGTTGAAGAACAGGCACGATCACACCTGATCTGTCTGTTTGGATAAATAATGCCCCCTCTAGTTTTGGTCCTTTCCCGGTTTGATCGATCCTTCTGCGGGCAAAATAAAAAAAGAGGAGACTCTATCATGTACGAAGACAAGACTTTGGTATGCAAGGAATGCGGCAACGAGTTCGTATTTTCTGCCGGCGAGCAGGAATTCTACGCCGAAAAAGGCTTCACCAACGAGCCCCAGCGCTGCAAATCCTGCCGCGATGCCCGCAAGAATGCCGGTAAAGGCCCCCGCACCCTGTACACCTCCGTGTGCGCTGCCTGCGGCAAAGAGGCCCGTGTGCCCTTTGAGCCCCGTGAGGATCGCCCCGTTTACTGCAGCGAGTGCTTTGCCCGTATGAAGGAAAACGGCTGATTTCCTTCGCTATTTCCCTGCACAGGATCCGGAGAGCTGCCGTACGCCATGGCAGCTCTCCGTTTTTCTTTCTCCGGCGGCGCCGCATCGGATCGCCGGATGCACAAAGGAGCTGAAATGCCAAAATCAACGCTTTTCAACCGGCGCGGTATTGTGATCCGCCGGTGCCGCAAAAGGCATCTGAAGGCCTTCTGCGGCCTGCTGACGCGATATTTTCGCGAGGATCTACACCTGCCGCTGACAGACGAACAGGCGCAGGAGCTGGCATGGGATATCTATGCCGAAGCCCCGCTGGGCGTGCCGCTGCAGCTGGCCTTTCTGGAGGGAAAGCCCGTCGGCTTTATCGACTATCAGGTGGATCATCCCGCAAGCTCATGGTGCTTTCACGAGGGCTGGGGCTGCATCCGTGAGCTGTATGTCATCCCCGAGGAGCGCCGCCGCGGCATCGCCGCTGCACTGGTGGGATGCGCCTGCCGGTATGCCCGGCGCAGGCGTGCCCCCATGCTGTACCTGACCGCAGACGAGGCGATCCCCTTCTGGGAAAAGCTGGGTTTTGTGCGTACCGGCCGCATCAATGAAAAAAACGGTCTGGAGGAGCTGGAAAAGCCCCTTTGACCGTCCGGTTGTTTTCTGTTCCAAAAAATACGCCTGCCGCGCAAGCCGGAATCCCCGACCGCCGCAGCAGGCGTTTTCTTTATGCATTTTTTGCCGCAAAGACCTGTCTTCCCTCCAGATATGTTGCCAGTACAGGGATATGCTGCAGCTCTTCGACCGGCACAGCAAAAGGATCTTTGCCCAGTACCGTAAAATCCGCCGCCATGCCCGGACGGATACAGCCGTGCTTCTCCTCGGCAAAACAGGCGTACGCACCCGCCGAAGTAAAGCTGTCCAGCGCCTGCTGCACGGAAAAGGCCTCCTTTTCCAGATAGGGCCCCGCCCCGCGGCGGTCACGGCGGGTGACGGCGCACTGAATGCCCGCCATCACATCCGGTGCTTCCACCGGGCAGTCGCTGCCATTGCTGACCGTACAGCCAAGCCGTGCCAGCGTTTTCCAGCTGTAGCTGCTGGCGGCAAGCTCACTGCCCACACGCTGCTCCACAATATGCAGGTCGTAATCCAGAAAAATACTCTGGGCATAGATATGCAGCCCCAGTGCCGCCATACGCTGCAGCTGATCGGGACGGGTGATCTGGCAATGAACGATGCCGTGGCGGTGATCTGCACGGGGATGGGCCGCCAGCGCTTTTTCCATGCTGTTCAGCACCAGATCCAGACAGCCATCGCCGATACAGTGTACCGCCACCTGCATTCCATGCGTATGCGCAAGGCTGATCAGCGCATCGAACTGTTCCTGTGTGAAAACGCCCAGACCCTTTGTTTCGGGATCGTCCGCATAGGGTCGGCTGAGCAGCGCCGTGCGCGCCCCGAGAGCACCATCCCCCAACAGCTTGAGCGGACCGCCGCAAAACAACCTGCCTCTTTTTAAGGCATCCGGCGCATCAATATAGGACTGCAGCGCATCAACGGTGGTCAGATTGACCTGCTCCCGCACACGGACGGTCAGGCCGCCCTCCGCTTCCAATTCCAGAAACGCCTCATTGATCTTCTGCCACGGCAATCCCAGAAAAACGCAGTAATCGTCGCTGCCGCAGGCGGTGATACCGAAGGAATTGAGCACTGTGCAGGCACTGCGCAGCATAGCCTTCAACTCATTTTTATCCGGCATAGGGATCGCGGCATATACCGCATTCATGGCATTGTCAAAAAATAAGCCGTCCGGCCGACCGTCACGCATACCGATATGTCCGCCCTCCGGCTGCGGCGTATCGGCAGTAACGCCCAGCAGTTCCAGCGCTTTGCTGTTCACCGCCAATGCGTGGCCGCAGGCGCGTACCGCACAGACAGGGTACTGCTGTGAGACCTTGTCCAGATCCCACCGGTCAGGCATCCGGTCAGTATCCGCAAAAAGGTCCTGATTCCAGCCCCGGCCAAGGATCCACCCGCCGCGGCCGGGCGGCGTCCGGCGCAGACATTCCAACAGCTGCTGCAGCGAAGCCGTGTGCTGCGCCAGCGGCGCGATGCAAAGGGTCTGGCCCAAATTCAGCAGGTGCATATGGCTGTCATTGAAGCCGGCACAGACAAATGACCCTCCCAGATCCACACGCTGCTGCGCCGCCCAGCCGCAGGCATCTTCGTTTGATCCGACTTCGACGAATACGCCATCCTCCACCGAAAACGCCTGCTGCAGCGGCAGCTGACCGGCATACACTTTGGCATTGTAATAAACAGTTTTCATGCTTTCTCCTCAAAAAACCGCCGGCAGATACGAACGCCGGCGGCTTTGATTTTACATTTTGTATTTTACTGCTCCATTTTAACAGATTGGAACAAGCAGCGTACTTCGGGATGGTATACTTTGCTGCGCAGATGGATGACCAGTTCCTCCAGAGTGCCCAGCATCGAGACGGCACAAACGATACAGCAATACCCCACAGCCACCGGAAGTTCCAGCACATAAGGAACACCGAATACCCCCGCGCCGGTGATCTTATTCAGCCATGTGTGCTGCGAGGCAAACCGCCGGTACTTGACAGCAGCCACACCATAAGAGGTCAGCCGCAGCAGCACCACGACCCCCACCGAGCACCAGAAGCCGAGCGGCAGCAGCTTCCACAGTACCGGCATCAGCCGGATGAGCATAACGGCATAATACAAAAGATCCGCTGCACTGTCCAGCTTGGCGCCAAGCTCACTGCCTGCATGAAACCAGCGGGCAAACAGGCCGTCCAGCACATCCGTCAGGCCACACACGGTATAAATAATATAAAATGCCGGGCTCAGCGGCACAATAAACAGCATCGCCAGCGTACCGATGATGCGCAGCGCCGTCATCGCATTGGGCAGGTGTCTGGTGAATGCAGGGTATCGGGTTTGTGTTTCCATGCCGATCCTTTCTATATGAAAACGATTTGTATGCATTATAGCGCATTTGGAGAGGAAATACAATAAACAAAGTTTTAAGATTGTTCAAATTTCAAAAACAGACAGGCGGAGACTCCGAAAACCGGTGTCTCCGCCGTAATCGATCATTTCAGGAAGCCGTTGAGGATCTCCTCCTCCGCTTCCTCTTCAGTCAGCCCCAGCGTCATCAGCTTAAGGATCTGGTCGCCGGCGATTTTACCAATGGCGGCCTCGTGGATCAGCTGTGCATCCACATGGTTGGCGGTGATGGCCGGCACGGAACGCACCTTTGCCTGACCCATGATGATGGAATCGCACTGCACATGGCCGAAGCAGGCGGCATTGCCCTCTACATTGGGGTGGAACACCTGCACGGATTCATCCTGTGCCACCGTGCGGGAGGTGAGCTGTGCCTTGGCACCCTCCCCGTTGAGGATCACATCCACACGGCTTTCAGCGGTCTGTCTGCCATGGGTGAGCAGCTTTTCGGTGATCAGCAGCTCACTGCCGGCCTTGCACACGCAGCGGGTGGTGCGGTTGGTGGAGTCCACACCGCGGATCTGGGTATTCTCCATGCGGCAGACAGCGCCCTCGTCCAGATAAGCCACCGTCTTGGGATTCATGACGCGTTCACCGGTGCCCTCACCCTGGCCGTAGTGCTTTTCCACATAACGCACGCGGGCATTCTTGCCGATATAGAAGGTGTGGATACCGCTGTGTTCGCTTTTCTGGTCACCGTCGTTGTGAATTCCGCAGCCTGCCACGATGGTGATATCGCAGCCTTCGCCGATGTAAAAATCGTTGTACACCAGCTCGTTCAGGCCGGTGGCGGTAAGCAGCACGGGAATGTGCACACTTTCGTTGACGGTGTGGGGCTTGATGTGCACCTCGATGCCGGGACGATCTGTCTTGGTGACGATATCGATGTTTTCGGTGGTACGCCGGCCGGCGCTTTCGCCGTTGCGGCGGATGTTATAGGCACCCTCGGGAACGCCGTGCAGGTCGGCGACCTGTTCCAGCAGGGCTTCTTCGATCTTATTCATATATTGTTGCTTACTCCTTTGAAGTCCTGTCAGCTCATGCGGGAGCAGCTGGTCACCGCCGCACCGATGATTTTGGGGAACATCTCTTCCTTCGGACCCTTCTGCTGCACCTTACCGTCAGCCACCAGCACGATCTCGTCCGCCAGCTGGATGATACGCTCCTGATGGGAGATGATGATCAGGGTGGCATCGCTCTTTTTATGCAGCGCCTGGAAGGTCTCTGTCAGGCGGGAAAAACTCCACAGGTCAATACCCGCTTCCGGCTCATCAAAAATCATCAATTCACAGCCGCGGGCCAGCACGGTAGCGATCTCGATGCGTTTGACCTCGCCGCCGGAAAGGCTGGTGTCCACCTCGCGATCCAGATAATCCTTGGCGCACAAACCTACCTCTGTCAGGTAGGTGCAGCACTCGCCGTGGTTCAGCTTACGACCCGCAGCCAGATCCAGCAGATCCCGCACGCGGATGCCCTTGAAACGGGGCGGCTGCTGAAAACCGTAGCCAATGCCCGCTCGGGCGCGCTCGGTAATGGTCATACCGGTGATATCGGTACCGTTGTATAGGATCTGACCGCCGTTCAGCGGGATCAGGCCCATAATAGCCTTGGCCAGTGTGGTCTTGCCGCCGCCGTTGGGGCCGGTGACGACCACCAGTCGGCCGGTGGGCACTGTAAGGGACAAATCGTCCAATATGGTCTGACGGCCTTTTTCATCCTCGACGGTAAAGGCCAGATTTTTGATCTCCAGCAAAAATGATCCTCTCCTTTTACACGCAAAACAGGCCGCATGCGGCCTAATCTTATATAGTATACCACATTTTCCTCGATTTGCCAAACAAATAATACAAAATATATGCTGTTTATGAAAAAAGTTTTTATGCGGACTGAAAATACAGCTTTCCGCTTGAAAAGCAAGTCAAATCGTGCTATGATGCAGATGCGCTATATTCGGCTTGACCGAAACAGCAGCAGAAAGGATTTATCCAAATGAAAAAGACAGATACCAAGAAAATCGTCGGCATCGGCCTTTTTACGGCCATTGTCATCGTGCTGCAGCTGATCAGTATGGCACTGCGCTTCGGCACCTTCTCCATCACACTGGTACTGATCCCCGTTGTGGTCGGCGCGGCGCTGTACGGCGTGGGCGCCGGCGCATGGCTGGGCCTTGTGTTCGGCTTTGCGGTGTTGATCTCCGGTGATGCATCCTCCTTTATGGTGGTGCATCCTCTGGGCACTGTACTGACCGTGCTGTGCAAGGGCGCAGCAGCAGGCCTTGTCTCCGGCCTGGTCTACCGTCTGCTGGAGAAAAAAAGTGTGACGCTTGCCGTCGCGATCGCCTCTGTACTTTGTCCCATCACCAACACCGGCGTTTTCCTGTTGGGCTGTAAGCTGTTCTTTATGCCCACGATCACCCAGTGGGCCGCCTCCATGGGCTTTGAAAACGTGGGCGCTTACATCATCGGCGGTCTTGTTGGAATCAATTTTCTCATTGAATTTGGCATCAATGTGCTGCTCAATCCTGCCGTTGTCCGTCTCATCTCTCTGGGCAAAAAGAAATAACCTGCGGAGGAAACGGCCATGATCCTTGCCATCGACATCGGCAACACCCATATCTCCTTTGGCAGTGCTGCGCCGGACGGCAGTGTGACACAGATCCTGCAGATCGCCACCGATCACAGCGAAACCGATTACGGCTATGCAGCAAAAATAAAACAGGTGTTGGAGCTTGCGGGGATCGACCCTGCCGTCTTTACGGGTGCTGCGCTTTCCAGCGTGGTGCCCCCTGTCACCGAAGCGGTAAAAAGCGCTGTACAGCTGCTGTGCGGCTGTGAACCGCTTTGCGTGGGTGCCGGTGTCAAAACCGGTCTGCACATTGCCATTGATGATCCCGGCACCATTGCGGGCGATCTGGTGGCTGCCGCCGTAGCCGCCAAGCAGCTGTATCCGCTGCCTTGCGTCATTGTGGATATGGGTACCGCCACCACAATTATGCTGGTGGATGCCGGTGGGCGTTTTACCGGCGGCTGCATTCTGCCGGGCGCTGCCATCTCGCTGGAGGCACTCTCCCGCCGGGCTGCGCTGCTTCCCCGTGCGGACATTACCCCGCCGTATAAGTCGATCCCCACCAACACAGCGGACTGCATGCGTGCCGGCATTGTCTGGGGAGCAGCAGGCGCGGTAGATGGTATTCTCGACCGCTTTGCCGAAACACTGGACAGTGAACCGGCATCTATCGTTGCCACCGGCGGTTTGAGTGCCGCGATCGCCCCCCACTGTCGGCACAACATGGTGTGCGACAGGACACTGGTGCTTAAAGGCCTTGCCCTTATCTGGAAGAAAAACGCAGAGCAGCAGGCAAAAAAGTCCCGCTGACGATCATTGTCGATTATTGCTATAGTACAACAGGCAAGCCCGCGATTGCGGGTTTGCCTGTTTTTTCTGCTTTTATCAGCTGTACAAGAAAAAGAGCCATCGCTTACGCGACAGCTCTTTTTTTAATGTGTGCTTGATCGGGCGGGATCAGACCAGCTCGATGATGGCCATCTCAGCAGCATCGCCACGGCGAACGCCGGTCTTGATGATGCGGGTGTAGCCGCCGTTACGGTCAGCATACTTGGGGCCCAGCTCATCGATGGTCTTCTTGGCCACGGCCTCCTTCGTGATGAAGGAGAACACCTGACGCTTGGAATGCAGGTCTTCCTGCTTACCCAGCGTGATCATTTTTTCAGCCACAGCGCGAACTTCCTTGGCGCGGGTAACGGTAGTCTCGATCTTACCGTTCTCGAGCAGGTAGGTCACCATAGCGCGCAGCATAGCGCGGCGATGGTCGCTGGCTCTTCCCAGTTTTCTAGTGCCTGCCATTCTGGTTCACTCCTTTGCAGTCATTCAATGTCATCAGGGACGCACGGCCTTAATTGTCGTCGTCCTTGGAAAACTTAAAGCCGAGAGAGTCCAGCTTGGCAACAACCTCTTCCAGACTCTTTCTGCCGAGGTTGCGAACTTTCATCATCTCGTCCTCGGACTTGTTGATCAGATCTTCCACCGTGTTGATACCGGCGCGCTTCAAGCAGTTAAAGCTGCGGACAGACAGATCCAACTCTTCGATGGTCATCTCGAGAGTCTTCGCCTTGCTGTCATCAGGCTTCGCCACCATGATTTCGGCAGCCATGCCCTCAGAGGACAGGTTGACGAACTGCACCAGATGCTCACTCATCACGCGAGCAGCCAGGCTGACAGCCTCCTGCGCGTTGATGGTACCATCGGTCCAGCACTCCAGCGTCAGCTTATCGTAGTTGATGCTCTGACCCACACGGGTGGGCTCCACCGTGTAGTTCACCTTCAGCACCGGGGTATAGATGCTATCGACGGCGATGGTATTGATCGCAGCCGACTTATCCAGATTCTGCTTGTTCTGCTCAGCGGAAACATAGCCGCGGCCCTTGTCAAAGACCAGCTCCATGACCAGCTTGGCACCCTCATCGAGGGTAGCCAGGTGGTGGTCAGGATTCAGGATCTCCAGCTCGGGATCGTTGGCACTGTTCACAGTGGCAGCGGTGACCTCACAAGGACCCACGGCCTCAAAGCGGACGGTCTTGGGGCCGTCAACAAACAGCTTGGCATTGATGCCTTTGACATTCAGAACGATCTCGGTGACATCTTCTGCCACGCCGGGAACCGTAGAGAACTCATGCACCACACCATCGATCTTGATGGAAGTAACAGCTACACCGGGAAGCGAGGAAAGCAATACACGTCTCAAGCTATTGCCCAAAGTCGTACCGAAACCACGCTCCAGAGGCTCAACAACGAACTTGCCGTAGCGGCCATCAGCGGACGGGATCTCTGCTTCGATCTTGGGGCGTTCAATCTCTATCATCTAAGAAATCCTCCTGTTGTGATTCGCATTCCCAAAGCTACCGTGCGGATTACTTGGAGTACAACTCGACGATCAGATGCTCCTCAACGTTGAAGTCGATCTCATTGCGCTCGGGCAGGTTCTTGACGGTGACGGCCATATCGCCGGCTTCCATCCAGGAGACCAGGGGACGAGCGGAATTCTTCTCGATGCACTCTTTGATCTTCTCACAGTCGCGGCTCTTGACAGCGATCACATCGCCGGCCTTGACCTGATAAGAAGGAATGTTAACGGTGTGGCCGTTGACAGTGAAATGACGATGCAGAACCAGCTGACGAGCCTCTTTACGGCTCATCGCGAAGCCAGCGCGATAAACAACGTTATCGAGTCTGCTCTCAAGGATCTTAAGCAGATTTTCACCGGTGATGCCATTCTGACGCTCAGCTTCCTCAAAGTACTTGGCGAACTGGCTCTCCAGAACACCATAGTAACGCTTTGCCTTCTGCTTAGCGCGCAGCTGGATGCCATACTCGCTGTTCTTCTTGCGAGCCTGGCCATGCTGACCGGGAGCAAAGCTTCTGCGGTTCATAGCACATTTGTCGGAGTAGCAGCGCTCACCCTTCAGGAACAGCTTCTCACCCTCACGACGGCACTGGCGGCAAACGGCGCCTGTATATCTTGCCATAGTATATTGTCCTCCCTTATATCAAACGCGACGTCTTTTCGGCGGACGGCAGCCATTGTGGGGCACGGGGGTAACGTCCTTGATCATGTTTACCTCCAGACCGGCAGCCTGCAGAGCACGGATCGCGCTCTCACGGCCGGCGCCAACACCCTTGACGTACACCTCGACAGTCTTCATGCCATGCTCGATCGCAGCCTTGGCAGCGGTCTCAGCAGCCATCTGGGCAGCGTACGGAGTGCTCTTACGAGAGCCACGGAAACCGAGGCCGCCAGCGCTGGCCCAGGAAACGGCGTTGCCCTGCGTATCAGTGATCGTGACGATGGTGTTGTTGAAAGTGCTCTGGATGTGAGCAGCGCCACGGTCAATATTTTTGCGCTCGCGCTTCTTGCCACGAGCAGCAACAGTCTTCTTTGCAGCTACTTTAGCCATTAGCCTTTTCCTCCTCGGTTATTTCTTCTTGTTGGCGACGGTACGCTTCGGGCCCTTACGGGTACGGGCGTTGGTCTTGGTACGCTGGCCATGCACAGGCAGGCCCTTGCGATGACGGACACCGCGGTAGCACTGAATCTCAACCAGACGCTTGATGTTCAGAGCAACGTCACGATGCAGGTCGCCTTCGACCAGGATGTTGTTGGCGTCGAGATAGTCACGGATGAGCTGAGCTTCATCATCAGTCAGGTCCTTAACGCGAGTATCGGGGTTGATGTTGGTAGCAGCCAGAATGCGCTTGGCAGTGCTCGGGCCGATACCGTAGATGTAGGTCAGACCAGCCTCAATGCGCTTGTCGCGGGGCAGGTCCACACCAGCAATACGAGCCATAAAATTTAGCCTCCTAAATTCGTTCATCCCATGTCCTATGTCGGGGCCTGCGCCGGGATTCTACGCACTTAGCCCCCTGCCCGGGTCTCGCTTAGCCCTGGCGCTGTTTGTGCTTGGGGTTCTCGCAGATGACCATGACGCGGCCTTTGCGCTTGATCACCTTGCACTTTTCGCAGATGGGCTTCACGGAAGGTTTAACTTTCATTTCATTCACCTTTCCTAAATCAATTAGCGAACGGGGTACGCTGCAGGGCAGCGCCTACCGACGCATGGGTACATAGCGGATATTTGGAACGCTTGCGTCTCGAAGTGCCCGGTCTCTGATTCAGAGTGCCCGGTCTCTTACTTGGAGCGCCATGTGATGCGGCCCTTATTCAGATCGTAAGGGGACATCTCCAGCGTTACCTTATCACCCGGCAGAATGCGGATGAAGTTCATACGCAGCTTACCGGAGATATGGGCCAGCAGCTGATGGCCGTTGGCCAGTTCAACTTTGAACATTGCATTGGGCATAGCCTCAACGACGGTGCCCTCTACTTCGATGACATCTTCTTTAGACAAGCTCCTGCCCTCCTTCGTGCATGGGGCCCGGACGGCCAAATGCCGCCAAAACCTGTTTCAGACGGTTGTTTGTGGAATAATCATCCGGCGCAAGCACCGTATTGGTACGGGCCAGATGCATCAGCTTTTTGCGTTTGGGCTTTTCGATCGGTCGCAGGTCGCCGTCAGCGATCCATGCGAAGTTTTCTTCCAGCCCCATGATCACGCACCAGCGACCGGCATCGCGGCCGGCGCGGGAGCGAACGATCATGCCCTTGCAGAGATCCATAAGAACCTCCTCATGGCTGGGTCAGGATGACCGGACCCTTGGAGGTGATGACGACGGTGTGCTCGAAATGAGCCGCCAGCCCGCCATCACGGGTCACAGCCGTCCAGCCATCGGACAGCACCTTGACCTTCCAGTCCTTCTGCGCGACCATCGGCTCGATGCAGATGGTCATACCCGGAACCAGACGAGGGCCGTGACCGGCCTTGCCATAGTTGGGTACTTCGGGTTCCTCGTGCATTTCGCGGCCGATGCCGTGGCCGGTATAGTCGCGGATGCAGGAAAATCCGTTCTCCTCGACCCAGCCCTGCACTGCAGCGCTGATATCACCGATCCGGCTGCCCGCCTGCGCGGCAGCAATGCCGCGGGCAAGAGCTTCTTTGGTGACATCCAGCAGTCGCTGTGCCTCGGGATCGATACTCCCGCAGGCAAAGGTGGCTGCATTGTCGCCGATGAACCCATCGCAGGAGACACACAGGTCGATACCGACGATGTCTCCCTCCTTGAGCGTCCGCCCGCCCGGGATGCCGTGGATCACAACGTCATTGACGCTGATGCATGCAGCGGCAGGGAAGCCGCAGTATCCCAGACAGGCAGGCTTGCCGCCCATGGAAACGATAGTCTGATGAATGATCTTATCCAACTGTGCTGTGGTGATGCCGGGCCGGACCGCCTCGCCGCCCTTTTTCAGGGCAGCTGCGGCGATCTGGCAGGCGCGCCGCATCTTTTGGATGTCGGCAGACGATTTGACCGGAATCATTTAAGCCTCCAGCGCAGCCAGCAGCAGAGCGGAGGTGTCCTCCACCTTCTCCTGGCCTTCCACGACCACCAGCTTGCCGCGCTCACGGTAGAACTCGACCAGCGGCTCGGTCTGCTCGTGGTAAGTGGCCAGACGCTCCAGCACGGTGGCGGGCTCGTCATCCTTGCGGATGATCAGCGCACCATTGCAGCGGTCGCACACGCCCTCCACGCTGCTGGGCTTATACTCGGTGTGATAGCTTGCGCCACACGCAGAGCAAACCCGGCGGCCGGACAGACGGGCGATGATCGCTTCGTCCGAAACCTCGATGTCGATGACCTTATCGATGTTGACCCCCATGTCCTCCAGAGCGTGAGCCTGAGCAACAGTACGGGGCATACCATCCAGAATAAAGCCGTTTTTGCAGTCATCCTGCGCCAGTCTTTCCTTGACGATGCCGACGACGATCTCGTCGGAGACAAGGCGGCCGGCGTCAACAGCTTCCTTCGCCTTCAGACCCATCTCGGTACCGTCCTTGATGGCGGCACGCAGAGCGTTGCCGGTGCTGATGGTAGGAATACCCAGCTTATCGCAGACGATCTCCGCCTGGGTGCCTTTGCCGGCACCGGGAGCGCCCAACAAAATCAGATTCATTGTGGTCCTCCTAATCCTTAAAAGCAGTTTATTCCAGGAAACCCTTGTGGTGACGCATGAGCATATAGCTCTCCAGACTGCGGCAGGTATCCAGCGCGACGCCGACCATGATCAGCAGAGACGTGCCGGCCAGCTGCATCTGAATGCCGGTGAGGTTGCCCATGACGATGGGCAGGCCAGCCAGCAGAACCAGGAAGATGCCGCCCATGAAGGTGATCTTGCTCAGCGCACGGGTGATGAAATCACTGGTGGGCTTGCCGGGACGAACGCCGGGGATCACACCGTTGTTGCTCCGCAGGTTGTTGGCGATCTCGATGGGGTTATACTGGATGGCAACATAGAAGTAGTTGAAAGCAAAGATCAGCAGGGCGTAGAACACAGCGTAGCCCCAGCCATTCATGTTGAAGAAGTTCAGCACCGGGCCGATGATCTTCTTATCGGACAGAGCCGGGAAGAACATCAGAATGGTGGCCGGGATCGACACGATGGAGGAGGCGAAGATGACGGGCAGAACGCCGCTCATGTTCACCTTCAGGGGGATGTAGCTGGCCTGACCGCCGTACTGCTTGCGGCCCACCACACGCTTGGCGTACTGCACGGGAATGCGGCGCTCGGCGTTGGTGATGAACACAGCGAAGAAGATGCTTACGATGCTCAGAATGGCAGCCAGAACCAGGAAGATGTAGATCTGAACCCAGGGCTGACCGAACTGGCGCAGCATCTGTGCATAACTGTGGTAGGAAACTGCCTGACCGGGCAGAGTGGACAGACGGGACACGATACCGGCGAAGATCAGCATAGAGACGCCGTTGCCGATGCCGTGGGTATCGATCTGCTCACCGAGCCAGGTGATCAACATAGAACCGGCAGTGAAAGTAAAGATGATGACCAGTGCAGCAAACACGCCCTCGTCAGACAGAGCACCCTGATTGCGCAGCAGGAAGTAATACATTACACCCAGCAGAGCAGCGATGCCTGTAGTGACGTAGCGGGTGATGCGGTTGATCACGTTGCGGCCCTCTTCGCCTTCCTTGCTCAGCCGCTCCAGTGCCGGAATGGCGACTGTGAGCAGCTGCATGATGATGGAGGCGTTGATGTAGGGGGTAACGGACAGGGCAAACACAGTGGCCTGCGAGAAGCTGCCACCGGTCAGCATATCCAGATAATTGAACATACTGCCCTGAACGGCATCACTGCCGAACCAGGATTCCAGCGCTCCGGCGTCAATAAAAGGCACAGGCAGTGCGGCACCCAGGCGGAAGATCAGCAGAACGAACAGCGTGAAGAGGATCTTCTTGCGCAGCTCAGCGATCTTCCAGGCGTTACGGAAAGTCTTCAGCACTTAAATCACCTCAGCCTTTCCGCCGACCTTTTCGATCTTCTCTTTGGCGGCGGCACTGAAGGCGGCGACCTGAACGGTCAGCTTCTTGGTCAGCTCACCGTTGCCCAGCACCTTAACGCCATCCAGAGGCTTTTTGATGATGCCGGCGTCGATCAGAGTCTGAGTGGTGACAACGCTGCCATCCTCAAAACGCTCCAGATCCTGCACCTTGACATTGGCGTAAACGGTAGCGAAGATGTTATTGAAGCCGCGCTTGGGCAGACGGCGCTGCTGCGGCATCTGGCCGCCCTCGAAACCGGCCTTCTTGACGCCGGAACGAGCCTTCTGACCCTTGTGGCCATAACCGGCAGTCTTACCGTTGCCGGAGCCGTGACCACGGCCTTTGCGCTTGGCTTCCTTGTTAGAGCCCAGAGCGGGCTGCAACTCATGGAGTTTCATTGCGATTGCACCTCCTGTCTTTTTAGTGGACCTCCACCATGTGAGAGATCACAGCGATCTTACCCTTGGTGGCGGCATTGTCGGGCTGAACGGTCACATCACCGGGACGCTTCAGACCCAGAGACAGAGCGGTAGCGATCTGCTTTTCCTTGCAAGCGATCAGGCTCTTCTTCAAAGTGATGGTAACGGTTGCAACGGTCTTTTCAGAAGCCTTCTTGGCGGCAGCCTTAGTATTCTCAGCCATTGTCAGCTACCTCCTTAACCCAGAATTTCTTTGACAGACTTGCCACGGATGGCGGCAACCTGCTCAGCGGTACGCAGCGCCTGCAGGCCAGCAAAGGTGGCAGCAACGACGTTGCAGGGATTGTTGGAACGCAGAGACTTGGCGCGGATGTCCTTGATACCTGCGGCTTCCAGGACGGCACGAACGGGGCCGCCGGCCAGAACGCCGGTACCGGGAGCGGCGGGACGCATCAGCACACGGCCGGCACCGAAGATACCGGTGATCTCGTGGGGGATGGTGGTGCCGCGCAGGGCAACGTTGACCATATTCTTCTTGGCATTCTCGATGCCCTTACGGATGGCTTCGGGAACCTCGGCGGCCTTACCCATGCCGTAGCCGATGTTGCCCTTGCCGTCGCCCACGACGACCAGCGCGCTGAACTTCATGACGCGGCCGCCCTTGACGGTTTTGGAAACGCGGTTGATGTAGACGACCTTCTCGATCATCTCAGTTTCCGGAGCATTGTTGAACTTTTGCATCGTATTCCCTCCTTACAGCTTCAGGCCGCCTTCGCGGGCGCCCTCGGCCAGAGCCTGCACACGGCCGTGATAAACATAGCCGCCGCGGTCGAATACGACGGTGGTGATGTTCTTCTCCAAAGCCTTCTTGGCGATCGCAACGCCGACAGCCTTGGCGCCCTCAGCGTTGCCGCCGTTGGCCTCAAAGCCCTTGTCCATGCTGGAAGCGCTGACCAGAGTCACGCCAGCCACGTCGTCGATGATCTGGGCATAGATGTGTTTGGAGGAGCGGAACACGTTCAGGCGGGGCATTTCCGCCGTGCCGCTGATCTTGCCGCGAACACGGGTGTGACGGCGCAGACGAGCAGCGTTTTTATCCATCTTTTTAACCATCTGTTCTTACTCCTTTCCTTATTTACCCTTACCGGTTTTGCCCTCTTTGTGGGCAACGAACTCACCGACGTAGCGGATACCCTTGCCCTTATAAGGCTCAGGCGGACGCTTCTCACGAACTTCGGCAGCGAACTGACCGACTTTCTGCTTATCGATACCGGTGACAACGATGTGGAACTGATCAGGCACTTCGATCTTGATGTCGTCGTTGTCGCTCATGACGACGGGATGAGAGTAGCCCAGGGTCATGACCAGATCCTTGCCCTGCTTCTGGACACGGTAGCCGACGCCCTGAACCTCCAGCTCCTTCTTGAAGCCTTCGGAGACGCCCACGACCATGTTATTGATCAGGGTACGGGACAGACCGTGCACGCTGCGGGACAGATTCTCGTCATTGGCACGGGTAACGATCACCTGGTTGCCCTCGACAGTGGCAGAGATCAGGTGATGGATGGTGGAATTCAAGGTGCCTTTGGGGCCTTTCACCGTGATGTTCTGGCCGTCGATAGCGACCTCAACACCGGCAGGAATGACCACGGGTTTTCTTCCGATTCTCGACATAGTCTTAAGCCCCCCTGATTACCAGACAAAGGCGAGGACTTCGCCGCCGACGTGCGCAGCACGGGCAGCCTTATCGGTCATAACGCCTTTGGAAGTGGAAATGATAGCGACACCCAGGCCCTTCATGACTTTGGGCATCTCTTCGCAGTTGGTGTAGATACGCAGGCCGGGTTTAGAGACTCTGCGCAGGCCGGAGATGACCGGCTTGTTGTTCTCGTACTTCAGCGTCAGACGCAGGGTGCCCTGCTTGTTGTCCTCGATGGACTGGACGCTCTTGACATAGCCCTCTTCAACCAGAATGTTGCAGATAGCCTTCTTCAGGTTGGAAGCAGGAACATCGACCGTAGCATGGCGAGCGCTGCTGGCGTTGCGGATGCGGGTCAGCAGATCAGCGACGGGATCGGTGATTTGCATGGGTAGTTACCTCCTAAATAATATTTTAGTCAGGTTACACCGTGGGGTCTTGCCGCAAGCGGCAACCTTCCACGGGTTCGGACACGAAAGTGAGCTGCGGCCTTCCGAAGGCCGCCGGTTGATTACCAGCTGGCCTTCTTGACGCCGGGGATCTGGCCCTTGTAAGCCAGCTCGCGGAAGCAGATACGGCAGACGCCGTACTTGCGAAGGTAAGCGTGGGGACGGCCGCAGATCTTGCAGCGGGTGTAAGCACGAGTGCTGAACTTGGGCTCAGCCTTCTGCTTGATTTTCATACTGGTCTTAGCCACTTATTTTCCCTCCCTTAGTTCGCAAAGGGGGCGCCCAGAGCCTTCAGCAGCTCCTTGCCCTCTTCATCGGTCTGTGCAGTGGTAACGAAGCAGATGTCCATACCACGGACAGCGTCGATCTTATCGTACTCGATCTCGGGGAAAATGATCTGCTCCTTGATGCCGCAGCTGTAGTTGCCGCGACCATCGAAGGCGTCGCCGTTGATGCCGCGGAAGTCGCGGACACGGGGCAGAGCCACATTGAAGAAACGGTCCATGAACTCGTACATACGGTCGCCGCGCAGGGTGACCTTAACGCCGATGGGCATGCCCTCGCGCAGTTTGAAGTTCGCAACGCTCTTCTTGGCCTTGCAGATGATGGGCTTCTGGCCGGTGATCTTGCTCAGATCGCCGACAACAGCGTCCAGCACCTTCGGATTCTCGCGGGCTTCGCCGCAGCCAACGTTGATGACGATCTTATCCAGCTTGGGGATCTGCATCACGCTCTTGTACTGAAACTTCTTCATCAGAGCAGGAGCGACCTCGCTGGCGTAACGCTCTTTCAGTCTAGATGCCATTAGTCTTTCCTCCTCCTATCAGATTTCAGCGCCGCACTTCTTGCAGACGCGGACCTTCTTGTCGTCCTTCATGACGTGGCCAACACGGACAGCCTTGCCGCACTTGGGGCAAACGGGCATGACCTTGCTTGCATACAGAGCGCCTTCGGCTTTCACGATGCCGCCCTGCTCGCCCTGACGGCGGGCCTTGACGTGCTTGGTGACCATGTTCAGGCCCTCGACCAGGACCTTGCCCTCGGCGGGGCTCACGGCCAGCACCTTGCCGGACTTGCCACGGTCTTTACCGCTGATGATCATCACGGTATCGCCGGTCTTGACATGCACTTTATTCATTTCGTATGTCCTCCTTACAGCGATTCCGGAGCCAGGCTCAAGATTTTCAGATAGCCGTTCTCACGCAGCTCGCGGGCAACAGGTCCAAAAATACGGGTGCCTCTCGGATTCTTGTCTTCACGGATGATAACAGCAGCGTTCTCATCGAAACGGATGTAGCTGCCATCCTCACGGCGCAGCGGGCTCTTGCTGCGGACGATAACGGCCTTGACCACATCGCCCTTCTTGCACACGCCGCCGGGAGTGCTCTTCTTAACAGAGGCAACGATAACGTCGCCCACTCTTGCATATCTCTTACGGGTGCCGCCCAGCACGCGAATGCACATGATCTCTTTCGCGCCGGTGTTGTCAGCCACCTTGAGATAGGTTTGCATCTGTACCACAGTGCGTTCCTCCTTAATGTTAGTGGAAGCAGCGCGGGCTGTGTGCCCGCACAGCTTTGGGCGGATGATGAACCGCCCCTATCGAAAATCTTATTTCGCCTTCTCGATGATGCGGACCAGTCTCCAGCGCTTATCCTTGGACAGGGGACGGGTCTCCATGATCTCTACGCGGTCACCGATGCCACACTCGTTGTTCTCGTCATGAGCCTTGAACTTCACGGTGCGCTTGATGATCTTCTTGTAGAGAGGATGCTTGACGTTGTCAAGGACGGACACGACGATGGTCTTGTCCATCTTGTCGGAGGTGACAACGCCCACACGAGTCTTTCTCAGATTGCGTTCCATTGTTTCTCTCCTCTCTACTCTTATTCAGCCTTCAGCTCAATGGCGCGAAGGGCGGTCTTGACACGGGCGATATCCTTCTTGACGGCGGTGATGCGGCCCGGATTCTCCAGCTGGTTGATGGCGTGCTGGAAACGCAGGTTGAACAGCTCTTCCTTCAGGTCGGCCAGCTTCTTGTTCAGAGCTTCGCTGTTCATCTCGCGGATTTCACTAGCTTTCATTACTCAGCAACCTCCTCTTCACGGGCTACGATCTTGCACTTGCAGGGCAGCTTGTGCATGGCCAGACGCAGAGCCTCATAGGCCAGATCCTTGGAAACGCCGCCGATCTCGAACATAACGCGACCGGGCTTGACGACAGCGACCCAGTACTCGGGGCTGCCCTTACCGGAACCCATGCGGGTCTCAGCGGGCTTCTCGGTGACGGGCTTGTCGGGGAAGATCTTGATCCAGACCTGACCGCCACGCTTGATGTAACGGGTCATGGCGATACGGGCTGCTTCGATCTGGTTGGAGGTGATCCAGGCGGGCTCGGTAGCCATGATGCCATATTCACCCTGGTTGACCTTATTGCCACGGCTGGCTTTACCGGTCATGCGACCGCGCTGAACGCGACGGTATTTAACACGTTTAGGCAGTAACATTATCAGTTGCCTCCTTCTCTGCGGGGAGCGCGGCGATCGTTGCGACGATCACGACGCTCGCCGTCGAATCTCTTGGGGGGGCGAACTTCCTCAGCGGGAGCCTGGCCCTTCAGGACCTCGCCCTTGTAGATCCACACCTTGACGCCGATGCGGCCGTAGGTGGTGGCAGCCTCTGCAAAGCCGTAATCGATGTCAGCGCGCAGGGTCTGCAGGGGGATGGTACCCTCATGGTACTCCTCGCTGCGGGCGATGTCGGCGCCGGCCAGACGACCGGACAGGTTGCACTTGATACCCTTAGCGCCCATGCGCATGGCACGGCCGATGCTCATCTTCATAGCGCGGCGGAAAGAGGTGCGGCGCTCCAGCTGGGAAGCGATGCTCTCAGCCACCAGCTGAGCATTGGTATCGGGGTTGCGGATCTCGACGATGTTGACGATGACCTCTTTGCCGATCATCTTCTTCATCTGATCCTGCAGCTTTTCCTTTTCAGCGCCCTGACGGCCGATGACCATACCGGGCTTAGCGCAGTAGATGTTGATCTTGACACGGTCGGTGGTGCGCTCGATCTCGATTTTGGAAACGCCGGAGGCGTACAGCTGCTTCTTCAGAACCTTGCGGATGTTGTAATCCTCGACCAGGGTATCGCCAAAGTCCTTCTTATTGGCGAACCAGCGGCTGTCCCAATCCTTGATGACGCCTACACGCAAACCGTGGGGATTGACTTTCTGACCCATAGTTTACCTCCTCTTAGCCTTCCATCTCTTTGAGAACGACCGTGATGTGGCTGGTTCTCTTGAGGACTCTGTACGCACGACCCTTATCGCGAGCGCGGATACGCTTCAGAGTGGGGCCGGGAGTGACGAAGCACTCGGCGACATACAGGTTGTTCTTATCCATGTTGAAATTGTTCTCAGCATTGGCTGCAGCGCTCTTCACCAGCTTGTAAAGAGGCTCGCAGGCTGCTTTCGGGGTGTATTGCATCATGGCCAGGGCTTTGTCCAGCTTCTGGTTGCGGATCATGTCACACACGATCTGAACCTTGCGGGGAGCGATGCGCACATAACGCAGATAAGCTTTCGCTTCCATTTGAACTTCCTCCTTACTTCGTAGTCTTCGCGCCGGCATGGCCGCGGAAGGTGCGGGTGGGGGCAAACTCGCCCAGCTTGTGGCCGACCATATCCTCGGTCACATAGACAGGAACGTGCTTGCGGCCGTCATGCACCGCAAAGGTATGACCAACAAAATCAGGGAAAATCGTAGAGGAGCGGCTCCAGGTCTTGAGCACACGCTTCTCACCAGCAGCGTTCATCTCGCGCACGCGCTTCAGAAGAACAGGCTGTACAAAAGGTCCCTTTTTAACACTTCTACCCATTTGTGTGTTCTCCTTTCTTACACGTCACGATGCTTGACGATGAACTTGCCGCTTGCCTTCTTGGTGTTGCGGGTCTTCAGGCCCAGAGCAGGCTTGCCCCAGGGAGTGACAGGACCGGAACGACCGATCGGGCAGCGACCCTCACCACCGCCGTGGGGATGGTCGCAGGGGTTCATGACGCTACCGCGGACGGTGGGACGCCAACCCATGTGACGCTTACGGCCGGCTTTGCCGTAGTTGACGTTTTCATGATCCAGGTTGCCTACCTGGCCGATGGAGGCCACGCAGTTCAGGGGGAACTGACGCATCTCGCCGGAGGGCAGACGCACCAGAGCGTAGCCGTTCTCCTTACCCATCAGCTGAGCCATGTTGCCGGCGGAACGCACCAGCTGGGCGCCCTTGCCGGGGTACATCTCAATGTTGTGGATAATGGTACCAACGGGGATGTTGGCGAAGGGCAGGCAGTTGCCGGGCTTGATGTCGGCGCTGGCGCCGCTCATGATCTTATCGCCCACATTCATGCCGTCAGCGGCGATGATGTAGCGCTTCTCGCCGTCCTCGTACTGGACCAGGCTGATCAGAGCGCTGCGGTTGGGATCGTACTCCAGAGTCAGCACAGTGGCGGACATATCGACCTTGTCACGCTTGAAATCGATGACACGGTACTTGGTACGGTTGCCGCCGCCATGGTGGCGAACGGTGATGCGACCGGTGTTGTTGCGGCCGGCCGACTTCTTCATCGGCTCCAGCAGGCTGCGCTCGGGAGCGACCTTGGACAGACCACTGTAGTCCTGAGTGGTCATACCGCGGCGACCGGGCGTAGTCGGGCTGTATTTCTTGATAGCCATTTCGGTATTTCTCCTTTGTTAATGAAATTATCGGGTTCATTCACCCATAAGGGAAGCTTGCATTTGCCAGCTTCAATTACACCATGCTCTCGAAGAAGGGGATGCCCTTGCTGTCGGCAGTCAGGGTGACGATGGCCTTCTTGTAGCCGGGAGTCATGCCCTGATGCATGCCCTGACGGCGCATACGACCGCGCACATGCATGGTGTTGACCTTCGCGACCTTCACGCCGAACAGCTCTTCAACGGCGGCGGCGATGTCGATCTTGGTGGCGTTGCTGGCCACCTTGAAGGTGTACTTGTTCATGGCCAGACGGCCCATGGAATCTTCGGTGATGACCGGAGCCAGCACGATGTTCTGAGGTGCAACTTTCATTATGCGAAGACCTCCTCGAGTTTCTTGGCGCCGTCCAGATCAACAACCAGCTTGTCGGCGTTCAGCACGTCGTAGGTGTTGACATTAGCGGCCATGCTGGTCTTGACGCCGGGGATGTTGGCGGCGCTCTTCACCAGCTTTTCCTCCAGAGCAGCGGTGGCGACCAGGCTCTTGCCCTCGGCGCCGACAGCAGCCAGCAGGTTGACAACGGTCTTGGTCTTGTACTCTTCCACAGCCAGGCTGTCGACGATGATCAGGTTGCCGTTGGCAGCCTTGTCAGACAGAGCGGACTTGATGGCCAGACGCTTGACCTTCTTGTTCAGGGTGTAGCTGTAATCGCGGGGCTTGGGGCCCAGAGCGACGCCACCGTGAGTCCACTGGGGAGCACGGGTGGAACCCTGACGGGCATGACCGGTACCCTTCTGACGCCAGGGCTTACGACCGCCGCCGGAAACCTCGGCGCGGGTCTTGGTGCTCTGGGTACCCTGACGCTGGTTGGCCAGGAAGTTGACCACGGCAGCGTGCATCACTTTTTCATTCGGAGTGATACCGAAGACGGCATCGGAAAGCTCAACACTGGAGACCTTCTCGCCGTTTTTGTTCAAAACGTCAAATTTCATTGTGCGCTTTCCTCCTTACGCCTTCACGCTATTGGCGATGGTGATCACACCGCCCTTGGGGCCGGGGATCGCGCCCTTGATAGCGATCAGATTATTCTCGGCGTCAACCTTGACGACCTTCAGGTTCTGCACAGTCACCTTCTCGGCGCCCATGTGGCCGGGCAGCTTCTTGCCCTTGAACACACGGCTGGGATCAGAGATGGCGCCCATGGAACCGGCATGACGGGCAACGGGGCCGGTGCCGTGGCTCTCGCGCAGACGGTGACCGTTCCAGCGCTTGATGTAGCCGGCGTAGCCCTTGCCCTTGCTGATGCCGCAGACATCAACGGCATCACCGGCGGTGAAGACGTCAGCCTTCAGCACATCGCCGATGTTCAGAGCGGAAATGTCCTCCAGACGGAACTCGCGCAGGGTCTTCTTGGGAGCGACGTCAGCCTTGGCAAAATGACCGGCAACAGCCTTGGTCAGATGCTTGGAGGTGACTTCGCCGAAGCCCAGCTGAACAGCCTGGTAGCCGTCGCTTTCGACGGTCTTCTTCTGCACCACGGTGCAGGGGCCGGCCTCAACGATCGTCACGGGGACGACCTTGCCGTTCTCGTCGAACAGCTGAGTCATGCCGACCTTCTTTGCAATGATTCCTTTTTGCATGATGTTGTATGCCTCCTAATAGGTTATTGGTTGACCGATCCAGCCGGTCAACATGACCTCTCTGCGGGTCGATCTCGATGTATCCTTCAATGCTTAAATGTCAGTTTTCGGCTTGCAGCGCAGCGGCCGAACTTAACGCTTACAGCTGGATCTCGATCTCAACGCCGGCAGGGAGCTGAAGGCCCTGCAGAGCCTCCACAGTTTTGTTGGAAGGTTTCAGAACGTCGATCAGGCGCTTGTGAGTACGCATCTCAAACTGCTCACGGCTGTCCTTGTACTTATGGACGGCGCGCAGGATGGTGACGATCTCACGATCGGTGGGCAGGGGGATGGGACCGGAAACGCGGGCGCCGGAGCGCTTGACGGTTTCAACGATTCTCTCCGCTGCGGTATCGATCAGCTGAGCATCGTAGCTCTTCAGACGAATTCTGATTTTTTCCTTGACTGCCATGGTATCGCCTCCTTGTAAAATTTTGTGGGCGGTACGATAAATACTTGTACACCGCTCCGGGTGTCTCACGCCTTTGCATTACAAAATCCGGTGAACCGCACGCAGTTCTCCCGGAAAGAATCTTCAGCAAATTAGCGTGGAAATTGGTTCATCGAGTAACTTGACGAACATAACCCTTTGCTATCCAGTATTCTTTCGCCCGGTTCTTGACCAGACATACTCAGCGGAAATTGCACATTGGTGTTGCCACCGGCGTGCGGTAACCTCCCGCCTCAACGCATATCTCGGCTTGCGCAGCTCTTGTTAGTTACACAAGCCTTTCGCAGCCGTAGTATATGATAGCACAAAACCTCCTGCATTGCAAGAGGTTTTGTAAAAAAAGTAGAAAAAATTTTTAAAAATTCTCACTTTTGACCAATGTCGTTTTACGCCTTTTCCAAAAGCTTTTCAATGGCCGTTTCATCCGGTGTGATATAGGCGGTCTCATAGTGCTCGTAAAGCACCATGCCGGGGCGCAGATCACCGGTTTTGCGGATATTGCGCACCTCCGTGTAATCCACCGCCACCTTGGCGGAGTTTTTCTGACTGGAATGCCACACCGCGATCATGGCGGCTTCGTTCTTGGTGGTATCGGGAATATCCCTGCCCTCGCTCATCACCACCGTGTGGCTTCCGGGGGCATTTTTGGTGTGGAACCACAGATCCTTGCCGCGGGCGGTGTGCAGGGTGAGCTTATCGTTCTGCAGGTTGTTGCGGCCTACCAGAATTTCAAACCCGTCGGAGGAGCGGTAGCGGATATAATCCGCCGGCTTCTGTTTTTTCTCCCGCAGCTTGAAATACTTGAGATATCCCTGCCCCTTGAGCTCCATCCGGATATCGTTGAGAGCGCGCTCGCCCTCGGCGCGGCCGATCTCGTCCAGTACGGTGGCCAGATACTCAATCTCCACAGCACTCTCCTCCAGCAGCTTTGTCAGCATCTGCACCGCGGTCTGTTTCTTTTTGTATTCCTTGAAATAGCGCTGTGCGTTCTGAGAGGGAGACCAGCGGGGATCCAGCGGGATGGCAATATCCTCGCCGGTATAGTAATTGTTCAGCGTGACGCTGCGCACACCGGCGGGGATCTGCCACAGATTGGCGGAGATCAATTCGCCCCACAGCCGCAGATGGTCGCTCTTTTCGCTCTGGGCAAGTTCTTCGCGGCGGGCGGTCTGCTTACGCAGGGCGCGGTCATACAGATTGTGCACCTGCTTGCTCAGCTCGCGGCTTTTCTGCCGCAGACGCTCGGCGCGGTCTTTGGTGCGGTAGTAATCATCCAGCAGTGAGCTGAAATCGGGGTACTCCCGCAGCTCACAGCGGGGCAGATACTGGGTCAGCGGCAGGAAGCTGAACTCGGTGGGCTTACCCTCCGGCGAAAACACCAGCGTGGGCACCGGAGCCTCGTGATACAGACGAATGATCTCATCGACTGTCTGTGCAAGCGCCTGTGCCTGCTCCTGCGTCATGGCATCTGCCTGCGGCTCCTGTGCACCAAAGGTGCGCCACACCGCCTCGCGGCAGAGCACCGGCCCGATACCGGTGACGGATTTCATCAGAGCGTCCGCCGCAGTGTGCGGCAGGGCGCGTGCGGCTTCCACCACCGCTGCGCCGCCCGCCGAAAGGAAGGGCAGCTTATCCGGCTGCTCCGGCAGCGTGTAGGTCAGACCGGGCAGCAGCTGCCGCACGGCGCTGTCTTCAAAATCCACCCGCTTGAGTGCATCAACGATCTTATCCTCCTCACGGATAAGCACAAGGTTGGAGTACCGGCCCATCAGCTCGGCAGCCAGCGTGCGTCTGACCAGATCGCCCATCTCATTGACACACTGGAAATCGAAGAACAGGATGCGCTCGCTGGGAACGGTACGCACATCCAGCAGCCGACCGCCGATCAGATGCTTGCGCAGCAGCATGCAGAAGCTGGGCGGCACATCGGGGTTTTCAAAGGTTTCGGTGGTGATACCCGCACGGGCAGAGCCGCTGCGCGCCGAGAGCAGCAGCTTACGGGTAGCGGTACGGGTGCGCAGGGTGAGCACCGCCTCATCCCGCGTGGGCTGGCCGATCTTGTCGATCTTTGCATCCAGCAGTTCGGCTTTCAGTTCCTTTGCCAGCAGCGCCAGCACGGCAGCGTCCAATGCCATGGGAGTCTCCTTTCTTCACGGACAGACCCCCGCAGAGGGCTCACAGCGTCCGGAACACATCTTTCATGGTTTCGCTCACCCGCACCGGCAGTGCCGGGAAGGCGGCGGCAAGCTTTTCTTTCAAAACAGCGGCGATGGGGGCTTCGGTGCCGAAGTGCCCGGCCTCTACCACGCCAAGGCCCGCTGCGGCGGCATCCATGGCTTTGTGGTAGCCCACCTCGCCGGTGACCAGCGCATCCGCACCGGCGGCCAGAGCATCCTCGATATAGTCGCCGGAACCGGTGACGACCGCCACACGGCTGACGGCACGGCTGTTTTCCACATAACGCACCGGCGTATGCAGGACATCGCGGCACAGTGCCGCCAGCTGCGGCATACTCATCGGCTGCAGCAGTGTGCCGATGCGGCCAAGGTTCTCATCCCCGTCCACCGCATAGGTCTGCACATTCTGCAGACCCAGCAGCGCGGCAAGAGTGTCCCCCGTGCCGCCCGCAGCACAGTCCAGATTGGTGTGCATGCAAATGGCGGAGATGCCTGCCTGCGCCATCTTATATATTACATTATTATAATGCAAGGATTTCACCGGGCGAAAGATCACCGGATGGTGTGCCGCAATCAGGTTGTACCCTCTGGCGATGGCTTCCTCCACGGCAGCATCCGTGATATCCAGCACCGTCAGGATCCCAGTGACCGGGCCTTCGCTTTCCACCAGCAGACCCACATTATCCCAGCCTTCCGCCAGCGCGGGCGGCGCCAGCTGCTCCAGCAGCCGCAGCACATCCTGTACACTCACCTGCTGCATCGTTTTTTCACCTCTTCATACACGGTGCGCAGCGCAGCACACCGATCCTCCGTATGGTGCACACCTGCCGTTTCGCCGGCAAGCTGCCGTTCCAGCTGGTGCAGCACCTTTTCGCGGTAGGCGGCAGCGGCTTCGCCGGGGGCATCCGCCAGCAAGCCCAACCGGCACCAGCACTCATCCGGAACAAAAGCTTTTCCGTTCCAGCGGGCCGCAAGGGCGGTATAGGGGCGGTTTGCCGCCACAGCAGCGATCTCCTGCTCCAGTGCATAACCGTTTTCTGCCAGCCAGCGGCGCAGCACATTGGCCTTGTTGGCAGGCACGGCGATAATACGCACCGCCGCATCCTTCGTCCACGGGGCAGCGGCAAGGATCTCGCAGGCCGTGATACCGCTGATACCTGCCAGAATAACAGTATCCACCTCACCGGGCAGAACACAGGAAAGGCCGTCGGCCAGCCGGCACTCCACCAACTGACCGCAGCCTGTTTTCTCCACCAGCGCCCTCGCTTTTTCCAGCGGCTGGGGGCGCACATCGATGGCGATCACCTGCGCAGCAATGCCTTTTTTGGCCAGATACACCGACAGCTTGCCGTGATCACAGCCCACATCCGCCACACGGGCACCGGGTTTCACCAGTGCGGCAGCAGCGGCAAGGCGCTCATCCAGAGAAAGTTTTTCGCGTGCAGCAAGAGGAGCTGCCGCGCACTGCGTCAGCTCCCCTGCTTTGTGTTCGCGTTCCGTCAGCGGCATCAGCCGTTGATGTGGGCGTTCAGCTTGGCAACCAGCTCGTCCGCGTTGGTGCCGTGAACCATGCAGGCCTCTTCAATGCTCTCGCCGCGGGAGTGGGGGCAGCCCAGGCAGTGCATGCCGATCTCGAGGAAATACTTGGCGGTGTCGGGAGCAGCATCCAGAATATCGCCGATGATGGTCTGTTTGGTGATAGCAGTCATGATAAACCTCTTTCTTCGCTTGCGCGATGTTGATTGTTGATCAGTGAATAAAATCCAGCAGCTGTACGCCGCCGCCATACTGAACACCCTCGTCGGGGATCAGCTTGCCGTCATAGAACTTGACGGGGTTGAGCGGAGCCTTGACACAGCGCACCAGATTGCGTACACGGGTCTCATCCTCGGGGGTGACCAGCAGATAGCTGATGCCCTCGCGCTTGGCACGGCCGGTGCGGCCGATGCGGTGCAGGTAGTAATCGTTGGAGTCGGGGATGTCGTAGTTGAACACCACCTCGATATCGCTGATATCGATGCCGCGGGCGGCCACATCGGTGGCAACCAGAACGGCGAACTTGTCCGCACGGAAATCGCCCATGACCTGATTGCGCTCCTTCTGGGACATATCGCCGTGGATACAGTCGGCAAGGAAATTGCGCTCACACAAAGCATCGCACACCATGGAGGTGGTATATTTGGTATTGCAGAACACGATGGCGCGCTTGTAGCCCTCGCTTATCATGATCTGGCTGATATCCGTCACCTTGTTGCGGCCGGTGGTACGCAGCGAATACTGGGTGATCTTGGGCTGGCTTTCCTCCACGGGCAGTACAGTCACCTCTTCGGGATCATTCTGATACAGCCAGCCGATATCCATCACCTCGCGGCTGATGGTAGCGCTGAACATCAGCACCTGCTTTTTGTTCTTCACCAGATCCAGAATACGGCGCACATCCTTATAAAAGCCCATATCCAGCATCTCATCGGCCTCATCCAGCATCACGCGGGTGATGTTCTTCACCTGCAGAGTGCGGCGGTTGACATGGTCCATAAAACGGCCGGGAGTGGCCACCACGATGTGGCAGCCGCCCTTGAGATAATCGATCTGCCTGTTGATATTCTGCCCGCCATAGATACAGGCAATACGCGCCCACGGCTTGAAAGCACACAGGCTGCGCAGCTCCTCCACGATCTGGATGCACAGCTCGCGGGTGGGGCACAGGATCAGGGCCTGCGGATCATGACCCTCCTCGGTCAGGTTTTCGATCAGGGGGATACCGAAAGCACAGGTCTTGCCGGTGCCGGTGGGCGCCTTGGCGGTGACATCCTTACCCTCCAGCATCAGCGGGATGACCTTGGCCTGCACCTCGGTCATTTCGGTAAAGCCCATTTTGGCGATCGCCTGTTTCATCTCCGGCGAAAGCGGCAGGGCGTTGTAATCGGTCTGCAGTTCCATGCGATACTCCATTCTCCATATCTTCACATACGGATTTAAGTATAGCACATTTTTTTGGCAGATTCCAGTCCTTCGCTCTGCTTTTCCCCGGTTTTTTACGGAAAATTCACCTTTTTCGCCCCGCCTTTGTCAGAGCGAACAGTTCCCGCAGCTGCTGCGGCGTAAAACAGCGCAGCACCGGCAGCAGCACAAGATAAATTGCCGCCATACCCGCGCCGGTGAAAAGTGCCGCCCACAGGCCGTCCTGTCCGGCGGTGCGCAGCCATCTGCACACAAAAAAGCCGCAGCCGTAAACCGCCGCAGCCGCCGCCAGCGGCCGCAGCACCCAGCGGGGCCAATCCACACGCATCTGCATCACCACCAGCACGCGATTGGCGTGCAGCAGTGCCGTGACCACATTATCGACGAGCATCATCCACAGAAAACCCCGCATCCCGGCACGGGGCACCAGTACGGCGATCAGCACAAGGCGCACCGCCACATTGATGAGAGAATAGCGAAAGGTGATTTTCTGCTCTCCCAGCCCCTTGAGCATTCCCTCCGCCACATTTTCCAGATACATGAACGGCACCAGCGGAGCCAGCACCTGTACATAAAAGCCGATGCCCTGTCCGGGGTAGATGGCCTCGCACAGCGGCTCTGCCAGCAGGTACAGCCCTGCCGCCACCCCAATGGCAGCCGTCAGCGTCACCTGCAGCGAAAGGGCGATCACCTGCTGTGAGCGCTGCCTGTCGCCGCGGGCACGCAGCTCGGAAAGCTCCGGCACCAGAAGCAGAACAAAAGAGGCCAGCAGCGTGGAGGGGAACATCAGCACCGGAATGCCCATCCCCTTGAGCTGACCCCATTGTGCCAGCGCCCCGCTGCGGGCAGCTTCAGCGGCAAGCCCCTGCGCAGAGGAAAAATATCTTTCCAGCAGCGAGGGGACAAGGGTATTTTCCACGGTATACAGCGCGCTGCCGACGATGCGCACCCCCGCCACCGGCGCAGCGATCTCCAGCATGCGCTGATGCAGCGGAGGCGTGCGGGCCAGCGGCAGTCCCTTTTGCGGCAGACGGCGCACATCGGCCCGGTAACCGATGTACTGAAAGACAAAGCTGAACCACTCGGAGAGGGTATCCGCTGCCATCACCAGAAAACACCCGAACACGGCATCGTTCACGCCCCATGCGCCGATGAGCAGCATACAGGCGGCGAATTTGACCCCCTGCTCCAGCAGCTGAGCCATGCTGGAAAATGCGATGCGCCGCCGTGCGGTAAAATATCCCCGCAGTGCGGCGGAAACCGCCAGAAACGGCATACTCAGGCTGAGCACCTGCAGGCTGCCGGCGCTTTCCGGTTCACCGATCCAGCGGGCGGCCAGTATCCCGGCGGCAGCGTACAGCACCGCGCCCACCACCGCGCCCAGCACGGCGCTGACAGCGATACAGAAGCCCATCAGCTTTTTCATTCCCGCACGGTGGGTACGGATCTGTTCCTCGCTGACCAGCCGTGTCACTGCCAGCGAGATCCCGGCACTTGCCAGTGTGGTGGCCAGCATATACACCGAAAGCACGATCTGGTACAGGCCCATACCCTCAGCGCCCAGCCTGTTGGAGATCACCACCCGGAACACCATGCCGATCAGCCGCAGCGCCAGCGTGGCCGCTGTCAGCACCACGGCATTTTTCAAAAACAGTCCCCGTCTGCCCATGCGTGTTCCTCCCTTTGCACCGTCCGATAGCCTTATCAGTATATGCAGTGCAAAGAGGGATTCATGTTTGCGGGAGCCGAACGCCGACAAACAATCATCAAAGCGGACAATAAAAAAGCGGACAGAACACTTTGCATGTGTCCTGTCCGCTTCTTTTCACATCCGGATCAGTATCTGCCGAAATCGTGGGCAGCCTGATACATGGCCAGCAGGTTTTCGGTGGGGGTATTGTCCTGAATGGCGTGGGTGGGCGCCAGCATATAACCGCCGCCGGGCATCATGATCTCCAGTGTGGAGCGCACCTCCTCCCGCACCTGCTCGGGGGTGCCGAAGGAAAGCGGGCCTGCGGTGGAGATGCAGCCATGGAATACCATGCGGTCGCCGAAATTCTGCTTCAGATATGCAGGAGACATATTGGCAGCCTCCGGCTGCAGGGTATCGACAGCGGTGATGCCCATCTCCAGAAAATCGGGATACACCCAGCTGGAGGAGCCGCAGTTGTGCATCATCACCGGCTTGCCGTAGCTTTTGGCCAGATCCACAAACCGCTGGTGGCGGGGACGCAGTACACGGCGGTACATATCCAGACTGATCATCGGGGCGATCTGGGTACCCAGATCCTCGCCGAGCCACACAAAATCGACGATATCACCGCAGCGGGCAAGCAGCCGCTCCATCTGTCCCAGCTCCATGTCCAGCTTGCGATCCACCAGATCCAGCGTTGCCTCGTCCTCGGTCATCAGGTTGACAAGGGTATCCTCCATGCTCATCACGCGGCCGATGGAGTTGATGATATCCGCGATGCCGGCATTGCCCACATAGAGAGCTTTATCCGCATGGGCGCGCATATAGGCTTCCGCGCTGTCATAATCGAAATCATCCGCAGAGGGCACCGGAAAATTGAAGATGGTCTCACTGTCCGCATCCTTCAGGGGGAAATCACAGAAATCGTGGTAGCCGCCGCTGCCGTGCTCCACCCAGCGGGTGTAGAAGCCGTAAACGGGATCCACATTTCTGCCGGGCTTTTCGGGATAAAGCAGCGGGCCGGTATAGGGTGCACCCGCCGCACGGAAATCCACGCCCAGGCCCTCCAGCAGCTCTTCATTGTTCTTTGCGCCCAGTGCCCGCATGGTACGACGGTAAATATCCTCATTAAAGCTGACATCAATGGGCACGCGATCGGTTTTCTCGCGGGCAAAGGTATTGCGTACGCGCTGCTTGGAGGTCATTGTCTCGGGGGCTTTTTTGATCACTTCACTCATAGGAATACCACCTTTTTTGTTATTGACAAGCACAGCTTTTTCACACACCGTAGCGTTGGACGATGTTTACACAAATACGATCAGAATATTTTTTCCGGCAAGCTCCGGGGTGACGGTAAAGCTCATGCGGCCATCGGCACAGGTGTGCTGCACCGGAACCGATGCGTCAAACCAGACATCCCGACAGGCCAGTACCTGCGGCTCTCCTTCACCGGGAACAGGTATACTCAATGTGACACCGGCTGCAGGTGCAAGGACTCCCACCGCCGCTTTCACGCCATCGGCAAGGAATGCGGGCGCAATGGGAGCAAACTCAAAGGAGGCGGGGCGATCGGCATAGATATACGGAACGCCGTCCACCGTGATGCCCGCCGCACCCTCGCAGCGCAGCGCCACAGGCACCCCGGCATCATCCAGCCGCCACATCACATGACCGGTACCGGCAAAGCCGATGCTGTGCCCGTTGATCTGCTCGTTTTCCAGCAAAATACTGCCGTCCGGAATATCGGGGCGCTGCGCCAAAACGGCATCATCAAAATCCTTCTCGCGGAAGTATTTGCCCTCCCAGCTCTCATAGACCTGACGGAAGTGCGGTGCGACCGAAACCGCCCCGTTGGCAAATACATTCATCATATATTTCGCGCCCGGTGTACGGCTGCGCACCTCCAGCGAACCGGGGCGATACGCTCCCATAGCGCACAGCACCCGGAACAGGGTATCGACCTCTTTCCCCAGTGAACCGGACTGATCGTCCCGCACACGGAAGCCGGCATACACCGCCTGACCGCCGCCCGCGTATTTTTTGCACACAGCCACCGTTTTGCCGTTCAGTACAGCAACTGTCTCCGCACCGTCTGCCGGGGTACAGGGGTAGACAAAGTCCACAAGGAAGTCAGTGGGGATCTCCATATCCGCCACACCGGCAAGGCTGCCGGTAAACTGCACACCGGCGCCGCCATGCTTTTCGCCTGCACTGGCGGGGACGATGCTGCGGATGCCAAAGATCTTTTTGAAGCGTCCGGCGGTATCTGCACCCATCGAGTCATACAGCGCGGGAATGCTCATCCACAGCACACGGCCGCCGGCAGCAAGGAATTCCTCGATCAGGGCAAAGGTCTTTTCGTGGAGGAACGGCTCGAACAGCACGGTCAGACAGCGGAACTTCTGTCCCCGCACCAGCAGGCAGCCGTCTGCGGTAACGGAGGCATTCTCCAGCAGCTTTTCCTCCGTGATATAGTTGCAGTAGCCGTACTGGACCATCCAGCTGCCAAAGCGTTCCTCCGCATTGTTCAGCTTGATGGGATACAGCGCCAGCACATCGGTGCGGCGGGTGCCGCGGTCGTTGACAAAGCTCATCGGCAGGGTATGCCAGTTGCCAAAAGCCGCCGCTATGTTGTAAAACAGCTTCAGCACCGGCGCAGGCATGCCCCATGCGGAACAGCGGGCAAAATCAAATTGATTCAGCTCATGGAAGCTGGCCGCAAGGCACTGGGCATAATAATTCCGGTCAAGGTTGCCGCCCTCGGCGTGATCGGTGCCGGCACCGGTAAAGTATTCGTTCCACTTAAAGTAATCATAGCAGGCGGAAATATTTTCCCGGATCGAAGCGCCCCAGTCATACCACGGCGTATAGTCGTAACGGCTGATCCCCAGCTCCTGCGCCTTTGCCGCCTTGGCGAGCTCCATTTCGGCCCGGCGCTTCGGCGGGGACTGCAGCGTCACATCCGCATACGCATCACCCAGCCGGTCGCTGACATCAAAGCCGCCGATATTGTTTGCACTTCGGTAGTAATGATCGCAGGTGGGGCTTTCCTGCCATGTGGCATGGGCACGGGTCATAATGGGGCCGCCCCACAGGCTCTCGGCATAGGCCTTGGCCTCGCAGCACAGATCCACCACCGTGCGCTGCAGCAGCTCAAAATACCGGTTGCGGAACAGCCATGTCCCGTTGATGGCCTCCGGCGTTTTGCCGAACACATGCTGCGCATTCTCCCCGCCTTCCTCACCGGGCAGAAAGTCATGCTGATGATAGGCCATATAGATGAGATATTTCGCAAAGTCCCGGTACTTTTCGCCATACTTCTCCGCATACACCTTTGCCAGACCGGGCGTCAGATAACGGGTATTGATTTCGGTCTCACCGAAATGACGCTCCAGATCCCAGTCGAACTGGATGTGCATTTCATCGGAATAAAAACCGGTGTAGGTGATGCCGGCTGCATTGTGCCGATCCAGTGTCTCCTTCAGGAAGGCCGATGCGCTGGGGGCAAAATAATCCAGCTCGGGGGTACGGTACACCATGATGCACAGCGCCCGGTTGGCAGTGGGGTTCTCCCATTTGCCAAAGATATGCAGCGGGCAGCGGATGTAGCCGTCGCCGGTCTCCCTGTCGGTTTCCATCACATAAGAGGCTGTTGAGGAGATATCCACGATAGCGTTTTCATCCACATAGAAATACGGGGTATCGTCTATGCGCTCCTCGTTGAAAGCATAGACCAGCGCCTTATACGGTGTCAGACGGATAGGGCCTTTATTATTGTACCACTGCCGCTGCCCCACCATATCCACGGCATAGCTGCCATCGGGCCTGATCTCCGTCTCCAGATATTGATAAGAAAAGCCGGTTTCATCGCTGACCTTGGCCCAGCCGCCGCCGATATCCAGCGGATTGAGCACCGAAGCGCCGAAGCCCATGCCGTATTCCTTTGCCGTGTCGTGAATGACCTTGAACGCCTTGATGGTGATCTCATCGCTGGGATAAAAAGTACGCATACTGCCGCCGAAGAAGAAATCGTAGGATACTTCCACCCGGTCGCAGCCTCTTGCCGCGGCAGCGGCACACTTGGTGCGCACGGTTTCCTTCTTTTCGCGGTTGAGCTTTTGTCTTTCTGCGGAAAGCCCCAGCTCTTCATCCTCAAAAAGCGGGGTATCCGGGCCTTCGATGATGCGTTCCAGCTGTTTTTCGCTGGTCAGGATGATGGTGCTGTGGTGAGGCGGCAGATGCATGACGCCCTCTTTTTTGATGATCTCCATACCGATTCCTTTCCGCTGTCATAAAAGCAGGTATGACACAAGCGGGAGCCGCCGGAAACCGGCAGCCCCCGCGGGTGATGCGAAAACACTCAGAACACGATGGCGATGTGCTTTGCCGCCAGCTCGGGAGTGACGGTGAAGGTGACATTACGGCCATCCCACTTGTGCTCCACAGGGATATTGGCCCCAAACAGATCCCATTCGCAGCCCAGCACCTGCGGGGCGCCCTCGCCGGCGGCGGGGATCGTCAGCACGGCGCCCTCCGTCCAGCAGGTGACGAACACCACATTCTTCAGGCCGTCGGCACGGTAGCGCTCGGGCACGGGGGTGAACTCGAACTTGGCCTTGCGGTCGGCAAAGGTGTACTTTTTGCCGTCCACCTCGATGCCGTCGGTACCCACGCCGAAGAAGGCCACGGGTGCGCCGTTATCATCCAGACGGTAGGCCAGGACATCGTCACCGGCAAAGCGGATGTTGCGGCCGGCGATCTCCTCGTTGAGCTCCACCACGGGGTCAACGATATCCGGACGGCGGGACAGCGCCACGGCGTCATACTCCTTATCGCGGAAGAAGGGGCCCTCCCATGCTTCGCGGATGCCGCGCATATGCGGAGCAACGGCGATGGAGCCATCGGCAAAAGTGTTGTACACATACTTGCTGCCGGGCTCACGGCCGCGGGCCTCCAGCGAACCGGGACGGTATGCGCCGATGCGCATCAGCACACGGTACAGGCTGTCAACATCCTTACCGGTGGAGCCGGACTGGTCATCACGCACACGGAAGCCGGCATACACTGCCAGACCGCCGTTTGCATAAGGCTTGCAGACACCCACACAGTGGTCATTCAGGGTGGCGACGGGCTCCGCACCGGCATCGGCCAGACAGGGATACACCATATCCACCACGAAATCGGTGGGCACCTTCATGGCATGGATGCCGGACAGACGGCCGGTGAAGGCGATCTCGGCGCCCTGACACTTTTTGCCCTCGCTGGCGGCGGCGATGCTCTTCAGGCCGAACAGCTTCCTGAAGTGTTCGGTCACATCCTCGCCCGCTGCATTGGTCAGTGCGGGGATGCTCATCCAAACCACCTTGCCGCCGGCAGAAAGGAACTGCTCCAGCAGGTCGAAGGTCCTGTCATCGAGGAACGGCTCGAACATGACCACCAGACAGCGGTATTCCTGTCCCTTGACACGCAGCGTACCCTTTTCGGTGACAACGGCATTCTCCAGCAGCTTTTCCTCGGTGATGTAGTTGCAGTAGCCGTACTGCACCATCCAGCTGCCGAAGCGCTCTTCCACGTTGTTCAGCTTGATGGGATACATGGCCAGCACATCGGTGCGGCGGGTGCCCAGACCGTTGACGAAGGTGGCCTCGTTGGCATGCGGCACGGGGCCCGCCTGACCGACACCGTAAACGATATTGATACGGCCGTACATATCCATCACCTTGCCGGGCATGCCCCAGCAGGCGGCATAGGCGGACTCGTAATCGTTCAGATCGGCGAAGCTGGCGCCCAGACACTGCGCATAGTAGTTGCGGTCACTGGTGAAGCCGCACTCGGCGTGGTCGGTGCCGGAGCCGGTGAGGAACTCATTCCACTTGAAGTAGTCGTAGCAGGCGGAGATATTCTCGCGGATGGAGGAGCTCCACGCATACAGCGGGGTGTAATCGTAGTGGGATACGCCCAGCTCGTCCTCCTTGGCTGCCAGAGCCTCCTGCAGCCGTGCGCGGTCCTCCAGAGAGGAGGTCTTTTCATCGATGCCGGCGTATTCCTCGCCCAGAGCGGCGCGCAGATCCACCGTGGAGAAATGGTCGCAGGTGGGGCTTTCCTGCCATGTGGCGTGGGCGTGGGTCAGGATGGGGCCGCCCCACAGGCTTTCGGCATATTCCTTGGATTTATTGGAGAGATCCACCACAGTGCGCTGCAGCAGCTCAAAATAGCGGTTGCGGAACAGCCATGTATTGGCGATATCCTGCGGCGTTTTGCCAAAGACATGCTGGGCGTTCTCCACACCTTCCTCGCCGGGCAGGAAATCGTGCTGATGGTATGCCATGTAGATCAGATACTTGGCAAAATCGCGGTACTTCTCGCCGTATTTTTCCGCATAGACCTTACCCAGCGCGGGGGTGACATAGCGGGTGTTGATCTCGGTCTCGCCGAAATGGCGCTCCAGATCCCAGTCGAACTGGATGTGCATCTCGTCGGAATAGAAGGCGCCGTAGCTGATGCCGGCAGCGTTGTGGTCATCCAGCAGCTTTTTCATGAATTCCATGGCGCTGGGTGCAAAATAATCCAGCTCGGGGGTGCGGTACACCATGATGCACAGCGCACGGTTGGCGGTGGGGTTCTCCCACTTGCCGGAGATGTGCAGCGGGCAGCGGATGTAGCCGGTGCCCTCCGCCTTGTCGGTCTCCATCACATAGCTTGCAGTGGAGGAGATATCCACGATGGCGTTTTCATCCACATAGAAATACGGGGTGCCCTCCACACGCTCCTCGTTGAAGGCGTACACCAGCACATGGTGCGGAGTCAGACGGATGGGACCCTTGTTGTTGACCCACTGGATCTGACCCACCAGATCCGCGGCATAGCTGCCGTCGGGCTTGATGTCGGTTTCCAGATACTGCATGGAAAAGCCGGTCTCATCGCTCATCTTGGCCCAGCCGCCGCCGGTATCCAGCGGAGAGAGGATGGAGGCCTCAAACTTCATGCCGTGCTCCTTGGCGGTGTCATGCACCACCTTGAAGGCCTTGACGGTGATATCGTCGCTGGGGTAGTTGCTGCGGCTGGTGCCGCCGAAGAAATAGTCGTACGCGATGGAGAACATGGAGCCGTTGCGCTCTTCCGCCGCCTTGATGCGGGTCATCAGCGACTCGCTTTTATCCTTATACAGAGATTTGGATTCGCGGTTTTCATCCAGCTCACCGAACAGCGGGGTCTCGGGGCCGGCGATGATGCGCTCCAGCTGGCGCTCATCTGTCAGGGTGATGCCGCCGCCGCGCACACGCAGCTGAAGCGGGCCGACTTTTTTGACAACTTCCATAAAAGTTCCTCCTTCTATAGGGACGCGGCGTGGCTTGCCAAACGCCTTTTTCAAACTCTTTATATCACAGAAAAAGGCAAAGGGCAATGCTTTTTCCGGTGTTTTTTTACGTTCTTCCTTTTGCCCAAAAAATCATGGGGATTTTGTGCAATATTCAAAAAAAGCAGAGCAGCCGTAAAGCACAGCTGCTCTGCCTGTTTGCATGATCCCGTTCGTTTACAGGGTGAAATCCAGCACCCGGGTCTCGCCGTCATAGGTGATCTCCACTTTGTCGCCATCCCATTTGCCGTTGACAAAGGGGCTGCGGAAGCTGAAATCCGGCTTTTTGACATAGTACTCGCCGTCTACGGTGGAATTACCGTCCTCGGCGGTGAGCATGACGAAATCGTGGCCGGACAGGGAGTGATACTTCATGGTATCGCCCTCCCACACAGGGGCACAGGGCGCGACCGCATCCATAAAGCCCTCAAAGCTGCCGTATTCCTTTTCGGTGCCCACCTCAAGGATCACCGGGGTATCCGGGGTATCGCAGATCATCCAGCGGCCCTTGCCGTTGGGCAGCGAGGGCTCCACGCCCAGCGTATAGCCACCCTTACAGATGCGGATGGCCACATACACATCGCCGCAGCGCACAAAGTTCCAGCCGGCCTTTTCGGTCAGAGATCCCAGAATGCCGCCCGCATCGGAAAGCCATACGCGCATGGTGCCATCGTAGTACCCCACCTTCTGGCTGACCAGCGTGCTCTCGCACTGCATGCTCCAGAAGGCATTGAAGGCGATCTCTGCAACGGTCGTGCGGATATTGTGGATGCTGTTCGGGCGGGGCAGCACCGAAACCACCGCATCGGGCTCGGTGAAGGTGACACCCTGCCAGCGGTTCTGGCTGCTGATCATGATCCAGTCCTCATGGGTGAGCTGGGGACACATCAGCGTGCCGAGGATATAACGCGGTGTGCAGTAGGTGTAGCGGTAGATATGGCCCCAGTCGGTATCGATGCGGTAATCGGGGTAGTTATCCAGCGGCGAGGATTTGCCGTAGGGACGGCTTTCCACCGTATAAGTGCCGCGCTTTTCCGCATTGTGGATCATATCCTCGATGTATTCCGGCATACGGTAGCCGCAATCCAGCAGCACATGCACCATCTCACGCGGGGCGCTGAACTCGCCCACACCGCAGTAGTACCAGGCCCATTCGGCAGTCTCACCCTTCGTCTCGACACCGGTTTTCGGATAGATCCGGCTCTGGCCGCCGCCCTGAATGCCGTCCAGCTGTTCCTGAGCCCACAGCGCCCAGAACAGATCGATGAAATTCTTTGTCAGCGTGCGCAGCTCTTCGGTGGGGGCAAAATCGTAGATGGCGTAGATATTTTTCATGGTATGCACGCCGTAGACCTTGCTCTGCACCTCCACAAACATGGAGCGTGTGGCGCGGGTGCGCATCCATGTGGTGAAAAATGCGGTCCATGCATCGAAATGCTGCTTCACCGTACCGCCGGTGAGCATCTCCTCTCCCAGACCCCAGCGCTCAAGAACCAGGCACAGCTGCCAGATGGCAGAGTTCTTCTGCACATGATGGTTTTCGCTTTCATAGATGCGCCATGTGGATTCCACATCGCTTTTTGCATTTTCAAAGGAAGAGTTATCCCGCACATAGCCCAGCGCCATCTCCAGAAAGATCCGCTCCGCCTCGGGACTGACAAGACCCGGCTCCTCAAAGCCGCGGCTGCCGTAGCGCAGCATGGCACGGCACAGCTCGGCAATATTCCAGTAAAAGGAATCGCGGTCATCACGCACATCGGTGTGATCGATGTAATACTGACAGTTTTCGATCATTGCCGCGTTGGCATCGGCATAAAACTCTGTCTCGCGGTTATGGAACACGCGCAGCACAAAGGTGCACAGATGGTAGGAAAACCCGCGTGCAACACAGGGGTGCCCTGCAAAAATGGGCGGTTCCACCGGCACATGCACCACCGGCTTGCCGCGGTTATACTCCCAGCCCTGCGCAAAACGGGCATTCTGTTCAGCAATGCTCATGAGACTTTCTCCTTTTCCTCTTCCTTTTCGTTGAACGGCTTTCCGCCTGTCCTCATTATACAGTACCGCACCTGAAACCGCAATAGCACAAATCAACGCAAAACATAGCACAAAACTCCACAGCTGCGGCAACGGCGCAAAAAGCAGGAGGCAGCACACAGCGTGCGCCGCCTCCTGCGGGAAAGCTTTATGCGGTGCTTTAACACAATGCTTCAGCACGGTGCTTCAGCCCGTCTGCACGGCAGCGGGTCTGTTTCATTCAGAATACAATGGCAATGCGAGGGGCAACCGACCCCGGCATAACGGTTAAGTTGGCAACACGATCGGCAACCAGCTCCGGCGTAACGGTAAAGGTGACATTACGGCCGTCCCACTTGTGCTCCACGGGGGTGGAGGCGTCAAACATATCCCATGTACAGGCCAGCACCCGCGGCGCACCCTCGCCTGCGGCAGGGATGGTGAGCACAGCGCCCTCGGTCCAGCAGGTGACGAACACCACATTTTTCAGGCCGTCGGCGCGGTAGCGCTCGGGCACGGGGGCAAACTCGAACTTAGCCTTGCGGTCAGCGAAGGTATACTTCCTGCCGTCCACCTCGATGCCGTCGGTGCCCACACCAAAGAAGGCCACGGGCGCGCCGTTATCGTCCAGACGGTAGGCCAGAATCTCGTCACCGGCAAAGCGGATGCTGTGGCCGTCGATGTTCTCGTCGAGTTCCACCACGGGCTCGGGGATATCGGTGCGGACAGTCAGCAAAGCTTCGTCGTACGCCCGGTCACGGTAGAGCATGCCGGCCCAGCCCTCCTCAATACCGCGGTAATGCGGTGCAACGGCGACGGAGCCATCGGCAAAGGTATTGTATACATAGCGGGAGCTGGGCTCGCGGCCGCGGGCCTCCAGCGAATCGGGCCGGTAGGCCTCCATGGCCATCAGCATACGGTACAGGGTATCGATATCCTCGCCCAGACTGGCGGACTGGTCATCGCGCACGCGGAAGCCGGCATACACCGCCAGACCGCCGTTTGCATAAGGCTTGCAGACGCCGACGCTCTTTCCGTCCACGGCAGCAAAGGCTTCGCCGTCCGCAGCGGGGACGCAGGGGTAAACCATATCCACGATAAAGCTTGTGGGGACGGTCATCTCCCTGATGCCGGCAAATCGACCGGTAAATCTGACCTTTGCGCCCTGCAGTTTTTCGCCGAAGCCGCCGCCTGCCACCTTTTCCATGCCGAACATGGCGTTGAACCGGGCGGTAGTGTCTGCACCGGTGGCGTCAGTCAGCGCGGGAATGCTCATCCACAGCACCTTGCCGCCGGCAGCCAGGAACTTCTCGATCAGAACAAAGGTCTTTTCCTCAAGGAACGGCTCGAACATGACCACCAGACAGCGGTGCTCCTGCCCCTTGATGCACAGGGTGCCGTTTTCGGTGATAACGGCATTCTCCAGCAGCTTTTCCTCGGTGATGTAGTTGCAGTAGCCGTACTGCACCATCCAGCTGCCGAAGCGCTCTTCCACGTTGTTCAGCTTGATGGGATACAGCGCCAGCACATCGGTGCGGCGGGTGCCCAGACCGTTGACGAAGGTGGTCTCATCGCGATGCGGCATGCGGCCGGACTGACTGACGCCGTAAGCGATGGTGACGCGGCCAAACATATCCGCCACCTTACCGGGCATACCCCAGCAACAACTGTAGGCGCTTTCAAAATCGTTGAGCTCGGCAAAGCTGGCCGCCAGCGCCTGACTGTAATAGGTGCGGTCCAGAATGGGGTCCTCGGCGTGATCGGTACCGCTGCCGGTGAGGAATTCGTTCCACTTGAAGTAGTCGTAGCAGGCAGCCATATTCTCGCAGATGGAGGACGACCAGTCAAACAGCGGGGTATAATCGTAGTGGGATACCCCCAGCTCTTTCTTTTTGGCGGCGATGGCCAGATCTCTGGCGATGCGCCTGTCAACCGGTGAATTATCGTCCACATCGGGGTACTCTTCTCTCACCTGTTTGTAGAAATCCACCGTGGAGATGCGGTCACAGGTGGGGCTTTCCTCCCACGTGGCGTGAGCCTTGGTCAGGATGGGGCCGCCCCACAGCTTTTCCCCATAGGCCTTGGCCTCCTTGGAAAGGTCCACCACCGTGCGCTGCAGCAGCTCGAAGTAGCGGTTGCGAAACAGCCAGGTATTGTATGCGTCCTGCGGGGTTTTGCCAAAGATGTGCTGGGCGTTCTCCCTGCCCTCCTCGCCGGGCAGGAAGTCGTGCTGATGGTAGGCCATGTAGATGAGGTACTTGGCAAAATCACGGTACTTCTCTCCGTATTTCTCCGCAAATACCTTTGCCAGCGCAGGGGTGACGTAGCGGGTGTTGATCTCGGTCTCGCCGAAGTGCTCGCATCTGTTCCAGTCAAACTGGATGTGCATCTCATCGGAGTAGAAGCCGCGGTAGCTGATGCCGGCGGCGTTGTGGTCATCCAGCATTTTTTTCATAAAGGCGTGGGCGCTGTCGGCAAAATAATCCAGCTCCGGCGTGCGGTACACCATGATGCACAGCGCGCGGTTTGCGGTGGGATTTTCCCATTTGCCGCTGATGTGCAGCGGGCAGCTGCCGTAACCCGACCAACCGGTGATGGTCTCCTTATCGGTTTCCAGCACATAGGAGGCGGTGGAGGAGATATTCACGATGGCATTTTCGTCCACGTAGAAATACGGGGTATCGCCCACGCGCTCTTCATTGAAAGCATATACCAGCACCTGATACGGCGTCAGGCGGACAGGCCCCTTGTTATTGCACCACTGGCGCTGGCCCACCATATCCGCAGCGTAGCTGCCGTCGGGTTTGATATCGGTCTCCAGATACTGCATGGTGAAGCCTGTCTCGTCACTCATCCTGGCCCAGCCGCCGCCGGTATCCAGCGGGGAAAGAATGGATGCTTCAAAGCCCATGCCGTGCTCTTTGGCGGTATCGTGCACCACTTTGAACACCTTGATGGTGATGTCGTCGCTGGGATAGTTGTGACGCGTAGTGCCGCCGTAGAAAAAGTCATAGGAAAAGGACACTCTTCCCGCTTTGCTTTTGCTTTTTTCCCCTTCCCTGACACGGTCCAGAAGGGATTCATTTTTGTTCTCGTACAGGTTTCTGGACTCGTAGTTCTCTTCCAGATCGTCAAACAGCGGGGTCTCGGGGCCGGCAAGGACGCGATCCAGCTGACGATCATCCGTCAGCCTGATGCGTACGAAACTCTCCCGCAGCTCCAGCGGACCGACTTTTTTGATTACCTCCATAGCTCCCTCTCCTTTCGCCGTACCATACCCGGATGACACAGCATATTTTCAGCTTCTATATAGCACAGCCGTCTGAAAAAAGCAACGCATTCCTCCGGCTTTTTTCAGATTCTCCCTTTTTCACCAAAACCGGCAAAGCTTTTTGGCAAAACCGCCTGTGTGCATCAGACAACGGATCTGCAGCACGCCCTCAGACGCGGAGCAAAACGCAAAACAGGAGGCAGCGCACAGCGTGCGCCGCCTCCTGCGGGAAAACTTTATACGGTGCTTCAGCACAATGCTTCAGCACGGTGCTTCAGCACGATGCTTCAGCACGGTGCTTGCGGCAGCCGGTCAGAAAATGATCATGATATGCTTGCCGGTCAGCTCGGGGGTGACGGTGAAGGTCACCTTGCCATCGGCATAGGTATGCTCCACGGGGATATCCGCCTTGAACAGACGCTCGGCGCAGGCCAGTACCTTCGGCGCACCCTTGCCCGCAGCGGGCACGGTCAGAGTGGTGCCCTCGGTCCAGCAGGTGGCCATGACCACATTCTTCAGGCCGTCGGCCAGATACTTTTCGGGCACGGGGGCGAACTGGAAGTTTGCCTTGCGGTCGGCAAAGACAGACTTGACGCCGTCCACCGTGATGCCGTCGGTATCCTCGCCCCAGAAGCCGCGTACGCAGCCGCAGGGCTTGAGATCGTAGGCAAGGAAGTTCTTGCCGGTGTACTGAATGTGACGGCCGGCAATATCCTGATCCAGATCGATGTAAGCCTCGCCGATGCCGCGGGATTCCAGAATGGCATCGTCATAATCGGGCTCACGGAAGAACTTGCCCTCCCAGCTCTCATAGATCTCACGGAAGTGAGGTGCAACGGCAATGGAGCCGTTGGGGAAGGTGTTCATCACATACTCGGCGCCGGTGGCGCGGCTGGCAACCTCCAGCGAACCGGGACGGTAGGCATCCATGCCGCACAGCACGGTATACAGAGTATCCACATCCACATCCAGCGACTGGGACTGATCATCGCGCACACGGAAGCCGGCAAACACGGCCTGACCGCCGTTTGCATACTTCTTGCTGACGGCGACGGGCTTGCCGCCCAGCATGGCCACGACCTCAGAGCCTGCAGCGGGAACGCAGGGATAGACGAAATCCACGATGAAATCGGTGGGGATGTACATATCCTTCACGTTATCAAAGCTGCCGCAGAAGCTGACGCTCTCGCCCTTGTGCTTTTCGCCGGCGCAGGCGGGAACGATGCTTTCCAGACCGAAAATGCTGTTGAAGCGGGCTGCAGCCTCAGCGCCGGTGTTGTCGTACAGGGCGGGAATACCCATCCACAGCACCTTGCCGCCGGCGGCCAGGAACTTCTCGATCAGAGCGAAGGTCTTTTCATCCAGGAACGGCTCGAACAGAGCGACCAGGCAGCGGTACTTTTTGCCGTTCACCAGCAGACAGCCATCCTCGGTGACGGTGGCGTAATCCAGCAGCTTGGCCTCGGTGATATAGTTGCAGTAGCCGTACAGCACGGTCCAGCTGCCGAAACGCTCCTCGGCGTTGTTCAGCTTGATGGGATACAGTGCCAGAACGTCGGTCTCGCGGTTGTCAACACCGTTGACGAAGCCGTAACGCTCGATACCGGCGGCGTTGCCGTAAGCGGCGGTGACATTCTGGAAGCGCTGGCTGATCTTGCGGGGATGGCCCCAGCAGGCGCAGTAGGCCTGACCGAAATCATTGACCTCGCCAAAGCTGGCAGCCAGTGCCTGCGAATGGTAGTTGCGATCCAGATAGCCGCCCTCGGCATGGTCGGTGCCGGCGCCGGACAGGAACTCGGCCCACTTGAAATAGTCGTAGCCGCCGGCGATGTTCTCGCGGATGGAGGAGCTCCACACATACCACGGGGTGTAATCGTAGCGGGTGATGCCCAGCTCCTTGGCTTTCTTCACCTTGGCGGCCTCCATGGCCACGCGGCGCTCGATGGGGGAATCCACCTTCACATCGGCAAATTCCTCGCCCAGCTGATCCTGCACATCAAAGCCGCCGATGGCGTTGGGCTGATGGTAATAATGGTCGCAGGTGGGGCTTTCCTGCCAGGTGGCGTGGGCACGGGTCATGATGGGAGCGCCCCACAGACCCTCGGCATACGCCTTGGCATTCTTGGACAGATCCACCACGGTGCGCTGCAGCAGCTCAAAGTAGCGGTTGCGGAACAGCCATGTCTCGTTGATGGCTTCGGGGGTCTTGCCAAAGACATGCTGAGCGTTTTCCTTGCCCTCGGCGCCGGGCAGGAAGTCATGCTGGTGGTAGGCCATGTAGATCAGGTATTTGGGGAAATCCAGATACTTCTCGCCGTACTTCTCCGCATACACCTTCATGAAAGCGGGAGTCAGGTAACGGGTGTTGATCTCGGTCTCACCGAAATGGCGCTCCAGATCCCAGTCGAACTGGATGTGCATCTCGTCGGAATAGAAGCCCTCGTAGCTGATGCCGGCGGCGTTGTGTTCATCCATGGTCTTTTTGGTGAACTCCAGTGCGCTGGGGGCAAAATAATCCAGCTCGGGGGTGCGGTAGACCATGACGCACAGCACGCGGTTGGCAGTGGGGGCATCCCACTTGCCGCTGATGGTCATGGGGCAGGTGCCGAAGCCATCGCGGGAAATGGAGGTCTTCTCCTCCTCGATGGCGTAGGAAGCGGTTTCGGAGATATCCGTGATGGCATTCTCATCCACATAGAAATACGGGGTATCGCCCACACGCTCCTCATTAAAGGCAAAAGCCAGCACCTTGTAGGGGATGGGATGGATGGGGCCCTTGTTGTTGTTCCACTGGCGCTGGCAGCTCATATTGGCGCAGTAGCTGCCGTCCGGCTTGATCTCGGTCTCCAGATACTGATAGGTAAAGCCGGTCTCGTCACTCTGCTTGATCCAGCCGCCGCCGGTATCCAGCGGGTTCAGGATGGAAGCGCCGAAGGCCATACCGTATTCCTTTGCGGTATCATGGATGACCTTGAAGGCCTTGATGGTGGTCTCATCGCTGGGGTAGTTGCAGCGGGAGCTGCCGCCGAAGAAGAAGTCATAAGAGACCTCCATACGGGTACAGCCGCGGGCAGCAGCCTCCTCGCACTTGGAACGAAGCGTCTCGGTATCGTTCTTGTTCAGCTTCTGGCGCTCGGCAGAAAAGCCCAGATCCTCATCCACAAAAAGCGGCGTGTCGGGACCTTCGATGATGCGGTCCAGCTGGCGCTCGTCCGTCAGGATCACGGTGGAGTGTTTGTCATACAGGCGGAATACGCCTTCATTTTTGATGACATCCATAAATGTCGTCTCCTTTTTCCCTTTCCGTAATTCAACCAACTGATATCATTGGTTTTCATCCGTACTATATCACAGCCGGCAAAAAAAGTCCATGCTTTCCGTGCCGGTTTTTCAGTTTCTCCCTTTTGTCAAAAGTGGGAAAACTTTTTGGCAAAGTTGCACAGAATTCACGCAAATGAAAAGGCCGCCGCATTCCTGCGGCAGCCCGGCTTTTCGCTGCGATATGCAGCGTATTTTTGTTTTATGCGTTGAGCCTTGCATCGATCTCTTTGGCCAGCGCCTCGTACTCGGCGGCGCTGCGGCAGCCCCTGCGGAATGCACCCACAGGCTGACTGGCATCCTGCGCCCACTCGATGGAGGCATCCACCTTGATATAGCTTTCAAAGGTATATACATTCTCCATGCCGCGCAGCACATCCATGGTCTGACGAAAGTAGTTCTTGCGCTCGTTGACTTTGGTGACCACGATACCCAGCAGCCCCAGTTCTGGAGAGATCTGGCGCACGGTGTTGAAGAATTCAAACATATTGGCAAGGCCGAACAGCCCCCAGGGCGAAGCCTCCACCGGGATGAGCAGCCAATCCGATGCGCACAGCAGGTTCATGGCCCAGCCGCCCAGCGTGGGGGGTGCATCCATCAGGATGTAATCGTACTCGCCGCTTTCCTTGACCGACTGCAGACATTTGCGCAGGATCAGCTCCCGCTGCCACTTGGTGAACAGCTCGTACTCGATGCCGCTCATCAGTGTGCTGGAGGGGATCAGATCCAGATTCTCGTACGGAGTATGGACGATGAAATCCGCAAGATCCTTCTGCAGACGCACCGCATGGTAAAGATTCTGTTCGCTTTGCGCCATACCCAGCACCTCTTCTTCGGAAAAGAAGGAAAGCGACAGATTCAGCTGCATATCGCCGTCCAGCAGAAGCACCTTTTTGCCCTGCTGTGCCAGATAATACCCCACGTTGCCGCAGGTGGTGGATTTGCCGCTGCCGCCTTTGTTGTTGGCAAAGCAGATGGTGACAGTTTTTTTCATAGTCCGCCTCCGCTTGTGCGCCGGTATACCCCGCGCATATTTTCGGTTGATTTATAAGAACAGTATAACCTCCGCCAACGGGAAAGTCAATGCAAAACTGCGGCAGGCGGCAGATTAACCGCAGGCAAAAGGTTGTTTTTCTTTGCAAAAGGTTGTATACTATTATTTAATGTACTTATTTTGCTGGTTAATACGGTCATTTTACTGAAAACAAAGGAGAAAAAATGAAACTGCGATCCCACGATATCGACATGCTTCACGGTCCGCTTTACAAAAACCTGATCCTGTACACCCTGCCGCTGATGGCCAGCAGCATTCTGCAGCTGCTTTACAACGCCGCCGACGTGGTGGTGGTGGGCCGCTTTGCCGGCAGTCAGGCGCTGGCGGCGGTGGGCAGCTGCGGCTCGCTGATCAATCTGATCGTCAACCTGTTTCTGGGGCTTTCTGTTGGTACCAGCGTCCTTGTGGCGCAGCGCCTTGGCGCAGGCAAGCAGCAGGAGGTCGGCCGTGCGGTACAGACAGCCGTCACCGTCAGCGTGCTGGGCGGTGTGATCCTGGGGATCTTCGGTTTTCTCTTTGCCCGTACCGCGCTGACGCTGATGGATTCCCCCGCCGATGTCATCGATCTTTCCACCCTGTATCTGCGCATCTATTTTCTCGGTCTGCCGGGCATGATGCTTTACAACTTCGGCGCGGCCGTGCTGCGCGCCGCCGGCGATACCAAGCGGCCGCTTTATTATCTGGCGGTCTCCGGCCTGGTGAATGTTGCGCTGAATCTGGTGTTCGTCATCGTGTTCCACATGAGCGTAGCAGGCGTGGCGCTGGCCACCATCGTCTCGCAGTATATGTCTGCGGCGCTGGTGCTGAGCTGTCTGATGCGCACCCACGAGTGCTACCGTTTCGATGCGCACCGCATCGGCATCCACGGCGCCGATCTGCTGGAAATGGTGCGTGTGGGTCTGCCCGCCGGTCTGCAGGGCACGCTGTTCTCGCTTTCCAATGTGATCATCCAGTCCACCGTCAACAGCTTCGGCTCCACAGTGGTGGCCGGCAATTCCGCCTCCGCCAATCTGGAGGGCTTCATCTATGTGGCGATGAACTCCTTCTATCATGCGGCACTGGCCTTTACCGGCCAGAACTACGGCGCAAGGCAGTATAAGCGCACCCGCAGCATTCTGCTGCGCTGTCAGGTGCTGGTGGTGGCCACCGGTCTGATCATCGGCATCCTGTTCTATCTGTTCCGCGATCCTCTGCTCAATATTTACGCCCCCGGCCAGCCGGAGGTCATCGCCGCCGGCATCCGCCGTCTGATCATCTTCAGCTTCACCTACTTCATCTGCGGCATCATGGATGTGATGGTGGGCGGTCTGCGCGGACTGGGCTATTCCATCACGCCGATGATCGTTTCTCTGCTGGGTGCCTGTGCCTTCCGCATTTTCTGGGTCAAAGTGATCTTCCCGCTGGATCCCACTCTGAATAACCTCTATCTCTCCTACCCGATCTCGTGGATCCTCACCGCCCTGGCTCATATTATCTGCTATGTGATCCTGACCCGCAGCCTGCCCCGGGACGGCGAACTGCCGCCTGTCAAAACGAAAAAGGCCTGATGGGGCCTTTCACAGCGAGGAGATCTTTTCATGAATGACCGCACTGCACTGTTTGCCGGACTGTGTCAGCACCCCTTTGTCCTGCTGGACGGCGGCACCGGCACCGGGCTGATGGCCGCCGGTATGCCCAAAGGCGTCTGCGTGGAGCGCTGGGTGCTGGAGCACCCGCAGGTACTCATCGACTGGCAGCGCCGCTACCTTGCCGCCGGCAGCCGGATCCTGCTGACCCCCACCTTCGGCGCCAACCGCGCCCGGCTGAAGCAGTTCGGCGAGCAGGACAATGTAACTGAGTTGAACCGCCGTCTTGCCGCGCTGACGGTGGAGGCCGCCGCAGGCAAAGCACTGGTGGCGGGCGATGTATCCCCCACCGGGCTTTTCTGCGAGCCCTTCGGGGATACCTCTTTCGAGGAGCTTGTTGCCATTTACACCGAGCAGATCGCCGCACTGAAGCAGGCCGGCGCAGATCTGATCTTTGCCGAAACAATGATGAGTCTGGGCGATGTGCGCGCCGCCGTGGTGGCCGCACGGGACTGCGGCCTGCCGGTGCTGGCCAGTGTAACGCTGGAAAACGGCGGACGCACCGTCTCCGGTATGCCGGCAGATGCCGCCGTGCTGGCGCTGCAGGCTGCCGGTGCCGATGCCGTGGGGCTGAACTGCTCCACCGGTGCACAGGACATGGCCTCGCTGCTGCCTGCGCTGCAAAAATACGCCCGCATTCCGCTGCTGGTAAAGCCCAACGCCGGCACACCGGATGCCCCGCTGTCTCCCGCCGCCTTTGGCGAAGCCTGCGCCGCTATGGCGCAGCAGGGGGTATTTTTGCTGGGCGGCTGCTGTCAGAGCACGCCGGAACACATCGCCGCACTGAACGCTGCACTGCCCCAAACCGGCTGTGCCGCCGGCCCGCTGCGCACCCTGCTGGCAAAGCTTTGCCGCATCCCCGAAGCCGAAGCCGCCGGAAAGCCGGAGCCCGCCGGTCTGCCGCTGTGCTTCGAAAACCGCGTCTTTGCCGAAACCGCCGGCGGCGAAGCCGGCCTTGTGCTGAGCGAAGCCATCCCCTGCAACGAGGATCTGGAGGATGCCCTTCCGGATGCAGCCGACGGCGAAGCCGCGTGCGCACTGGTACAGCTGCACAGCACCGACGATGCGCGCCGCCTTGCCTGCGCCTGCTTTATGTCGCCGCTGCCGGTCGCCGTTGCCGCCGATGACGATGCCGTGCTGGAAAATGCGCTGCGCATTTTCCCCGGCCGGTGCGCCGCCGTGTGCCGCACACCCGCCCAGCGGGCCATTGCCGCCCGCTGGGGCGCTATGGTGCTTGAGCGCTGACCGTCGTTCTTCCTTTCCGACGCAAAGAAAAAAGCGGCTGCGTTTCAAACAGCCGCTTTGCTTTCTTCAGTGCTTTACCGGATCCTTCTTATTCAGTTTGTGGCGGCTGCCGTCGGCCTCCTGCACCACGATGCCGTCCAGCTGACTGCGCAGACTGGCGCGGAAGCCGGCAATATACTCGGCACGCAGCTCCTTCTGTTCTGCCAGCTCAGCCTCGGTCAGACCTTCCGGCGTTTTGCTTTTGCGGGCAAGCTCGTTGATGCGGTCGATTTTTTTCTGTTCCATCGTACTCTCCTTCACGCTGCGGGTCATTTACTCTTTCTACCCCTATTGTACCATGGCTGTCAAGTCCCCGCTGCAGATCTTTTTACCGGAAATTTACAATTTGTTTTATTTCTCGCAAAACAATGTGCTAAAATAAATATGAGCAGTCTGCGTGCTGCCCCACACACAACAAAGGAGTGACTTTTGTGAAAAACTGGCTGTACCGCCTTGAGTACAAATACGGCCGCAAGGCCATCCCCAATCTGATGATGACGGTGGTCATCGGCATGGCGCTGGTGTATGTGGCGGATCTGCTGAACCCCACCATCAACCTTGCCGGGTATCTGTATCTTTCCCGCGATGCCCTGCTGCGCGGGCAGGTGTGGCGGCTTTTCACCTTTATCTTCCTGCCGCCGCAGTCCACCCCCGTTTTCATCGTGCTCAGCCTGTACTTTTATTACTGGATCGGCGGTTCTCTGGAAAGCACCTGGGGCAGCTTCCGTTTCAACATGTACTACCTGTTCGGCGTGATCGGGGCGATCATCTCCTGCCTTATCACCGGCAGCGCGGACAACTACTTTTTGAATATGTCGCTTTTCTTTGCCTTTGCAGTGCTTTACCCCGATATGCAGGTGCTGCTGTTCTTCTTCATCCCCATCAAAGTGAAATGGCTGGCGCTGCTGGATGCGGTGCTGTTTCTGTTCTCCTTCATCACCGGCAGCTGGCCGGTGCGCATCGCCATCGTGATGAGCCTTGTCAACTTCTTCCTGTTCTTCGGACCGGATTTCATCAAGCGCATCGGGAATGACAGCAAATACTGGCGCAGCCGCGCACAGTTCCGCCGCAACAACCGCCGCTGAACACCACCGCAAAAGAACACTCAAATATAAAGGAACCGCTGCATCAGCCGTGCAGCGGTTCCTTTTTTCATATTTTTGATTTCCGGCCCGGCCAAACGCAGCTTACTGCCGCGGCAGAGCCGACAGTTCCAGCCATGCCCATTTGCTGTCACCGCTTTGCTGCAGCGGCAGGGTGTGTGCGGCGCCGTTCAGCTTTACCTGCGCCGTATCGTATTTTGCATCAAACGGGCCGAAGCGCACCTGCAGACGGGCATCCCCTTCCCCTGCAAAATGCAGCTCGATGCTCTGGGTATTTTCGCTCACAGCGCTCACCTGCAGCGCGGCGCACAGACCGCTTGCGGGCACCGGCGCGGCCTGCACCTTAACGCTCCAGCCGGCGGGCAGCCGGGGCATCACCTTCACGGAGCCCTCCCGCAGCGGCGAAACGCCCACCGCCAGCAGCCAGCACTTCATGGCTTCGGCCTGCTGCACCAGATTGCCAAGATCTCCCTGCCGGCGCAGTACGCCCTTTGCGGCATCCACGCTCAGAGCTTCGGGGATCAGGTACGGCTCCGGCAGACGGGGCGCATAGCTCAGCTTGCACAGAGAGTTCAGCAGTCCGTCCGCATCCGCCATTCGGTCCAGCAGCAGCGCATTCTGGGTGATCATGGCATGATCATAGCCGATGCCCTTGGGGCCGTACCAGCCGTGCTGCGCCGCATTCAGCCGATCGGTCTCATAGCTTGCGCGGCTGCGGGCGACCCAGTCGGCGGGCATATCCGCCGTATCGTAGCCGTACACATCCGCCAGCATGGTCAGCACCGGATCATGGTGGAAGCCGAACTTCTCCGCCTTCCAGCCCTGCCCGTCCGTCAGATGCGCATCGATGGCCCGCCGCAGCCGGCCGGCAGTCTGCCGCCAGCTTTCGGCCGCAGCCTCCTCGCCCGCCGCCTGTGCCATTTCTGCAAGACTCAGAAGCCCCAGATAACAGGGCACATTGGCATACAGAGTATAATCATTCATGGCGGCTTCCGTCTCGCCGTAAAGCAGATCGTTTTCCACAAAGGAAAGCTCCGGATGCGCATAGCTCCAGAGGATCCACTCCGCCATCTCGTTGATGTATGTCCAGTTTTTGCGCACATAGTCCGGATCGGCGCCCTGCGCACGCCATGCAGCCCGGTTGGCCATCATCATCAGGCCGTGACCATCCGTCTCCGGATTGCCCACATTCCCGTGCCCCTCCCCGAAGCGCTCAAAAGTGTAGCGGGTGGGCCATGCCGAAAGCTGCGAGCCGTCCGGGTCATCCGCCAGCGCGGGCTTCGCCAGCTTTGTCAGCACCTGCGAATAGATCAGCGGCGTATTGGGCATGACACTGTAGTGCCCCGGAATGGGCACACCGGCCAGCTGCAGCCCCTGCTCACGGTAGTACATCATCCACCGGTTGCCAAAGCCGCAGGCTGCCGCCGCGGCATCCACGTACCCATAGGCGGCCAGAGTCATGATGGCACGGCCCGCATCGCGGGAATAAAAATTTGCCGTGTAGCTGCCCACCCGCGGCACATACGGTCCGAAGCCGTCGTACCACCAGGAGGGCGCATCGGGATAAGAGGTGTGCAGGAAGCCGTCCGCATCGGTACGGCTGCCCAGATCCTTCATATTATGATAGACACTGCCGGTGGCAACAGCCGCCAGCCGCGTACCGGCAAATACCGGCTGAAAACCCTGCGGCGGCTGCGGAAAGACAAATTCCTCCGGCGCGGCTTCAAAATCAGACTCAAAGGTGTGCAGCGCATGGCACACCGCATCCAGTGCGGCGCTCACAAAAGCGGGAACGGGTGCATCCGGCATGACGGTATGCGCGGCAAAAAAGGCCCGCTGCGCTTCCTCCGCAGGCTCCCCCGCACAGTACGCTTTATCAAATACCGGCGTACCGTTCTTTTCTTCGGCAGGCTCCACACGCACACCGGCAAGGGGCTTCGGCAGCGCAATGCGCAGCAGCCATTCCTCCGCACCTTCCCATGCGCCGAAAAGCTGCAGACTGCGCTGCATCCCCTGCGCCAGTTCTTCATCGCGCCCTTCGCCGAAAAAGGGTGCGCAGAGCTCATACCGTATACAGCGCAGCCACAGTGTGTAGCCCAGCACAAGCGGCACGCGTCCGCTGCTGCCATCCGCATACTGCAGCACAAGCGTACCGAGACGGTCGCCGATAAAGCGAAGCTCTGCCGGATCGTTGGAGCCCCAGTCCGGACAGCCCTTACCGCTGGAATGGCTGCCGCCCGAAAGATACAGATATCCGCCCGCCGTCTGCGGGTCAAAGGGGATCGCATGCTGCTGTTTCATTGTATGCACTCCTTTTCCTGATCGGCTGCCGTTTTGCAGCCCATATCTGTCATCCGATCCGGATATCCTGCGGTACTACAGCGTCTCCTGCCGGCTCCAGCGCCTGTCCGTCCAGCCGCAGTTCCTGCACCGCAGTGAGATACCGATATAATCAAAGGCATTCACCCAATCCTCCGGTGTCAGATCATCCTCACCGGTGAGCGCCTGTCTGCAGAAATCCTCTTTGCCCTGTGATGTGATCACCGCACCGATGCCAAAGCTGCTCTGCCCGCATTTCGGACAGCAGAATTCCTCCACCGGTTCACTGCGCACAAGCGGATCCTCGCCGCAGACAAAGCCGTTCCAGCCGTGCCTGCCGGCATCAAACAGCAGAAAGATCTTTTCGCACTGCCCGCACACCGGGATCACCAGCCGCCGCTCATTGCTCGACCATACGGCAAGATCCCCGCAGCCGCAGCTGCAGCGGATGGCGCCGCTGACCTGTCTGCCGGTGTTTTTATCCCCCAGCGGAACGAAATGATCTTTCAGATGGGTCGGGATCGGCAGTTCTATGACGAGTTCCTTACGCCTTGCCTCCCGTGCGACCAGCAGATACACCACTGCACCGCTGATGCCCAGCACCAGTAAAATCGGCACAAGACCGATGATCAATGCCAAAACCGCCGCCCCCTTTCCCTTGAAAAATCAGCACACACGCTTCGTGCTTCCGGCGCTCAATCCAAAGCGAACCGGATATTATCGCCTTTCAGGCCCACATAGGCGCCCTCGGCAGCTTCCTTGGATTCGGGATGGGCCAGCAGCCATTTATTGCAGGCCAGCAGCAGCCGGTCCTCGGCGCTGCGCACTTCGATGCCGGGTCGGGGGCCGTTGGTACCGCGGGGCAGCGCCACCGCCATACGAAAGCCTTCCTGTTCATTCAGATGACAGGGAGCGTAGTGCAGCGTGGTGGCGTAGCACTCCATCAGTACACCGGCGGGCACGCGGAAGGCCTTGACCTTCGCGGTATCCAGCACGCCGTTTTCGATCTCATCCTGCTTGGCATACAGCATCACCAGATCGCCGGTGCTCAGATTCAGCTCACTGTCGCGGTGGTATTCCAGACAGTTCAGCTGATCGTTGCGGCCCCAGCACAGGCCCAGCTGAATGGGCATACCGCCGTAGACCCGCTGCTGCAGATCCTCAAACACGGCACAGGCTTCCATTTCAGGCAGGCTTCGCTCATACAGCGTGCCGCTTTCGGGCAGAGGATACTTTTCCATAACCGCCAGCAGCTCGCTGACATCGCAGCCCTCCACCACCTGACCGTAGGGCTTGAATTCGGGATCAAAGACAGAATACACTTTCATGTTTCGCACCTCTGTTTTATTCAATTCTGACCGTAATAGGCGTTTGCGCCATGCTTGCGCAGATAGTGCTTATCCAGCAGCTCCTGCTGCATGGGGGCAAGCGCCGGATTCAGCGTCAGCGCCTGCAGCGCCATAAAGGCGCACTCCTCCAGCACCACGGCATTGTGCACCGCATCGGCGGCATCCGTACCCCACGCAAAGGGGCCGTGGCTGTTCACCAGCACCGCCGGCACCTGCGCCGGATCGATGCCCCGTTCGCCGAAGGTTTCGATGATCACGCCGCCGGTCTCCATCTCGTACTCGCCGGCGATCTCCTCCGGGGTCATTTTGCGGGTGCAGGGGATCTCGCCGTAAAAATAGTCGCCGTGGGTGGTGCCAAAGGCGGGAATACCCCGCCCGGCCTGTGCAAAGCTGGTGGCCCAGCGGGAATGGGTATGCACAATGCCGCCCAGCGCGGGGAAGGCATTGTACAGTGCCACATGGGTGGCGGTATCGGAGGAAGGCTTCCAGCGGCCCTCCACCCGCTCACCGGTGGCAAGCGATACCACCACCATATCGGCGGGGGTCATGCCGTCGTAATCCACGCCGCTGGGCTTGATGACCATCAGACCTCTTTCGCGGTCAACAGCGGAAACATTGCCCCATGTAAAGGTGACAAGACCGTGCTTCGGCAGCTGCAGATTGGCCTCGCAGACCTCATATTTCAGTTGTTCCAGCATGACGGTCTCCTTATTTCAGCTTCCATGCCAGATCGTTGAGGAAAAGCTCCTTTTCCAGCGCATCCAGCGTGGTATCTTTGGTGATATGCACAAACTCGATATCCATCATGCGTGCCCAGTCCTTCATCTGGTCGGCGGTGACATCATAGGAAAGCACGGTATGGTGTGCGCCGCCGGCGGTGATCCAGCACTCCACACCATCGGTCAGGTTGGGCATGGCACGCCACATAACGCGGGCCACCGGCAGGTTGGGCATGGGCAGGATGGGCTTGACGCACTCGATATCCTGCACGATCAGGCGCAGACGGCCGCCCATATCCACCAGACTGACCACAATGGCGGGACCGGCCTTGCCCTCGAACACCAGACGGGCGGGATCCTTTTCGTTCATGCCGATGCCCAGATGATGGGTCTCGATACGGGGACGGAAATCCGCGGCGGCAAGGCTGGGGCAGACCTCCAGCATGTGTGCGCCAAGAGAATACTCCTCGCCCTCTGCCAGATGATAGGTATAATCCTCCATGAAAGCGGAAGCGCCGTTGCCGCCCTCGCCCATGGCTTTCATGATGGCGGTCATGGCGGATACCTTCCAGTCGCCCTCGCCGCCGTAGCCGTAGCCCTGTGCCATCAGGTGCTGGCTGGCCAGACCGGGCAGCTGCTCCATACCGTACAGATCCTGGAAGGTGTTGGAGAACGCCTTGCAGCCGTTGGCATCCAGCATCTTCTTCATGGCGATCTCCTCGCGGGCCTGATAGCGAATCGCCGCCGTATTGTCGGTGGCAATATCGTATGCAGCGGCATACTCGGCCACCAGAGCATCGATCTCGGCATCGGTGACCTCGTTCATCATCTTCACCAGATCGCCCACAGCCCAGGTATTCACCTGCCAGCCCAGCTTTGCCTGCACTTCCACCTTATCGCCCTCGGTGACGGCGACCTCGCGCATATTGTCGCCGAAACGCATCACCTTCAGGCTCTTGCTGACGGAAACGCCCACCGCAGCCTTCATCCAGCTGCCGATACGCGCCAGCACCTCCGGGCGCTTCCAGTAACCGGCAATGACCTTGCGCGGGGTGCGCAGGCGCGCACCGATAAAGCCGTGCTCACGGTCACCGTGGGCGGCCTGATTCAGATTCATAAAGTCCATATCGATCTCTTCGTTGGGGATCGCTTCGTTGTACTGGGTGGCAAAATGGCACCAGGGCTTCTGCAGAGAGGTAAGGCCGTTGATCCACATTTTGCTGGGGGAGAAGGTGTGGCACCAGGTGATGATACCGGCGCAGGTATCGTCATAGTTTGCCTCCTTGACGATATCGGTGATCTGCGCGTTGGACATGGCCGTTACCTTATAGATCAGCGGATAGGGCAGGCTTTTGCTCATGGTTTCGGCCATTTCGGCGGCGCGGACAGCCACAGTCTGCAGCACCTCCTCGCCGTACAGATCCTGCGAACCCACCACAAACCAGAAATTGTATTTGCTCATTTTCTTTCTCCTTCTCTCCTTTTATTAAAAGGGGCCAGCGGCGTTCACAGTGCCTCGATGGCGGTCTGTTCCACTGCCAGCAGCTTTTTGTATTCCGCAATATAGGCGGCAAAGCCGGCGATATCCGCCGCTTCGGGTGCAAGGGTGGTACCGGTGACACCGGCAAACACCCGGTCATTCAGATAATCCTCCAGCGTTTCACCCTCTGCCTTGCGCAGCAGGTAGGCGGCCAGCAGCGCCATGCCGTAGGGGCCGCCCTCGCCGGCAGTCTCCATGCAGGTGATGGGCGCACCGCAGGCGGCGGCCATGTATTTCTGGCCCACGCCGGGGGTCTTGAACAAACCGCCGTGACCGGTCATGCTATCGATGGCCACCTTCTCTTTGGCAAGGATATCCATGCCCAGATGCAGCGTTGCCATGGTGGAGTACAGCTGCGCCTTAAAGAAATTGGCCAGCGTAAAACGGGAATCCGCACGGCGGGCCACCAGCGGCCGGCCGGTATCCATATGGGTAACACCCTCGCCCGCCAGATAGTTGCATACCAGCACACCGCCGCAGTCGGCCTCGCCCTCAAGGCTCTTCTGATACAGCTTTGTGAACAGCTCGCCGACGGAGAACTGTGCGCCCATCAGCGCGGCAGCCTCGCCCAGCACGCCGACCCACGCATTGGTGTCGTTGGTGCAGTTGTTGCAGTGCACCATGGCCACCGGCCTGCCGCTGGGGGTGGTGACGAGATCGATCTCCTCATACACATTTTCCAGCATTTTTTCCAGCACCACCATGGCAAAGATGGAGGTGCCTGCACTGACATTGCCGGTGCGGGGCGCCACAGAATTGGTGGCAGTCATGCCGGTGCCGCCGTCGCCCTCCGGCGGGCAGACAGGGATGCCGGCAGCAAGCAGACCGTCCAGCAGTGCGCTGCCGGCTTCGGTGATGCAGCCGGCATCCTCGCCGGCGGCAAGCACCGCGGGCATCACATCCCGCACATCTTTTTCAAAGCCGTGCGCTTTCAGCAGAGCGTTGCATTTCTCCACCATAGCGGCATCATAATCCAGCGTATCGGAATCGATGGGGAAGATGCCGGAGGCCTCGCCCACGCCCACGGCGTTGACGCCGGTGAGCATATAGTGCACATAGCCCGCCAGCGTGGTGATGTGCGCCAGCCGCGGCAGATGCTCCTCGCCGTTGAGCACTGCCTGATACAGATGGGCGATGCTCCAGCGCTGGGGCACATTGAAACCGAAGCTTGCGGTCAGCTCCGCGGCGGCGGGGGCGGTGATGGTATTCTGCCATGTGCGGAACGGCACCAGCAGCTGCCAGTTTTCGTCAAAGGCAAGATAGCCGTGCATCATGCCGGAGATACCCAGCACGCCCACATTTTCCCTGTCCTGCACTGCGGAAAGCGCCGTTTTCAGGCCCTTCCACACATCCGGCAGATCGTAGGTCCAGATACCGTTTTCATACCGTGCGGCCCATGTGAAATCGCCGGAGGTCACCGGCTTGTGCTGTGCATCGATGGCCACCGCCTTGATGCGGGTGGAGCCCAGTTCGATGCCCAGCGCAGTCTTTTCCTTCGTGCTCATATTCTTTTCCTCTTTTCCTTGAATGTGGGGTATCCTTCTGCAGCGCAGATCTATTCAGTATCAGTGTAGCACAAACTGTCAAAAAATGGGAGTAGGCAAATGCATTTTATTTACAAAAAACAGCTCGCTGTCCTCCGCTGTCTTTGCTGTAATGACGCAATCCCGACCGCAAGACCCCTGCAGGAGGTACTGCGGAAGTCTCTTTCCGATTTCCTGTTTTCATCCGCAATTTTAACGAAACACAAAACTCCGGAGAATAGAATTACTCTCCGGAGTTTTTATGTCACGATATCTTTTTTGCGCCAGTGTGCTTTTTTCAACAGTACGGCAAGAATATGCCCCGGCGGAAAAAACGCACACAAATGCAGCGAAGCAACCTCCCCCCGAAAACGGGAGAACTCTTTCATCCCTGCAGGAAGCCCCTGCAGGATCATATCCGGCCAGAACACACAGTGCTTTTTCCGCCACAAACAGCACCTCTTTTTACAGCGCTTCCAATACGGTACGGGGTGCGGCATCTTCGGCTGCAGCCGGCTTTTCGACCGGAACATCCAGCTTTTTATATTCCTCATAATACCGCAGGCCGAATTCATGCAGCGCTGCGGCGCTGAAATGAAGGTTGTCCGGATTTGCGCCGAGACCCTGCGCCGATACAAAGCCCACGTTTTTCTCCTGCGCGGCAATGGCGGCAAAGGCTTCGTTCAGCCTTGCATAGTTGGTACGGGTCTCCGGTGCGATCAGCGAACACTCAGCCAGAAAATCGCCCAGACCGCCGATGAGGAACGGCACATCCTCCGCCCCAAGATCCTTGCGCAGCGCCTGCAGAAAGCTTTTGAAATTCTGCTCATACACCTGCCAGCGGCCGTCAGCCATATCGCCCTCGCCCTGATGCCACAGAATGCCCGCCAGCTGCGAGGAGCGCATGGCAAGTCGTGCATTGTTCACCGCGTTATCGTAAAGCGGCTGGCCGGGCATCCACTGCTCCAGCCTTGTGCCGCCGTCGGCGCAGGCGATGATGCCCGCCTCCGCAGCCTGCTCCGCTGCATATCTTTCGGCAAAGCTTTCCGCAAGATTGACCCCCGCAAAGCCGCGGTCGGCGCTGAAGGGCCGGAATGCCGGCGTCCACAGACCGTTGCGCAGCAGCTTTATGCGGGAAAGCTCCACGGGCACAGCCTCGTTCACAAAGCCCCGCCCCGCCATATTCGATTGTCCGATCAGCAAAAAGGAATGGATCATCACACACCTCCGCCGGAATTCATTGTACAGTATATTTTTTGAAGATCCTGTTATAGGAAACGATCAAAAGAGCGATGCCCACCGTACCGCCCAGCGCCAGCAGCACCGCCGCCGCAGCTGTGCTCCAGAACTCTGCCAGCCCCGCCGCAAAATACCACAGCGAATACCGCTGCCACAGCAGGGCATTTTCCCTGTTGTACTGCTCCACATCGGTGAGCTGCGAAGCTTTCAGCTCCGTACCCGCCCAGAATCCCATGGGAGTTTGCCGCTTCCGGGCATATATGCCGATCGCAAAGAACAAAACCGCACAGCCGAAGGTCACCGTCCACATGACACATTTACCGAGCAACCCGAAACCCTCCCTTCGCCGGTCCGTCCGATACCGTTTTCTCCGTTTACATCCTACCACAGAAAAGCCGGTTTGACAAGAACAGACGCAGCAGAACCCCTCTGCTGCATCTGTTTTCTTTCTTCAAGCCGATTTCAATAGCAAAGGCTGCCGCAGTGCGCTTTCAGCGCGGCATACACATCCCGCTGCATGGCCTGCGCCTGTGCACGGACGGATGCCCGATAGCCTTCGCGGGTACCGTCAAAGCCGGGAAATGCTCCGTAAGCGTACAGGATACTGCGGGAGGCACTGACAAACGCCCCCAGCCCGTCCGCATTGAAGCAGGGCAGCCGGTTTCCCATACCGCAGACGGAAAACTTTTCACAACTGCCGGTTGACATGAAGAAGGCCCGCAGCCTGTCGGTTCAGGCCGCGGGTCTTTTTGCAGCATTTTATTCCAGCTCGAATGCGCCGTGTGTAATGTCTTTACACCGGCAGGAAATGTCTCCTCTTTATTCCAGCTCGAATGCGCCGGTATAAAGACGGTAGTACTGGCCCTGCTGCTCGATGAGCTGCTCATGGGTGCCGCGCTCGATGATCACGCCGTGATCCAGCACCATGATGCAGTCGGAGTTGTGGACGGTGGAAAGCCGGTGTGCGATGACGAACACGGTGCGGCCGTACATCAGGGCATCCATGCCGCGCTGCACCAGTGCCTCGGTGCGGGTATCGATGGAGGAGGTGGCTTCGTCCAGGATCATCACCGGGGGATCGGCCACCGCCGCACGGGCAATGGAGATCAGCTGGCGCTGACCCTGCGAAAGGTTGCCGCCGTTGTTGGTCAGCTCGGTGTTGTAGCCATCGGGCAGACGGCTGATGAAATCTTGGGCGTTGGCAAGCTTCGCCGCCGCGATGCACTCCTCGTCGGTGGCATCCAGATTGCCGTAGCGGATGTTTTCCATCACCGTGCCGGTGAACAGGTTGACATCCTGCAGCACCACGCCCAGCGAACGGCGCAGATCAGCCTTTTTGATCTTGGTGATGTTGATGCCGTCGTAGCGGATCTTGCCGTCGTCGATATCATAAAAGCGGTTGATCAGGTTGGTGATGGTGGTCTTGCCCGCGCCGGTGGCGCCCACAAAGGCCACCTTCTGACCCGGCTCGGCGTACAGGGTGATATCATGCAGCACGGTCTTTTCCGGCACATAGCCGAAATCCACGCCGTGCATGGTGATATGGCCCTGCAGCTTGGTATAGGTGAGACTGCCGTCCTTGTGGGGGTGCTTCCACGCCCACACGCCGGTACGCTCGCTCACTTCCTCAATGGAACCGTCGGCGTTTTCCTTCGCGTTGACCAGCGTGACATAGCCCTCGTCCTCTTCGCTTTCGGCATCGATCAGATCAAAGATACGCTTGGCACCCGCCATGGCCATAGCCACGGCATTGAGCTGCTGCGCCATCTGGTTGATGGGGTTGGTAAAGCTGCGGGAAAGCGTCAGGAAGGAGGCCACGCCGCCCAGCGTCAGGCCGCCCACGCCAAAGATGGCCAGTGCGCCGCCCACCACAGCCAGCAGCACATACTGGATGTGGCCAAGGTTGTTCATGACGGGGCCCAGAATGTTTGCCACCTTGTTGGCGGTGCAGGAATTCGTGAACCAGACATTGTTCAGATAATCGAAATCGTCCTTGGCGGTCTGCTCATGATTGAACACCTTGACCACCTTCTGACCGTTCAGCATCTCCTCCACATAGCCGTTCACATCCGCCAGAGCGGTCTGCTGGCCCATGAAGTATTTCATGCTGTTGCCGGCGATCCTGCCGGTGAAGGTCATCATCAGGAACACTGTCAGCAGCACAAAGGCCGTCATGGGGATGCTGAGGCTGACCATGGTGATGAACACGGAAACGATGGTGAACAGACTGGAAAACACATTGGGGATGGTGCCGCTGATGAGCTGGCGCAGAGTATCGGTATCGTTGGTGTAGGTGCTCATCACATCGCCGAAGGCATGGGTATCAAAATACTTGATGGGCAGGGTCTGCATATGGCTGAACATGGTATCGCGCAGCTTTTTCTGTGCGCTCTGGGTCACCAGTGCCAGCATCTGACCGGAGGCAAAAGTGGCGATCAGGCCCACCAGCATCACCACGCCCAGCTTGAGGATATCCGCCAGCATGGGGGCGAAATCCGTCGACCCGGCGGCCAGCATCGGGGTGATGTGGTTATCGATCATCTCGCCGACAAAGGTGGAGACCTTTACCATAACAACGGCGTTGATGATCTGGCACAGCAGCACGCCGAGGAACATGACGCGGTCAATGCCGCTGATGAAGCCGAGCACGCGGCCCAGCACCTTGAAATCCAGCTGCTTAAAGCGGTCCTTCATGGAAGCACGGCCGCCCGGGCCGCGGCCGGGGCCGCCGCGGGGCATGCCCTTCGGGCCTTCGGGACGGCGGCGGGTCATACTGGTGCCGTTCACCTTATTCTCACTCATCGTCCTCGCCTCCCTTCTTCTGCTGCTCGTAGGTTTCCTGATAGATCTCGCTGGTGGCCAGCAGCTGCTCATGCGTACCGCAGTCCACGATACGGCCGCCATCCAGAATGACGATGACATCGGCATCCTGCACCGAGGAGATGCGCTGCGCGATGATGAACTTGGTGGTGCCGGGGATCTCCTCGCGGAAGGCCTGCCGGATCATGGCATCGGTGCGGGTATCCACCGCACTGGTGGAGTCATCCAGAATCAGCACCTTGGGCTTTTTCAGCAGTGCACGGGCAATGCACAGGCGCTGCTTCTGGCCGCCGGAAACATTGGCGCCGCCCTGTTCAATATAAGTATCGTAGCCCTCGGGGAAGCCCTGGATGAACTCATCCGCACAGGCCAGCCTGCAGGCGTGGATCAGCTCCTCGTCGGTGGCATCGGGGTTGCCCCAGCGCAGGTTTTCCTTGATGGTGCCGGAGAACAGCACATTTTTCTGCAGCACAACGGCCACGGAATCGCGCAGCACCTGCAGATCGTAATCGCGCACATCGTGCCCGCCCACCAGCAGACGGCCGGCGGTGACATCGTACAGACGGCTGATCAGCTGCACCATGGTGGATTTGGAGGAGCCGGTGCCGCCCAGAATGCCGACGGTCTGGCCGGATTTGATATCCAGATTTACATCGGTCAGGCAAAGCTTATCCATGCTTTTGGCATAGCTGAAGCTGACATTCTCAAAGCGCACGGAACCATCCGGCACCTCGGTGACAGGGGCAGCGGGGCTGGTGATATCCGGCAACTCGTTCAGCACCTCGGTGACACGCTCGGCGGAGGCGCGGGAGATGACGATCATCAGCAGGATCATGGCAACCATCATCAGGCTGCTGAGGATCTGCAGGGCATAGCCGATAAAGCTGATCAGCTCACCGGTGGAAAGCTCCACAGAACCGGTGGAAACGATCATCTGACCGCCCACCCAGGCAATGATCAGCATGCAGGAGAACATACAGAAGTTCATCAGCGGGCCGTTGAGCGCCACGATGCGCTCGGCGGTGGTGGCCGTCTTATAGATATCGCCGGAGACCTCGTTGAATTTTTCGTTCTCGTGCTCTTCGCGCACAAAGGATTTGACCACGCGCACGCCGCGCAGATTCTCCTGCACGGTGTTGTTCATACGGTCGTAGATCTTGAACATACGGCGGAAGATGGGGTGTGCCTTGCTCATGACAAGGAACAGGCCCAGCGCCAGCACCGGAATAAAGCACAGATACACGGTGGAAAGCTTCGGACTGATGCTGGCGGCCATGACGGCGGCGATGATCAGCGTCATCGGCGCACGCACAGCAATGCGGATTATCATCTGGAAAGCATTCTGGATGTTGGTGACATCGGTGGTCAGCCGGGTGATCAGGCTGGAGGTGGAAAATTTATCGATGTTGCCAAAGGAGAAATCCTGCACGCGGTGGTAAAGATCCATGCGCAGGTTGCGGGCAAAACCGGCCGAGGCCGTAGCGGCAAAGCGGCCGCCCAGCACGCCGAAAATAAGCGACAGCACGCAGCACACCACCAGCACCGCGCCCATCCAGAGGATATAGGGCATATCCCCCGCGCCGCCGTTGCCGTTGATGCCGTTATCGATCAGCTTCGCCATCAGCAGCGGAATGATCATTTCCATCACCACCTCCAGCACCATGACGGCGGGGGTGAGGATGGTCTCTTTTTTGAACTCCCGAATGGAAGCCGCAAGCTTCTTTATCATATCGTTTCGTTCCCTTCCTTTCGTTCGGTCATTTTATACGATCCCTGTGCCCCGGCGGGCGTATCCTGTGCAAAAAGCCCCTGTTCCAGATTGGCGCTCAGCTTTTGCAGGATCCCCTGCAGCGTCTGCAGCTCATCCTGTGTCAGGCCGGCCACCAGCCGCCGCTCGCTTTCCACAATATCATCGTGGATCACACGGCACAGCTCCTCGCCCTTTTCGGTCAGGATCAGCCGCTTGAGCTGCGCATCGGTGGTCACCGCTTCGCGCCGGATCAGTTCATTGCGCTCCATGGTCTGCAGGATCGCCGTGGCAGAGGAGCGCCGCAGCTTGAAGGCTTTTTCCATATCGCGCTGAAAAAGTTCCTGTTCACTGTTTTTCTGCAGCCAGCACAGAATGAAGCCGTGGCTGCCGGTGAGGGAATCCACCAGCTCCCCGTGGGGAAAACGGTTGGCATCCCGGCACATCAGATTGTGCAGGCGATGGATCGCGCCGCCTACATAAAAATCCATAGCCTCCTCCTTTTCCTCAAAACTGTTAGTCATCAAACAATTCGCAGGCGAACTGTTCGCCAGCTAACATTTTAACTCTATCCCTGTATTTTGTCAATCCCACAGGGCAAATGTTCACAAAAATGAAACGAACCGGTAAAAAAACAGGGTGTCAAAAAAGCGAAGCCGCACAAAGCAGCTTCGCTTTCTCTGAAATCAATGGGATTCAGTACCGGTACTCCCCGCAGTTTTTGCAGAAATACTCCTCTTCGGGGTTATCCGTCTGCCCGCAGACAACGCATTTCCAGCCGGCGGAAGTCTCCTCAGCTGCGACCTCGCCGCCGGCGCGGCGGATAAGCTCATTTTCCAGCAGACGCAGCTCTTCGGCAGGGTAGCGCAGGCTGTTGCTGCCTTCCAGCACAAGACGGATCTGCTCCTCCGTCAGTGCATCCAGCACATCCCGGAAGCTGCCGGGATGGAAACCGCAGCGCTCACAGAAAATCGCTTCCTCATCATTCTTTTTGTGGCAGCGGGGGCAGTACCAGGAGTTATCCTCCTCCAGCGGCTCATCGTCCAGCAAAAGCTCACTGCGGCGCCGGGCCTCCTCGGCCTGCTGCTGCTCCCACTCCTCGTCCGTGATCAGGTGGGTCTCCTCTTCGGCAAAGAAATCCTTGATACTCTGCCACAGATTCTTTTTTGCCATAACGGTATCCGCTTCTCAAATAACGAACTGGCGCATATAGCGGGCGCTCAGCTCCAGAGAAGCCAGCACGCGCTCACGGCTGCCCTCAAAGGCGCGGTCCTCCACCTCGATGCAGGTGCAGCCGTCGTAGCCGATATCGGTCAGGGCGCTGACATAGCGGCCCCAGTCCACATCACCCAGGCCGGGCAGCTTGGGGCTCATATAATCCAGCGGATAGGCCATGATGCCGACCTCGCGCAGGCGGTCGGGGTAGACCTTGATATCCTTGTAGTGGACATGGAAGATCTTATCCTTGAACTCGTAGATGGGAGCGATATAATCCATCATCTGCCAGACGAAATGGCTGGGATCGTAGTTGATGCCCAGATTGTCGCTGTTCAGGATGGCAAAGATCTTACGCCAGATGGCGGGGGTGGTGAACAGGTTCTGGCCGCCGGGCCACTGGTCGGCACCGAACAGCATGGGGCAGTTTTCGATGGCGATGCGCACACCCAGCTGCTCTGCCCACGCGATGATGGGCGGCCACACCTCTTTCACCAGCTCCAGATTCTCTTCCACGGTTTTGGTCTGGTCACGGCCGATGAAGGTGGTGACCATGTTGACGCCCAGCTTTGCCGAGGCGGCGATCACATTTTTCAGGTGGGAAACGGCGGCGGCGCGCTTTTCCAAATCGCCGTCCATGGTATTGGGGTAGAAGGCCAGCGAGGAGATCTGTACACCGCGGCCCTCGCAGTAATCCAGCACATACTGGGCGTAATCGTCATCGGCGATCACCTTTTCCACATCGATATGGCTGACACCTGCATAGCGGCGCTCCGCCTTGCCCTGCGGCCAGCAGGCCACCTCCACGCACTCCATGCCCTTTTCGGCGGCGGTATCGATCATCTCCTCAAAGCTCCAGCCATCCAGAATGGCGCTGACAAAACCCAGCTTCATAACAATTTCTCCTTTATCCTTTTTTGTTCGCGGCCATGCCGGAACCGACATACAGCCGCAGATTTTCCACACTTATCATTATACCCGATACGGCAGATTCGTCAAGAAAAAATCCGGCGCAGCTGCCATTTCACAAAGCAAGCGGCATGCCGTCCAGCACGGCGGCGGTCAGCTTTTCGCCTTTGTAAACCAGTTTGAGAGAGAAAAAGGGACGATCCTGTTCCAACAGGCGCAGGAAGATGCGGTCGCCCTCCCAGGTGGGCAGCACGGCGCGTTTTTCCAGCGGCACCCATGCAAGCTCGCCCTCGGCGCATTCCCGCACCTCGCCGGTAAAGGCATGGGCGGTGAACAGATGCATATACTCGGTGGGCCAGATATCGGAAACAAAAGTCACCAGCCCGCGGGCACGGTAACCGGTCAATGTCAGGCCGGTCTCCTCCCGCACCTCCCGGATAAGGCAATCCTCCGGGCTTTCGCCCTCCTCGCATTTGCCGCCCACACCGATCCACTTGCCCGCATTTTCATCGTTTTTCTTTTTGGTACGGTGCAGCATCAGGCACTGACCGTCCTTTTCGATATAACAAAGAGTTGTATTTTTCATATAATCTCCCAATTGTTTTGCAATCCTGTCAAAATACGGCTTTTTGCTCCGCTTTCCATTCCGTGACCGCCTGCAGGAATGCCTCACCGCAGTGCTCTGCCCTGACAGCGTCCATACCGGTGACCTGCATAAATCCGTTCAGCTCCTGCTGCTTTGCCGCCATACCCTCCGGCGCGGCAGCCTTCTTGTATTTTCTTTTATTATATACCGGCAACAGGCATTTGTAAAACATTTCCTGCGGGAAGTTCCACCCGATCGGAAAACATTTTTGCGCGGTGAAACTGTAATTCTGACGCGGCAAAAATATATTTTGACCGCAGTGTCTTGACAGCATACAGTGCACCTTTTATACTAAAGCTGTGTTTCGATCTTCTTAATAGGGGAGGCTTTATGATGGGTGATCTGAACCGGCTGAAGCAGCTTGTCTTTGAATCCGACAACACCGCCTGTTTTATCGAAAGGGACCGGATCCTGCAGCGCCTGGAGGGCGAAATGCCGGATCCCGATGCGCCGGATTATTTCGCACGGATCCTCTCCGCACTGCTGGCGGAGGTTTCCACGCCGGTGCTGGAATGCGATTATTTCGCCGGCCGTGTGGTGGAAGCCCCGCCGGAAGAGGGTATCCCCTCACCGCATACACTGCTGTGCACCATCGGCCACCTGAGCCCCGATTACAGGCGTCTGCTGGCGTTGGGTCTGAAGGGCATTCTGGCAGATATCGAAGCTGCCGCTGCCGCAAAGGGCGATGCGGAATCCCTTTCTTTTGCGCATAATGCCCGTCTGGTGGTGGAAGCCGTGCGCGGCTACGCTGCACGCTACGCCCGCGCCGCCGAAGAAAAAGGACTCGTCCAGGCTGCCCGCGCCCTGCGCAGCGTACCCTACGAGCCCGCTTATGATTACTATTCCGCACTGCAGTCCATCTGGCTGATGCACATGATCGCCAGCTGCTATGTGGGCTCACGGGATTATGCCTTCGGCCGGTTCGACGACTATATGCTACCCTATTACGAGCAGGCACTTGCCGAGGGGCACACCGAACAGGAGCTGACAGAGCTGCTGGCGGGCTTTATGCTCAAGACCAACGAGATCTGCGGCCGCACCACCCATAACCACGCCTGCAAACCGGTGCTCTGCCACTCCAGCAAGCAGTATATCAACATCGGCGGCGACAACCCCAATGCATTCTCCCATGTGGTGCTGAAGGCCGCTGTGCTGAATAATCTCGCCCAGCCGCAGATCGTTGTGCTGCTGGATGCAGATGCCGATGCGCATTTCACCGAAGAGGCGTTCCGTACCCTTTCCCTCATCACCGACAAGATGAATATCTACAATTACCCCATGCTGGTACGGGCACTGCTGAAAAAAGGCGTTCCGGAAGCTGTCGCACGGGATTGCACCTATTCGGCCTGCTGTACCTTTGATCTGAACTATCATTCTTTCCGCAACGAGTATTTCACCCCTGTGCCGCAGCTCTTCGTGCAGACGCTGCACGGTGCAGACTACAGCTCTCTTGCGGAATTTCTGACCGCCTTCCGTGAAACCCTGCGCCGCCACCTGCAGACATTTATCGACGGTCTCCGGAATGGTCTTTCCCCGAAGGACTCCCGAAAATATTTTGTTCTAGATTCGCTGCTGCAGACGGATACCGCCGTGCAGTGCCGTTATGCCAACGGGCCCAATCTTCTGTACAATGTGATCAATATCTTCCTGCCCGGCATCGCCACGCTGGGCGATTCGCTGCTGGTGCTGGATAAGCTGGTCTTTCAGGAAAAACGGTACAGCTTTGCCGCCTTTGCCGAAATTCTCGCAAACGATTACGCCGGTCACGAGGCGCTGCTGCGTGAGATCGGCGGCTACACCATGTTCGGCAACGACACACCGGCGGATGAATACACCGCCCTTATCTGCCGCACCATGCTGGAAGCGGTCGATTCTCTGCAGGCGGCGGAGAACTTCTATATTCTGCCCGGATTTTATTCACTGGAACGGGATAATCTCTGGCGCAGTGAGATCGGCGCCACGCCCAACGGCCGCCGCGCGGGGCAGCCCTTCAGCGAAAACCAGTCGCCCACCTACGGCGCGGATAAAAACGGCGTCACGGCGCTGCTCAACAGTCTGGCAAAGCTGCCCTTTGACCGCACCTGTGGCGGCGGTCTGAACCTGAGCTTTTCCGGCAGTCAGCCGCCGGAGCTCCTCCGTGCGCTGATCTGCACCTATTTCGAAGCGGGCGGTCTGCACACCGGCATCTCCGTCATCGACCGGCAGCAGCTGCAGGATGCCATGGCACACCCGGAAAATCACCCCGCACTGACGGTGCGCCTTTACGGTTTCAGCGAATACTTCGTCAGCCTGTCGGAATGGCAGCAGCTGGCACTGCTGGAGCGCACCGCACTGAATGGATAACAGAAGGGAGCTTTGTACCATGACAAAACAGGACTGGATCGAATACCAGCGCCAACTGCCCAAGATCGACACCCATGAACATCTGCCGCCGGAAGCCGCCTTTCTCGGTCAGCCGGTGGACATTCTGGATCTGCTGCTGTTCCCCTACAACTGCGATACGCTGCGCTCTGCCGGCTGCACCGATCCGGAATGGCAGCTGCTGAATGATAAAACGCAGCCGCTGCCCGTGCGCTGCGAACTGCTGGAAAAATACCTGCCGGCGATCCGCTACGCCGCCGTATTCCGTGCCTTTGCCCGCACGATGGCGCTGGATTTTGCCGAGGAAAAAGTGGATGCGCCGGCACTGTGCCGCGCAGATGCAAAACTGCAGACGATGATGGCAAAGCCCTACTACCATGCTGCGATGGACCGGCTGAATATCCGGGGAACCCTCAGCTTCTCCTCGTACGATTCCGCCGCCCTTTTCGGGGATGACCGGCTGCGTTTTGTACCGACTGTGACGGATATGCTGCCGCGGTGTCCGGAGGATGCGGCGCAGCTGGAAAGAGCCTCCGGCGTGAGGATCCACTCGCTGGAGGATCTGCTGCATGCGGTGGACCGGATGTTTGAAAGCTATGCCGCTGCAGGCGTGCGGGCGATCAAATTCAGCTCTGGCTACTGGCGGACGCTCTCCTACGCAGCACCTGACCGGCAGCTGGCGGCGCAGCAGCTGGAGGCCGTGCTTTCGGCACAGCCAAACGGCGATGAACGCTGCTGCCGGCAGATCATCCTGCGCAAAGGCTACGAAGAAGTGGCGGCTCTGGAGGACTGCATGATCCATCACATGCTGGCGCTTTGCGAGCGCTACGGTTTCCCCGCAGTATTTCATGTGGGCATGCACGCATGGAACGACAACGACCCGGAGCGTACCCGCGCACACTATCTGCGCAATGTGATCCGCCGCTACAGCGGCGTGACCTTTGTACTGCTCCATGTGGGCATTCCGTATTTCGAGGAAGCGGTGCTCCTTGCGCGATACTATCCCAATGTCTGTCTCGATCTGACCTGGACGCACATCTGTTCGCCCCGTCTGGCAAAAGAGACCATCCACCGTATTCTGGAGCAGGTCCCGGTGAACAAAGTGTTCGCCTTCGGCGGCGACTATATGTATATTCTGGCGCTGCGCGGCCATCTGGAGGCGGCGATGGAAAATCTGGCATCGGTCATGGCAGATTCCGTAGCCGAAGGCATTCTGGACGAGGAACAGTGCAAAGAGCTTCTGCGCAGCTGGTATTTTGATAACCCCAACCGTGTTTACGGTCTTGGTTACGAAGCCTGAGCCCGCCTGCCATTTGACAAAGGCAGACGCTGACCTGCTACCGGAATGACCAAAACCCGGATCTATCGACAGCTTCCGGCTCTTTCTGCTACCTGACAGCAAAGCCGGGAGCTGTCGCCGACAAAAGAAAGGAATACTTTATGAATACCTTCAAGATCGACAAAAAGAGCACAAAGCTGATCGCTCACGCAGGGCTGTGCGGTCTGGAGACGGAAAACACCGCCGCCGGCTTTGTGGCCGCGGGCAGCCGCAGCTACTACGGCATCGAAACCGATGTGCATGTCACCAAAGACCGCCGCATCATCGCATTGCACAACAGCAATCTGCTGGCCATGTCCGGCGTTGATATGGAGGTATCCGAGCACACGCTGGCAGAGCTGCAGTCGGTCCCGCTTTACGACCGGTGCTTTTTCAACAGCATGGAGGATTACGGCCTGCAGCCGCAGCAAGGGGTGCACCGCGCCGACCTTCGTGTGCCCACGCTGGAGGATTACATCAACATCTGCAAAAAGTATGACAAGATCGCCGTGCCGGAGCTGAAAGATCCCATGACCCCGGAGGAGATCGCCCTTGTGGCGGATACTGTCCGCCGGCTCGGTTATCTGGATAACACCGTCTTTATCTCCTTCCACTGGGAAAATCTTACCGCTCTGCGCAACCTGCTGCCGCAGCAGACCGTACAGTTTCTGACCGGTGAAGGCATGGACTTCACCGATGCATTTCTGGATCGGCTGGCCGCCTGCGGCTTTGATGCTGATATCCACATCTTCACCGTCACCAAGGAACTGATCGACCGCTTCCACGCAAGAGGCATCAAGGTCAATGTCTGGACGGTGGACTGGCCCGACCGCGCCGAACAGGTCGCCGGCTGGGGTGCGGATTACATCACCACCAACATTCTGGAATGACAGCACGGCAGCTTCGCCTTCTCTGCAGCAAAAAATGCACAGCACCCGAAAGGTGCTGTGCATTTTTTTCGGATAAGCCAAGCCTGCCGACCTCACCGGCGCAGCATCTCCCGCAGCTGCGCCAGCGTCCGACTCTCAAGGCGAGAGACATTCCGCCCCGCCTATTGTAAACGATTGGCCCTAAGAAATCGCTTCCAATTCACGGAAGCGGAATTTGATGATGATTTGTTTGTCTTCGGTCAGTTCCACACGCTCGATGAGGCTGACCAGAAGTTCACGACTGGTGTAAGCGGAATCCAGAAACTGCTGCACCAGTTCTCTGGCTCGGTCTTCGGTGCTGACCGAGCTTTCCTTTTGTGCTTCCAGTTCTTTCAGCTTTTCTTCCAGAGAACTGCGCTCCATCTTAACTCGCTGGTAGATGCGCTCGAAGTCAGATTCAGCCAGCAGGCCGGTGAGTCGATCCATATACATCTTATCCAGGTTGGCGGTCAGGCTGTCGATCTTGCTGTGCAAGGACTGGATCTCAGCTTCATGGCTTTCTGCCTGCCGAACTTTCTCCACAGCATTCGCCGCAATGGGCTGCAGCTTCTTAGGGTCAAGATATGCTTCACAGACTTCTCGGACTTTTGCAAGAACTGCTTCCGTAACAACCTGCTCCTTGATGGAGTGGCAAGTGCAGACGCCTGCTTTTGTGAAACGCTGATAGGTTCGGCACACGAAGAATAATCGATCCTCACCGGATACCGGCGGCCGGTTCAGCACCGCCATTGGGTAGCCGCACTCGTGGCAGAAGATCAAGCCTTTTAATAGGAAGTCATAGGTTCTGCTACGGGTGTGCTTTCGGCTGTTGACCAACATTCGTACCTTCTGAAAGGTCTCTTTGTCAATCAGCGGTTCATGGGTGTTTTCAACAACCACCCAGTTTTCACGATCCTGCTTCAGACATTTCTTAGACTTGTAGCTGATCTTCACTGTTCGTCCCTGAACCATGTTTCCCAGATAGGTTTCGTTCTGCAGCATTTCGGAGATACGCTCACTGGACCAGAGTCCGGCATAAGGACCTTTGCGACCCATGTTCCAACCACAGTATGTTGCAGGAGTTATAACACCTTCTTCGTTGAGTGTCGCTGCAATCTTTCGGCAGCTCATGCCGTCCAGCGCCATAGCAAAAATCCTGCGTACCACAGGAGCCACTTCCTCGTCAATGACGATTTTGTTTTTCTCCGTCGGGTGCATCTTGTAACCATACATCGGCTTACCGCCAATGAATTGTCCTTTGCGCTGCTTATCTCGCTTGACGGATTTGATCTTCTTGGAAATGTCCTTGGCGTACATATCATTCATGATGGCACGGAACGGAGTAATGTCATTTGCCGTAGATTCCACACCGGTATCGATACCGTCCAGCAAAGAAATATAGCGCACTCTCTTTTCTGGGAAGTATCGCTCCATATAGTGACCGGTCATGATATAGTCACGACCCAGACGGGATAGGTCTTTGGTAATAACCATATTGACCTTCTTGGCTTCGATATCTTCGATCATGCGCTGGAAATCAGGACGCTCAAAACTGGTACCGCTCCAACCGTCATCGATATAAGTATCGTAAACGGAAAGGCGATGCTGCTGAACGAATTCATTGAGCAGGGATTTCTGGTTGGTTACACTCTGGGATGGTCCTTCGGTCTCATCCTCCTTTGATAAACGGATGTACAATGCGACATGATAATCCATTGGGTTGCTTATTTCTAAGTACATAGGTTCCTCCTTGAAATAAGCGACCACTCATCGCAAACATTGTACAACGGGTTTTTCAGGTGTCGCAAGGATGCGGACAAGATAAAGCCGAAAAGACTCCTCCAGCAATTCAGCGAGGCTCTTTTCGACTTCGGTATATATGCAGTGCACAACAGGCAAGGTTTGTTTCATACGTTCTACCTCCTTTGTTCATCGTATGTAAAGGGGCTGATTTACTTGCCTGTCCATGTTGTGAAATGGGGACTATTCCCCAAAAGTGTGCAGATGCACAGTTTTAGGGAATGGAAAAGCGACCTGCCACAAAACAGGTCGCTTAATATCACTCTAAGTACTGTAATGCCAAAACAATTAAAGACAAACAGCGGTTAAAAAAGTAATCGTAGTGATTCAAGTCAGTGATGTCTGTACGGTTGGTTTCGTGATGGCGGATACGGAAATTGTTGCCGATATCTGTTAACGCCTTAAATTCGGCATTAAACAAGGCAACAAACTCGGGTACACCACCTGAAACATCATTGACTATTTTCGCAGCAGAATCTTTCTTGTCCATGCCAGAATAATATGTTTTCATACGTTCCAGTGCATCCCAAATTTTCTCTACTGCATCTTTTCTATCTTCTGGACGAGGACTTCTATGCAGCGCCATTGCTGTTTTTAGCAGTTCTCTCAATCCAGGCTCAGAAACTTGTTCGACCACAGAATCTGTATTCTCATCCAGGACCGAGTACTCCTCGATTCTCTCAACAAATCCCGTTTCCTTCAATTCGTAAAGCAGTCCTGTTTTGCAGAATACTCCGTTGATATCACTTCTGAACGTGTCAAAAACAGAGTTTGTCGAACGATGCCCAAGGTCGTGGTGACCATAATACGAATGCCACACTTTTCTGGAAAGATCACGTACATTTTCACCGATGAACTCTATATAATCCAGCAAAGCATACTGGTCAAAGCTGTCAGTCTTAATTTTGTTTTCAAATACGTTCTTCGTTTGACGAGGAGCTGTGATTGCACCATATTCATCAATGTATAGTGTTGGAATCTCATACCGAATGTCTTCCACCAGCTTCTGATGATCCAGTCCACAACACTCCGAACCATCAGGGCAGGGTTCTGGATATTTCCAAGCCACGTAATCATAGTATTTTTCGCAGCAGCGCAGTAGCAACGCATATTTATCGACAGATATCTCGTGTGTCTTGTTGACAGGACGGCGCATACCATGTCGTTGTGTATAGTAGTCCATATTCCACCTCACGCAATGTGTAATCAATGATAGTTTTACTTATTCATTATAACGGTAGAAGGCACTACAATCAAGAACCGCCATAGGGCATGCTGTACTCAAAACTAAAAGCGACCTGCTGCAGGTCGCTTAAAGATTCTGTATTTTATATTGGAAGTAAGTTCGGAACATCTGCTTGTGGTTCAACGGAACCGTCTTAAAAGGATTGACATTTAGCAACTCCGGCTCATTCAGCAAACTCATTGCAAAGCAGTGGGCGAAGAATTCAGTGACATCACAATTGTCGTAGTTTACACCGATCAGGGAAGTGACCAGTGCAAAATCCTCAGGCGGTATTTCCGGATTACCGGTTAAAGCAATATTAACATAGTGTCCCAACTCGTGGAGAAGCATACTCTGGGGAGTTGCTTCGAGGTCTTTATGTGAAACCAACATATAGATGTCTGCTGCTACACTGCTATCGCTTGTGGTCATGCAACGGCAGAAGGAGTCTTCTTTCTCATGCTTAGCCTGAAACATGAAGATGAAAAGATGCTGGTCTTTCAGAATACGCTGTGAAAAATCGTAAATTTGATCTGCAATACACATGGTTTTTACAACAGTTTCTGCTGTCAGGAATTCCTCTTCACAGTCTTCATAGTTTTCAATCAAATCATCTGCCAGATCCACCAACTGTGCGGCGTTCTCTTCTTCTTCTTTTTTCGCAAACACCCAGTTGCGATAGAGATACATCATGCATGCGGTATTGCCTTCGACAACACTCCATCCGGGATGATGATCCATGAATGCTTCCATGATCTGCTGCTCATATCTGGCACGTAGTTCCTGATGTAACTGTTCGTAATCATGCTGAGAATAAGTTGCGACAGCATATTTCAGGTACACAGCCAGTTCACTCAGTTTTGTGATTTCACTCATGCTTTCACCATCCTTTCTTTTGCTAACCAGATCAAAATCGAACGACAATCCATCTTCTTAGGAGGGGGATGCTCCATCCTACTGTAAAAAGCCGCCTGATTTTGCGTCAGACGGCTCTTTTTACATTTCTTTATAGAATTCTTCCTCAAAGTCCTGGGCGCATTGCTTCCGACAGGAATCAATGATGTGACCATATCGCTCGGTAATCATCTCCGCCTGTGCATGACCGGAGTCGCCTTGTACGGCCTTGATGTTGCCACCAGTTAATACCAGCTTGTAGCTGATACTGCTGTGTCGCAGGCTATGAAAGGATACCACCGGGAGTCCCAACTTCAGTAATTGTTTCTCCAGCAATCGTGGCAATGTTTCCTCCGAGAGTGGCCTGCCGTTGGAATAACGCAAGATCAAATCTGGCTGTTTACGTTTGACCGGTTTTAATGTTTCTTTCCAATCCTGCAGACCATCCAGAACATAATCGGGTAAATATACCGTTCGGATGCTGGACTGTGTTTTGGGTCGTTTTAATACCGTCACCGTACGTCCTTCATCAAAGGCGGCGGGGAACTGATAAAAAATATCTTTTCCGTTCAGTACATCCACAGCATCTCTGCGCACACGTTTTAGTGTCTTACTTACAGAAATGGTTCCTTTCTGAAAGTCCACATTATCCCAAGTCAAAGCTAAGATCTCACCTTTACGCAAGGAACCGGCAAAAGCCAGATGTATGGCAATGGACAGCATCTGGTTGTCACAATTCTGAATCAGCGTTTTTATTTCATCGATAGTCAACATTGGGATTTCAGATGGAAAGACTTTCGGAACATTTGCTTTTTGAAATGGATTCCGTGGAACGTACTCCCATAGAACGGCTTGTTCAAATGCACTGTGTAGTAGCTTGTGAATGTTGGTCAACACTGAAGGTGAAATCTTAGGATCAGACTGCAGCTTTCCATACAGCGCTGCAATTACTTTGGGTGTGAATTCCGACAAACGCATACTACCCATGAACGGAATGATATAGTTCCGAATCAGACCTTCGTTGCTGGTATAGGTAGAGCAAGCCCAGTGTACTCGTCCGTACAGCTCTACATATTCCTCCAGGAATTGTACCAACATTCCTTCTTGATACTTAGCCCGCTCTTTCTCGTGCTGTTGAATAAGATCCAACTGTTCCTTCCGTCGGAGCGCAGCTTCATAGGAATGATAGGTCTCCCACTTCTGCCGTTTCTTTTCTCCGTCATATATGGTGTAGACCACGCTAAAGCTTTTGTTCCGTTGAACGATTGATGCCATATCTTATACCTCCTTTTTTCGCTTTGGCGGCTTAAGAATAGCATCCCCACTTTTGAAATTATTTTTGACATCAGGTGTCCAAAATGTGGGATTTGAATCGTTATTATAGTTAAACCGGAACAGAAATCCTGATGCATGAAAACTGTATCACGTGTACATAAAGGAGGCTTGTTATGATTCCCACCGAAGTTCTTACAGAAGAATTATTACAGCAGGCAGTAGCCGAACTGGCTACGGCACTCAACGATAGCTTGCCACCTCCAAATGAGTGTCAACACAAGTTTTCCGATGATTTTGAACGAAAGATGCAAACTCTCATCAGGGGGGTACGGGCACCAAATGCTACCCAGTAACACTTCAGAATTCTGTGATCCATAAATAAGTTAAACGGCGGTTTGGATCTATCCCAAATCGCCGTTCTATTATTCCGATATATGTCGAATGCTGGTTGATAATGTTCCGATGAAGATGTATACTTTAATTAGTGAAATTTTATTCCATCAACGGTTAAAGACACCTCTTTTTAATCTTCTCATATAGGAGACAAGACCATGATTTTTAGTTTAAGAATATATCTTGATGTGGAAGCCACAACGAGTGTCAATTGGCTGGGAAAGGCATATTACACGGAAACTCATTTTGATAATATTGAAATATCCAATGGTATGATTAGTATAAGTGGTCATCGTAGTTCTCCGTTTGATTTGAAAAAAATTCTATTCAATAATACATCTACTCTCTATTTCCAAATTGCAAAGACTTTGGCCTTTTACTATTTGTGTTCAGGTTGTTCTTTATCAATAACAAAAATGGAACTAACCTCTGATATTTATCATACCGAAACCGAAACGGATTTTTTACAACCTTTCACCAGAAAATTAGAGCATCATCAAAATATTATTATGCATAGCGGTGTTTTAGGAAGACGTGATGTAGAACGAATTGGCACCAACATACGAGATTGGATCAGTCAAGTAGGTGTTTAAACTCAACTGGTTAGTTCCAACAAAAATCGACTTTGTCGACTGATTGGTTTTAAATGCCCTCTTAGGAATTCTTTGATGAGTGGCCGCTAAACTTAATAATCAAAACACGAATGCCCGGGGAGCCTTGTAGGCCCTCCGGGCATCGTTTACATTAGTGGCGGCGCTATACATAGCTCCGGCTGATGCCCAGCAGCTGCGCTACCTGCTGCTGGGTCATGGGCGACTGCCCGCCGAAGCCGTACCGCAGCACAATGATCTGCCTGTCGCGCCCGGATAAGCTGCGCTGCACCAGTGCCCGCAGCTGCACCGCCTCCTGTGCATCCTCCACATCTTCATCCATATGCCGCGGATCGCTGACCACATCCTCGTATGTCAGCCCATCCTCTCCGTTTTCAATCGGTTCATGAATGGATATGTTATTCTGATTCTTCCGATCCGCTCGAAAATTCATCAGGATCTCATTTGCTACCCTCACCCCAATGCGTTTTAGGCAGATCAAAACACTCCGTTTCCTCCAACAGAGCATTTTCTTTTTCAAATTCATCCTGACCGTCATCATTATCGAGCTCTATCGACGATTCCTCTCCACTTTCGCTACTCGTGTGAACAATACGTTCCATCATATCAGGGATCTCGACATCGTCCTCACTGGCACCAAAAAGGACCACATGAGCATTTGTACCGTCCCAAATGACCTTTCGTACAACTGTCCGGATCGCTGCTCTTTTTTCTTCCACGGACATATCAGCGATACTAAAGCGAAACACCGAGAGCATGTGGCGCAGCAATTCAAATTCTGCATCCGAAAGCACATTCGCATCTACAAGCCCTTCCAATTCATGGATGCGACTCTCGATCTCCCGATTCGCTTCTGTCAGCTCTTCGATGCGTTTCAAGACCCGCGGTTTCGCAATGGAGTCACTCACTACAGCCAGGCTATCGATCAACCCGTCGATCGTTTTTTCATTTTTGGAAAACTCTGTCCGTAGTCCATCCAACTGAGTTTCGTACATCTGCCGCTTACCGGTATAAAACTCCCGGCTTTTCGTCAATTGTGCGATAAAGCTGCTTTCGTGTTCTGTCAGTGCTTTGATCTCTTCAATAACAGCCGCATCCAGAACATTGCCGTTTGCGTTGCGTCTGCTGCACTGCTCCCGTTTGCTTCTCTCTTTTAATTTACACACATACGTATAAACAGCCTCACCGGAAGCTGTTCTCCGTTTGGAAAGCTTCGGGTACATTCGCTCTCCACAGGCACAGTAGATCAAGCCGGTAAGAAGCGCTTCATTACTTCTCGGCTTATGATAAGACCTGGATTTATTTCTGTCCAGCGACTCCTGCACTTTGATCCATTGCTTGGAAGATACGATACCGGGGTGCTTACCGATAGCAACGATCCACTCGTCGACTGGAAGAAGGCGCGTCGTTTTTCCCTTCTCCTGTTCCGTACGGTTATAAGCCATAATACCGCAGCTGCCGTCAAAGGCTTCTTTAGGGAAACAGACCTCCGCATTCCTCTCCGCAAAATAATTATAGGCATCTTCATCTGCGACCATATAAACGGGATTTTGCAGGATCCCTTTGATCGCAAACCGGGTGAAATTTTTTCCCAGCTTTGTTTTGACTTTACGACGAAGCAGCTCTGCCTCTACCGCTGTCAGCGAATCGGTTTCTGTATAAAGGTCAAAAATCATTCCGGGGATCTCGATTTCTTCCGGAACAGGGATCAGTTTATAAGATTTCCTGTTTTTGCCATCGAGCATGATAGTATTGACTTCGCCGGAACGAAAGCCTGTCGGTGTTGTACCACCAAGCCACCGGCCTGTTTTAGCCAACTCGTGCATATTGTCACGGATTCGTTCAGCGATGGTTTCTCTTTCCAGCTGGGAAAACACAGAGATGATATACATCATCGCTCTGCCCATGGGGATCCGGGTATCGAACTGCTCCTTAATGGATATAAACGACACATCCAAATCGGACAACTCATTGATCAAACCGGTAAAATCATTAAGATTACGGCTGATACGATCCAGGCGATACACAACGATCGCCTTAAATTTATGCGCCCTTACCTCTTCCATCATTCGCTGAAAAGCAGGTCGATTCAAGTTTCCGCCGGAGAAGCCCTCATCCTCAAACACTACGCAATCTTTTATATCTTCCTTGAGGTCTGTGCGTACATGCTCTTTACAGAGTTCTATCTGATTGCCGATACTCTCACCTTTACCGGTAAATTTGGATTTGCGTGAATATATGGCAATTTTACCTTCATTCTTCTGCATATCTCTTCACCTTTATTTCACGTTATGTTATATACACTATTATACCATAAGGTAATATTCATGTAAACATAACATTTAGTCATCATGATATTCCATCATTTCCTTTTAGCCACCATCAAATGCCACTTTATTTTGTTCCACGAGAATGGTTGCTGCCAAAACAGCAAGCTGTGTTTCGATGAATGGATCAACTCAAGAAACATTTTTGTCCATATAAAATTTTCTGCACAGTCGATGCAGGAGCACCATCCGTTCCTCTTGCGACAGTGCGATATCCACCAATGCTGCTTCACGGGAACATTCCGGAAGAATGCATTCACTGACCTGATCATAAAATATCACCCCTATCTCCGGTGCCAGGGTCTGCATAACAGTGTTTCTCACTTCGATATCTGATGTAAGGATACTGAAATGATCGGCATATTGCCGGTATTCATCAATACGATCCAACCCACTTTTCAAGTCATTCAAACTTGTTTTTACTTCTATCATGTGAAATCGACCTTCCGGATCCACCCCCAGCAGATCACATCGTAATCCATGCCGTAGATTTGCCGGACAAAATCGCTTATTGGAATGAGCAAGCATCACCTCACTGCAGGACGGTATACCATTCTTCCAAAGATATGTCGCGCCAACGATATCCCGCAGCTTGTGGTGCAGCAACTCCTGAAGATGATTTTTAGGTGGCCAGTTATGGACCGTCTGCAAGACATACCCAGTCAATCGATCGCGGGGAAGCATCGTGATGTCACAGCCATTGGCAGGATCCGTCAAATATTCGACTACTTCCTTGAACATAGAGTCATCTAACGCAGTCAGACAAGCAACTGAATGAACAAACCGCAGACCAGAATCTGCCAATACTTTGAAACTGCGTTTTGAAACCAATGGCTCTGCCCGTTTGAGCAGCTGGTAGATCGAAGAATAGTGATATAACGAAGACTGTGCACGTTCCCAGCCAAGAAGATTCTGGATCTGTGACATAGTATAGCCATCATCCACCAGACGACCGACTTTTTCTATCATTTGTACCTGCTGTGAACAAACTTTACGCTTCTCGATACGCATAGAGTGACGATTCCGTTTTTTCATGTCCGATATCTCCTTGTTGAATATTTTTATGAATTTGTAGTCGCTCATTTTCATCATAGCTAAAGTATATCATAGTGGTACCAGTATTTTCAATCCACATGCCGCCCGAATATAGTGGTACCATGATGTCAATCTTTGTGCAATGTGTATACTGGTACCACCTCTTCACGTGTGTTATAATGGATATACGATATTTTGTTCGGTGAGGTTTATGATGGGGAAAACGTCTGTTGAAGTAAAAGAGCGTTACAACAAAAAAGTATATGAAGATATTCGCCTGCGTGTAAAAAAGGGTCAAAAAGAATTGATCCAGACGCACGCTGAATCAATCGGGAAAAGCTTAAACGGCTATATCGTCGACCTGATCGAAGACGATATGAAAAAAGAAAACAGCGCAACGTAACTCTTTATAAGTCCACCTATGCAAATACGCCTTCTGTCTGATCGGTTGATACTGCATACCGGCAATGCCCTAAACATAACATTTTTTCAGACGAGGTATAAAATTCTGCGAAAGCCAAAAAGTTCCTTCCTCTCCGCCTTCGTGCCGGCGATTTGTATCACCGGCTTTGTTGCCATTTTCAATGGTGTGGTCCGGCTTCAATCGGCCATCTTTTCCGGAGGCTGCACCCTTAGGATAGCGACCGGTTGGCAATATCCAAAAGGCAGAAAGAGGACCGGACATAAAAATGATCCCGCACATTACGCACAAGCACCCGACACGAAAATTCGTATCGGGTGCCGTTTTTTATACGTTTAGATCATGCCATTGTATCTGCGGCAGTATTTCCTTCTATCTTCGCCTCTCGTGCTGCCTGCCGGTCCGCTGCTTTACGCTGCTTATGCTCCGCGCTGTATTTTTTACAGGTCGTTTCCCAGCTCGTCTTCTTTGCCGCACTGACACAAGCCAGAAGAAATTCAGCTTTATGATAGCCACTTGATTTGATCCGATCCATCACCATATCGTATTCATCCTCATATAAGGTGACTGTCAACGTTTTCTTCTTCGGCGGAACATAACCAACCGGCTGCAACGTACCGCCGTGCAGCCATTCTTTCGGGCCTTGCTTTTCTTTTGGCTGCGGTTACTCAACGGGAGGCTGTTTCTGGATCGCAACATTCTTTTCGTCCAACGGATGCGACATATCACCGGATCTTTCTTCAGCCGGTCCCGCCGCTGAAATTTCTTTCGCAAGTTCCTCCTCACTCTTTTTTCCTGGAACGACAAGGATATCGTCTTCGCTAAGATCCCTTTGCGGATCAATGATGATGTCCACCGAAGTTGCCTTGATACAATACACATTATCCGGATCATCGATCGGATGCAAAAACACTCGTCCCTGCTTGATTTCTGCAGCAGAAACTTTCATTTCAGCTTTCTTACCGCAGATGGTGAAAAACGCTTTGATCTGACTAAGTAGTTTCATTTGTTACCTCACTTTTTTCTTCAACTGAATTGTACACGGATATTTGTACGCGTCCCGCGCAGTCCCCTTTCATCGCTGCGGCCGCAATACATTATGACCTGTTACGGTTATTGTTTCAATTCAGTCCGACTCAAATTTAAAGCGCAAGTTTTAATATAAAACAGCTCGATTTTATTAAACACAAAATCGAGCTGTTCTTCGTTTATCCAGAATAATCTACCGCCCATCTCAACACCAGATCAATGTATCAGCCGCTAACCCTTTCTCCTCCATAATGTATAGCTTTCCCCATTGCTATACTGCAATGACGACGACTTTTCCACGTGCCCTCCCGAAAGAGAAAAACAGGTATATGCCCCCAGCAATGCAACAATGTTATGTTTGTACTGATGTCATCAGAACGAGGGGTATCAGGGGGGCGCCCCCTGACAAACGGGTAAATGCTTGCACGGAGTGGGAGTATTTTCCCTCTGCTTGCTATTATCTAAAACGAATATATTAATTGCGCTTTTGTCACATTTCTTTTTCATTCATCCGCGCTTGATCCCATCGATATATTTCTTCATTTCTGCGAACATTTCCAATGCGAAAGCAACGCACTCATCCTGTCCCCGAAGCCGCATATCTGTGTTCATTTTTTAAAATCTTCTGCCTGTATTGATTGAAGCGAAGCAAAACGACCTGCTGTTGATGAACAGCAGGCCGTTTTTCACAGCAATCCTATGGACACACAACTGCATAATACACACAAAACCATTATACAGCGCTTCCGGTTATATTTCCTCCGTCTCCTCGTTTTCGCCTCCTATCAGTAATTTCGCAGCTTTTTCCATGTTGATCCTTTTATTTATTTCCCGTATGTTTTGGTCATTGACCTGGACAGCTGCGCAACGCTCCAATATCCTGTCATAAATTCTCTTCTTAGCAAGATCCTCCGGCGACTTCGTTTCCTTGATAGACAAATTCGTAGTCACGATCAGTGGCAGATGACTGCGGTATCGACTGTCAACAATGTGATACACCTGTTCTATAACAAATTCCGTATTCCTTTCCACCCCCAGATCATCAACCACCAGCAGCTGGAAGGATTTCAAGCTGTCAATATAAGCCGTACGATCACCGGAATACATATCTGTCAACTTGTTCAGTACTCTCGGAAAGTTTGTCATCATGACCGGGACACCTTTGTCCAATAACGCATTGGCAATACAGCCTGCAATATAACTTTTCCCTGTCCCCACACCACCCCACAACAATAATCCTACGGAGTTTTCCCGAAAATCTTCCCAATTCTGCACGTACCGTCTGGCTATATCCATTTGTTTTTTGTTATATCCCAAATCATTTTCAAATGTACAGCGTTGCAATTCCGGATCGGTTAGACCCACAGCTCGATTTTGAGCTACTCTGTTTAAAAATTTCCAGTGTTCCCTGTCTTTTTTCATTCCTTCACTTGCTTTTTCCTGACATGCACACATACACCTGAGTCGGACCCGGTTGCCCGCTATCACCAAATATTGCTGCCGCGGTGTATGACAGGTGGTGCAATAAATCAACCGCCTGTCTCCGTCCCAATATTCATCTTCCCGAAGCTCCGCAGTCTGTTGACTGTCTACGAAGTCCAATGGTAATAGAGTCATAGACTGTCTCCTTCTTGATACTCATATTTATCATCAGTTATTTGATTATATTTATTATTTGCAGACAGTTTTTGAGCCGTCTGATTATAATGACTTTTCCGTACAGCCGGACAGTTTTCTGCCGGTATCCTCACATAAATCTTATTGGGTACCCCTGCCCCCTGCCGCTTGCGGGAAATAAGCGTTTGATGTTCCAGCGCTGATAATGAGGTTTTTACCGTCACCTCACTCTTCCGGATGGTTTCAGCCAACGCTTTTACCGTATATACAACAAATACATGCCCTTGATCATCCGCCCAGCCGTCGTTTTGCATGGATAACCGCGCACGATCCAGCAGCAAAACATATACTAGTTTCGCTGTATCACTGATATCGATATCCATCAAAAATCTTGGATACGCCATATATGCCGGAAGACGGCTATCCTTACGTACATTTTACATCATGCAAATTCTCCTCACTAAAAGATTAATTTTTGATCCACTTAACTATCAAGAGCACTCCTGTACGTATATCTTAGCAAATTATTCCTGCAGTGTCCGTGCCGATAAATTGCTTAAAAATTGCCCAAAAAAGCGAGGCCCTAAAACAGGGCCTCGCCTCCAAACTTTATTGCAGCTTTTTTCTCTTTCGGAGAATCAAACCATAAAACCTGTCCGATCTCCTGACGTTTCGCATCCAAAAGGGCCGGCGTATCGACGTACACACGCTCATAGCTCTTCATTGCTTATGCGGATCCCAAAAATCGATCCTCAATGTTTTCAAATCGAGAACATGTATCACGCCGTCATGGCTAAGGAACGGTCCGTATAACAAGCGGCCTTCTTTGTCTTACCATCCTTCTCCGCACCGCTCTTATCTGCCGCATCCAATGTCCCGTTTGCCTGTTGGAGTTCGGCCGGCAATTCGTCCGGCTCCGTCAGACCTTTTACCAGCAATCGTGCCATCCGCTCCACCACAAATGTATGTCTGTGAAGGAGAGTAACGATCGCCTCGACCTCTTCCCTGTGCTCCTCCATGCGGGCAAAAAACTCGCCTGCCAAATCAAACAGAGCACCTTCTTCCAGCTCAGCGACTTCCAGCATAGTGTGTTTTTCATACCGGTTTCTCGTGGTGAACACGATCTTACACGGATATTCCAACATCTCTGTCAAAAACCCGTCTTCACCCTCAGCAACATTGCAGTTGTCCATGATCAACAGCGTATCGCTTAACAAAGTGCGCAAAAAGTCGTTATGCCGCTCAAATCGTTCCGTTTCACTCTGTCCGGGCAAGTCTGTTGTAAACTTCATAGCAGTCACAGCATCCTTCAGTCCTTTCGAACAATTCACATAAATGATATTGGTGTATTCTTTTTTGTACTTTTGGGCATAAGCTTTGACAAGCTCACTTTTTCCAATACCCGGAATACCATGAACAAACACTTTACTGTTATCACTCAGCAGCGCGTGCAGCTGTTCCAATTCCCTCTCTCGTCCTGAAAAACAAGGGCAGGGTTTGGGAACCTCTGTGTCAAAGATACGGAAGGAGTTCTCTTTTTCCGATAGATCCGCAGACTTTCGCACATCACGTTTACTGAACGGGAGCTGCATAGAAATGCAAAGCACATCCGCTACGAATTCCGCCATATCCTCATCGCTCTTAAAACTCCCATTGCCAAGCAATTCTGCTTTCCGTTGAGGTGATACATTGTCCGCCTGCACCACAAGCTCCTGCAGATCCCGTACTACCATGTATTTGTCCGGAACCTTCGTCACCAGCCTTTCATTGATCCTTTTTACCAACTTGTCTCGATTCGCTTTTTCCTCATAATAGATGACGAGCTCCTTATTCAACGCCTGCAACCCGTTGATCCTCTTACTGACTCTCCCGTGATCCATGTCCACATCTTTTTGGTAACCAAAAATCGCATCCTCAAATAACTCTTCCAAAAACTCCGGCTGACTTTTGTAGATATGCTTGGGCGTGTTCTGTTTAAGCACATCCATGGCTGCTGCAAAATCCAATCTTTTCATGTCTAGACTCCTCTTCTTTTCCGGGCAACATTTACGCAACTTTTACGCAATGTGAATTGCCCCAATTAACATTAAAATATTTCACACAGCCAATTTATCAGTGAGTCTATATGACATTAACAACACAACAGCAACGCAAAATCTTTTCAGAGGAGGCGATCATCATCCGCAAAAAGGCAGCTGTCAACTTGATCATTTACCGCCCTGCAACAGATGACGGACAACTGGATCTTGCTAAACGGGTATCCGACGTACATGCAGCAATAGTTATCCAACGGTTACGCTCTTTAAACTGTCCTTCCGGTCAGAAAGTACAACTATTGAATACGATTATTGATACCGTTGAAGCCCGGACCTCTCAGAACGCCAAAAAATCATCGACGTCAGGAAAAAACACACCAAAATAAATTACCCCTGATATACCGCCCCCTTAAAAATACGATGATCACAGTCGATCATAACATTAGCAAGTTGGCTGGAGCCACTCCTGCCATATGCCCTTATTTCCTTATTTGGTAACCATCTTGCTAAGGTTTTACCTGCTCTTCTCCCCAGCCCCCTAAAGCCGGGGCAAATCTATTGCCATAAACATCATCCCTTCCCATCATATCTTTAGTACAAACGATGCAACAAATCAAGCTCTATCATGACACAACAATATAAGGAGATACTATTATGAGTGAACAGAACCGGCTGCGCCGCGAAAAATTACAAGTCTGGCTCGTCGAAGAAGAAAAAGAACTGCTGATGCGAAACGCCGCATCATACGGCCTGTCACAGAGCGAATACATACGAAAGCTGATTTTCGCCGAAAGCATTACAGGCCGCTATTACACAATGGACAAAGAGCAAGGAAAAAGACTGCTTTACGAAGTGAACCGTATCGGCAATAACATCAACCGTATAGCATACAACACCAACGCAAAAGCGTATGCGGCACACGCCGATTGGGCGGAGCTGCAAGCCAATTTCAACGAGCTCTTGACTCTGCTGGGACAAGTTCCTTTTCTAAAACGATCAGAGCAGGAAGCATGGAAAAAGCAAGCATTCGCTTTGTTGAATAAATCGCAAATGCATTGGAACCGACAGGGGTGATATTCTTGATTTCCAAGTACATTCCATCCGTTTTTTGCCCTCTTTTTTCCTGCAAATTAATAATAGCAGACATCAAGTACGATAATCCGGACTTTCAACGCATTTTTCATATTTTTTGCTAAAAATTTCATCATTTTTTTAAATTGCAACAAAACAGTACCCGTTGATTACTCTCAATTCAACACCTTACCCGCAAATCTCCTGCGCCGTCGTGCTGGCCTGTGTCCCCGGCAGAAAACTGAATACGAAAACTTTTTCGACACCATTTCCCCGAAGAACATCGAAGCTTCACCTCCCGCTTCGCCAGCTTCCGTCGAAACGACCGGATGCTCAAGGAAGCCGACTATGTCGTCACCTGCATCGTCCATTCCCGGGGTTGCGCTTATTAGTATGCGCACAAAGCGGCCGGAAACAAGAAATAAGCAATCAATTTGCAACCGGATGTCGACATTCTCTAACTGATATGCTATAAATATACAAGAAGGGATCCGCGAAAATAACACATCCTTTTATGAAAGGCGGGTTAATAATGAGTACTAAAACATATATCATTCCTGAGCAGATTGTGGATGCAAAAGAAGAAAAAGCTTTGATTGCATTAACAGAGTCCTATAACAAAATGGTTGCGCCGGGAGTTTTCAGCAAAGCCGTGGATAAGGTGGGAGAAATGATTCCTCAGGGAGTCAAGGACATGGTTGCAGCGACCGGCAAGAAGATCTCCGAAACAGAACTCTTCCTTAAGTCAATGGAATATCTCACCAAAAGCTTCCAGACACTGGAACAATTTGCTGCGAAGGTCACTGTCAGCAAAGCTGAAATCATAAAGCAGATTAATCGGATTTCTCCTGATAACGAGATTACCTCCCTTGATGAAATATGCCTGGTGCGGAGTTACGACCTTTCTCAGGTGGTCGGTAAATATAAATTTGCCGATATAATTGCCGCACTTGCAGAAGGAGCAGCGACCGGTGCACCAGGTTTTGCAGGGCTGCCGTTTAATCTCGTGTTGAGTACATTCTTATTCTATCGGGCAGTGCAATCTATCGCATTGTTCTATGGTTATGACATAAAGAATGATCCTGCTGAACTCCAAATTGCATCTGAAGTTTTTATGAGCGCATTAAACCCGAAGAGCAAGGGAGAAACAGAACTGTCCGGTGTAATTGCTAAAGTTATGCTTCTGACAAGCACCACCACAGTGAAACAAACTGTTAAAAAGGGTTGGACCGCTATGGCGCAAAAAGGCGGTGTACCTTTGCTATTGGCGCAGATGAGGGCTCTTGCAAATAGTGCTGCGAAGAAGGCGCTGGAAAAGGCCGGAAAAAAGGGCCTCGAAAAGACCGCCTTTACAGAAGTCTTTGAGCAAATCGGTAAAAAGCTCACACAAAAATCAGTTGGTAAAGCGATTCCGTATATTGGAGCCTTTATCGGCGCTACTATTGACGCAGCTCAAATGGTACAGATTACACAGTTTGCAGAAACGTTCTATTGCAAGAGATTTATTCTTGAAAAAGAATCCCGCATTTATACATTAACGGGAGATGAGACTGCCTCGATAACAGTAAACGAAATCCCTGTTGAACAAATATCGGAACAACATAAAGAACCCTGAGTTAAACAGCACTTTAAATCAATTTGTCGAAATATGACTCGACCTCCGCAAACTGGATTTCTTGTTCTATAACGAGCCGATATCCTATATAGATCCCATCCTCACCGGACACACGGAAGAATATTTAAACACCATCCGAGAAGGACGGAAATTTCAACAAAAATGACCTATGATATTTAGTAATACCATAGGTCATTTTATTTTCGAGAAATCATCGAGGATATAAGTACAGCTCATCCAAATTGCAGAGCTAAATCGTAATTTATAATCAGTACCTACATATCGTTACATATTAACGAACTGTTTTTTTATACTCAGCTAGGAACTGGTCAAAAGCGCCAATATATGTCATCAAATCATTTACGCTATCAAGCGCATCATCAGGTGTTATTAATGTACTGGTACGAGTTGAATGTGCAATCATTCCACGTTCTGAACCAAAATTTTCAAGCGCAAGAAGCATGCTCTCATCAATATCTGAGATTTTAACCCCTATTGGCAAAAAAATACCCAGAATGTTCTTCTCCTTAATACCATGATTATTGGATCGAATCATCTTATTGTAATTGGTATACGCAGTGTTGATTCTCCAGTTTAGGTCTTTATCTGCGTTGTTTGCGTCATGCGTATTGGGGGGAGCAGAAAACGAGCCCTCATAATATGCAACCATACTGAGCAATGGAGTGGACGTTTTATTGCCGGAATTCCATTTTACGTACGATTTTCTTGCTATGGATAAAGCAACTTCTTCGAAATAGTATTCCATCTCTGCGTGTGCCAGCACTTTATATGCACGAACCTTTTCATACGTAGAATCAGAATATAATCCCGTCGGGGAAAAAACTTTAGGAAGATAAACTTTGCGTAATTTGCCAAGCCGGCTTTGCAACCTTATATATTTATCTGTATGCATAAAGCCACTCCCTCAACGGATTAATAGCCTTCCGGGATTAACAATCGCTCACCGGTAATAGCGCTGAGTACTTCACCCCATTTTCTGAAACGATAATGGACTGCCGCAAGGCTTTTCGTTGTAGATTCCAAAGAAGAAAGAAAAGTTTGATCGCCGTCGCACAATTCCTCAAATGAAGTCACAATACTCGCTTGCAATTTTACAGCGTTCTCTTTGTCTCTGATTTGAGAGAAATAGAATAACATTATATCTATAACCGCACGATTATATTTTTCTTCGTACTTGCCACTTTTAAATTTACGGAAGGCCGTTCTACTTCCAAACACATCAAAAGTTAGCGCTATTGCCGAATTGAACAAATCTACCGCTTCTTTTATCAAATGCTCTTTGGTTTCATAGGATCTATTTAGCTTGTCACATGTTAGATCAAGGAAATTTTGCATACTGCCAGAGTAGTCTTTGGCAAAGAAATTAAAAGCAAAGAAACGAATCAAAATTTCCACATCTCGCATACGGAAATCAGCTTTTTTGATATTTAGCATTTTTTGGAGTCCCTGATTATTGCTAGATTCGACATTTGCAAAGTTAATAAACTTGCCAGGATATAGTGCCTGACGAAGTTCCTGCGGGGACAGTTTAACGCTTCCTGTATTTAGTCTTAAGAAAAGCAAATACAAAATCTCCACGTTCTTCCAATTCTTGATTACAACCGTTCTAATGGTCTGGTTATTGAATGCATCAATATCATCAAAGAACAAACCTTTTTCGATATTTGCATAAGTCATACGATTAAACTTAGGCAGCACTTCCAAACCAGATAATTTCAGCGCCTGCTCATCATTATCAGGCAGAGCAAATTGTTTTAAACTAAGGAGCCGTTGTTTGCCATCAATAACGATAAATTTTCCTTTTTTATCTTTCTGCTCAGCCAAAATAATTTGTGGTATAGGCAGTCCCACAAAGAGAGATTCGATAAAACGGCTCTTCACTTTGTTTGACCAAGCATCCCGCCTTTGGAAAGCCGGATCGAGTTGAATATTACCTTTTTTAATCTGACTAATAATCGTTTCAACTGTCCAATCCGTTCCAGTTACAGCCAAATCAGAAAAGGATAATCTACTAATATCTCGAATATCCTCTTCACTTTCATTTTCAATTTGAGTTTGTTCAAAACTACTAGTAAACTCTTCCGTTTCTATCGTTTCAAACATATTAAGCTGTTCATTCATAAATAATCCTCCTAAGGTTGAGTTGTCGCCCCTCCTTACAAGGGCGCTTCCTTCTCCTCTAATTACAATACACGGACTAAACAACTCTTCACATCATCACTCATCTTCATCATCCGCAAAAGAATAATCATTTAATTCATCAAAATCGAGAAATTCAGCCAAAGTCATATTAAACGCCAACGCAACTTTATGGAGCGTTTTTACACGTGGATTCTTTGTCAAGCCTCGTACGATATTATCCAATGTCGATTGTTTCACATCGCTCATTGTAGCAAGCTTGTTGATTGCAATACCTCGCTCTTTGCACAACTTACGAATTCTTTTTATATAAAGCTCAGAGTATTCCATAAACACTGCCCCCGTGTTATCATTACCCGTTTGTGGGTTAATATGATAATAACAACGAAAACAGACGCAATTACCCGTATACGGGTTGACTTCAAAAATATAACTGCGCTACAATGAATATACCCGAATACGGGTATTCCATTGTGGAGGTATTTGAATGCCAGCCTGTACATTTTTCGGTCACCGGGACTGTCCGGAGACGATCAAACCAAAATTAAAGGAAACGCTTATCGATCTGATAAGCACCTATGGTATCGACACATTCTATGTCGGAAACCACGGCCATTTTGATGCCTATGTGCGCAGCACGCTGAAAGAACTGCGGCAGATATACCCGCACATCCGCTACGCCGTCGTGCTGGCCTACCTGCCCGGGAAGAAGGCAGAATACGAGGACCTTTCCGACACCATCCTTCCGGAAGGCATCGAATCCGTCCCACCCCGCTTCGCCATCTCGTGGCGCAACAACTGGATGCTCAAACAGTCCGACTATGTCGTCACCTACATCACCCATCCCCAAGGCGGCGCAGCTCAGTTTGTCGAGAAGGCGCAACGCCAAAAGAAAGAAATTATTTCTTTGGCATAAACAAAACCATCTGCAATACAATTATTGATTATTCGGGACGAATATAGTATAATTGCACCTATAAAGAGGTGTTGCATATGGAAACAAGAACAGCGAAAATCAGTGCGTATTCATCCGGCGGGACCGCATCGGCGGGGTCGGTCTCTTACCGTGTTTCTCTGCCGTCAAACTGGATCAAGGAATTAGGACTGGATAAGGATAACTCTGCAGAGTTGGTTTTTGACGGGGACAGTATCACCATCCGCCCCGCACGGCCGGACGATATTACCCTTTTTAAATCTGCCGCAATAAAAGCCGGCCACCACGTTGTACAGTACGAATATTTCGACAAAGACACTTTGTGCAGCACGCTGGTGTGTGATTTCACGGATAAAAGTCTCCGCGTGATCAATCACACGGACAACCTGTTAAAAAACGCGTTTGGCACCCAAAACAAACCCTCATGGGACGATTTTCTGGAGTTTATGGCCGAGCGCTGCGTCCCCAAGACAAGAGAGAACCTGTCCGAAATATTAAAAGCGTTGGATCTGGATCATTATGATGCCGTTGCCATCGTGGAAAAAACACACGGAAAAATGGCGGAGGATAACCAATGGCTGCGAATCACAAAACTGTAAAGCTGTATACCAAGGATACCGTTGCCGCCACTTCGTCGAAAGGCAATCAAGAAAAATGGTATAACGCCGAAAACAATAGCTGGTACAAGCTGGATCGAATCGGCTTTGAGGCCTTGGCGGAAGCAGTCGCCGGCGAGCTGCTGATACAGCACAGCAACATTGAGCCAGAGCTGGGATATAAAGTTGTTCCTTATTCCATAGAGACTGTGAATGTCCACCGAAAAGAGCACATCGCCTGCGTGAGCCCAAATTTTCTTGCCGACGGCGAAAGTATCCAGACTGCGTATCATATTCTTAAAAGGATTTTAGGTACGGATTACCAGCACATTTTGGCCGAGGAAAGCACGATCCAAAAGCGACTTTCTCTGATCGTTGACACCGTGGAAACCGCCACGGGCCTGAGCAACTTCGGTAAATATCTCACGCTGCTTTTCGAGGTGGATGCACTGATCGCCAACGAAGACCGGCACCTTAACAACATCGCCGTTATTGAATGCAACGGCAAATACAGCTGTTGCCCGATTTTTGACAACGGCGAAGGGTTCATGCTGGATAACGTGAAATACCCCTTTGATGTCCCGGCCCAAAGTATGATGAAGAACCTGCGCGCCAAACCGTTCGAATGCCGCTTCGGCAAACTCCTGACCGCCGCCCGGGATCTGTACGGCCCGCAGCTGCGTGTCGATTTCACCAAACAGGATATTGAAGCGATCATCGATAAGCACCTGCACCACTACCAGCCGTTTTTTAGATATCTGATTAAAGATAGAATCATCGACATTGTGATGATCCAGAAGAAAAAATATTTTGAGTAAAATAATCGGCATGCAGTAACCCCTACTGCATGCCGATATTGTTTGTAAGATTACCGCTAATATAACCTTATCCCTTGCGCGTAGTGAAGATTGCATTTTGAAGCGTTATTGTTTTTGATATAACTTATTTACCAATAAAAAGAATACGCCCTCTTCTCCCTTAATGCTTTATCCTCTGCATCCGCTTCATGTTTTCTTTTTCCAAGGAATTCGTCTATAGCAGCCACTGTGGGATCATACCAATCCGCTTTGGCTCTGGCCCAAGCAATCCATTCCTCACTGGCGGTTCCGTTGGCCTCTGCAACAGCTACCATTACTCTGATTTTCTCAGCGATTTCAAAATCATTCGCCTGATTCACCAGCGCATTCGTCTTCGCAACCTCTTCGTTATAACGTTCCCGTATTTCTTCCTGCCGACGCTTTTCCTCCTCGCGCTTTCGTTCTTTTTCCTCCCGTTCTTCCCGCGCCAATCTTTCTTCATGGACACAGTAAAAAAGAGCAATTAAAATTTCATCAAGGCGGTCTTCCAACCGTCCCGATTTACTGTCCCTGAGCTTGCGCTTATTGTTAATAATTAGACTCAATGTCCCTTTGTAAATATAGTCATGCTTTCGAATCTGCGGTTCTCTGGCCCAATGGTGATGCCTTTTCGCATCTTCATATTCCAGCAAAGCCATTTTTTCTTGCTGGGTTAACTGATGAGGGACCTCTTTGGTTGCTTCCGAAAAATGCAAGATTACCGTGTCTTTCCCAATAGAAAATCGCAATTGGTCATCAATTTCAAACCCTAACGGAATCGCCGCTTTCGCAAGTGCATCCAAAATTTTAACCACACGAGGTACGGATTCTTTTGCAACGGAGGACAATATTCCTTTTGCTTCTTCCGCTGTTGCTTTCTTGTAACAGGCAGCAACCTTTGGATTCATTTTTTCATGTTCCTCTGGCACAACAAGCTGAGAAGCGACTGCCATGACAACAGTACGGTCTTCTTGTGAAAGATGCATAAGCTGATTTTCCGTAGCTCTTGTATAAACCCTTTCATCTCGCACGCTGTTCATCCCCGCCCTTCTTTTCGGTAAAGGAATGATTGCTGCATTTTTTCCGGCACGAATTTTCACCCAATAGCTCGGTGATGGTACAGGAATATTTAACGCCATGCAAATTTTGCCGATCGCCGTTTTTGATATCGCGTATTTTTTCGCAACTTCATCAATCGGCAATCGCCACACCTCATTGTACAGTATTTCTCTGCGGTACCGATTATTTTCCTGTCCACTCCTACCAGTCTCCGTTTCCGGTTCCCCTTGACTTATCAGAGATGCCTCTTCCGTCAACGGTACCGTTTCTGATGTTTCGTTGTTCTGCTCCGAAACAGCGAGCTCTTCTGGAGATTTTTGTTCCGCCACCTGAACAGTGTCGCTCCCTGATCGTGTCACATTGTCGGCGTAAAGAACAACCTCTTCATCCGGATTCCCCTGCAAAGGCGTCACTGTTGTTTCTTTATTAAATTTCAGTTTTGTCCAATGACCGGAAGGTGGAATCGGAATATTAGCATTTTTAATTTGCTTCAGCAAAAAAGAATACGGAATCCCATATTTCGAAGCCATACCGGAGACAGCTACGGACCACACCTCATCATAAATCTGTTTTCGGGTTAATTTTATCACCGCTCGAACTGCCACGTCTTCTTCCTCCGCATTTGCACTTTCTGCAATAGATAAGCTTTCTTGCTACGGTTTAATCAATTCCTCAAAATAGCTCATCCCTCCTATCCTTCGTTTTCTTTTAATAGAAAAACCAAATCACGTTTCATCTCTTCAAAACTATCGACAATTTTTTGCAGATTCTCTTCGATGCGCTCTACTTGCACTTCATTGATTTTGCCATGGTTATATGCAATCAACCGTTCTGGCACAATGGTATAGGACCAGCCATAGTCACCATAAGATTTTTCGTCTTTGATTGCAAAACCAATAGGCAGCAAATTATTCCGCATTCCTAAAGTCAACATCACAGTGGATATACCAAGATAATCCGCCGCAATTTTCGTGGTAACTTTTTTCATTGCTCTAATCTCATCATCCGTGTACTTTCCCATACGATTCACCTCCTTTGAAATAAAATTACTTCCGTTTTTATTATACTGTATACAACAAGCCGTCTCAAGAGATAGTTTCAAGTCAAAAATAAAACTCGAGCCACCATCCAAGGCAGCCCGAGCTATCACGCGCATTGATGCGGGGAGCTATATTGGCTCTCCAATTTCTAGTTAGTTGTGACATCTGCCCTTTTTTATTTAAAGCCATTTAAAAACTGCAATCGGGAAACTGTTTGAACAAAAGAATCGGATCTGAACCGCTGACCTCTTGAATGCCATCGGCTTTTATGAGGTTACGCAACGGAAGAATATGCACAAATCATACATATTAGACGCATAAACACAGCAAAACAATCTATTATATTCAATCTGGTACAAGGCGTTTCGCTGTAATAGTGGTCAAATAGTTTCCACCCCCGCAACCAAAGTTCCGGGCTTGGCAGAAACAGACCGCCGACTACGATCAAATTACCTTGAAAGGATTGAACTTAATGAAGTTTTACTCACCGCGTGAAGCGGCAGAAGCATGGGGTGTCTCCGTACAGTTTGTACGCCGCTGCTGCAACGAGGGGAAGATTCCGGAAGCTATCCAGAAAGATGGCAACTGGTTGATCCCGGAAGGCACCCGGAAACCCGGCTCCAGAAATGTGAAGGAACCGGAATTAACGCCTCTTGCCAAGAAAGTGGTCTATCAGCGCAGCAAGAACAACCACTTTGGCATCTACGAATACATCCAGGTAAATCTGGCTTACAGCTCCAACCGCATGGCCAGCAACCGCCTGACCCGAACTCAAATAGAGGAAATCTACCGCACCAACAAGGTCGCCACCGCCTTCGAGCCCATGAAGGTGGACGACATTATTGAAACCATCAACCATTTCTCCTGCGTACAGTATGTGGTGGACAACATCACCACACCGCTGACGCAAAGCTTCATCAAGAAACTCCATTACCTGCTGACCTACGGCACCTACTCCGACCGGAAGCAGAAAACCTGCTCCGGCGAGTACCGCACCAGTCCCAATAAGATCGGTGTCCTGCCCCGGGAGATCAACCGGGCATTGGGCGAACTGATCAAGGACTACGAGAAGCAGCCTGCTGACTATGAGCGGATTCTGGGCTTCCATGTGCGCTTTGAGTGCATCCGCCCCTTCGACGATTATAATGGCCGCGTGGGCCGAATTATCATCGCCAAGGAATGTCTGCGTTACAGCATCGACCCGTTCATCGTGGATGACAAGCGCAGAAGCGCGTACAACCGGGGTATTGCCATGTGGGACGAGTCCCCGGAAGTGTTCAAAACAGTCTGCTCAGAGGCGCAGGAGCGCTTCCGGGCCAAGATGGAGCTGTGCCGGCTGATGCAGTATCGCCGGCTGCCGAAGAATTGATGGGAGGATTTATGATGGAAAAGTATCTGTTTGATGAGAAAAATGGTCTGTGGTACGAGCTGGTAGGCGACTATTACCTGCCGTGTGTGACCGCACCTGTAACCGATGAGCTTGGCACTTGGGGGCGACTCCGTTTCCGCCATCTGCGGGAGCATCAAAACGGCATTTACACCGGTATGCTCCTGTCCGGCAAGCTGGAAACGCACCTGACAGAGGTCAACGCCAAGGCCGAGGAAATGTTTGAGCGGCTGGTGGACGAAATGGCTGAGGACGAAGGAATTACCGAAGAACTGAAAGCCGTGGATCAAATGGCGTGGGTTCAGCAGATGAACAGCATCCGCTCCAGAGCCGCAGAGATCGTCCGAGAGGAGCTGATCTACGCATGAGCAAGACCAAGTATTACCTCTCCCTGAATGCAGCTGAGCGCCGTCTGATTCTCGATGCATTGCTCCGCTTTCGCAACAAAGCCCTCGCCAATGGCATCGACACCGTTGACATTGACCAGCTCATCCGGAAGCTCCAGAAAAGGCGGTGGTTTTGATGGATATGCAAGCATTCACTACTGCCCTTCGGAATCGCATCGCCCAGATGCCCATGCCTGAGGATGCGGAATCCCTCCTGGAACTGCTTTTCGACGCTTACACGGAGTGCAATGGCTTCGATAACGAGGTTATCCGCCGGGACTTCAACGCCCTCTACGCCGCCATGAATGGCAAAACCATCCGCGAAATGGACGAGATCATTTACCCCGTCTGCACCCTCTGCCGAGACCACGAAAAGGCGGGCTTTGAAGAGGGCATCAAAGTTGGCTTCCGTTTAGCCCAGGAAATCAATGCTTGACGTTGCCATGGGTATAATCGAAGAGAAGTTATAACATCCCACAAGGCGGCTTGAAGTTATTTTCAAGCCGCCTCATTTCGTTAAATTTCGTTTTCTGACGAAATTTTATAATGTGCAAACGAAATTTGAGTTGACCAATTTCGTTTTTGTGGGTATAATCAAGGTAATAAACGATCAAGGAGGTGCCGTATGAAATATTTGACCTGTTCTGAAGCCTCTGCATTGATGGGCACGACGGCCCGTAGGGTGCAGCAGATGTGCAAAAACGGAGAAATTATCGGCGCAATCAAAAAGGGACGCTCCTGGATGGTTCCTGCGGATGCGATTCCGAATAAAGCGGAAAATCCTGCATCCGACAAAAAGGTTAGACCGCTTCCTGTCGGAATTTCCGATTTCAAGCAGGCGACCAGCGACTACTATTATGTGGACAAGACGCTGCTGATCCGGGATTTTCTGGACAGAAAGCCTATGGTTTCTCTGTTTACCCGTCCCCGTCGATTTGGTAAAACGCTGAATATGGATATGCTCCGGGTCTTTTTTGAAAAGACCGAGGAGGATACCAGCAAATACTTCCAGGATAAGCTGATCTGGCAGTGCGGCGAAGAATATACATCCTATCAAGGCAAGTATCCCGTTATCTTCCTTTCCTTCAAGGATGTGAAATACTCCTCCTGGGAGCAGACCTTCGCCAAGATCCGAAAGCTGATTTCTCTGGAATTTCAGCGACATATCGAGCTGGAAACCAGTCCCAGACTGAATTCCTATGAAAAGGCATTGTTCAGCCAGATCGCAAGAGGCGATGCAAGTCCTGTGGATTTTGAATCTGCTTTGGGAACCCTTTCCCTGTTCCTCAGCAAGCACCATGGCAGCAAGACGATTATCATCATCGACGAATATGACACGCCTATTCAGCAGGGTCACGCCTCGGATTTTTACGATGCAATCATCAACTTCATGCGTAACTTCTTCTCCGGCGGTCTGAAGGACAACGAACACCTTGCTTACGGCTTCCTGACCGGTATTCTGAGAGTTGCCAAGGAGAGCATCTTCAGCGGCCTGAATAATCTGAAGATCGACTCCCTGTTGGACGATACGTACAGCCAGTATTTCGGCTTCACCCAGGATGAGGTAAAAGATATGCTGGCATATTACAGTGCCAGCGAGAAATACCAGGAGGTTTGCGACTGGTATGATGGTTACTTGTTCGGTAAAACGGAAATTTTCAATCCCTGGTCAGTCATCAACTATATTGCGGACAACTGCGAGCCGAAAGCATTCTGGCAGTCTACCAGCAGCAACGATACTTTGGGCGAAGTAATTGCATCGGCCACGCCGGAAATTACAGAAAATCTCCACAAACTGCTGCGTGGTCAGAACATCACCACCTATGTGGATACCAATGTAATCTATCCCGAGATTCAGGACAATCCATACAGTGTGTATAGCTTCCTCCTGGTTACCGGATATCTGCGCGTAACGAAAATTTATCCGCAGCATGATGGTAATTTCCTGTGCGACATTTCCATTCCAAATAAGGAGATTGCTGTTGTCTATGGAAAGGAAATTCTGAGCAAGACGAAGCAGACCGGTATCGCAGCATCCATTCAGCAGGCAATTTTCTCAGAGGATGCGCAGCAGCTGCAGCAGCTTCTGAATCAGTTTATGCTCAATTCCATCGCATCCATCGATGGCGCAAATGAAGGCTTCTATCACGGCATGATGCTGGGCCTTTGCGCTGTCCTGAGTAACCGCTACCAGATCCGCTCCAACCGGGAATCCGGCCTTGGCCGCTTTGACATCATGCTGATGCCAAAGGCAAAAGCGCTCCCTGGCTTTATCTACGAATTCAAATTCACGAAGGATGAGAGTGTTGATCTGGATCAGCTGGCAGAAACTGCATTACAGCAGATCGAGGAAAAGAAATATGACACCGAGCTGCTGAATGCAGGCATTACCACCGTCCGGAAGATCGGCATTGCCTTCAGAGGCAAGTATGCAGTTGTAAAATCAAACTAAAAACTGCAAAGCCACCTGTTCAAATCAAGCAGGTGAAAACAAACCATATCAAGTCAAGTAAATAGATAGCGATGCAAAAAGTCTCACCTGGATCTCAGATATGAGATCCAGGTGAAATTTTTTGACAGATGCTGATAAGCCGAAGTAATTAGCAGTGACATGCAGTTTAGCCTACTGTATTTGTTATTTTTATAATATCAGAAAAAGAATCTGCAATACAAGGATATTGTCGGAGTAACGAAAATATCTCACGTTTGGTCCACCAATCTACAGAGTACTTTTGCTTCAATACGCATAGATGATCTACTAAATGTGTGGTAATGCCTTCCGATACTATTAAAAAGAAACCCGACGAACCATAATGATCAAGAGTATCACGTATATCGATAACATGATGTTTTCCAACATTTCTTTGATAAGCTTTACACTGACAAATAGTCAATGTGTTATCAGGATTGAAAATAAGGATGTCTCTTCCACCATCAGCATTATTACTATCTCCCATAAGTCGTATTCGCTGATCAGGATATACAGCTGCCAGCAAATCTGCTACAAATTCTTCAAAACGGCCAGAGTTAACGGGATATCGCCATTCATATGATCGATTAGCTAACAGCAATGCACGCTCTCTGTTATTTCGTTGAAGAATTTCTTCACGCTCAGATTCGACCAAGGCATGATGAAATAGACCATTAATTACCCATATTTCGTTTTGCGTCAATAAGTATAGCTTATTACTTTGGCATATTAACTGGTAATTTCTAATTTTTCTTTTAGTAACTATTTTTTGGAGTTTCTGCCACTCATCGTTATCAATATAGTTAATAAAGCTCTTTGATGAGAATTTTTGGATCAGTAACTTACCATGATTTCCGTGCAGAACTTCAAATGAATATCCGTCCAAAAGCCGGTTGCAATTGTATACATTATTGTCTATAGTAATGCATTCAACATTATCATCATAGTAACAAATGTGTTCTTCCCGGCACACGTAGTTAGTATTTCGAGTCTTGAGGCATCTAAGAATGGATGGGTCAGGAGCATTTGCAGGATTATTGGATATTGACCCTATAAGATGTCCATGCACACCCATTGTCAAGTTAAACACTTCAAACATTTCAAATACTTTATCAACAAATAAACATTCTGAGAGTATACCGGTATGCTCCTCTGCCTCAAATAGAAGTCCTCCATCGCAGATTTCCCCATATTCGTTAGAATACATTGAAACGAATACAGGCTCTTGCAAAAAAAGTTTAATTACAATTGCTAATGTTTCTAAGAACAGTATATAGATATCAGATTTATCACCAGGGGCAAAAGAACGGTTTACGCGCCAATTAATCTTATAGTTTATCTGGTCGTCTAAATATTCAAACAACACCCAAAACGAAAACGTACAATAAAATGTCGGTGTCTTAATAAAAATACGATCATCGCGAAACGCCGCAATGCGCCCAGCCAGAGTTTCAATTGCCGTCTCTCTGGGAGCGTTACTTTCTGTTGCATCATTGATGATGATATAGTCAGAGAGTAATCCATCGGGATCGTTATATTTCAAGTGTGAAAGCAAATGAGACTTGCCGTCACCCGCGCTACCACATACCAGCACAAGCTGTTTGTGCTGGATACCAGATATTGCATTCATGAGATGCTTAAAATCAGCTTCGGTGTTACGTACTACATGCAAATATTTCTTTAGAGGATCAAAAGAATCCATATTTTGGACAGCTTCGGCAGAAAGTTTACTGAGTCTGCGTAACTCAGATATGAATTTACAACTCATGATGTTGCATAAATATAGAGATTTGTAACGATGCTTCTAAATTGTGGATGCATAATAGATCTGGGCAAAGCAGGATTTGTCTTCAGACTATAAAGCAGGTAGAATAGGGGAAGCTTTTGGTATTGAGCCTTTGCTGCCAGCATTTCTTTAAGCATGATTTTTAGCATCTTGTGATCTGGCTGATTTCGATATTCATGAGAATTAGCACAGACATCAACAAAACGGTAATCATCTGAATTGATTGCTGTAGACATACCTGTTGTCGCTTCTCCGTACAATATCATGTCTTTCAGAAGTGCTTCGGTTGCATCCATATCTTTTCCATGTAAGTAATGCTTACCGGCTTTTGTCAACTTCTCAGGAATGTCCACAGAATCGACTTCCAACAAGTATAGGTAAATGTACTGGCTTAGGTTTTCAAAACCAAATCGTGTAAACTGCATTCCTTGCTTTTTCAAATCAACCCACGTAGATCTAAGATCCTGATGATATGCATCATCATAATTTTCAAAGCAGTATCCCTTAAAGATGTCTTCAACTTCAAGAAGTTGTGCTTTTTCGTTAATGTCAAGAAAAATCTGCTCAATAGGACTGGTATTTTGGTGCTGATCGTTAATCAAGACCAGGAGTTCGCAATCAAGTAGCTTTCTCTTAAATTCGCGAAGAGCGCCTTGGGAGCTAATCTCCGACAACTGCTCCATAATAGTTGCATTTGCTCTGCAAAAGTCCTCTTTTTGGTAGTATACATCTTCATTGTCGTCTATCGCCAAACTGAGCATTCCATCTGCGTGAGAAACGAAGTTTCCAAGAGAATGGTTGTTGAGTAAAAATTCACCATATGGTTTCAGTAGGCGGAGGATACTTTCTTGCTCACGAGGGCTGCCAGCATAGAGATTGTGCAAACCAAGCAAGGTCAAAAAACAAGTAGTAATTCGTTGCTGTCCATCAACGATTTCATAGCATTCATCCTGCTCATCGAGGATAATGATTCCAAGAAACTTATCCCGTTGACCAATATCGTTGATAAGGCTGACAATCTTTTCATTTGTCCATTTGTACTCACGCTGGTATAGCGGAATGACCAACTTTCTTTTTTCTGGATCAAAGTTGCTACCAACTATACCCGTATCCATCTTGAAGAACTTTTCTATCTTAACAATGAATGATCTCATGGATTAGCCCTCCAGCACTATAGTTTCTGTAGCCCAGTTAGCAATCTACATCATCGGGGATGATCTCCATAATATCATCCATCGTACAATCCAGCGCTGTACAGATTTTCGCCAGTACCTCTGTTGTCACATGGCCGTTCTTTCCCATCTTTGTTACAGATGCGGAACTGATGCCGGCTTTGGCGCAGAGGTCTTTCTTTTTCATATCCTTATCGATTAAGAGTTTCCAGAGTTTTTTATAACTGACAGCCATAAAAGTCGCTCCTCCCAATATACAAAAAGCTCCGCCGGATGGCAGAGCAACGAATTCTGTATGATTCCGCCATGGCATATTACAACACCGGACAGCGTTGTATATTATCATAGCAGATTATTTGTCGAATTACAATAGAAAATGATGCAACCGCATGATTATCTGGCAAATTCATAGATTCCCCTATCTCAATTATCTATCCCGCACTGTCAGCAAAGGCAGTGCGGGATTTTTTTGAAAAGCGCTTTCGTTTTTAGGTCTAAATCGTGCGGTAGGTATATGGAGGGGATTTTCAGTGAGCGAAACCAACAATTTATGAGGGTTTTGAAAAAATTCGGCTCAGAGGGTTAAAAAACAGGGCCTCCCATTAGTAACTATTAGAGGGATAAAAATTTTTGCTCCCATACCCGAATAAATGACCCGTCCCACTCGGTACAAGTAGAACGGAAAATTTACCGCGCCCCGTTGATTTTGTCCCTTCAAAATTCCGAATAGGTGAAAGAAGGTTGTGTGCCATGAAAATATTTTTTACTCAGATGGGTTAATAAACGGCCCTTCCCACTCGGTACTGGTGAGAGGACGTTTTCAGAACCCATATATAAATAAATATTTCTATAAATCTTACCATCTGAAAAAGAAGTAAGAGTAACAGGCTTAGGTAAGGGCGCATCACCGTACCCCTTCTTCAGCCTGTAATCCATTCGTTTACATACACCGCAGTGATCCGCTGATCCGGACGGCAGATTGCTTCCGGTGTCAAACAAATACAAAGGAGAAAACAACCATGAAAAAACAATTTACCAGTAAGATCACCCGCGAGATCGCGGTACTGTCCCACAATTCCAACGGATGGCAGCTGGAGCTCAATGAGGTTGCCTGGAACGGAGCTGCTCCGAAGCTTGAGATCCGTCGCTGGGCTCCCAACCACGAGAAGTGTGATCGTGGCGTCACACTGACCTCCGGCGAGGCCCGAAACCTTCTGACTGCGCTGAAGAAGGAGGTGAAGGCATGATCGCAGACAAGATCTACACTACCGATGAAATGGTGGATGCCGGTATCTACACCACCGACTTTGTTCCCATGGACAAGCCCGGTGAGTATGTCGGTCAGCTGCTCCTGCGGGGCAGCTCCCGCCGTGGGATGCTTCGACTATTCTTTCTGCTGGAGGATGGAAGAAAGATCATCACCCCGGTTTTTAAGTGGCAGAGATTCCTCGGATTTTTCCATATTCCCAATGGAACAGTCCTGAAGCTGCCCTATGTGAACGGTCGGGATAACATGGTGTATCTCAAGTCTGCAGAGACCATGGAAATGAGTGGCACTGTCTTAGCAAGCAACGCATTGTGGGGACACAATGCCGAATCCGCTGACGCAAATTCGCTTGTCAGGGAGAACCCTGAAACCCCGGAGGTGTAAAAATGAGAACAAGAAACAATGAAATCAAAATCAGACTGACCGATGCTGAACTGGCTCGTCTTGATAGCATGGTCGGTAAAACAAACTATTCCCGAGAAGGTTTTATTCGCAGTATGTTGGATGGCTATCAGATCACAGAAGCGCCGAATGTTGAGATGCGCTCCCTGATCAATCACCTGACCAGAATCGGCACGAACCTGAACATACTGACGAGCCGAGCCTTTGGCAATCACTTCGTGGACGAGCCTGCGCTCCGCAAGGAAACCGCCGAGCTTTGGGAGCTCCGCGATGATATCCGCCGAATGTTCATTCCGTATATCCGTCCCCGTGCAAAGGAGGAAAACCATGACGAATAACTACACATCTCTTGACCAACTGCCCCTGGCATTGTCTGCTGAGGATGTGGCCCAGGTGCTGGGTATCTCTCGGGCCAATGCCTACGCGCTGATGCACAGCAAGGGCTTTCCCACGCTGAAGATCGGCAAGCGCATGACCGTCCCCAAGGACAAGCTGATCGCCTGGATGGAGAAGCAGCTGGCAGCATAAAGCAGGCCCGCACCGCTTGCGGCTATGATCTGCTCAGGCGGTGCGGCTCAAATTCACGAAAATAATTTATGAAAACGCTTCCATTGCATCGGAAGTTATGGTAACTTAAAGGTGCGAAGCGCCTTTGTTACCAGAGGAAGGAGTAACATGGCAAAAAGATCCAACGGCGAGGGTATGGCTCGCCAAAGAGATGACGGACGCTGGGAATGCCGCGTTATGATCGGCTACAAGCCCAACGGCAAACCCGACTACAAATCCGTCTACGGAAAAACCAAGAAGGAAGCCAAAGAAAAGCTGAAGAAGTTTCTGGACGATCGTGCCGCAGGCATCGATACCTCCCACAACTACACCTTCGGCGACTGGGCAGACATCTGGTTTGAACACCATCAGGACAACATTACCGCAACCACCCAGGAGAACTACCGTTACACCCTGCGCATTTTGAAGGACTATTTCTGGATGCGCAAGCTCGCTGACATCAAACCCTACGATGTGGAGGTGTTCCTCAAGACCCTCCGCAAGGACGGTCGTTCCGATTCCTGCATCACCCAATGCAGGGGTATGCTCTATCAGATTTTTCATAAGGCAGAAGCCAATGACCTGGTTCGCAAGAATCCTGTCCGGTTCGCCGACAAAATGCGCTCCAGAGGCCCTGTGAAGCGCAAGGAGGCATTTACCGCCGAAGAGGTGAGGTTCTTGTGGAAAATCTCCCGGAGGACAGGATCGGGCTTAGCATCCGGCTGCTGCTTGGTACCGGTATGCGATCCCAGGAGCTTCTGGCCCTGGAACCCAGACACATTGCCGAGGACGGCTCTGTCATTCACATCCGTCAGGCCATCAACATGGTCAAGGGCACTGCAACGGTGGGACAGCCCAAATCCCGTGACAGCTACCGGGATGTTCCCGTACCGCCGAACCTGCGCTGGTGCGCGGTGCGGTTACGGAACACTGACCGGACCTTCATCTGGGAGGTAGGCAAAAAAGATCAGCCCTGCAATCCATCCTACTTCCGGGACAAATTCAAGGCTGCGATCAGTGAAATTGAGGGTGTGCGTGTCCTGACACCCCACAGCTGCCGGCATACCTATGTCAGTCAGCTTCAGGCTCTGGGCGTTGATCTTCCCACCATCCAGAGCATCGTCGGCCATGCCGACATCGACATGACCCAGCACTATCTCCACGTTCAGGATTCCATTCGCCAGCAGGCCGTCAGCAAGTTCGCAGCAGCCTTCGGCGGCGATGAATACACATTGGACTCAATGGACACATTGCCATAGTGGTCAAATAGTGGTCAAATCTGGGTCAAAAAGTTTCCGACCCCGCAACAAAAGTTCCGCGAAAACAGAAAAAAGCCTTGAAAACCAAGGCTTAATAGGGATAAGTAACTATTTAAGTTGCAGAAGAACGGTGTGACCCGAAGGTCACGCCGTTTTTCTGTTTTTCGTAGGTCTTTCGTAGATAATGGGTTCAAATACAGCGGGAATCTCCACTTCATCAAGGAAGTTGAAGAAGATGCGAACTCGCTGCTGACGCTTTCCGCTGGATTTATCCGGTGCATAAACGAGGATTCTCTTGATAAACTCGTTTACGATAGTCGGTGTCAGCTCCGGAATATCCACATACTTTTCTGTCAGAGCGAGGAAAGCATCCAGATTGTCCT
>JAFUNR010000022.1 GCA_017472965.1 Oscillospiraceae bacterium | reverse complement strand
TGTGCTCACATTTCGTCCAATCAACTGCGCAATTTTTCGATAACTTAACCCATCTACGTAATATTTTCGTATACAACTGCGCTCTTCTATGGTAAGATGATGGTAGTTCATACAAATCTCCTTTTTGTAGTTTGGTGTGTTGTAACTTCATTCTACCAGAGATTTGTATGAACTTCTCCTTTTTTCTCCTTTTGTTGCACTTGATAGTATAATTCACCATCGCACCAAAACAAGGACATCCATCCGGATGTCCTTGTTTTTTGTGTTGGGAGGGCGAGAACCCCTGCGGCAAACCGCAAGGGAGTCTGTTTTCTTTCACAACCTTGCCGCGGTTTGCGAAGTTGAGCGCACAGCAGTGCGGTCAACTTCATTCGAGCTCCCTTCCATCGCACCAAAATGATCGGGATACGTTTTGTGTCCCGATCATTTTTTTGCATTCAAATCCTGTTGACTAAACTGTTATGATATGATACAATACAGTTATAACACATAAACGGAGCAAAAAATATGAATATACTGATAGATAATAAAAGCGGCGAGCCCATCTATAACCAGATCTACCTACAGATCCGGGATCAGATCATCAGTGGGGCATTAGAAGAAAATCAGCTGCTGCCGTCCATTCGCGGTCTGGCAAAGGATCTGCGCATCAGCTTTCTTACCACAAAGCGGGCTTACGATGAACTCGAAAGAGAGGGCTTTATCTACACCCTTCAGGGAAAAGGCTGCTATGTTGCGCCCAAAAATGCGGAGTTGATCCGTGAGGACAGCCTGAAAAAAATCGAAACGCATATCGAGGAGATCATCCGTCTTGCGCAGGTGGGAAACATCAGCAAAGCTGATATCATGGAAATACTGCATATCGGTCTGGAGGGAGAGCTATGAATGCACTTGAAATCAGAAACCTGAATAAATCCTTTGCCGACTTTCGGCTGGATAATCTGAACCTCCTGCTGCCAAGCGGCTGCATCATGGGTCTGATCGGCGAAAACGGCGCGGGAAAAAGCACCACCATCCGGCTTATTCTGGATATGATCCGTAAGGACAGCGGAACCGTCACGGTGCTCGGCAAAGACAACGGCGAACAGATCGAACAGATAAAAGAAGAGGTCGGTGTGGTAACGGACGAGATCGGGATCCCCGAATGCCTGACGGCAAGGCAGGTCGGACGGGTGATGAAGCATTCCTACCGCAACTGGGACGAAGCGGAATATGCACGGCTTTTGCAAAAGCTGTCCGTTCCCGACAACAAACCGTTCCGGAATTTATCCCGCGGCATGAAAACGAAGCTCGGTATTGCCGTTGCCATGTCTCACGGGGCAAAGCTTTTGCTGCTCGACGAGCCCACAAACGGTCTTGATCCCGTTGTTCGCGATGAAGTGGTGGAGATGTTCCGCGACTTCACAAGAGACGAAACCCACTCCATTTTCATTTCCTCGCATATCGTCAGCGATCTGGAAAAGCTTTGCGACTATGTGGCTTTTCTGCACCGGGGAAAGCTGCTGCTTTGCGAGGAAACGGATGTGCTGCTGTCTGAATACGGCATCGTCCACTGCACCTCCGAACAGGTAAGCGCGCTCGGCGAGGCAGCCGTAAGGTATAAAAAAGAATCGCCCTACGGCGTTGAAGTGATCGTATCGCGCAAAAGTGTTCCCGCCGGCTTTAAGATCAGCCCGATCAGCATCGAAGAGCTGTTCGTATTCATGGTAAAGGAGGCGAAATAATATGAAAGGCCTGTTGTTGAAAGACTGGTACATGATGCAAAAATACTGCCGTTATTATTTTTTTGTCTGCATCGCATTTACCGTTCTTTCCATCATGAGCAAAGGCAATATGTTCTTCATTTTCTACCCCTGTCTGCTCTGCGGCATGATCCCTGTCAATCTGCTCGGCTATGACGAGCGCAGCCGCTGGACGCAGTATGCAGGCGCGCTGCCATACACAAAAGCGCAGCTGGTGTCCGTCAAATATCTGATCGGTCTGTTCACACAAATTGCCGCACTGACAGTCATCGGTATCGTGCAGGGCATAAAAATGACCGTCGCAGGCGGCTTTATTCTGAACGAGTTTTTGCTTCTTATGATGCTTCTGCTTCTGACGGCAAGCATCTCTTCGTCGATATCACTCCCCTTCATCTTCCGCTATGGGGTGGAAAAGGGCCGCAGTGCCTGTTATGTGATGATCGGCACGGTGTGTGCAGGCTGCATCATTGCGACCGCGGTCTTTAAAGAGAATTTGCATAACGAGATCCCGCTGAACGGTATTTTGCCCGTGATCTTTCTTGCGGCCATCGGTATCTATGCGCTTTCCTGGTATTTATCCATCCGCTTTGCGCAGAAACGGGAAGTCCCTGTCTGAGGGCTTCCCGTTTCTTTTTACCACCCTTTTGTTTTTTACCTGTGTGCCGGCGCCGGCAGGCGGAAGCTTGCACGGCAAAGACTGCTCCTGTATAATAAAGAAGCCAAATATCCGCTCATGCGGAGAGGGAGGGACAGCTATGCCGCATATTTCCGGTGCGCGGGAACGCACGATCGCCCGGCAATCCGAACCGCTGCGGGAGTTTTTTTCCCGGATACAACCGGGGTATTCCTACTCTCCCGCCGAAACCGGACCCGCCGAGCAGCAGCGGCTGGTGGAGCTTTACCGACTGAACTGGGGCCGCACCGAAAAGGAGGATCGCACCCTGACCCATTTCTCGGCGTTCCGATCCTCCAGCATGATCAAGCCAAAGGGCAGCCGTCTGTTTCTGATGCCGCAGCTGCGCTTCTTACCCACCGTGCAGCACACCCACGATTATTTTGAATTCGGGCTGCTGCTGGAGGGCCGCTGCCGCCATTTTGTACAGGATGTGCAGCTGGAGATGTGCGCCGGTGATGCGGTGCTGATCCCGCCGGGCACAAAACACCAGCCCGCCATGCTGACGGACACCTGCGTGTGGTACGATCTGGGCATCCGTGCCGATAAGCTGCCCGCCGTACTGCCCCACCTGTGGAACGAGGATACCCCGCTGGCCGCCTTTCTGCGCGGCACGCAGGAGATTGTCTCCAACAAGGCATACGGCTTTTTTCATCTGGAGCCGGCGTGGCTGAACCGCACGGTGGAGATGTTCTCCCGCGTGGCGATCTCGGAAAAGGACGGCCTGAACCGCCGGCGGGAAGAGCTGCTGGCCGAGCTGATTGTCGCCGAGCTGGCCGCCAGCCCCGCTATACAGCTGGTGCCCAACGACGCCGAAAGCGCCGGCAGCGATGACAGCATCATCCGCTACATCAACGGCCATTTCCGCACGGCGAACCGCGCGGCGCTGGCAGAGCATTTCTCCTATTCCGAGCGGCAGATCACCCGCATCGTGCAGCGCTGCACCGGCCGCAGTCTGCAGGAGTATCTGTGTGATGTACGCATGGCCTATATCACCGACATGCTGGAGCATACCATGGCGCCGGTGCACGAGATCATCGAGGCCGCCGGCTACCATAACAACAACAATTTCTTCACTCTGTTCCGTGCCCGCTGCGGGATGACCCCCGGCGAATACCGGCGGCAAAAGCAGGCGGGGCAGACAAACGAACATTGAATAAAACGCGCCTCCGACAGTATTTTGCCGCTGCCGGAAGCGCGTTTTTTGTACAGATGTCCCGAATCGTCGGTGGTTTTTTCCCCGCTGTCCTCTGCTGTCGTTGTACAAAAACAGAGGGCACAGTATGATAGCATCAGAGAACAATGTGCAAAGGAGCGGATCACATATGAATGCACCCATCGTCACCACCACACACGGCAGGGTAAAAGGCGAGCGTTACGGCAGCGTGGCCGTATTCCGCGGCAGCCCCAACGGCGCCGGTCTGCCCGAGTGGAAGCCCTTTACCGAAGCCGACCATGCCTGCATGACCTACACCAACGCAGCATCGCAGACCCGCACCGGCGATTTTGATAAAGAGCTGCGCGCCCTTGCCGTTGCCGCCGGCCCCGGCGCACGGAAAAAATAACCCTTTGCCGTATATAAAAAAACGCGGAGCTGCCGTATTTTTGCGGCGGCTCCTGCATGCATTCTGCAAAACATATGGAATCGAGGAACACTACCGTGAGCATTCAAACCGAATTCGCCGAAGAGGAAAAACGCCGGGTACGACGCGCCCACATCGTGGCCGGTATGCTGGAGGCTGTGGCCATGGCCACCATGTCCGGCGTATTCTTCACGCTGCTGGTCAAGCAGCTGGGAGTCTCCGATGCGCTGGCAGGTACCCTTTCCACCGTGGTGCATCTGGGCTGCGTCACCCAGATCTTTGCCATCGGTTTTCTGCGGCGCATCCGCTCGGTGCGCACCACTTCCATCATTCTGCAATCCATTAAAAAGCTGCTGTACGCCTTTTTGTATATGCTGCCGTTCCTGCCCATGGCGACAGGTGTGCGCATCGCACTGTTTGCGGTGGTGTTTGCGGGGGCTTCCATCTCCAGCAATCTGATCTCACCCGCCAGCTTCCACTGGATGATGGCATTTGTATCCAAAGAAGAACGCGGCATCTACACCGCCCACAGGGAGATGCTGACGCTGATCGTCACCATCGTGTATAATTTTCTGATGGGCCGCGTGCTTGACCATTTCAATGCACAGGGTCGCCCGGAGATCGGCCTTGTGCTGTGCGCGTGCACCATTCTGGTGATGATGTTCGCCCATATCATTGCAATGCTATTCACCAAAGATTCCCCCGCCGTGCTGGAGCAGATCGGCCAGACTCCCAATTTTGTACGCGTACTGAAAAACAACCTGCACAATACCAACCTGCTCAAGCTGGTGCTGGTGGGTGTCACATGGAATTTCTTCTGCTTCTTCTCCACCTCGTTCCACAACGTATTCCTGCTGCAGGAGCTGCAAAGTACCACGACCTTCGTGGTGGTGGCCGGGATGTTCGGCAACTTTATTCGTCTGGCCTGCAGCGCCCCCAGCGGCAAATACGCCGACCATAACGGCTTCGCCCGCAGCATGGGGCTGGGCTTTGCGCTGGCGGCGCTTGCCATCGGCCTGATGATGTTCTGGACCCCCGAAACCGGACGGCTTTACTATCTGCTGTACCAGATCCCCTACTGCAGCGCGCTGGCGCTGCTGGGCAACGGTCAGAACAACATCACCCTGCAGTACATCGATCCCGCCGACCGCGTGGGCGCACAGGGTATGTATACCGCGATGCTGGGGCTTTCCAGCTTTTTGGGCTCGCTGGTGGGCGGCCGCATACTGGCTGCCATTCAGGCCAACGGCAACCGGGTGTTCGGCATTCCCATGTATGGCCAGCAGTTTTTGAGCGGCATCAGCTTTATCGCGCTGGTGGCGCTGACCGTGTATGTGTACACCGTTGTAGCCCGCATGAAGCGCATCGACTGACCGCCTTTGCCGCCCGTATCCGCACGCACCGGGTCTTTTCTCCGTCCATGCCTGAAGCGCGGAACGGACATGAAAAAGGAGCTGCCTGCTTCGGCAGCTCCTTTTTGATACGCATTTTTCATGCCTGCGGGGGTGTTTTTTCCGTTTTCGGCGGGCGTGCGGTGAGCCACAGCGCCGCACCCAGCAGGAACATAAGCGCAAACATCTCCGGCTTGTGCCAGCTCAGCCACCAGGCAGGGCGGTAGAAAAGCTGCGGCAGCACGCCGGTATAGCTGTAGCCGTGCCCCGCCCGCATCGCCATCACAGAGGCGATGGCACTGACGGTCGTTTCGATACACACCGGCACCGCCAGCACAAGGTATGCCCCGCCCGCGCCCAGCGCAAGGCCGTGCCACAGCCGCCGGCGGGCAAGCTGCGGCTGCTTTGCGCCCAGCAGCGCGGCGCACTGCAGAACACACCAGCCCAGCGTGACGAAAAACAGCGGCTGCGCCAGCAGGAAAAGCGGATAGGAAAAGCCGGTGATGTAGGTGCTTTGCTTCCATTCACGCATAAATTCCGCCACCGGAAAGGCCAGGATGCCCCAGATCAGCAGACATACGCCGCCCAGCGCACAGCGCAGCCACAGAGCTTTTTTCTGCGGCGGCACCGGCGGGCCGTAGATGAGCGCACCGGCATCGGTGCCCAGCGCCTCGGCCAGCCGGACAAGGGTATCCACATCCGGCTGGCTGCGGCCTGTTTCGTAATTCGATACGGTCTGCCGGCTGACGAACAGCTTTTCCGCCAGCTGATCCTGTGTGATGCCGGCGCGGGTGCGCAGGGTGCGCAGATTGCGTCCCACATTGTTTGCCATGAAAAATGCCTCCTTTTGCTGCGGGGAATGGTTTGCTTCGGCTTCATCATAGCACGGTGGGACGGAAAATGTCACGCCAAGATGCTTTGCATACGCCGTCTGGCGGCGCAGCAGCCGCTTTGCGGCGGCAGCTTCCGCGTGTAAAAGCGCTTAATACACCAGCCGCACCGGGCCGTACAGGCCGCTTTCGTAGGCATCGCGGTCGAATTCCAGTTCTTTCTGATAATAGTGATCCGCACGCTGCCACGGCTGCCATTTATCCAGTGTGCGGGTGTGGGCGTACTCGTTGGCGGCGGTGTTGGTCACCCGTACCTGCAGGATATTTTGCCGCTGCAGCACCCCGGCGGGCAATGCAAAGCGGAAGGGCGGCATCACCTTTTTGCCCAGCGGCGTACCGTTGAGCCAAACCTCACAGGTGTATTTTACCTCGCCCAGCTCCAATGCCGCTTCGGCGGGAACGCTTTCCAGCGCAAAGGAGGTCTCGTACAGACAGCTGCCGGAGTAATCCGCGCCCACGGCCGGCTGCCAGTCGCCCAGAGCGGCAGGCTTTGCGGGCTCATCGGGGCACAGCGTTTCCACATGAATCTCACCCAGATGCAGCCTTTTCACCGGGCGGATGCTCCACTCGCCGTCGATCGGCAGCACACGGTTGAATACCGGCTCCTCTTTTGCGGCCAGCGCGGCGGCGCATTCACCGCACAGGAATACGGCCACCTCGCCGCTTTGCAGCGTCAGCTCGGGGGCGGCGGCGCAGGCGGTGATACGGCCGTCCTCCAGCCACAGGCGGCGGGCATCGGTATCCGGAAGCTGCAGACCAAAAGCGGCGGGTGCATCTTTTTCGTTGAAAACGATATACAGTGTGCCATCCGCAAGCTCGCGGCGGGAGACGCGGATGCCCGCCGTATCGCCGCGCAGCGGCAGCGGCGGTGCGAACAGGCCGTGTGCATCCGGTACACAGACAGCACCCGGCAGCGCACATTCCCGGCCGGTGCAGTACACGCGGCCGCCGCCGGCCATAAAGGTGCGCAGCGCTGCGGCGGAGGCTTCGGGCAGGGGGGCGCCGGTGGGCAGCACCAGTGCGCGGTAGCGGGCGAGCCCCACCTGCACGCAGCCGGCGGCCAGCGCGGCGGGATCGGCGCTTTCCAGCACGTCGTCGTCAAACACATCAAATTCCACACCGGAGGCATCCAGCGCACGGCCCGCCGCATCAAAGGCTTTGGCCGCACCGGGCGCACCGGCCCAGATATCCCGCACCGGCTGATACAGGGCGATATCCGCCGCGCGGCGGCCCGCACTGGCCGCCCAGGCCAGTCGGGCGCCCCATTCGTTGAAGGGGGCAAGCTCCCCATAGCAGGCATTGTGCTCCCGGAAAGCCGGCTGCTCGCCGCCCATCAGCCAGCCGTCCGTGCTGTAAGGAATGATCATCAGATTAAACCGGTTGATGCCGCGTACCGCCTGATAGCCCAGCAGCCAGCGCAGCCGCGCCGGTGTCAGGCCGTTGCCGTAAACACCCGCGGTCTCTGTCAGGGCATAGGGGGAGCCGGTCTGTGCCGCAGCGGAGGCGGCATATCGGGGGAAGAAGCCGTTTGACTGTGTGCCCTGTACCGAGAAGATCGGCTCACCCGGCCAGAGCTGCCGCCAGATGACATCAACGCCGGGGATATCCAGCTGCCGCAGCGCCCGCAGCAGATACCAGCAGAAGCCGATCATGCCGGCACAGGGCTCATCATCCCGGTCCATGTGGCCGGTGAAGCACATTCCGTGGCGGTTGCACCATTCCTTCTGGGGCTGCAGCCAGTTCTCGCACAGCATCCGGCTGGCAAGCTCGTAGAAATCGGCGGCGGCGCGGGCGGCATCGGGGGCAAGAGCGGGTGCTTCCGGCTGCAGCCATTTTTCCAGCGCGGGCAGATACGGCAGGACAGAATAGCCGTATTCGGATTCAAAGCGCTCCTGCATGCCGAGAGAGAAGGGCACCGGACCGGGGGCTTTGGCCTCGTCGGTAAAGACGGCGGTCATATTTTTGCCCAGCTGATCGGGCAGCGCCGCCGCGTATTTCTCATGGGTGGAAGAAAGGAACGCTTCGCAGCTTTCCCGCAGGTGCAGATCAGGATAATCCGGTATGCCGGGGCCTTCAAAAAGCTGCCTGTGGACATAGTATTCCCGCAGAGCCGTCTCTTTTTCAAACACCGTGCCTGCGGTGCACAGCACGCCATCCTCACCAAAGGCGGCCAGCGCATCCTCTGCGGGAGCATAGGGCTGCTGCGCGGCCAGCGTCACGGCGCGGGATGCAAGGATCCGTTTGGCAAGGCGGGGGTTTTCCTGTAATACCTTGCCGCAGGCCCCGCCGGAGGGCCAGCCGCCCTCATCGTACAGCCATGTGCGCATACCGCGGCGCCCTGCCTCCTGCATGGCAAAGGCGAAAAGCTCGAAATACGGCGGAGTCAGATAGTCCGGCTCCATGGTGGTGGGCATGATGGCAGGGCGGAAGGTCTTGGGCTCGGGTATGATGTATAGGGCGCGGATGCCCATGCGCTGCATCTCGTCCAGACGCTCACAGATGCCCTGCCGGTCAACGGGGGCATTCCATACCCATGCATAGATAACGGCATCGGCGGCGCCTGGCGCGGCAAATTGCGCCGGATCGAAAGTGTTTATATGGGGGTCGTTGATGTACGCGGGACGGATCTTCATGGCGGCATCCTCCTTACAGGACATAGGTTCGGGCAGAAGGCTCTGCTTTGATTTCAATGTACCATTATTATTCTTCTTTGTCAACGGATTATCTCTTGAAAAGCGCTGCCGGATAGGGTATAATCAAGGCATAAGCCAACCGTCAAGGCAAAGGAAAAAGGAGAAGCATTATGAGCTATGTCACTTCCATTCCCATCAGTGTCACCAATCCCCGCTTCGAGGAATACTATCCCGATTTTCTCTCTTACTGCAAGCAGGCGAAGGTGGGGCGCATCTGGCTGTGCGTGTGTACCTCCCGCGGGTCTGCGGAGGAAAAGCAGCGCAGCATTGCCATGCTGAAAAAATACACCCCGCTGCTGCAGGCCGAGGGCTTTGAGGTGGGCAGCTGGTGCAGCAGCCTTGGTCACGGCGGCACCTGCGGCTATGAGGAGGCCGCTGCCGGCTTTACGCTGATGCGCAGTCTGGACGGGGCGGATGACGGCGCCAACTACTGCCCGCTGGATCCCGTTTTTGAGGAGCTTTTCTGCGACTGGGTCAAGCAGCTGGGCGCCACCGGCGTATCCATCATCCAGCTGGATGACGACTACCGTATGAGCTTCCGCAAGGGCGAGCGCTACTGCTGCTGTGACCGCCATGTTGCCCTCATCGAGGAGCAGCTGGGCGAAAAATTCGATCCTGTCCGTATGAAGCAGGCTCTGCTTACCGGCGGCCCCAACAAATGGCGCGATGCATGGCTGTATGCACAGGGCTACGGCCTGAAGCATCTGGCAGCAAAGCTGCGCGAAGCGCTGGATACCGTCAATCCCGCCGTGCGGCTGACCGCCTGCTCGGTGCTTTCCACATGGGATGTGGACGGCGTGGATACCATCACGCTGGCTAAAATTTTCGCCGGCAATACCAGACCGCTGGCCCGCATGATCGGCGCACCCTACTGGGCGGCGCTGCGCAACTATGACGAGGCCGGCCTTGCCGTGGTGTGCGAATACGAGCGACTGCAGCACAGCTGGGCTGCCGGCAGCGGGGTGGAGATCTACGGCGAGGGCGATCCCTGCCCCCATGTGCGCTACACGGTGCCCGCCGTGTATCTGGACTGTATGGATCAGATCTACCGCGCCTGCGGCACCTGCGACGGCATCCAGAAGTATTTCTTCAGCTACTCCACCACCCCCAATTACGAGACCTGCTATTTCGATCTGCACATGAAGCACCTGCCGCTGTACGAGACCATCGAAAAAACCTTCGGCGGCAAGACCCCTGTGGGCGTGCAGATCTTTGAGCCGATGAACACCTATGCGCTGGCCACCGATCCCGGCGTGCCGGAGGATCGCTGCATCCCCGCCTCCATCCGCTTTGCCACCGACAACAGTCTGCCCATCCGCTACGATGCGGGCAGCGAGGCCGCCATCGTCTTCGGCGATGCCGCCGAGTGCGCCGGGGATGAGCAGTTTGCAAACGGCGTCATTCTGGATGCCTCTGCCGCCGCCATCCTGAAGCGCCGCGGCTTTGATGTGGGTCTTGCCTGCGCCGGTGAGCGCATCCGTCCCGGCTGGGAGGATTTCGTGGGCGGCTGGCAGCAGATCGGGCTTTCCGGCGGCGCGTGGCGCAGCCTGCAGCCTGTGGAGGGTGCGGAGATCCTGAGCACGCTGCACGGTGGCACTGCGGAGGGCACCCCCGCCGCCTACCGCTACACCAATGCCAAAGGGCAGCGCTTCCTTGTCTATGCCTTTATCGCCCGCGAGAGCCTGCAGAAGCTGGACGGCCACGGCGTGATGCGCGGTCTTGCCCGTATGCAGCAGGTGCACAGCCAGCTGGCATGGCTGGCCGGTCACGAGCCCGATGCCATCTGCGACGGCGCTCCCGACCTGTACATGATGGTGAAAAAGGATGAAAACAGCCTGAGCGTTGGCCTGTGGAACTTCGGTGTGGATACGGTGGATGCCCCCACCGTGCATCTGGGCACCGACTGGAAACAGCTGGAGTGCACACAGGGCACTGCCGTACTGGATGGCCGCACCGTCACCGCCGGCACGCTGACCCCCTTCACCTGCTGCTTCTTCACCGTGAAGAACTGATCGCCTATTCAACGCTTTCCGGTGCAGGCCCGCCGGCCTCTCCGTACAACATCAAGGAGGATCCCCATGAGCTACCTGACCGCTGTTCCTTTGAGTCTCTCCAATCCCCGTTTTGAGGAATACTTTCCCGAGTTTGTCCGCCGCTGCAAGGCGGCGGGTGTCGGGCGCATCTTTCTGTGCCCCGCCATGCCCATCGCCAATGAGGCGGCCCAGCAGGACAGCCTGAACAAGCTGAAAAAATATGTGCCGCTGCTGCACGCAGAGGGCTTTGAGGTGGGCAGCTGGAACAGCGTGCTGGGTCACGGCGGCACCTGCGGCAGCGACCTTGCCAGCAATAACGTGATGAGCAGCATCGGCCTGATGCGCAGCCTGAACGGCGTGCAGGACGGCGAGAACTTCTGCCCGCTGGATGAAACGCTGCAGCAGGTTTTTGGCGAGTGGGTGAAAAAGCTGGCTGCCACCGGCGTGGATATCATCCAGCTGGATGACGACTACCGCATGGGCTACCGCGCCGGCGAGCGCTTCTGCTGCTGCGATAAGCATGTGGCTGTCATCGAGGAGCGTACCGGCGAGAAATTCGATGCCGGACGCATGAAAAAAGCCCTGACCGAGGGCGGCCCCAACAAATGGCGCGATGCGTGGCTGTATGCGCAGGGCTACGGTCTGACGGTCTTTGCACAGAAAATGCGCGAAGCGGTGAACGAGGTCAATCCCAATGTGCGGCTGACCGCCTGCTCCTGCCTTTCTGTGTGGGATGTGGACGGCGTGGATTCGCTGACGCTGGCCAAGGCTTTTGCCGGCGATACCCATCCCATCGTGCGGCTGATCGGCGCGCCCTACTGGGCGGCGCTGCGCAATTTCCAGAACACCAATCTTGCCACCGTGTGCGAGTACGAGCGCATGCAGCAGCACTGGGCAGAGGGCAGCGGTGTGGAGATCTTCTGCGAGGGCGACGTCTATCCCCGCCCCCGCTACATCGTGCCCGCCGCCTATCTGGAGGGCTTTGATCAGGTGATGCAGGCTGCCGGCACCAGCGACGGCATTCTGAAATATATGTTCGATTACACCTCCTCTCCCACCTACGAAACCGGCTATTACGACCGCCATATGCGCAACCGGAACCTGTACCGCACCATCAATAAAGCCTTTGCCGGCAAAAAGGCGACGGGCATCACGGTGTTCGAACCGATGAATACCCTTGCCTTTTCTCACGAGCCCGGTGATCTGGAGGATCGCTGCATCCCCGCCTCGCTGCGGTTTGTCACCGACAACAGCCTGCCGGTGCGCTACGATGCAGGTGATGGCCCCACCGTTATCTTCGGCGATGCCGCCGAGCGTGCCGGCAAGGAGCAGCTGGCGAACGGCGCCATTCTGGATGCCGCCGCTGCACGCATTCTGAAGCGCCGCGGTTTTGATGTGGGCCTTGTTTCGGGCGAGGAGTTCTTCGCCGCCGCTGAGGAGCATTTCCCCGCATACAACGAGGTGGTCTCCGTCATGGGCGGCCGCTGGCGCCGCTTCGAGCCCGCTGCCGGCGCGGCGGTGCTCAGCCGCATCGTGCGCTATGAGCTTGACGGCACAATGGATGCCGCCCCCGGCGCGTACCGCTACGAAAATGCCGCAGGGCAGCGCTTCCTTGTGTACGCCTTTGATGCGGCGTACAGCATCCAGACCGTCAATACCCGTGCCATCACCCGCGGTTGGTGCCGCGCCGCCCAGCTGCGCAGCCAGCTTGCATGGCTTTCCGGCAGCGCCCCCGCTGCGGTGTGCGAACCCGCACCCGATCTTTATACACTGGTCAAGCAGGATGAAAACAGCCTGACCGTAGGCGTGTGGAATTTCGGTACGGATGAGGTATTCTGCCCGCAGGTGCGCCTGGGCGGGGAGTGGGATACCGTCACCGCCCATGCGGGCACCGCGCTGCTCAACGGGCGTATCGTCACGCTGAGCGAGCTGCCGTCCTTCGGCTTCGCCTGTTTTACCGTCAGAAAAAAGGCCTGATTTTCGTAAGAAAGGCCTGATTTTTACCGAAAAGGAGAATATGATCATGTGGTCAGAGGAACGCATTTGGGAATGGTACCGCCGTCAGCCGTGGATCGTCGGCTTCAACTATCTGCCTTCCAACGCGGTGAATTCCACCGCCATGTGGCAGCGGGAGGTTTTTGATACAGCCCTTGTGGAGCGTGAGCTGCGCGCAGCGGCATCCGCCGGCTTCAACGCCTGCCGTGTATTCATGCAATATCTGCTGTGGAAGCAGGATAAACAGGCATTTTTCACCTGCTTTGAGGAATTTCTGCACATCGCGGCGGATTGCGGCATCCGGGTGATGCCCATTCTGTTCGATGACTGTGCCTTTGCTATGAAGGAGCCTTACCTTGGCCCGCAGGATGAACCCGCTCCCGGCATTCACAACAGCTGCTGGACCCCCAGCCCCGGCTTTGCCAATGCGGATGATCCCGCCGAGCAGCCGCTGCTGCAGGCGTATGTAACGGATTTCATCACCCGTTACCGCTGCGATGAACGCATTCTGCTGTGGGATCTGTACAACGAGCCGTGCAACAGCGGACGGGAGGAGAAAAGCCTGCCGCTGCTGGAAAACGTATTTGCATGGGCCCGCGCCTGCGATCCCGCCCAGCCGCTGACCTCCGGCGTGTGGCGCACCGGCTGCTGCGACGCCGCCTGCATCGGACTTTCGGATATCGTCTCCTTCCACGATTATCAGCCGCTTGACGCCACGCGGGAGCATATTGCCGCGCTGGAGAAGTCCGGCCGTCCGCTGATCTGCACCGAATGGCTGCACCGTTCCAATGGCTGCCGCATCGAAAGCCACCTGCCTTTTTATAAAGAAAAGGGCATCGGCGTTTTTAACTGGGGACTCGTTGCGGGAAAAACCCAGACCTATCTTGACTGGGATGCAGAAAAAAATCCCTCGCAGGGTATGCCGGAGGTGTGGCAGCACGATCTGTTTCACCCGGATCTTACCCCCTACTGTCCCGAAGAGCTGGCTGTGTTTGCCGCACTGACCGGCCGCGGACAGGACTGAAAATTGTATATTGACGCACAAAAAACGAAGCGCTTCTGCACAGGGAACAGAGGCGCTTCGTTTTTATTTGCGGATTCAGCACAGCTTTTCTACCCGCAGAGCGCCGCCGCAGGCGGCGCAGCGGTAGCGCTGCGGGTTTTTGGTCAGCGGGGAGCTTTTTTGCCGGAAAAAGCTCTTACCGCATCGGGCGCAGGTGATACGCCAGCGAAAAACAGGCGCGGCGGCAGGCGGCAGCTCCACACCAAGGGCCTCCGGCCGGTCGGTGCGGCGGATATCGTAGCCGCAGGCGGCGTTCATGCGGGCGGCATAGGCTTTCCACTTTTCACCGTGATCCTGACAGCCCGGACAGGTGTGCAGGATCTCATGGGCGAGGGTCTGCATGCAGGACCTTTCGCCCGCCGGCAGCAGTGCGGCAGCAAGCTCGATGGTAAAGCCCCGGCTCACCGTGCCGATGCAGCAGCCGAACCGCTTCTTTGCGCGGGTGTTAATGCGCACATGGGGATCGATCCTGGCGGATACCGGAATGCCCAGCGCACGCGCCTGTGCGATCACCCTTGCCAGCAGGAGATCCGGCTGTACCGGCGGCTCCGCGCTCTGCCCTGCATTCGGCAGAGATACGGTTTTGTTCATCAGACCTCCTTCGGGGCAAGACCGAGCTCTGCGGCAAAGGGCTTCATCCCCTCGATGCAAAGCTCCATCACCTGTTCGATGGGCAGTCCCAGAAGCTCTGCGCCCTTCAGGATAACAGCGCGGTCGCATTTGGCGGCGAATTTCTTATCCTTGAATTTTTTCATGGCGCTTCTGGCCTCCAGATCCGTGATGCCCAGCGGGCGCATACGGGCGGCGGCATGGATGATGCCGGTCAACTCGTCCACGGTGAACAGGCTTTTTTCCAGCGGGGTCAAAGGTTCGGTGTCGGTGCAGTGGCCCCAGCCGTGGGCGAGGATGGCGCGCACATCTCCGGCATCGATCTCATAGGGCGCAAGCAGCTCTTCGGTGTGCTGCAGATGCTCCTCGGGATATTTTTCGTAATCCACATCATGCAGCCAGCCGATGGCCTGCCAGTGCTGCACATCCTGCCCGAAATACGCGGCCATAGCCCCCATGGCGGCGCTGACCGCCTGTGCATGGACGAACAGATGGGCCTCGGTGGTGGTGGCGGCAAGGATCTCCTTTGCCTTTTCCAAAGTCAGCTTGCTCATAACCGTTTTTACTCCTGTCATTGATTCGATATGTATTCTTTTACAGCGCTTTCATGCGCTGTTTTTTGCAAAATACCCCTTGCAGCTTTTGCCGCAGCACATATACCGCCACGCTGAAGGCGAATACCCCCACGGTACGCGCCAGCAGGTACGCCCCGCAGCCCGTGCCAAAGGCAAGCCAGCGGTTTTCCATAAAAAGATGCAGCAGCAGATGCTCCAGCGGGTCATGCACCAGATATACCCAGAAAAGCGAGGCCGTCACCGTGCGCCACAGGCGGGTGCTTTCTGCACGCCGCAGCAGGCGTGCGCACAGCGCCGCCAGCAGGTAAAGCCACGCACAGCCAAGCAGCATGGTGAGCCTTGCACCCGCAAGCCCCAGCCGCGCCGCCGCATACCAGCCGCCGCTCACCGCCGCAAAGCTGGCGGCATACACAAGCGTTCCCCGGCGGGCAGGCAGCGCCGCGATGGCCCGGCGCACCGGCTCAAAGGCCCAACCCAGCACAAACCATATAAAATACTGCGCCGCATTGCGCAGACCGAACAGCTGCGGGATATGCCCGCTGCCAAGGTACAGCGCCGCCGCTGCAAGCAGCAGGATGGGCAGCTTCAGCGCCGCCGCTGCAAGCAGCATGTCTGCCGCTTTTTCCAGTACGGCAAAGGCAGCCATGCACCAGAACAGCGCCAAAAGAAACCACAGGTGACCGCTGTCATCCCCGCCGAGGGCAAAGGCGGCCAGCGCCCGCGGCAGGCTTTGCGGCGTGTAAAAGCCGGTGAACAGCTTGAGGGGGAACATCCACAACAAACCGCACACGACATATGGGAGCAACAGCCGTTTTGCTTTTTTTGCCAGGAAGGGTCCCACCGCGCCCACGGGCCGCAGTGCCAGCACCGCACCGGAAAGGAAAAAGAATGCCGCCATGTGAAAGCCGTAGACCCAGCCCGCCGCACGGCTGAGCAGAGCAAAAGGCCATGTCAGGTATACCGGCGAGATCCACGCAAGCTCGTCCGAGCTGTAATACACGCCGCCGTGGGCGGTGGTGATATTCCAGTAGACACTGTGGCCCACCACCACCAGCACGGTGGCCAGCAGACGCATCCACTCATATTCCGTCACGCGCCCGGCCGGGGCTGCCGATCGTCTCATAGCGGTTTCCTTTCTGTTAAGTACAGGGGTCATTTTTTCGCCCATTCCGCTGTGTAGTCAAAGCGATCAAAGCGGGCATCGCCGTCCTCGGCAAACAGCGCAAGGAAGGTGCCGGTGAAGGTGTTGTGCTCCGTGACCTCGGTGCAAAGACCTGCCGTCATGCCGCTGCCCAGCGTGATGAATTCTCCGCCGTCCGCCGCAGCCTCAAAGGTGTAAAGGGAACGGTCGGCGCGCACCCGCAGTGTCACGGTTTCGCATGCGGGCAGTTCCAATTCGGCGGTCACCTGCACCATATCGTACAGATGCTTGCGCAGCTGCGCCAGCAGCCGCCCGCCGCGCCGGGTGAGCAGCACATCGTAGTGATGGGTGTGCATATAGTAGGCGGTGATGCCGGCGGCAGTGCCCCCGGCGAGCTCCGTGCGCAGCACCGCTTCGGCACAGGCGCTGTGCTGGGTCTGGCGCACGCCCAGCCATGTGGGCGAGGCATTGGGATCGGAGAGCTTTTGCTGTGTACCGCGCAGCACAAGGCCGTTTGCAAACCGGTAGTTTTCCGTGATCTTTTCACGAAGCCATGTGCATTCCGGCGGTAGGCTGCCGATATCCTTCACCGCGGTAAAATCAATGTGGATATCATCCGAAACAGGGGTGACGGTCTCCGCTGCAGGCAGCGGGGCATCGAATTCCATTTTCATCACGCCGTCGTTTGCCATGCGGGGCCAACCGTCCTCCCCCCAGAAAACCGGAGCCAGAAAGGTCTCACGCCCCAGCTGGTGCGCCATCGGGCCGATGGGGCGCGTACCAAGGCACACGACCCACCAGTTGCCGTTGGCATCATCCACCAGATCCGCGTGACCGGTACACTGCACCGGTCCTAAGCCCCGGTAGCCGCGGCAGGTGAGCAGCGGGCCGTGCGGGCTGAATTCATAGGGGCCCTCGATGCTGCGGCTGCGGGCGATGGTCTCCATATGACCGTACTCGGTGCCGCCCTCCGCCAGCATCAGATAATACCAGCCATCCTTTTTGTAGATGTGCGGTCCTTCCGGACATTTGCCGCCGCTGCCGTGGGAGATGAATTTTTTCTCCGAAAGGATCTCGCCGGTAAGGGGATCCACCTCAAAAAAGACGATGCCCTGACCGGGAATGCTCTCGTCGTGGCCGGTGCCGCAGAAATAGCAGCGGCCGTCGTCATCCCAGAAAAGCGAGGGATCGATGCCGAACTGATCCACCCAGACAGGCTCGGACCAGGGGCCGGCGGGATCGGCGGCATGGACGATGAAATTGCCGGTTTTGCCGGAGGCGAACATGATGTTCACATGGGTGGTGATCATGTAATACAACCCGTCATGGTAACGGATGACCGGTGCGAAGATGCCGCTGGAGGGGGCGCTGCCCTGCAGCGGAAGCTGGCTTACACGGTCCAGCGCATGGCCGGCCAGCTCCCAGTTGACAAGGTTTTGGCTTTTGCGCACCGGCACGCCGGGGAAGAATTCAAAGGTGGAATTCACCAGATAGAAGGTGTCCTCCACACGGCAGATGCTGGGATCCGGGTTGTAACCGGGCACGATGGGATTGCGGTATTGCATACGGGAGAGCTCCTTTCCTCATACGAACGACTTCGGTTTTTCTGCCGGCCTTTCCGCGCAGCCGGAACAATGCTTTGTATGTATTGTAAACCATTTGCCTCCGCTTTACAAGTGGGCGCTTTGCCGGAAGTGTCACGGCAGGCAAAAAAGAGCTGCCGCAAAATTGCAACAGCTCCTGTTTGCTTAAAATCCCGAATCCGGATTTCACACCACCGTCATCACCCAATAAATCACCCCGTAGATCACGCTGGCGGCCATGCCGTAGACGATGACGGGGCCGGCGATCTGGAACATTTTGGCGCCGGTGCCGTTGATCCAGCCCTCGGTTTTGAATTCGATGGCGGGGGATACCACCGCATTGGCGAAGCCGGTGATGGGCACAAGCGTCCCCGCGCCGGCCTTGGCGGCAAGCTTCTGGTACCAGCCCAGCGCGGTGGTGATGGCGGAAAGCCCCACCAGCGTGGCGGAGGTGAGGGTACCGGCATCGGTGAGGGTGAGACCCATGCGGCCGTAGAGGGTGCCCAGCGCCTCGCCCAGCGCACAGATCGCGCCGCCTGTAAAAAAGGCCCACAGGCAATCGGGCAGCAGTGTGGAGCGGGGGCTGGCCGCCTTGACCATTTTTTCGTATTCACGCCGGGTCAGCTTCATCGTATTCTCTCCTTTGTGCGATGCTTTTGTTTCAGTATCCGCAGTGCGGCGCAAAATATGTATGAAAAAAGATCTTTCCGCACCGGTTTCGGACGGAAAGATCTTTCTCTTTGCGCTTTACAGCCCGCCGGCTGCGGCTGCGCCGGCGCGTTCGCCGGTGGTAAAGGCCCAATCCAGATTGAAGCCGCCGCATTCGCCGGTGCAATCCAGCACCTCGCCGGCAAGATACAGCCCCGCGCAGCGCAGTGAAGCACAGCTTTGCGGGTCGCATTCGGCCAGCGGCACGCCGCCGGCGGCCACCTGTGCGCCATCCCACCCCTGATGCCCCAGCACCGCGGCGGGCAGCGCCTTCAGCAGCTGCACAAGGACTGCTTTTTCCTGTGCGGAAAGGGTATCCGCCCGGCGGGAAAGCTGTCCCAGACCGGCGCATTTCATCACGGCGAAGCCCAGCTTTTTGTGCACGGTGCCCAGCAGAAGCTCCTCCAGCGGGGGGGCGGCGGCACAGCGGGCCTCCAGCAGCGCCGCCAGTTGCGGTGCGGAAAGCTGCGGCAGCAGATCCAGCGTGATGCGCGGCGCGGCGGCAGCGGCAAGGCGCAGCGAAAGCTGCAGCACAGGAATGCCGGAAAGTCCGTTTTCGTTGAACTGGATCTCGCCGGTATCGCGGGCGATGGGGATATCGCCGTCGTACAGCACCGCTTCGGCCTGTGCGCGGATGCCCTTCAGCCCGGGCAGCAGGTCGTTTTCCGGCGCGGGCAGGGCACAGCGCAGCCCCACCAGCGCGGGGTGCAGCGGGGTACAGCTGTGGCCAAGGCTCTGCGCAAGCGCATAGCCGTCGCGGCAGCCGCCCAGCTTCGGCGCGGCGCCGCCGCCTGCGGCAAGGATCACCCGCTGCGCAAACAGCACCGGCAGCACCTGACCGGCGGCTTCGGTTCGGATGAGAAAACCGCCCGCCACAGGGGCAACGCTGCTGACAGCTGCACCGCACACCGTGATCACGCCGGCGGCATCCAGCGCAGCGCGCAGCACATCCAGCACCATGGAGGCCTGCCCGCAGTAAGGGTAAAGGCGGCCCTCCTCCTCGCGGATCAGCAGCCCAAGACTTTGCAGAAAGGCCGCCGCGCCGCCGGGCTGCCGCGCGGCAAAAAAAGCATCCGGCGCCGTGCCGGAATTTGCGGCAAGAGAGACATAATTGGCCGCGGTGACAGGCTCATGGCTCAGATTGCAGCGGCCGTTGCCGGTGGCCAGCAGCTTGCGGCCCACGCGGTCGGCTTTTTCCAGCAGGATCACCCGCAGGCTGCTGCCCTGCCGCTTTGCGGTGTGTGCCGCGGCGATGGCCGCGGCCATACCCGCCGCACCGCCGCCGACAACGGCAACGGTGGGAAGCTTCTGTGCGGCAAGACCCCGCAGCTGTTCTGCGGCGGCAAGGCTTTCCCGCGCCGCAACCTGTTTTGCGGCGGCCGGCTTTTTTTCCGGCACCGCCTGCGGTGCGGGGGGCTTTTTGGCGGGGACTGCCACCCGGGTCCCCTGCTTTCCTGCAGCGGGGCTCTGTCCGGTCCTTTTTGCGGTTCTGCCCGTATCGGGCGTGTGTTTTTTCATGGTATTACTCCATCGTAAAGGGTGGTGTGCCGCGCAGACCGCTGAGAACGGTCTGCAGTATGCCGATCTGGGTATCGGTACCGGCAGCGGTGAAATAGGCGCCGCCCTCCGCACCTGCCACGCCGCCCGCACCGAACAGATGCACCTCGGCGCCGGAGAGCTGGCGGATGGCATCCAGCTCGGTATAGGCGCTGCCGGGGGCGGGCCACAGCCGCAGACCGGCGGCCTCCGGCGCATTGCACAGCCCGCACAGAGTACGAATGGGCTCGCTGACACGCTTTTCTACGCCGACGGGCAGGATCAGCCGGGTGCGCCGGCCGATGGCGGCAGCTGCCGCCGCGCTGATGGTACCGCCGCTGGCGTTGCCGATGAACACGGCGGCTTCGCCGGTGGCAAGATCCACCGCATTGGCACCCTTGAGGATGATATCCTTCTCACCCAGACGTTCGGCCACATCAAAAATGGTGGCGCCGCGCCGCCAGATGCCTTTTTCCAGCACCACATCCATATTGCCCGGGTTGGGGGCGAGGGCATCCGCACCGCGGATCACGCCGCGGTAGAAGCTGCGGCGGTCAAAGCCATCCTGCTGGCAGACGGAGGTGAGCACCTCCTCGGCCACATAGCCGTTGGTGGTGCCGGCCACGATGACCACCGTACCCTGCAGCAGCGCGGTGCGTACGGCGGGCATGGCGGCGATGCCCTTGGCGATCAGCCGCTTGCCGGCGGCGGGGGTCAGATAAAACTGGATGCTTTTCATGGCATATTCCCCTTTCAGGATATTTCTGTCTCTTTTTTCGGCTGCTTTATTCCGGAATGCCGCACCAGCTGCGGACACGGGCCTTCATGCCCTCGATATCCAGAATGCCGTAGGCAAAGCCCTTTTTCACCAGCGATTCGGGCAGATATTCATCGTATTTTTCAAACAGCGGCACCTCTTTGGGATAGACCAGCTCCAACGGGTCCATCGGCTGCTGCACCGCTTCGCCCAGCACGCGGAAGAATTCCTCTTTGCCGGCACGCATTTTGAACATCAGGAAATACGGACGGGTGCTGTCCATGCCGCGCAGACCCAGCGCATCGGCACATTTCACCTTGAGGAAGCGTTCCAGCGCAAGGAAAGCGTAGCTGCCAAGCCACGGGAACAGGCACCACATATCGCCGCCCAGATTGATCAGCGGTTCGCTCACCGCACCGGAGAGCCGCGCCGAATGCCGCGCCTGTGCCAGACGGGCGGCGGCGTTTTTCATCAGGTAGGGATAAGGGGTATCCTCTGCCAGCACACGGCGCATCCGCTCCAGAATTTTTGTGTGGATATCGCCGGGGCACTGGCCGAAATAGGCCGGCACCTTGCCCTTGACAGGCTCGCAGTAGACCAGATGGCGCTTGTGATCCACCTCCTCCACGATCCAGACCGCACCGGCGATGGCGATCTTTTCGCCCGGGGGCGGCGGCATGACGATGGTGCCCAGCTCCTGATTGGCGCTGCGGACGGTGTACTCCTCGTTTTCCTGAAAAACGGCGTAGAATTTGAAATTATTGGTGATGCGCTCGCCGGCAAGGCCCACGATCAGGCCGCCGGTCTCGGTGCGCTGTATGTGGCCGTTTTCGATGAGATGCCGCAGCAGCAGGCGGAAATCCTCCTGCGTGATGCGGTGAAACACCGCCAGCGGCAGTACGCGGGCAGCAAGCGCTCCGGGGCTGAGCTCGCCGCTGCTTGCCAGCGTGCTCATGGTCTGGTGGTACAGCAGGCTGTAGGGCAAACGGTCCAGCTTGGGCGGCTCTACCCAGCGCTCCTCCAGATACAGCTGCACCAGCGCGATGCCCTGCAGCAGCTCCCACGGGATGGTGGTGGGCAGCATGGCGCGGGCCTCGGGCAGCTCCTCCCGCATGACGAACCACATCTCGGGCGGGGCGTCGCGGCGACCGGTACGGCCCATGCGCTGCAAAAAGGAGGAGACGGTAAACGGCGCATTGATCTGAAATGCACGCTCCAGCCGGCCGATATCGATACCCAGCTCCAGCGTGGCGGTGGTGACGGTGGTCATCTGCTGATCGTCATCCTTCATCACGGTCTCGGCGGTCTCGCGGTAAGAAGCGGAGAGGTTGCCGTGATGGATGAGGAAGCGGTCCGGCTCGTGCTTCAGCTCACAATACTGGCGCAGGCTGGTGGTGACGGCTTCGCATTCCTCGCGGGAATTGACGAAAACCAGACATTTTTTGCCCCGGGTGTGGTCGAAAATATAGCCCATACCGGGGTCGGCCTCTTTGGGGGCGGAATCGGTGGCTGCTTCCAGCACCGGCAGCGCGGCGGCATCCGTTTCCGGCGTGCCCTGTGCCTGCGGGCCGCTGACGAAGAAATGCTCCATGGAAAGCCGCCATTTTGCGCCTTTGGCTTCAATTTTCGGGATGACGGTGTTGCGGCCGGTGCCTGCAGCCAGAAAACGGCCGGCGGCTTCCAGATCGCCGATGGTGGCGGAAAGCCCGATGCGCCGCGGCTGCACCCCCGCCATGCGGGAAAGCCGTTCGATCAGGCAGATGGTCTGGCCGCCGCGGTCGCCCCGCAGCAGCGAGTGCACCTCATCGATGACCACATAGCGCAGATCGCCGAACAGCTTTGCCACGGCGGCATGCTTGTGCAGCAGCAGTGCCTCCAGCGATTCGGGGGTGATCTGCAGAATACCGGAGGGCTTTTTCAGCATTTTTGCCTTGTGGGATTGCGCCACATCGCCGTGCCAGTGCCACACCGGAATACCGGCCTCGGCGCAAAGATCGTTGAGCCGCAGAAACTGATCGTTGATCAGCGCCTTGAGCGGGCCGATGTAAATCGCACCCACCGAGGCGGGGGGATCCTCCCAGAATTCGGTGAGTATGGGAAAAAAGGCGGCCTCGGTCTTGCCGGAGGCGGTGGAGGCGCTCAGCAGCACATGATCGTCGGTATGGAAGATGGCATCCCCCGCCGCCACCTGAATAGCGCGCAGTGACTGCCAGTTATTGCGGTAGATAAAATCCTGCACAAAGGGTGCATAGCGGTCGAAAACATTCATAGCACGGCCTCCTGCACGGCGTGTTGAAAAAATTTCTTCGCCTTACAGCTCAAACTCGGCAAAATCGGTGCCGGCTGTCTCCTCCTCGGCGGGGGTGCGGGCGTAGGCAAAGCCTTCGCTGCCCAGCAGTGTGCGCACATCCACCTGCGGATTCTGATAGACGATGTTCAGCAGCTCGATGAAATCGCGGATGACCTCCCGCGGGGTGATGTTGCTGCCTGCACCGATACGGCCGAACTCGATCTCGATAAACGCCACCAGATCCTGCTGGGTGAGGGTCTGTTCATAATCGAACAGCCCGGCGTGGATCTCCGCCAGCTTTTCCACCAGCACCAGCATCTCCTCGGCGGTAAGGGGTTCCAGCCGGATGATGGGGGCAAGCATATCCTTGACGCCCTCGCGGCCGAATTTACCCTCGGCCAGACGGCTGCGCAGCGCTTCGTAGCTGAATACGCCGCGGCGGGTATCCTCAATGCACTGGGGCGTGCCGCACATGATCAGGCCCAGATACTGCGCCTTGCCCTGCAGGGTGTCGTTGTACATGGTCAGGATCTTTTCGTAGTTGTACTGACGGGTGATGCTGTTGGGGATCTTGTAGATATTGACCAGCTCATCCACCAGCACCAGCATCCCGTTGTAGCCGGCCTTTTTCAGAAAGACGGCGAACAGCTTGATATACTCATACCAATCGTCGTCGGTGATGACGATGTTGACGCCCAGTTCGGCTTTTGCCTCGCTTTTGGTGGCGTATTCGCCGCGGAACCACTTGACCACCAGCGCTTTTCTGGCATCGTCGCCCTCCACGGCGGCGCGGTAGTAAACCGTGAGCAGCCTGGCAAAATCAAAGCCGTGCACCATTTCGTTCAGGGCGGCGATGACGGCGAAGATCTTCTTTTCCACCAGCTGCGCAAAGGCGGGATCCTCCGGCGAAAGGCCGCTTTCCATGGCAGCCTCGCTTTGCACGGCGCTGATCCAGCGATCCAGGATCAGGGTCAGGGCACCGCCCTCGGGTCGGGTTTTGGTGGAGAGGTTGCGGATCAGCTCTTTATAGGTGGCAAGACCCTGCCCCTTGGTGCCCTGCAGACGGCGCTCGGGCGAAAGATCGGCATCCGCCACCACAAAGCCGCGGTCCATCACATAGTTGCGGATGGTCTGCAGCAGAAAGCTTTTGCCGCTGCCGTATTTGCCCACGATAAAGCGGAAGGAGGCGCCGCCGTCGGCGATGATATCCACATCGTGCAGCAGAGCATCGATTTCGGTGGCGCGGCCCACGGTGATATAGGGCAGGCCGATGCGGGGCACCACGCCGCCCTTCAGCGAGTTGATGACGGCAGAGGCGATTCTTTTGGGTATTTTCATAGCGGGATCATCCCTTTCAGTTCATCGGTGTAATCCTCCAGCAGCACCGGATCATCGCCCTCAAAAACGATGACGGTATCGCCGAAGAGATCAAACAGCTTTTCGTTGACAGAATCCGCCGCGACGGAAACCAGCACGCCGGCCGAACGCAGCGCGGCGGCAGGGTCGCCGCCATACAGCAGCGCGTAAAGCAGAGCGAATTCGGTGCCGTTCAGTCCGGCGGGGTACTGTCCGGCGGCGGGTGCGGCAGCGGCGGACTCCTCAGCGGCGGGAGTGGAATACAGGAGTTCCTCAGCGGCGGGTGCAGCGGTCAGAACGGCGGGCTGCTCTGCGGCAGCAGCCGGATCCGGTGCGGCAGTCTGTGCGGCTGCGGGATCGGCTGCGGACACAGGATCGGCCGCAGGCAGCTCCTCCTCCACCAACAGCTTGTCGCGGGTGATGGCAGCGGCCTGCCGGATACCGGAAAGCCGGGAAAGATCCAGCTCCACCTTCGGGCGGGCGGCTTCTGCAGCGGCGGCAGCCTCGGCGGCCTTTTGCTGCTGCAGACCGGCAATGGCCTTTTCCACCATACCGGCCAGCAGCCGGGTATCGTTGCCGGGCTGGAGGGGCGGCAGCCCCCACGGGGCGCGCATGGCGCTGTCCACCGTTTTCAGGATGGCGCCCAGCTCCTTGCTTTTCTGCGCAGAGCCGTAAAAGCGGGTGGAGCTCCACACGCCGTTTTTGCAGCGGTAGATGTGCAGCGGATTGATGGTGTATTCGTATTCCGGATAGCGGACGGTATCCTCGAATACAGCGGATTCAAACAGGCGGCAGGGGCCGGAGAGCAGCCGGCCGAACAGCTTTTCACACAGGGTGGTCTTGCGGTTTTTTTCGTAGTATTCCGAAAGCCGGGCGAACACCTCGCATACCACGGCCTGCACATCCTGCGGGTACTGGCGGTACAGACGGCTGCGGCCGATATCGTAGGCGGAAAGGCTCTGCAGCGCATCGAACACCTGCTCGGGCGGGCGGGTGCGGTACTCCAGCAGCACCAGCACCGTCTCCTCAAAGGCGGTATCCACAATGCCGTCCAGCAGCGCCCGGTCAAGGTTGTGGTACACCGCAAAATCCCGCAGCCACTGGCGCATATAGCGGTCGATGCGCGCATCGAAGCGGCGATAGGCATTCCAGAACCAGCGCAGCCGCTCAAAGGCCAGCTGGGGAAATTCCTCCCCCACCAGATTCAGCAGCTCGTAGATATACACGAATGCAAAGGAAAGCGAGGTGGGCTGCACATTGCCGCGGCGCACCTGTGTGCGCCAGCTGAAATAGCCGCGCAGCTGCAGGGTGTTCATGGATTGATAGGTGGGAAAATACTGCACATACTCGCCGTGGTATTCAAAATCGTCCTCGTGGTCGGCCATGAACCGCGCCTGCCGGCAAAAGATGGCGGCATTGGGCAGCAGAGAGGGCTGCGAAGCTCCCGCCAGCCGGCGCATCTGCGCATACTTTTCCGGCGTGCCGCGACCCTGTGCCATGCTCATGGCAAGCTGCGCACCGGTGCGCAGCAGCGTTTCCCCCTGCGCATCCCCGCGGCGGATAGGCCCGGCGGCGGTGCGGCAGGTATCCTGCCGCTGCTGCGATGCGTGCTGCTCCTGTGCGGGGGCATCGGGGCGGCGGATAGGCTCATCGGTATAGACCTCGGTGTGCACCACCTGCGTTTGCTCGTTTTTGGCGCGTACAGCGGCAAGGATCTGCTCGATGAGCTGCTTCAGCTCGTCCTTTTCGCTCAAGACCCTCACCTCCTGCACGAAGATTTTCAAAAATGGTGATACAGCTTTATTATAACAAGCGCCGGACGGCTTGACAAGGCGTTTTTACAAAATTTCGTAGTAATTTTGTATGCAGCAGCAGCCGCGCCCCGCCCCTGTTTCAGTATATCGCCGCAAACGCGCCCTTCCGGGGAGGGAGGGGATTCTCCAAACGGCTGCGAATAAAAAGCTGCCTCCGTCAGGGAGACAGCTTTTTATCATTTGGATCGGTATGCAAAGGATGTGCGGCTCTTTTTACAGCAAAGACCCGCCGCAGCCGTTCTCTTTTTCTTCGCTGCGGGCAGCGGCCATTGCTGTGTGCGCCGCCTGCTGCAGCGCGGCGATTTTATCCTCTGCAAGCGGATATGCCGGCCGGTACGCATTCCCGATGCAGCTGATACCAAACAGCGCTTCGAACCAGACACAGGCGTTCAAATACCGCCCGCCCTCGCTTTCACCGTCGTGTTCACAATCCGGCATACACAGGGTATCCCCGACCCGTACATCCTGCCGGGCCAGTTCCCATGCATCTCCCGACGGCACACGAAACAGGCCATACTCCCTGCAAACCCTGCAGCAGATGCTTCGCAGATCCCGGTGCATACACAGCTGCATATCCCTGTCCGGCACGCGGAAGGGGGATTTTTCGGGCCGGTTGTATCCGACCTGATATGCCCACACCTGATGGAAACAGTGCACCGCCGCCGGAAACCGGCTGCGCACAAAAGCCACCAGCCCGCCCAGATACGGCTCGGTGTGTTTTTCCGCTTCCAATAAGCCTCCCAGCCTGTAGTAGTGTTCGCCATCCTGACAGGAGATCACATCCCAGCGATCAAGCGCAAGACTGTCCTCCAACCCCATACCCTCCAGCTGGCGAAGGCCTTCCCTGTCCACGATCTGCACGGTATAATTCTTTTCACCGTTTTGCAGCCAGTTCCAGTGCTTTTCCAGCGTACAGGCTGCGGCCACCACGCTTACGATCCTTGCCTCGATCCCGACACTTTTTGCCATGCCGTACAGCTCCTGTGCATACAGCATACAAAAGCTGTTGCCGATCATCAGAACGCGGCACACGCGTCCCTGCTTCTGTTTCCACAGGCCGACCGTTTCTGTCATTTTTTATCTCCTTTTTGTTCGCAGCCTTCCAATACTGCCGCCCTTGCTTTTTCCTACTATAACACAAAGCCGGTTACCCGTCAATGTCGGGCATCCCGCTGCAGCGATGCTTTTTTTCTTGCAATTTCTGCGCTGTATGATATGATAAATACAAAGGACGATCCACATTTATCTACAGGAGTGTGAACGATGGAACAGACACAGAAATGGGTCAGCGTGTGGGGCAACGCGGTGAGCGTGGCGGAGAACCGTCCCGAGCGGTATGCAAAGGATATCACGGTGCGGTATCCCATCCATATGCCCTTTGCGGCGCAGGCGCTGCGGCTGACCTTTGACAACTACTGCGGCACCGAGCCTATCACGCTGGATAAGATCACCGTGTTTTACGGCGGCGAATTCTATCCGGTGCTGTGCGGCGGACAGCGCAGCGTGACCATCCCCGCCGGTGAAAACGCGGTGACCGATGCGCTGGCCATCCCCCTGCGGGCGGAGGAGCTGATCCAGGTCAGCTTCTATCTGGCGGATTTCACCCTGATGCGTTCGGTGGTGTACACCTGCGGGCCGCTTTCCGAGGGGCTTTACGCCAACGGCGACCAGACGGAAAACGCCGAGATCGATATCATGACCTCCCGCAAGACCCATCTTTTCTACTTTCTGAGCAACGTTTCGGTGCTGACGGATGCGGGCAACCGCACTGTGGTGTGCTACGGCGATTCCATCACCGCGCAGGATTGGCCCGACCATCTGGCCATGCGCTGCTATACGCAGGGCTATACAAAAACTGCCGTCATCCGCCGCGCCACCAGCGGCTCGCGCATTTTGCGGCAGTACAGCTGTCTGACCTATGAAAGCTACGGGCTTTCCGGGGAAAACCGCTTTGCCCACGAGGTGCCCACCGACGGTGCGGACACCGTCATCATCCAGCAGGGCATCAACGATATCATCCATCCGGTGGGTGAGACGGTGAATGTATTCCGCCCCATGAGCGATCTGCCCACGGTGGAGGAGCTGATCGAAGGATTGAAAACCTACATCGCACAGGCGCGCAGCTACGGACTGCGGGTGTATGTGGGCACACTGCTGCCCATGGGCGGCTGGCGTACGGATGCCCCCTTCCGGCAGCAGATGCGCCACGCCTACAACGAATTCATCCGCACCACCGATCTCATCGATGGCTGCATCGATTTCGATGCGGCGCTGCGCGACCCCGCTAACCCGGATCATTTTCTGCCGGAATACGATTCCGGCGATCATCTGCACCCCAGCAAGGCCGGCTATAAGCGCATGGCCGCCGAGGTACCGGAGGAACTGCTGAAGTGATCCCGCCGGCTATTGATACCACCCGCCGCCCTGCCGGGCGGACACCGCGCAGCGGCGAACAGGACAGATAAGGAGGAACTTACCATGCTTGCAGGCTTTGCCGAGATCGAGTACACCCCCGCCGAGGGCAATATGCCGGGCGAATTCAACATCTATCACGCCAGAGGCACGCTGACGCCGCTGATGGCCCACGCCGCCGCGCTGACCAGCGGTGAAAACAGCGTGATCTTCGTCTCCATGGATATCCTGTTTCTCTCTACCGGCTGCATGACACAGCTCAAGCAGCAAATCTCGCAGCGTACCGGCGTGCCGGTGCCGTACATTGTGCTGGCGGCCACTCACTGCCACACCGGCTGCGGTATCGACCATGCGGTCTGGGGCACCCCTGCCGAGCCGGAGACCGCCGCCCGCGCCGGCGACGCCGCAGTACAGGCCGCCGTGCAGGCTTTTGAAAACCGCAGTCCCGCCCGCTGCGGCACCGGACTTGGCTACGAGGACCGGTTCAGCTTCTGCCGCGACTGGCTGTGGGATGACGGCAGCCTGATCACCAACTCCGGCTATGCCAACGCCTCCCGCATGAAGGTGCCGCTTTCCACCCCCGACCATTCCGTCAATGTGATGCGCATCGATGACGCCGACGGGCGGGTGCGCTGCTTTATCGTCAACTATGCCAACCACCCTGACAACCATCTGGAGGAGGAGCGCTGGGGCTTTTCTGCCGATTATCCCGGCTATCTGCGGCTGGCGCTGCGCCGCCGCTTCGGTGAAGATGTCTGTGTGGTGTTTTTGAACGGCGCCTGCGGCGATGTCAACGATCTGGATCACAAATACGGCACCGACGCCTTCTACCGCAAGACCGACAGCCCGCCCCGTGCCATCGGCGAAGGTCTTGCCGAGACGGTGGCACGGATCAATGAGACCATCGTCACCGATGACAGCGAGCTTTATATCACCGCCCGCTGCGGCCAGAGCATGACCCGCCGCCGCTTTGCCGCACCGGAGCAAAAGGAATGGGCGGCGCGGATGCTGGCCAAACGCGATGCCGGCGAGGAGCTCAACGAGCATACACAGATGGTGGCCGAGCAGTATGTGCGGGATGAATCGCAGCTGCCGCAGCAGGTGCCGCTTGGTCTGCACACGGTGCAGGTGGGCCCGTGGGCCGTTGTGGGCATCCCCGGCGAGCCTTTCAGCTGCATCGGCAAGCGCATCAAGGCCAATTCTCCCTTTGCCAATACACTGGTGGTGGAGCTGGAGGGCGGCACCAACGGCTATCTTTCCTCCGATATCGCACAGGACGGCGGCTGCTACGAGGCCATCTACAGCGATATCGCCTTTACCGGGCACGGCACGGTAGATGTGCTGGTGGAGGGCAATACCGCACTGCTGGAGGATATGTTCCGCGAATACATCGAAGCAACGCTGGGCGGCATGAAGCCCGACCCTCTGACCACCCGCGAGCGCTGAGCCCCGCTGCAGCATACTTGCTGCCGCATACCTGCCGCAGCATACTTGCTGCAGCACTTCTTTCAAGGAGGCATTTATGTACCGGATCAATAAGATCACCCTGCATCCTGTGGTGGATTTTGCCGCCGAGGAGCTGAAAAAATACCTGCGCATGATGATGCCGGAATGCGGCGAGATCTTCATTTCCGCCGCGCCCGCCGCTGCAGACGGCCTGCGGCTTGGCCTGATGGCAGACTTCGGGCTGAATACAGACGAAGCCAAAGACCCGGAGCTGGATGATATTCTGCACATCGACACCGACGGTGAAAACGGCATCATCGCCGGCTCCAACCCGCGCTCGGTGCTGCTGGCAGTGTACCGCTATCTGTATGAAAACGGCTGCCGCTGGCTTTTCCCCGGCGTGGAGGGCGAGTGCATCCCCATCCGCGATGTCGTCCCCACACAGTATCACCGCATGGCGGACTGCCGCTACCGCGGTCAGTGCAACGAGGGCGCGGAATACCAGAGCAATATGCTGGAGGTCATCGATTTTCAGCCCAAGCTGGGCATGAATGTCTTTATGATGGAATTCGATAACCCCAAGGTGTATTACGACTGCTACTTCAATGCCAACGGCAATAAGGCAAACCGCCCCGCCGAGCCCATCACCGCCGATGCCGCCAGACAGTGGAAGCGCCAGTGTGAGGCGGAGCTTTCCAAGCGCGGACTGCAGTTCCATGATATGGGCCACGGCTGGACGGCGGAGCCCTTCGGCATCAGCTCCACCAACGGCTGGCTGCGGGAGGATGACAACCCCGTACCTGAAGAGATGCGCGGCTATCTGGCCGAGGTGAACGGCGTGCGCGCGCTGTGGGGCGGCGTGGCGCTGAATACCCAGTTCTGTATGTCCAATGCCGAAGCCCGCACCATCGTGGCAAAGTACATTGCCGAATATGCCTGCCGGCATCAGAATGTGGATTATCTGCATGTGTGGCTGGCGGACAGCTCCGGCAATCACTGCGAGTGCGCACACTGCCGGCAGAAGATCCCCTCCGACTGGTATGTGATGCTGCTCAACGAGATCGATGAGCGCCTGAGCGAAAAGGGACTTGCCACCCGCATCGTCTTTATCTGCTACACCGACACCACATGGGCACCGGAGACCGAGACCATCCGCAATCCCGACCGGTTTTCCATGATGCTGGCGGCCATCACCCGTACCTATGCCGCCTGTGTACCGCAGCAGCTGCCGGATACCCCGCTGCCGCGTTACCGGCTCAACGAGCCGGAAAGCTTTCCCCAGACGGTGGAGGAGTACATCCTGCATGCCAAACAGTGGAAAAAGGCCGCCGATGTGCCCACGCTGGTCTACGAATACCATTTCTGGCTGCACCAGTACCGCGACCCCGGCACGCTGGATTTTGCCCGGCTGCTGCATGACGATGTGAAGGGCTATGCCGCCCACGGCTTTGACGGACTGATCCAGGATGGCTCACAGCGCAGCTATTTCCCCACCGGCTACCCCTTCCACGCCTATGCCGCCACGCTGTTTGATACGAATACCGATCTTGATGCGCTGCGCGAGGATTACTTCCGTCATGCCTTCGGCGATATCTGGCAGCAGGTGCTGGATTATTTTGCCGCCATCGGCGATGCTTTTGACATGAAATATCTGATGGATGGCGCCGACAGCCCCATCGGCCGGTTCTATTCCCCCGCACACGCCGAAAAGCTGCGCACCGTACAGCAGATCGCCGACCGCTACGCGCCGCGTTTCGAGGAGCACCGTATCATGCCGATGCGGGCGCAGACCGTCTCCATGCGGCTGCTGCTTTTGCATCTGGAATACGTCCGCGGACTGGCACAGGCGTGGATACTCAAGGCGCTGGGCGCCGATCAGGAGGCCGCCGCTGCCTTTGAGCGCTTCATGGAAAGCTTCGGTCGGCACGAGTATATGCTGGGCACATGGTTCGATCAGTGGATGTGCTACGCCTCCCTGCACCGGCAGCTCTGCGAAAAGGATACCTGCAGCCGTTTCGATTGAACCGGCGCACCGCAGCAATGAAAAGGATCTGTTGCAAAATTGCAACAGATCCGTCAAATTTGATTTGGCGGCCCAGGCGTGGCCGCCATTTTGGCTCTTACAGAGCCAAAATCATCAAATGTTGCAGCAAATTCCTGCGGAATTTACACGCGAAATGAAATTTCGCGTGTGGCGTGTTGTAAAATTTTCATTTTGCAACACGCCCTT
>JAFUNR010000021.1 GCA_017472965.1 Oscillospiraceae bacterium | reverse complement strand
CCGCCCGTAACGAAAATATCACCGTCATCTTCGTCAACAATGCCATCTACGGCATGACCGGCGGCCAGATGGCGCCCACCAGTCTGCCCGGTCAGGTGACCCAGACCTCCCCCTACGGCAGCGATGTCAACCACTGCGGCTGGCCCATCCGTGTGTGCGAGATGCTCTCCACGCTGGAAGGTCCCGAGTATGTCACCCGCGTGGCTGTGAATAATGTCAAAAATGTCAAAAACGCCAAAAAGGCCATCAAAAAGGCCTTCCAGAACCAGATCGACGGCAAGGGCTTTTCGCTGGTGGAGGTCGTCTCCGCATGTCCCACCAACTGGGGCATGACCCCGAAGCAGGCGCTGGAGTGGGTGGAGAGCGATATGCTGCCCTATTACCCCATCGGCGTGTATAAGGACCGCAGCGCCGCAAAGGAGGAAAAGTGATATGAAAACCACACAGATCCTCATCGCCGGTTTCGGCGGACAGGGCGTGCTGTTCGCCGGTAAGTTTCTGGCCTATAAGGGCCTTGTGGAAGACCTGCAGGTCTCGTGGCTGCCCTCTTACGGCCCCGAGATGCGCGGCGGTACCGCCAACTGCAGTGTGATCCTCTCCGACTCTCCCGTGGGTTCGCCCATCATCACCGTGCCGGATGTGCTCATCGCCATGAACCTGCCCTCGCTGCAGAAATATGTGGATACCGTTGCCCCCGGCGGCCAGATCTATCTGGATTCCTCCCTCATCGATGCAAAGGTGGAGCGCACCGATGTGCAGGTATTCGCCATTCCCGCCACCCAGATGGCCAAGGATGCCGGCATTGCCAGCCTTGCCAATATGGTCATCATGGGTCATCTGCTGCAGAATAACCCCGAGCTTTCCTTTGAAGGCACCGACGGGGTGGTGGCACAGCTGGTGCCCCCCAAGAAAGCCGCGCTGGTGGAGCTGAATATGAAAGCTCTGCTGCTGGGCAAGGAATACACCGCGTAAAAAACGGCCTGTATAGATAAAAAATAAAAAGGAGAAAATGTTTATGAATGCCATGGAAGAAATGAGCAAGTATCGCCACGAGAAGGTATTGTTTGTCAACAACGAAAAGGCCGGCCTGAAGGCGATCATCGCCGTGCACAACACCAACCTCGGCCCCGCCATCGGCGGCTGCCGTCTGTGGCCGTATGAATCCTATGATGCGGCGCTGTTCGATGTGCTGCGACTTTCCCGCGGTATGTCCCACAAGAATGCGGTGGCCGGTCTGGCCCACGGCGGCGGCAAGGGCGTTATCATTGCCGACCCCTCCCAGAAGACCGAGGCCATGTTCGAGGCCTTTGCCGAAGCTGTCAACCAGCTGGGCGGCGAGTATATCACCGCTGAGGATGTGAACACCGATTGTGACGATGCGCTGGTCATGCTGCGCAAGACCAAGCACATCTGCGGCCTGCCCCAGAACAGCGGCGATCCCTCTCCCTACACCGCCCGCGGCATCTGGCAGGGCATCCGCGCCACCGCCAAGGTGGTGCTGGAGCGCGACAGCCTGGAGGGCGTCACCGTTGCCGTTCAGGGTCTGGGCAAGGTCGGCTACGATCTGTGCCGTCTGCTGCACAATGACGGCGCCAAGCTGGTCGTGGGCAACCTGCGCAACAAGGCCGCGCTGGAGCGTGCCGCCGACGAATTCGGCGCCAAGGTGGTCGCTACCAATGAGATCCTCTCCGCCGAGTGCGACATTCTGGCTCCCTGCGCACTGGGCGCCATCATCAACCCCACCACCATCCCCACTCTGCGCTGCAAGGCTGTGGCCGGCGCTGCCAACAACCAGATCCTGGACGATGCTTCCGCTCTGGCTCTGAAGGGACGCGGCATCTACTATGCTCCCGACTTCGTCATCAACGGCGGCGGTGTCATCAATGCCGCTGCCGAGGTGGACGGTGTCTACGACGAGAAGGCCGTGCTGGAAAAGGTGGATAACATCTACAACACCATCGAGCACATCCTCAGCGAGTCCAAGCGCACCGGCGAGCCCGAGGGCATCATCGCCACCCGCTACGCCGAATCCATCATCTACGGCTGATTTTCCGGCTGAATACAGCATCCCCCGCCTTCCTGTGCGAAGGCGGGGGATGTTTTTTGCGGAAAATGCCGATTTTTGCTGTGAAACCGGCGGATCTGTGGTATAATACAAAAAAGCTGCCGGAAAGCGTCCGGCGGAGCCGACCCACAGAACAGGAGTGTGAACGATGACAGACACCGAAATCCGGGCACTGCTGGAAAGGCAGCGGGCCTTTTATAAAACCGGAGCGACGATCCCTGTACAATTCCGCATTGCGCAGCTGAAAAAGCTGTATGCGGCGGTGAAAAAATATGAAAACGAGATCAATGCCGCGCTGACCGCCGATCTGGGCAAGAGCGCCTGCGAGGGCTTCATGTGCGAAACCGGCCTTGTGCTTTCCGAGATCTCCTACATGATCCGTCATACGCGGCGCTTTGCAAAGCGGAAAAGCGTGCCCACACCGCTGGCACAGTTTGCTGCGCACAGCTTCCGCCAGCCGGTGCCCTACGGTAATACGCTGATCATGAGCCCGTGGAATTACCCCTTTCTGCTGACGCTGGATCCCCTTGCCGATGCCATCGCTGCGGGAAATACCGCCATCGTCAAGCCCAGTGCCTATTCACCCGCCACAAGCGAGGTGGTGCGCAGGATCATCGCCGAATGCTTTGATCCCGCTTATGTGGCGGTGGTGACCGGCGGCCGCGCCGAAAACGCCGCGCTGCTGCAGCAGAAATTCGATTTCATCTTTTTCACCGGCAGTCAGGCGGTGGGCAAGGAGGTGCTGCGCCATGCCGCCGAGCACCTGACACCTGTTGTGCTGGAGCTGGGCGGCAAAAGCCCCTGCATCGTGGATGCAAGCGCCGATATCCCGCTGGCGGCAAAGCGCATCGTCTTCGGTAAATTTCTCAACTGCGGCCAGACCTGCGTTGCGCCGGATTACATCCTGTGCGAAAGCTCCGTCAAGGCTGCCCTTGCGGCTGAGCTGGTAAAGCAGATAAAGGCTCAGTTCGGTGAAGAGCCGCTGCAGAACGGCGATTACGGCAGGATCATCAATGAAAAGCATTTTGCCCGCCTGTGCGGCCTGATCGACCCGGCCAGGGTGATCCTCGGCGGTAAAACGGATGCCGCGGCCTGCCGCATCGAGCCCACCGTGATGGAAAATGTCACTTTTGCGGATGCGGTGATGGGGGAGGAGATTTTCGGCCCTATCCTGCCCATTCTCACCTTTGAGGATTTCGATGCCGTGACCGCAGAGTTGAAGGAGAAAGATAAGCCGCTGGCGCTGTATCTGTTCTCCTCGGATAAAAAGCATATCAAAAAGGTCACCGAAGAGCTGAGCTACGGCGGCGGCTGCATCAACGATGTGGTGATCCATCTGGCCACCAGCGCCATGCCCTTCGGCGGCGTGGGCGAAAGCGGCATGGGCGGCTACCACGGCAAGGCCGGCTTTGACACCTTCACCCACTGCAAATCCATTGTGGATAAAAAGACATGGCTGGATCTGCCCATGCGCTACCAGCCGTACAAAAGCAGGCTGTACGAAGCGCTGCTGCACCTGTTCCTGCGGTAAAACATATTGGCCGCTTATGAAATGAGCGTGAAGGCGGCCCTATGTGCCGCAAACAGGCCCGCGGGATCCCGTCAGCTGCCCGTGCGCCGGAATTCCTCCGGCGTGACGCCGTACTTGCGCCGGAAGACCTTCGAAAAATATTCCGGCGTGGAAAAGCCGCATTCCGCCGCGATCACAGCGATCTTCAAACCGGAAACACGCAGCAGCTGCCGGGCCTTCTGCAGCTTCTTTTCGGCGATGTAGTGCATCGGCGGCACGCCGTAATACTGTCGGAACAGGTGCGAGAAGTGGTATTTGCTCATGCACATCTGTCCGCAGACACTGTCAAGGGTCAGTGCGGCGATATCCGCTGTCTGCAGAATGTGCTCAAAACCGGCGCGGAAGCGCTGTTCGGCCTCCGGCAGGCTTCTTTCCCGCTGACGCCGGTAGGCCTGCTCCAGAAGGTACAGCAGCAGATCCATCAGGCATTTCGTCCGTACAAAGGCGTCGGCGCCCGCTCCGGTGTGCGCCGTGTGCGCGGCTTTGATGTGCTCAAGCACCGCCGGATCGTGGCCGGTCAGCGGCAGCGGCAGCAGCCGGCCGATCATACCGGAGATGTATTCCACCTGACGGCCATGGAGATGGATCCAGACGATCTCGGACGGGATCTCCTCTTTGAAGCGGTAGCTGTGCCGCACCCGCAGATCGATAAAGATATAATCGCCCTCGCCGATTGCATACTGCCTGCCGCCCTGCTCGCAGAAAAAGCAGCCCTTTGTGGTATAGACGACGATGAAATCATCCAGCGTGCGCGGCTCGATGGTAAAATCGGCGGCATCCTCGATGCCGAACAACGGCGAAAAGCACTGCATCCTTTCCGTGATCTCATCCTGCGTAAAAAACGGTACGATCCGCTGACTCATGGGGTCTCCTTTCCGCGCCGCCCTTATCCGGCGGCCTGCTGCATACATATGCTTTTTCAGATTATAGCACAGAAGAGCGGCAATGCGCAAAAACAGCAAGAAATTACCATAAAACAACAACAGTGTTCATTCCGCCCGCAGGGGAAACCAGCTATACTTTTCCAAAACAAGGGAAAAACCGCATCCCGACAGAAAGGAAATGGATCATGGCTTACAGCAAAAAAGAACTGACCGTTATCCGCGATCTGGCCAGACAGTATATGGAGATCGCCCTCTCGGACAAGCATGTGAAAATGCGCAGGCGTTTTCGCGACAGCAACGATCTGAAAATCGTGCGGCCTCCGGTCATCATGGAGGAGATCCCCTGGCACGAGATGAATTACGAGGGCGCACTGGACTGCCAGTGCGAAGATGAGACCCTGCGCGGTATCGAGTATGCTCTGCGTGTGCAGCTGTACCGGGAAAAATATTTTAAATGCGACAATTTTATCGAGCCGGTGTGGCCGGTGTACAAATCCTTCAGCGATACCGGCAACGGCTTTGCCATCAAAGAGCAGCGGCTGGCGGTGGATGCCAAAAATAACATCGTCTCGCATCATTACGAGGATGTTCTGGCGGATGAAAGCGCATTGGAGATGTATCACGATCCCGTGATCACCCCGCATCCGGAGACCGATGCCGCCAATGTGGCCGCCGCCGAGGAGATCTTTGACGGTATCATTCCCGTACAGCTGCGCGGTCACGGCATTTATTATGCGCCGTGGGATCAGCTTTCCATGCTGCGCGGCGTGGAGCCCATTCTGTTCGATGTCTATGACCGTCCGGAGTACCTGCACAAGCTGATGGAGCTGATCACCCGCGGTATGTCCCTCACCATGGATCAGATGGAAAAGTACGGTCTGTATGATCCCCGCGGGCTTTCGCTGCACTGCACGCCTGCCGCCGTCACGCCGCCCGCCGAGCCCGATCCCGCACACTACGGCTGCAGGGATGTCTGGTTCCGCACCATGGCGCAGATGTTCAATATGGTCTCGCCCGAGGTGCACGATGAATTCGATCTGCAGTACAGCATTCCGCTGGCAAGCCGCTGCGCCTATACCTATTACGGCTGCTGCGAACCGCTGCACGACCGCATCGACAAGCTGCAGCAGTATCCCAACCTGCGCAAGATCGGCGTCAGCCCCTGGTCGGATATCGAGCAGAGCGCCGAGATGATCGGCGGCAAATATGTTTTCTCCCGCAAGCCGAATCCGGCGAATGTGGCCGATGTCACCGATCCCGAGGTGGTGCGCAAAGAGATCGTCGAAACCGTCAAAGCCTGTCAGAAATACGGTTGCCCGGTGGATATCACGCTGAAGGATATCAGCACCGTGGGCTACCGTCCGCAGAATCTGATGGTCTGGGCAAAGACGGTGTCGGATGTGCTGGACGAATACTACGGCGAGGCATAAGGCCGCAGAAAATGCGGCAAGGGGCAGGAAGGAGAACGCCGGTGATCGATTTGGAAAAAGCGAAAGAGCTGCGGATCAAGCGGGCCAATACGGACTGGTGGATCAACGAAAAAGCCATCGTTGCCGATAACGGCCTCACCTACATTGCCTACGCCACCGATATGGGCGAGGTGCACATCAAAGAGCTGGATGCCAAATGCAGCAAAACGCCCAGCAGGGATTTCCGGCTGTGCAGGCTGAACTGCAATTTTGCGGATGAGCACAACGCGCCGTCTGTCTGTGTCTTTGGCGACGGCAGGATCATGGCGGGCTACACCGGCCACTATGTGCAGGGTCTGCGGTACAGGATCACGGAAAAGCCCTATGATATCTTCTCCTTCGGCGAGGAAAGGGTGCTGCCGTTTGACGGCTCGGTGACCTATGTGCAGCTTTTTGAAAATACCAAAAGGAAAGAGCTCTGGCTTTTTACACGGGTCAACTATGTGAACTGGCAGTTCTGCTTCTCAAAAGACGGCGGCAGAACATGGAGCAGGCCCAAAACCTTTTTGCATTCGGATGCCGGCGGCCTTTTCTATATCGATATCCGGAAGCAGCATATCACCACGGAAAATGGTACGGACGAGCAGTGGTTCTTCGCTTTGTACGGTCATCCGCGTATCTCGCAGGATCACACCATCCGCAGCGGCATTTTCAATTCGGACGGTCAGCTTCTTGCCACTGGCGGCGTGCCGCTGGCTGTGAACCTGTACGAGGAGGACGGCAGCCTGATCGATCTGGAAAAGCTGGACGTGGTGTACGATTCACCGCAGGGTACCACCGTGCGTCTGCTGGATGTGGCGCCGACGCTTCCGCTGCGGGTGGGCTTTGCACCCTTTGTGCTGGACAGGGACGACGCGCCCTCGCCGGAAAAGGCATATTACTGCTCGGCGGTGTTCCGGGACGGCCGGTGGAATATCTCTGCCCCAATCTGCACCGCGGGCGAATTCCTTGCGCAGAATGTCATGGATGGCTCGCAGACCTATCTGGGCGGCATGGCCTATTATTACGGCGTGGGCGATGCGGGGCTGCATCCGGGAACGCGGGTGCCCACCGTCACCGACCGGATCTATATCGCCCGCTTTGACGGCAGCCGCCGTGTGCTGGAAGCATGGCTTTCCGCCGACGGCGGCGCGACCTACGCTTTGGAGCAGGTGATCCGGCGCATCGATGTGCCGGAGGTGAAGATTTGGCGGCCGATCGTGCCCGTCTATGCGCAGGATAATCTGCCGGTGTACTGGCACGAGGGCGTTTACCGCGCCCACACAGGCGGCTGGCACTGCGACGCCGTGATGCTGGTGGAATACGATGACTGATCGCCGCCCGCCGCAAAATATACGCTGAAATACGAAGATCCCGCAGCCCACGCAAAACGGGCTGCGGGATCTTTTGCGCTGTTTTTTGGAGGACGAAGGAAATTTCCCTCCATATATCCACCTCCGGATTTGAGGATGATCTCAAGTCGCGCCGTCCGCTTATTCCCTGCTCCAGTACCGCAACAGCGCCTCGCCCACAATGCCGCCCTCAAACGGCCGGCAGTTGTGGCCGTTCGGCGTGCAGGATGGCCCGTAAAATTCCGATACCGTGCCGTACATGGACAGCAGCGGCGAATGCAGGATCGTTTCGGTGGCCCGTCCGGCGGCGGCGGAAAATTCCTCCGGCCGCTCTTTGGCCAATACGGTCATATCATACAAAAACAGGCCCATGGTGTGCCCGCAGAAGCCCTGCATGGCCTCGGGGCTGTTCGGCAGAAAGCCGTCCTTTCTGACGAAGTCCCGCACGGCGGCGGCATCGGTTCTTTCGCCGTTGCCGCAAAGCTCTGCGCCGAACCACAGCGGCAGCAGCAGGTAGTTGGTCAGGTGCGCCCGGTGGTGCAGCCAGCCGTTTTCCGCAGGCAGGGCGCTCCAGATGTGCAGCCCGTCCTCGCTGCTGTAAAAAACCTCCTCGATTTTATTTTGCAGAAGGGTCAGCTTTTCGCTGATTTCATCGGTCATCCCGCCGGAAAATGCAAAATACCAGCGCAGCGAGCAGAGTGCGGCGGACATGGAGGGGAAGGAAAGCGCCGCAGCGTTCCACGGGTATTCCGGGTTCACAAAGCCTCCGTATTCCTCGCCGTCGTGATTGCAGCAATACTGCTCGGTCTCGTCACCGTTGAAATCCATGGTGTAACCGTGAGTTTCCAGCCATTCCAGCTGTGCCTTTGCCGCCCATTCCAGCGAAGGGGCGATTTTCTGCAGCAGTCCGGCATCCCCTGTGTGCGCAAAATAATCCCGCGCCATAAAGAGGTAATAGGCGGTGACCTCTGCGGCATCGTTGTGAAAGGAATGCCCGATGAAGGTGTCCGAGCCCATCGACCACCAGTTGGGAATAAAGCCGCCGATGGTCCAGCGGGAGTGGATATTCAAAAGCAGGCGGGCGACCTCTTCGGGGTGTCCGGCGGCAAGCAGCAGGCGCATGCAGCCGTGGGTGTCGCGTATGTAGGAGTTTGCGTATTTCCGTATACCGGCGATGGCGCCGCCGTCGCGGTTCTGCTGCATTTTGACCGAGAGCAGCAGCGATTCCAGCGCATCCGCGTCCCGCGTGTTTTCTATGGCGGGCAGGGTACCGGCGGCGATCCACGCCTCCCAGCTGTGCAGCGTCTGCGTCAGCAGTTTTACAGGGCTTTCGTTCAGCGGTACGGGCGCATCGTAGGAACAGCAGTGGCAAAGCACCGCGCAACCGTTTTCGTCAAATGAAGTCTGCAGCAGGTATTCCCCGTCACCGGCGGCGGTGCAGGCGGCGGAAGCTCCCTCAAAGAAAATTTCGCAGGTTCTTTCGGCCCAGTTCAGGGTCTCGCGGTTGCCAAAGCAAAACCGGCTTGTATCCTTGCGGATGCAAAGCCGCGGACCCGCCGCAGCGGCGGTGCTCTCAAAAGCGGTGACCGCCGTGCAAAGCTTTATGTTGCTACAGGTGTCGGCCGCAAGATGCACAAGGCGCAGAATATACGGATGCTCCGGCGGCGCAAAATCCCAGAGGTAAACCGTCCCGACACCGGAAATCCGGCAGACACCGAAAAACACGCCGCTGTGACGCAGCCGTTTCATCTGAAAATCCAGTACGATTTTTTGGCTGTCCACCGTTAAAAACAGCTCTTCCGTGCGAAGATAGTTCGGGCAGGTGTAGTCCGGCCCGATGAGAAAGGTCATCTTTGCATCCGGATGCCCTGATGCGCCGACCACTCCGTTGCCGAAGAAATAGGTGTCCGGGCAGCTGCTGTGATAGGGAACGGCATTTTCCAGCGAGAAAGCGATCAGTTCGTTTGTGTTTTCCATCGTTTTCATCCTTTGCAAAGCTGTATTTTTACGCGCGGGCTGCCTGCGGTATGCGGCAGACGGCCCGGAACCGGGTATATCCGGGATAGGTGCGGCGGGGCTTTTACCCAAGCCTGAGCAGCCTTTTGGCGTTTCCCGCAAGGATCAGCGTTTTTTCCTGTTCGCTGAGCAGGGGATCCATGGCGATGCCGCCGATGAACATGGCGGGGCTGCAGGTGGGATAATCCGAGCCGAAAATAAAGCGCTCCGGCCCGAATTCATCGATGCCGCGCCGCAGCATGCCGTGGCGGAACAGCCCCGTGCCGGAGAGATCCAGATAATAGTTTTCGCTCATCCGCATACGGGCCAGATGCCGCAGATATTTATCGTATTCGCCGGGATGCGCGGCGACAAAAATCGTTTTCGGGTGTCGGCGCACCATTTCATCCATCGAATCGTCGCCCGAGGAATGAAAGCTGATCACCATGCCGTATTGCGCTGCCGCATCCAGAATTTCATTGAAGCCTTTGCAGGAGTAGTCGCTCTAGCCGTGGGAATAGGGCACCAGCTCGCCGATCAGATGAACCCCAAGCCGATGCATTCTTTCGATCTCATCGCAGGATTCCGTAATGTAATCCGGATGTACGTGAAAGCCGGGAATGTAAAAATCACCGTACTGCTGCTGCAACTTCAGGGCGCGGCGGTTGCTGTCGGCGATCATTTCCCACGGGCTGGCGTAGGGGGCGGCCTCCGGCGTGTTCCGGCACAGTACCGACCCGCATATACGCGAAATACCAAGCGCCCGCAGGTAGTGCACGGTGCTTTCGGCGGTCATATCCAGATACGTCTGATGCGAGCAGATATTCGTGGCGGGATCGTCAAAGGGATGAGTGTGAAAATCGATGATCTCGTGCTGTGTCATAGCTGCCTCCCGTCTGCCGCGGCTGTTTTTCTTCAGCATAGCATAAACCGGTTGAAAAGTAAATTCATGCGGTGCAAATCTTTTGAAAACAGGGCGGGGTGTTTCTTCGCGCCGCTGTATGCGGCTGCTGCGGCGCTGCTTTACACCGGACAAAGCCTTTGCACAGCCAAAAGGAAAAAGCCGCCGCAGAGCTTTTGCACTTTGCGGCGGCGCCTTTAGGTTTTTTGCTTTATTCACCGGCAGGTCCAGCTGCCGGCTTTTGGTATTCGTTTTCGCGGATGCCGGGGTAATGCTCATCCAGATAGGCTTCGCGGTAGGGGTTCACGCCGCCGGACGGCGTTTCGGGGTGCAACGGCAGAGACCACAGCTCTTTTTTGTAGTAGGAGTTGTGGAAGGTCTGCTCGATTTTGCCCGCTCTTTCCAGCGCATCGTTGCAGGCGCGGATGCAGCCTCTGGCGCCGCAGACGGCAAAATAGCCCGTGTGCTCGATGATGTAATTGTAATATTCCATCACGGCGTGGCTTCCCGGCTTGCGTCCCCATTTGGCGCCCGCCAGAGAGTAACACAGGATGTAGGCCTCCTCCTCCGTCATCTGGGAATTGCGCACATCAAAGGCCATGTTTGGGAATTCCTTCTTCAGGAAGGGCGAGCACTCGTTGTTCATGCCGTGGTGGGACAGGGTACACCGGCCCATCTGCGTATCGCCGAACCAGACCTGCTTTTCGCCGAAATCCACGGTCAGGCGGGCGTTTTTATCCTTTGGGCTGGGAACGGCGCCACCGGGGCAGCGCCTTGTGCAGGCACCGCAGTGCAGGCAGATCGTTCCCGTATCCAGAATGGGATCGGGCTCCAGCTCGCAATCGGTAAAAATCAGGCCCAGACGGACCCGCGGCCCGTATTTTTTCGTCAGAAAGACCTTGGACCAGCCGATCTCGCCCAAACCGCAGCCCGCCGCGATCATGCGGATGCTGCATACCACGTCGGGAGGCACCTTGCCCTCCGCCACCGGCTTCCGGGTCGTGCCGTTGCCTTCGGGAACAGCCGGATAATGGGCGACGGCCTCGTAGCCGTGGTCCTCGATAAAGCAGCTGAGCTGATAGGTTTTGATGGGACGGAAAAAGGCGTTGAGCTTGTTGTAGGTGTAGAAGGTATAGTTGTGCCAGTGGGTGCCCTCCTCGATGCCGCGGTTTGCCCCGCGGGGGATGGGCATGGCAATGGCGATTACCGATTTTGCGTTTGGAAAATAGGTGATGGGGCTCATCAGCGTGGGGGCATTTTTGAACCGCTCAATGTTGCCGATGGCAATGCATTCGATCCCAAGCTCTTTGGCCTTATCCTTGATCATTTGGGATGTTAATGTCATATCAGTGCCCCCTGTTTCCGCTTTTGGAGAAAACACCGCCCAGAACATTGGCTTTTTCGTCGGAGTTGTCCACTGTCTGGTTCATGCCGCCGATGCTCCAGATATCGCCGGTGCGGAAGGGATTGGCAAACCGGTTTTCCAGAGCGCCGCGCTGCTCCAGCGCGCACATACAGCTGCGGTTGCACAGCGCCGCGATGCGGTCGGGAACGGATTTGGCCGAGAAGCGGTTGATCACCGCGCCGTTCTGGCAGATTTTGCATTTTTCGTAATCGATCTTACCGACGGTGAAGCTTTTGCCGCAAACGGTGATCTCCTCGGTTTCGGTCTTGCTGATCGCGCCCAGCGGGCAGGCGTCCGCGCAGCTGCGGCAGCTGTTGCAGGGGGAATCCTCCAGAAGGGGCGTGCTTTCCAGCTCAGCATCGGTGATGATCATATGGAAACGCTGACGTGAGCCGAACTCTTTGGAAAACACGAGGCGGTTATAGGAGATGCTGCACAGACCGCAGGCGACCGCCGCGTAGTCAAAGTCGGGATAAACATTGGGCTCCGGAGCGCCCGCCTTTACCGCCACACCGGAGGGCTCAAGGTCACAGGGGTTCGGGAAAACGGGCGCAGCCTCCCAGCCCTGACTTTCGATAAAATTGGTGAGATCGTAGGCGGAAAGGGCAAGAAATTCGTCCTCCAGCCAGTTCTTGCCGAAGAGCTGGTAATCGCCGAAGTTGGTGCCCTCCTCGACGCCGCGAAGCGAGCCTCTGCAGATCCTTCTTCCCAGCAGAATGACGGTTTTGGCCTCCGGGAAAATGGAAAACGGATTGTGCTGCGGATCCACGCCGTCAAAGCGCTTTTTTTCGGCAAAGCCGATCAGGTCGATGCCGTTCTTCTTGGCAAAATCAATGATCTGTTGTTTCAGTTGATCCATTTCATAAAGCTCCTTTTTATTGGTATGCTTTTATTATAGAAGCGGCAAAAAGGGAAGACAACTGAAAATATAACAAAAAGGTGGATTATTCAACACTTGAAAATCAAGCAGCGTCCGGTTATAATGGAAGTGAGGTGGATAACATGCTTTGCAATGGAGAAAATCCGGTGCTGCGGATCGTGGGCGTCGATCACATCCGGTGGAACGAAAACGTTTTCGAGGTGCCGCCCCGGGAGTATGCCGTGCTATCCTTCCGGGTTCGCGGAAGCACCACCATCTGCGGCGGCGGGGACAGGCTTCTTATCCAGACAAACGATATTCTGTATCTGCCGCAGCACATGGGCTACACCGCCGAATACACCGATACCGAGATGATCTGCATCCATTTTGTGACGATGTACGATGATCCGGAGATGAAGCTGTACACATTCCAGAACGGCGGGCAGTTTTACAAGATGTTTTTGCAGGCGCTCACCGTCTGGGAGGAAAAGCGGCCGGGTTTCGGGATCTACAGCATGGCGCAGCTGTACAGCATTCTGGGCGCGCTGCAGGAAAATGAGACGCAGGCGGTCCTGCCGCCGCATTTTCTCAGGGCGGTTTCGATGATCAACGCCAATTACAGGGACCCCGGTCTCTGTGTGGATGCGGTGTGTGCACAGGCAGGCATGGGTACGACGGCATTCCGCCGGCTGTTCAAACAGCACTACCGGAAAACGCCGACGGAATACATCACCGGACTTCGGCTGGAATATGCACGGAATCTGGTCTCCCGGGGGATATCCGTGGAGGAGGCCGGCTACGAAAGCGGCTTCAACGATCCGAAGTATTTTGCCAGAGTGGTGAAAAAATACTACGGCTGCACCCCGCGGGATTTCAGGACATACGGCAAGTAAAGCCGGACACGGACAGCCCGTTTTCCGTTTTGCCGGTGACGGTGCGTCATGCGGACGGTCGGGTCTGATGAACATAGAGGAACGGGCAGGCTGGCGTAGGGGCGGCCTCCGGCGTGTTCCGGCACAGTACCGACCCGCATATACGCGAAATACCAAGCGCCTGCAGGTAGTGCACGGTGCTTTCGGCGGTCATATCCAGATACGTCTGATGCGAGCAGATATTCGTGGCAGGATCGTCAAAGGGATGGGTGTGAAAATCGATGATCTCGTGCTGTGTCATAGCTGCCTCCCGTCTGCCGCGGCTGTTTTTCTTCAGCGTAGCATAAACCGGTTGAAAAGTAAATCCTGCAGTACGGTTTTTGTCTGCCGTCGGTTGCGACAAAAAGGGGACTGTCACGAAATGTTTCCATTTTGCGACAATCCCTTTAAACTACAGGTCAATAAAGCATCTTCAAAATCTTGCCAATGTGATACCGGCAATACCTTTTAATCAGCATTTCGATGAATATGTATATTGCAAGACAACATATAAATGTGAGAACAAAAGATAAAACCGGAACCCTGATCTGAAAAACTGCAGATATCAATAGGGAAATAACAGGAAGAAGAGAACCGTGTACTACGTAGATAATTGTACTCAAACGTTTGAAATAAACAGAGTTCTTCCAACAAACGGGTTTTATTTTTTCAATACCCAAAAATAATAAAACGCATAATGGAGCAAGCATAAAATAGCTGTCGTTATTATAAGTACCATCTAAAGATATAACAAACTTCCACTCAACAAACAGAGCAATACAGCTGCATAGAATTAGTAAAATGAACAAGCTTATTGAGTTGATCTTGATTTTTTGTTCTGCGAAAAGTTTTCCTATAAACACCCAAAATAAAGCCGCAGGGAAACTACATACTAATTCACCGAATATATCAATATACCTGTCAATTACAGCAAATACAAATGTATCAGCAATAACATATTCATAGCTTGATGCTAAAGTAACAACACAAAAGGCGAAGAAAGAAATGAAAAATACCAAGTAATCATTTTGCAATAACTTGCACAGGAAATAAATGATTAAAACACCTGTGACGGTGGCGGTTATAAACCAGGATGCAACAAATGTGCTGCCAAATAAAAAACTTTTCAGTACGCTTAATATATTTGCTAGAAGACCGTTGGAAAACCATAGTTCTTTCCGCACATAAACAGTGATCGGCAATAAGATAACAAACCAGCACAAATATAATTGCAGATTTCTGATGACAAATTTTTTGAGAATTTCCTTTTCTTTATCGATAGAAGCCTCTTGCAATTTTAAAAACAAGAAATTTGATGACATAATAAAAAACAGCGGCACAGCTATACGCAGCCAGGGGTACAATAGCATAGGATAAAGCTGAGAATGAATTGCTAAAACCAACAGCGATAAGATAAATTTTATCATATCGTATTTGGAATCGTATTTAACAACAGACACCGAACCGAATTCCTTTGTGGGTACCGGCATTTCCCTAAGCATCAATGATAAGTCCTTTCATTTGGCTTGTTTTGATTGTACCATATCAATGCAATAAAAAACAATATACTTTTTCAGTACAGGAACAATTATTGAGTATAAACCAAAATAAAAATCAAGAGAGTTAATTGCAGTATAAATCTCCTTGCTTTACGGATACTAACATCGTAATTTGCAAAGCAAGGAGATTTTATATAGGAAAGCCGCAGGCATTGTCCGATGCATCGAGATTTGCGTTATAATAGGACAAAAGTAAGATAAATCCTTATAAATACAGGGTTTGCAGGCAATTTTAAAAGAAAGAATTCAGACGAAAACAGCATTTTTGATCAATACATAGCAAAAGGAGCTGTTGCAAAAAAATGTAACAGCTCCGTCAAATTTGATTTGGCGGCCCAAGCAGGGCCGCCATTTTGGCTCTTATAGAACCAAAATCATCAAATGTTGCAGCAAATTGCTTCGGAATTTGCGCACGAAATGGAATTTCGCGTGTAGCCTGGTTAGATTCTTCGGACTTGGCCATAGGCCAATGTCCACTGTGCCACCGGGATGACATCCAAGGGGCTTTTTTTGACAAGTTGCAGCGAGGTGAATTTCACCTTGCCTTTGGCTTAATCTGAAACGATATTTTTTACGATTTCATCAAAATATTTGGATACGATATGCAAACAAAACTCTTTCATCATATCCAAATTTTCCTCTTTTCCGCCGTATATTGTACCGGTAAGGGGTGAATCCAATTGTACCATAAAATCTTGTAAGATCGCCATGGTATCGTTGCCGCTTGCAATATCTTTATAACGTTTGATATATTGCAATAATATGCCAAACCGTTCATGAGAAATTAAGTCATTCAGTATTTTAAGTGTAGATTTTCCTTGTGCCATATTATACGGAATGATCTCTTTCTCATAATCAAAACCAATCGCTTCGTAATCTTTTTTCATAAAGTTGGTTTTACCGGTTGCCAAGAGTTGTAACCCCGCAAAGAATTTCATCGTATCATCGGTAAGCCCTAACTGATCAGCCGTTAGATTAGCATTTTTGTTTTCTCGAATGTCGCTCAAACCCACCAAATAGTCGCACGAAACTCCTAAATACTCTGCCATCTTTCCTGCAAGTGTAATATCGGGATTGCGTTTTCCTAAAATATAAAAATTGATGCTTTGCCGAGAACAATTTACCGCTTCGGCAAATTCCCCCTGTGAAATTCCTTTTTCAGAAAGAAGTTGTTCTAAGCGGTGTCCAAAAATTTGTTGCTTTTCCATATTCAAATCCTCTTGAAGTATATATTTGTAGCATTACAAAGCAAAGTGATACAAAACTATTTACAAGTCAACAAAAGTAGTGCAAAATGTATTTTAGCAACAATAGTATAAATTGTCAACTCTTTGGCGGCGAGAAGTTGTGAACTGTACTTTTGTGCGGAACAATGATATAATACGAAAGGAGAAAACAAATTGAGTTTAGAATTAGCAGTTGTTGTGGAGGCTATAAATGGAGACCGATTGTCACCTCAAATTACAACCAGCTCAAACTATAAGCATTGGGTTAGCGTTGAAGATTGGAAAAGGTGTATAGAGTGTGCAAGTAACCATGGGAAAATTTGGCTGATTGCAGAGCAGCCTTATCCGGAACCTCCGATACATCCGAATTGCCGTTGTGTGATTGAATTGCTGCAAGCTATTACAGCAGGAACTGCAACTATTGATGGAGCAGATTGAACATTAAAATATACTGGCAAGTTACCGGATTATTATGTCACAAAAGAAGATGCCGAGGCAAATGGTTGGAAACCACGTAAATGGCCATGCAACTTTGTGCCAAATAAAATGATAACAAGAGGACGGTATTATAACGATGATGGTCATTTGCCACAAGCTCCCGGTCGCATTTGGTATGAAGCTGATATCAACTACATAACCGGAAAAAGAAACAGCCAAAGAGTTCTATGGTCTAATGATGGGTTGATCTTTGTTACATATGACCATTACGAAACTTTCCATGAAATTATATAAGGAGGGAAAATGCCTGTGAAAATAATCGAATTGGATTTGACAGGATGCAAATATATGGCCGAAGTCCACGAAAGAATACGTGCTGCATTTGATTTTCCCGAATGGTACGGAAAAAATTGGAGCGCGTTTTGGGATTTGCTTTGGAGTGAATGCGATGCTGATAAAGTAATTATCAAAGGTGAAAACAGTTTGCTGAGTGAATTCGACAAGCCACTCAGTAAAATGCATGAAATATTAGAAAGAAATAAAAAAGAACGCGCTGACAGCGATTGTCCTTTTGATTATGAAATTATAAGTTGACAAGTATAAATCTCCTTGTTTTACAGATATTAACTGTACAAATTTGTAAAGCAAGGAGATTTTATATATGAAAGCCACAGGCATTGTCCGCCGCATCGATGATCTGGGGCGGATCGTCATTCCCAAGGAGATCCGCCGCACGCTGCGCATCCGCGAAAGCGATCCGCTGGAGATCTACACCGGGCCGGCGGGGGAGGTCATCTTCAAAAAGTATTCGCCCATCGGCGAGCTTGCCGCCTTTGCCGCCGATTATGCCGAGGTGCTCAACCGCACGGCGGGCATCAGTGTGATCATCACCGACCGCGACCGCGTGGTGGCGGCGGCGGGGGTGCCCCGGCGGGAATGGCTGAATGCCCGTGTCAGTCCGCTGCTGGAGCGTGTTATGGATGCCCGCCGTCTGCATGTGCCCGACCCCGGGGCGCTTTGCCCCGCCGAATGTGCTGGTGAGGCCCGCCGCACCGTGCGGGTGGCGGCGCCCATCGTCAGCCGGGGCGATGTGGCCGGCTGCGTGGTGTTTCTGTCCGGCGAGCACCCCGCAGCAGAAGCCGTGCCCGCCGAAACCGAGCTCAAGCTGGCCGGTGTGGCTGCAGCGCTGCTCAGCCGCCAGCTGGAGGAATAAGCAGCCCGCTGCGATTGCAGCAAAAAGCTCCGAACGGCCGCGCACACCGCTGTTTTGAACGCGGTGTGTGCAGAAAAACGCCGGAGCTTTTTTGTATACATCTTTTTCACTTGGAATGGGTGGATTTTTCCTGCACAGATGTGCTATACTATAAAAAAGTCCACGGCGGGCTGCCGCCGTATTCCGAAAAAAGAGAGGTGAGCGCTGTGAAACGGTTCTGGTTGGGGCTGGTCAGCGGGCTGCTGTGTATGTTTATCTGCATCGCTGCAGGTGTGGCGCTGCTGCTTTGCTGCGACTGGCTGTACCGCGCGGATGTCCGGCTGCTGGATGTGCCGGAGCGCAGCGGCCTTTCCGAAGAATTCATTCTGGAAAATTACCGCGCCGCAGTACACTACCTGACGCCGTGGAACGATGAGCCCTTTGCACTGCGGGGTATGAGCTGGTCCGCTATGGGCGCGGATTATTTCCGTCAGCTGCGCATCTGCGTACTGTGCGTGTACATTCTGGGACTGCTGGGCGGCATCGGACTGCTGTGTATGCACGATGCCCGCCGTAAACTGGGCCGCGGACTGTGGAATATCAGCGGCACCGTGACTCTGTGCCTGACCGCCATGACCGGCGTGCTGCTGGCGCTGGATTTCACCCGGGCGCTCACCGGTTTCTGCGGCGCGATGTTCGGTGAAAGCTGGAAGCTGTACGAGGATATCGATCCCATCGTCACCATCTTCCCGCAATCCTTCTTCATCCATGCCGCCTTCTACATCCTGTTTGTGTGCGCCGCAGGCAGTGTGCTGCAGTTTGCATTGGGCAGCGTGCCCGCACCGCGGCAGCGCACCGAAAAGCCCCGGCGCGCCCCGCGTGAAAACGCTGCGCGCCCGCCGCAGCCCTCCGTGCAGGGCGCTGTGCCGGATCCACAGCCGCAGAAGCAGGTGTTTACCGTGCCGCAGCCGCAGCAGAGGACCGTGTTCCGCAAGGAAAAAAGCTGAAATCCACAGGAAAAAAGCAGATAAGACGGAGTTGTTGCAAAATTGCAACAACTCCGTCAAATTTGAGTTGGCGGCCCAGACAGGGCCGCCATTTTGGCTCTTACAGAGCCAAAATCATCAAATATTGCAGCAAATTCCTACGGAATTTACACGCGAAACAAAATTTCGCGTGTGGTGTGTTGTAAAATTTACATTTTGCAACACGCCCTTTGCTTTGTCAGAAAAGGTGATATGTGCAGCCACATCAGAAGCTGCGCCGCTCAAACAGATCGCGCGGGCGGTGGCGGAAAACGCTCAGCACCACGCCGATGCACAGGTACAGCATCACCACACTGGTGCCGCCGCCGGAGAAAAACGGCAGCGTCACGCCGATGACCGGCATCAGGGTCAGATTCATGCCCACATTGATGACGGTCTGCGCCAGAAGCACACCGAAAACACCCACGCAGATCAGTCCGCCCAGATCGTCTGCGGCGCGCAGACCGGTGTTCATCGTGCGCAGGCACAGCGCCCCCAGCAGCACCAGCACGCCGATGCTGCCCAGAAAGCCCAGACATTCGCTGATGTAGGAGAAGATGAAGTCGTTGTAAGCCAGCGGTACATAATGATGCTCACCGGAGAAAAGTCCTCTGCCGGTGATCTGGCCTGCACCGATGGAGATGGCTCCCCGCAGCTGCTGGTACAGGATCTCGGCGTATTCCGGATCTTCCTGCCGGAACAGCGCGATGATGCGGTCCTGCTGGTAGGGATCCAGCCGCGGCCACGCAAAGGGCACGGCAGCGGCCAGCACACCCATGCCGGCCAGAATGTATTTATAGCTCAGACCGGCAGCGAACAGCATACACAGGCCTACGATCGCAAACACCAGCATGGTGCCGTCGTCACCCTGCAGGTGAATGACCAGCGCCGGCGCAGCCAGATGTGCAATCACCAGCGCCAGCTGGCCGGGCCGGTTCACATCCTCCTTCACCTTGGAAAGATGCAGCGCAAAGGTGATGATAAAGCTGATCTTGGCAAGCTCCGAAGGCTGCAACGAAAGACCGGCGGGCAGTTCCAGCCAGGCGCGGTTGGTGGTGTCTAGCGGATTGTAGCCCCAGATAAAGGTGGCGCCCACCAGCAGCCAGCTGGCTGCCGCATGCAGCGGCCACAGCTGTGCGATGGTATGATAATCCATATAGGAGATCACCAATGCGCAGATAAGTCCCAGTCCGGCAGCAACCGCCTGTACCACCGCCACATGGAAATCCACCTTGTCGGCGGGATTGCTCTGCAGAAAGATGCACCAGGACGCCAGTGCCGCCACAGAGAGGGCCGAGCAGATTATGCACAGCAGCAGATAGAACCAGTCGGTCCCCAACAGCATTTTTTTCAAAAGGCGGCTCAAAGCGTCCACCTCCTTTTGCGGAAATTTCAAGTGTACGATGGTAGTATAACACATTTTTGTTGCCGTGAAAAGAAGAATGTGGTATACTTGATTAAAATGGGGAAAAAGGGGAGTTTACCATGACGGTCATCACCGCGTCGCCTGCCGAGACACAGGCCTTTGCCGAAGCGCTGGCAGCGAAGCTGCCGGGCGGCACCTATCTTGCTTTCCGCGGCGGTCTGGGCGTGGGCAAGACCACCTTCTGCCACGGTCTTGCCAGAGGGCTGGGATGTGTGGACGAGGTTTCCAGCCCCACCTTTTCCATTGTCAACTATTACCGCGGACCGCGGCCGCTGGCACATTTCGATATGTACCGCATCAGCAGCCGGGACGATCTGGAGACCACCGGCTTTTTTGACTATCTGGATGCCGGCGCGGTGGTCGCAGCGGAATGGAGCGAAAATGTGGAAGCGCTGACCGGTGCGCCGGATGTGACCGTTACGCTGGAGGCACTGGATGAGCAGCGCCGCCGTATCACTGTGGAAGGGGTGGAGAGCGTATGATCGTCGTGGGCATTGATTCCTCGGCAAAAACCGCCGGAGTCGCCGTGCGGCAGGATGGAGCGCTGCTCTATGAGAGCTGGCTTGGCACCGGATTTACCCACAGTGAAACGCTGCTGGAATTGACCGATGCGGCACTGCGTGCCGTGCGTATCGCCCCATTGCAGGTGGATGTCTTTGCCGTCACCGCCGGACCGGGCAGCTTTACCGGTCTGCGCATCGGCATGGCGCTGGTCAAGGGGCTTGCCGCCGCAAACAGCACTCCCTGCGTGCCGGTATCCACTCTGCATGCGCTGGTCGAAAGCGTGGATGCCGCCGGTCTGATCGTACCGGCTATGGATGCCCGCCGGGGTGAGGTATATACCGCCGCCTTTGAAAAAAGTGCCGACGGCACGCTGACCCGCCTGCGGGACGATACCGCCGAAAGTGCCGCTGCCGCTGTGGAATTTGCAGCCGCGTGGTGTGCGCAGCATCCCGGCAAAACCGTCACGCTGGCAGGCGACGGCGCACATCTGTGCCATGCCGCGTGGCTGAAGCGAGCCAATGCCGGCGACCATGTACATCTGGCCGACGCCGATATCCGCACCCGCGCAGCGGCTGCAGCCGCGCGCATCGGGGAACAGCAGGCGGCACAGGGCCTTGCCTTGCCGGCAGGAGAACTGCGGCCGGATTACCACCGGCTGTGTCAGGCGGAGCGGGAGCGTGCCGAGCGCGAGGCAGCAGCAGAAAAAAACAGAACAGTATAAAATGTGGGACGAAGTAAAGCGATATCCCATAAGAATGACCCGAACCGGGCACAGATCAAAGGAGAACAAGCAATGAAAATCGCACTGGGCGCCGATCACGGCGGATACGAACTGAAGGAAGAGATCAAAAAGCATCTGGACGGCCGGGGCATCCCCTATGTGGATTTCGGCACCGATTCCCCTGCCAGCATCGATTATCCCGATATGGCGGTACCCCCCTGCAAAGCGGTGCAGAGCGGCGAGTGTGATTTCGCCCTGCTTTTCTGCGGCACCGGTGTGGGCATCAGCATGGCAGCCAACCGCATGAAGGGGATCCGCGCCTGCTGCTGCTCCGACGGCTTCAGCGCCAAGTATACCCGCCTGCACAACGATGCCAACGCCCTGTGTCTGGGCGGTCGTGTTGTCGGCCCCGGTCTTGCCTGTGAGCTGGTGGATCTGTTCCTTGATACCCCCTTCGAGGGCGGCGAGCGGCATCAGCGCCGCGTGGATAAGCTCACCGCGCTGGAGGGCTGATCGGTTTTATCGGCAGTTACGGAAGTCATTCATATAACCGAATTCGCATTAAAAGAAAAAGGAGAAATCTGTTATGAGTACCCTGTTTGTTGCTGAACATCCCCTGGTAAAGCACAAGATCAGCCATCTGCGCGACAAGAACACCGGCACCAAGGAATTCAAGGAACTGGTCAGTGAGATCGCCACCCTGCTGTGCTACGAGGCCACCCGCGATCTGCCCACTGAGAATGTGGAGATCGAGACCCCGCTGACCGTCACCAGTCAGCCCGTGCTGGCCGGCCGCAAGCTGGCGCTGGTGCCCATTCTGCGCGCAGGTCTGGGTATGGTGGACGGTATGCTCACCTTGCTGCCTGCGGCCAAGATCGGTCACATCGGCCTGTACCGCAATGAGGAAACGCTGGAACCGGTGGAATATTACTGCAAGCTGCCTGCCGATATCCATGAGCGTGAGGTCATCGTGCTGGATCCCATGCTGGCCACCGGCGGCAGCGCTGTGGATGCCATCACCCAGATCAAAAAGCGCGGCGCCAAACACATCAAGTTCATCTGCATCATCGCCGCTCCGCAGGGTGTGGAGAAGCTGCAGCAGGCCCATCCCGATGTGGATGTCTACATCGGCCAGATGGATGACTGCCTGAATGAGCACGGCTACATCGTGCCCGGCCTGGGCGATGCCGGCGACCGTATCTTCGGCACAAAATAAAAAGCGCATCCCCATCAAACAGTTGGAGGCATTGCCATGAAGACCTTGTTCCGTTTCTTTCTCGCCACCGTTGTGTGCATGGCCTGTCTGCTGGTGCTGCAGACGGCGCAGGAGTATTTTGTCGCCGAGAGTCTGCTGGGCGCCACTGTGGAGCAGGTGATGGATGTTTGCTTCAAGGTGCTGGCATGGGTGACGGTCATCCTGTATGTGTGGTGTGTGCTCGGCTACATTGTTGATGCCATCCGCGACATCGTGCGCCGCAGCAAGGCAAAAAAGAATGCCGTGCGCAGCAGCTCCGGTGTGGTGCTGACCATCAGCGAAAGCGATACGCCGAAGCTGTATGACGATGCCGCACAGGAGGCCGCCGCAGCTGCGGAGAACACGGAAGAAAAAGAGTCCGGGCACAGGCCCTCCCGAGAAAAAAACAAAAAGAAGCACTCCAAAAACGGGAAAAAGAAGTAACCAGCGCTTGCTGAACGAAGCGAAAAGGGAGCAGTCTGCACAGGCCGCTCCCTTTTCTTTATGCAGCTGCCCGCCGCAGATATGCACAGGGCCGCTGCAGCAAACAGCTGCTGCCCGCCGCACGCGGCAAAGGCAGAGACATTCCGGTCAGCTGCGGCTCTGTCCGTCGCCGGGGGTGATATCCGGGGCGAACAGGGTGGGAATGGCGCATACGGCGCCCGCACCCACAAGAATATAGATGATGCGGGAGAACCAGTTGAACCCGCCGCAGATCCAGTTGACCAGATTGAAATCAAACAGGCCTACCAGACCCCAGTTGATGCCGCCGATGATGATCAGTGCCAGACAGATCTTGTAAAAGACCGACATACGTTTTCCTCCTTTGACAGAAATGGGGCCGCCCGCAAACAGACGGCGTCCTTGTGAGCAGTATGCCCCGCCCGCGCAGCATTATGCGTGTTTTCCGCTTGACACCGCTCAAAAAGACCTTTATAGTTAAAGAAAAGAGTTTGCGCAGCGGTATCGGCAGGGTGTGTGTGCCGTGCGGCGGCAGAAAAGAGAGACAAGCGATGGAAAACATCACCGTTGAGACCAGCAGCTATTATCCGGGCAGCCGGATGAACAAGGGGTACCCCAAAATCGTAAAAAAAGGCGTCGTGTCCCCCTACGGCGAAAGCACGCCGTTTGTGTGGCACGGGCGGCTGTACCGGCTGGAGCTGGTGGATGTCACCCGCGGCGCCGTGCCGCCCGCACAGGCGATGGCGCATATACACTTCATCATCCGGGATGCCGAAACCGGTGCGGTGGTCTCCCGCTTTGGACACGGGCATTATTACTGCGCCGCCTATGTGGAAAATGAGCGGGTGTGCGTCACCGCCATCCGCATCGATCCCACCTCCGGCTGGTACGGCGGCGATACGGTCATCCTGTTTGAAACGGATGACCTTACCCACTGGAGCCAGCGTGTGCTGCTGCAGCGGGAAGGCTGGCGGTATTTCAATACCTCCATCGTCCATGACGGCGAAAAATACGTGATGCTGATGGAATCCAATCTGCCGGAGGAAGCGGCGGGTGCACACCCTTTCACCTTCTTTTTTGCCGTCTCACCGGATCTTGTGCAGTGGGAGTTTCTGCCCGCCGAAACCGGTTACCCGTGGAAGCGCTACGGCGGCGGCCCCAAGCTGCACTGGTGCAACGGGTACTACTACCTCATCAGCGTCACCGGCATCCACGATATGATCTACACCAACTTCATCTACCGTACAAAGGACCTGCTGCACTGGGAGATCGGCAAGTACAACCCGTTCCTCATGCCCTCCAATGAGGATATGACCGTGGCGGAAAATGCGGTGGAGATCTCCCCGGAGCTGGCAGCGGAGATCGCCGTCCACTACAACTGCAACAACAGCGATGTGGACTTCTGCGAGTTCGGCGGCAAAACCGTCATCAACTACAACACCGGCGATCAGCTGGGCTTTTACAACATCGCCGAAGCGGAATATGACGGCAGCATCCAGCAGCTGCTGGAAAACTTTTTTGATTAAAGGGAGGATACGGTATGGAGATCCTTTCGCTCAACGGCCTGTGGGCGTTTCGGACGGATCCGGAAGGCATAGGCGCACAGCAGGGCTGGTATGCGGGAGAGGTGCCCTTTGCGGAGGAACTGAAGGTTCCCGGCGGCTGGCTGCTGGAAGGAAACCACGGGGATTATCACGGCAAAGCATGGTATAAACGCAGCTTTTCACTTTCGGCACAGCAGGCGCCAAAGCGCGCGGTGCTGCGCTTTGGCGGCGTGTACCGTTATGCCGATGTGTATGTCAACGGCAGCCTTGCGCTACGGCACGAAGGGTATCAGTCCGCCTTTGAGGCAGATGTGACTGCCTTTGTGCACGAAGGCGAAAATACCGTTGCCGTGTGTGCGGACGATGTGTGCAGGGAGAACGATCTGATGCTGCCAGGTCCCACCATCTTCGGCATGCCGCAGATGCGGTTTGCCGGCATTTACGAGCCGGTGACCCTGCAGCTGCGCCGGCCGGTGTGTGCGGAAGCAATGTACGCCGCGTTGACGCCGGAGCTGGATGCAGTGGAGACGCAGCTGATGCTTGTCAACAGCACCGGCACCGCGTGCCCCTGCACGGTGGAGGTGACGATCGCCGAGGCCGACGGACAGGTGGTGCGGCAGACGGTGCTGGAGACCTGTGCCGCGACGGACAGCCGGATGCTGCACTGCCGGTTTGATGCGAAGGGCCTTTCCCTGTGGAGTCCGGAATCGCCCGCGCTGTACACCGTGACGGCGTGTGTGAAAACCGAAGCAGGGCAGGATGTGCTGACACAGCGCACCGGCTTCAAGCATTTTACCGTCCGCGGAAAGGATTTTTATCTCAATGGCCACCCGTATTTCCTGCGGGGATACGGCGACGATTTCGTCTGGCCCATGACGGCGCAGCCCAGCGCCACGGACAAAAGCTTTTACTACCACGGCCTGCAGCGGGCAAAGGCCTATGGCTTCAATGCGGTGCGCTGCCACAGCCATTTTCCGTTCGAGCCGTATTTCGAGGCGGCGGATGAGCTGGGGCTGCTCATCCAGCCGGAGCTTGCCTTTGCCAACATTCCGGTGGGATGGCTCACAGAGGAGGCAGCGCAGCTTTTCCTTGCCGAGTGGGAGGCACTGGTGACGGAGCATCGCAGCCATCCCAGCGTGATGGCGTGGTGCGGCGGCAACGAGATGGAATGGGGCTATTTCTTTGAGGACCGCATCATCGAAGCCGCGCACCGGCTGGATCCGTACCGTCCGGCCGTGCCCACCGACGGGCGCTGGATGGCCCGCGAGGTGGCCGACGACCCCAATTATCCTTTTGTCAGTGTCTGCCATGTGGAGTATACCGATGTGCTGCCGCTGGATGAATATGCCGACCTGTATGACAGGGACGATTTCGGCAAGCCCACGCTGGTGCACGAGATGTGCAACTACTGCACCCTGCCGTCCATTCACGATCTGGCCAGATACGAGGGCGCTGTCAATGCTCCGGCACTGTGGAAGAGCTGGGCGGAAAAGCTGCAGGCCGCCGGCCGGCTGCCGCTGTATGAGCGCGCCGCGGAAAATGCGCTGGCGCTGCAGAAGCTGTGCTACAAGCTGGCGCTGGAAAAAGCCCGTCTTGCCGCGCCGGTACGGGGTTATCACATCTGGACCATTGTGGATTTCTACGATACCACGCAGGGCCTGTTGGATCAGTTCTTCGGGGATAAGGCGTTCACCGCGCAGGAATTTTCCGCCCTCAACGCCTCCTCCATGCTGCTGTGGGATACCGACCGGTACTGCTTTTCCGCGGCCGGGCGCATCACCTGCCGCATCCGGCTGTCCCGGTTCGAACCGCAGGATTGGCCGGGCGCACAGCTTACCCTGACCCTGCGCGGATGCAGGGGCGTGTATGCACAGCAGACGCTGACGGTGGATGCCGAGGGACATGGGCTGCTGCCGCTGACGGACTGGGTTCTGAAGCTGCCTGCAGTCGACACCGGTGAAAAATACACCCTGTCCGCCCGGCTGGAGCACGGGGAAGCCGTGCTGGAAAACAGCTGGGAGCTGTGGGTTTACCCCGCGCCGGAAGTCCTGCGCCGGCCCTCGCAGCGGGAGGTGTTCATCCACTATCTTGCACGGCATCTGGTGGAAAGCCAGCACCGTATGGTGCGGCATTTCACCATTCCCATGGATCTGGGCGAAAACCTGCTGGTTACCGGATATCTGATGGGCGGTATGCTGGAAGCGGTGCACGCCGGTGCGCGGATGCTGCTGCTGGCGCAGCCGGATACCTTTGTGCATACCGTCACCGGCAACGCCTTCAAATCCTGCTGGTGGATGCAGGAGGAGTTCTTCTACATCAACCGCAGCAACAACACCCAGACGGCCAATGTGCTGGAGGACCATCCGGCGCTGGCGGCTGTTCCGCACGGAGCGTGCTGGGGGTTGAACTGGTTCCATCTGGTGGAGCAGCGTCACGCCGTCGATCTGGAAAAGCTGGGTTTTGCCGTTACGCCCATCGTGTACGGTCTGGGCAAAGATCTGGAGCGGCGCGGCTATCTGTTCGAGTTCCGTTACGGAAAGGGTGCGGTGCTGGTCTCCACGCTGCATTTTGAAAAGAAAAATCTCTGCCATCCCGAGGTACAGTACGTTTTTGACCGGCTGCTGGATTACATGGACTCGCCCGCCTTTGCGCCGGTGTGCAGCGTCACGCCGGAGCAGCTGGAGCAGGCGCTGAAAAAATAAAAACATCCGGTGTACAGTGCCGGAAAAAGGAGCAATGTCATGGAGCGCATCACCATTCATGCCCCTGCCAAGGTAAATCTGGCGCTGGAGGTCTGCGGGCTGCTGCCCGGCGGTTTTCACGAGCTGGATATGATCATGCAGGCGGTCACCCTGTATGAGACGGTCACCATTGAAAAACGCCCCGCCGGCGAGCTTGCCATGGAATGCCGCGCTGCGGACGGCAGCCTTGCGGCGGATATCCCCACCGATTCCCGCAATCTGGCATGGCGAGCCGCCCGGCTGTTTCTGGATGAGACCGGCATCGGGGCGGGCGTGTTCCTCACCGTCACCAAGGCGGTTCCCTCGCAGGCGGGCATGGCGGGCGGCAGCGCCGATGCCGCCGGTGTGCTGGTGGGCATGAATCTGCTGTTTGATGCGGGGCTGACCCGGGAACAGCTGTGCCGTATGGGCGAGAAGCTGGGCAGCGATGTGCCGTTCTGTATTGTGGGCGGCACCGCCCGTGTGCAGGGACGCGGCGAACGTGTGACCCCCATCGCGCCGCTGCCGCACTGTCTGCTGGTGGCGGTGATGCCGCACACCGGCTCCAGCACACCGCAGGGCTTTGCCCGTTACGATCAGTACGGTTCCCCGTTCCATCCGGATGTGGATGCCTGTGCCGCCGCACTGGCTGCGCAGGATCTTGCGGCTCTGTGCAAAAATGCAGGCAACGCACTGCAGACAGCCTGCGCCACCGGAGAAACGCAGAGCATTCTGGATACACTCCGCGCTCATGGTGCCGCTGCCGCACTGCTCACCGGAACCGGCGCGGTGACCTACGGTATCTTTACGGATAAATCCGCCGCCGAAGCCGCCGCAGAAGAGCTGCGCCGCAGCTTTGCACCGGTGTTTGTGCTGAAGCCCGAAAACCGCGGCCCGTTTGCGGTCGGCTGACAGATAAGGCGAAAAGAGAAAAGGAGAGGAAATGATGGATTTCATCATTCGCGGCGGCAGCGCCGGTGCAAAAATCACCACAGAGGAGCGCATGGAGCAGGGGATCCGGTATGTGGATATCCGTATGCAGCTGCCGGAGCCGGCTATTCCGGAGGAGTTCAGTCTGTGCTGGTATATGCCTGTTACACAGATTACCTCGGCATGGAACCCGGATTTCGGCTGGCAGCGCAATATTTCGCCGGAGTGGGCGCCGAAAACCACTCGTTCCCGTCTTGCCAGCGGTATGCCGGTGCATACGCTCATCGCTGCCGACGGCACGAACCGGCTGACGGCGGCACTCTCCGATGCGGCCACCCCCGCGGCAATCTCCACCGGCGTGGTGGAGGAGATCGCCGCACTGGAATGCATTGTGCGTATTTTCACACTGCCCACCAGCCCGGTCGGGGAATATACCGTCACCCTGCGGCTGGATGAACGTCCTGTTGACTGGTGCGAGGCGGTGCGCAGTGCTGCCGACTGGTGGCGCAGCGACTGCGGCTATACCCCTGCCCCCGTGCCGGAGCACGCCCGTCTGCCCTTCAATTCGCTGTGGTACAGCTTTCACCAGAAGCTGGAGCCCGCCGCCATCGTGGAGCAGTGCCGTCTTTCTGTTCCGCTGGGTATGGATACCGTCATCATGGATGACGGCTGGCAGACACTGGATTCCGGCCGCGGCTACGCCTACTGCGGCGACTGGGAGCCGGAGCGGATCCCCGATATGCGCGGTCTGGCGGATGCCGTCCATGCCACCGGCATGAAGCTGATGATCTGGTATTCGGTGCCGTTCATGGGCATTCATGCCAGACACTTTGAAGAATTCCGGGATATGCTGCTGGACGGTGAGCACAGCAACGGCAAGGCCTTTGCACTGGACCCCCGCTATAAAAAGGTGCGGGATTACCTGACCGGCATCTATGCCAAAGCGGTGCAGGAATGGGATCTGGACGGTCTGAAGCTGGATTTTATCGATTCTTTCATCCTGCAGGGCCGTTCGCTGCAGCCGGATCCCCGCCGGGATATCTCCTCGCTGGAGGAAGCTGTGGATGCCCTGATGCGGCAGGTCACCGATACGCTGCGCGCCATCCGGCCGGATATCCTCATCGAATTCCGTCAGAGCTATGTAGGTCCCGCCATCTGCCAGTACGGCAATATGCTGCGTGTGGGCGATTGCCCCAACGATCCTCTGACCAACCGCCGTGCGGTGGTGGATCTGCGCCTGACCAGCGGCGGTACTGCGGTGCATTCCGATATGCTGATGTGGAATACTGCGGATGCGCCGGAATGCGTGGCGCAGCAGCTGGCGGCGATCCTGTATGCCGTGCCCCAGATCTCGGTGCTCATCGACAGGCTGCCCGCCGCACAGTTGGCGGTGCTCAAATATTATCTCGCCTTCTGGCGGCAGTACCGCGATGTGCTGCTGGACGGCCGGCTGTGGGCACGTCATCCCGAGGCCCTCTACAGCCAGACCGGTACCGAAAAGGACGGCGTGGCCATCGTCACCGCCTACACCGATCCGGTGCTGGAATACGGCGGCGGAAAGCTGATCGCTGTCAACGGCGGCATCCACGGGGATTTCATCCTGAAAAATGCGGCCGGAAAAAGCTGGCGCACGGTGGACTGCACCGGCACGCAGCTTGCCAGCGGCACGGCAGACGGCAGTCTTGCCGCGCTGGCTGTGCCCATGGGCGGCATGCTGTTTGTGGAGTAAACCGCCGCACCGCGGTATGCCGGCAATATTCCGGTGTGATAAGAGAAAAGACCTGCTGCATACGCTGCGGCAGGTCTTTTTTTAGTTTTCCTCGCTGTCCTTCTGTTCCATCCAGTCTGCCAGCTCCCGTGCCTTTTGCCAGAAATCTGCCCGCTGCGCCGTCTGCTGCACTGTCTGCTGTGCATCGGCGGACGGCAAAGGGTTCTGCCGCATACCGATCCCTCCCCGAAATGAATTCCATATCATTCTTTGCGCAGCGGTACAAATTTATGCCTGTCCCTAAAAAGAAAATTTTCGGCCGGAGATTATCCGGAACGATTCTGCCCACAATCAGGTGGAGAAACCGCCTGCGGCAATGCAGCCGCGGGCTGAAAAGAGAGGAATTCACATATGGTAAGGCTTCAACTGTTTTTCAGCCGCCGGCGCTGCATATTTGCGGCGGTGGTACTGGGCACGCTGCTGGCGGTGATGCTCGCCGGCTGGTGCAGCTTCGGGCGGGTGTGTGCCGGCATCCGCAAGCAGACCCTGCGCCTGCACGTGCTGGCAAATTCCGATTCCCAGCAGGATCAGGCGCTCAAGCTGCTGGTGCGGGATGCCCTGACAGAGGAGTGTGCCGCACTTTTTGCCGGCGTCACCGATATGCAGCAGGCTGAGGCCGCTGCCCGGCAGGCGCTGCCGCAGCTGAAGGAGACTGCACAGGGTACCGTTGCCGCTGCGGGGTTCGAATGTCCGGTGGAGGTCTCGCTGGAGACGGTCTGGTTCGATACCCGTACCTACGGCGAATACACGCTGCCCGCGGGGCGCTACCGTGCGCTGCAGGTAAAGCTGGGCGAGGCGCAGGGCAAAAACTGGTGGTGCTGCCTGTTCCCGCCGCTTTGTCTGGCCGCCGCAAGCGGACAGAACACAGCGGAGACCGCTGAAAGTATCTGGGGAACCGCAGGCGTGCGCGTGGCTGCGGGCGGCGGTTATGAGGTCCGGTTTGCCCTGCTGGAATGGCTGGAAAAGCTGCGGGAAAATACGGCATGAAAAAAGATGCGCCGGTGGGATAGTTCCATCTTCGGCGCATCTTTTCTTTGCGGTGTTATACAGTCGTCTGCTGCGTGACCCAGCAGGGGCTTGTCCACGCCATGCGGCCGTCGGCAAGCTCTGCGCGCAGGTAGTAGCAATCCTCCGGCTGCTGGCGTTCATAATCGATGATATGGCAGCAGGCGATGCTTTCGCCGCGGCTGATGTAGTAATCCTGTCCGTTTTTTACCAGTGTTACTTTGGCAAGGGGCGTTTCGCTTTCGATGCTCCAGTATACGGTGCGCCCCGGTGCATCGGGGGCTTCGGTCAGTCCGGCGCCCATCAGTGCGCCGTTGATGCGGAAATCAATGCCGATACGCTGCGGCCCCATGAAGGCGTAGCACCGCCGCGCCCGCAGCGCCTCAAAGATGGCGGCGGGGGTGTTTTCGGCGGCGTAGACGGCGGTCATGCCGGGATAGCGGCCGGGAAAGCCCAGCTCGGGCATATCCGCGCCGCCCATGCCATTGTGATCGTCCGCGCCGGCGATGGCGGCGGGATGTGCGCCTGCGGCCAGAGCATCCTGCCAGCTGCCGCCGCGCACGCTGCTGTACACATTCAGCGGATGGTCAAAATACTCTGCGCAGTCGCCGCGGCTGTAAAGCTCGATGCCGTGGGGCATCAGCTGCGGCGGCCGGCGGGTGAAATCCGTGGAGCAGGTGCGGAAATCGGTATCGTGCGGCGCAATGAACACATCGCTGCGGGCAAGCCATGCCGAAAGCTCGGCGGCGTTGGTCTCGCCCCGTACCGCACCGTCCAGCATGGGGTGCTCGTGATCGGCAAAATAGACGATCATGTTGTCGTACCACGGGTAGGAATCCCGCTCGTAGCCCACCAGTGCGCTGAAAACACCGGGACGGGTATACTTTTTACCCAGCGCCTGCATCTGCAGCCATTTTTCGCCGTACAGAGTGTCGCGCCATACCCCGCCGTGGTCGTGATCGGTCAGTGCGCAAAAATCCATGCGGGCACGCATATTCTCAAAATAGACCTCCGGCTGCACACCGCCGTCGGAAAGCACTGTGTGCCCGTGGATATCGCCATACAGCAGCCGGAAGGGCGGCGGCGGAAGTCTGCCGGCGGCGAAGGCCTGTTCCAGCGCGGCACGGTCGGCAGGAGTATCCTGCCCCGCATCCAGATATACGCTGCGGGTGGCCTGCGGCAGACGGTTGGTCACATCGATCTTTTTGGCGGCGCGGGCCTCAGGGTGCTGCGGCATGGTCAGATCCATGGACTCAGTCCTCCAGAAACACATTTTTGATGGCTTCCAGATAGCCGTAGCCGTACAGATCGTCCGGCTCCAGATAGCTGGTCTCGGTCCATTCATTCCAGCTGTTGACGGTGATCAGCGGTGCGGGCAGATCGTGGGTATCCACAAATTCCTTTGCCTTGCGCAGCGCTTTTTCGATCTCCTCGGGGGTGGCATTTTTCACGATGCCGGGACGGAAGCCGTGGAAGCGGGGATTGTTGTCCCAGCCCACCGAAATGTGGGGGAAGTAGGGGATGGGGTATTTCTCCGTCCACCTTTCCCAGTAGGCGGGCACCTCGGCGGCGATGTCGGCGTAATCGCGGTCGATGTCGATGAAATGCACAAACTGGTAGTTGGTCAGACTGCTGAAGCCCAGCCACGGCGCGATCTCGCTGTCCGGCTTTTGACCGCCGTCCACACCGGAGAGGTTGAGCACCCGCTCGCCCCACTGGGTCAGCTGCAGGTGCAGCCCGCCCAGACCGGCATCCACGCATTTCTGCCGGAACTCCTCCAGCTTGGCGCGGGTGTTCTCCGGGCCGCCCAGACCCTTGAGCAGATTTTCCAGATCGTAGATCATGAAAACCGGCTTGCCGTCGATGCGGTAGTAGTTGGGCTTGCAGAAGTATTTGCTGATCAGACGGTCGCAGACAACATCAAAGGTGTCGGCATCCACCGCACCCTTCCAGATGGTTTCGCTGCCGGCAGGCGTATCGGAGATGACCTTGTTCCACAGGCTGTTGGCATCGTGGTTGGCCCACATCAGGTAGAATTTCATCTTTCCGTTATTCTTCGCCTTCAGGAATCCATCGTCCAGACAGTTCTCAAGGAACGGACGCTCGTCAAACCAGTACCAGTCGTAGATGAACACATTGACACCGTGCTCCACGGCGGCATTGATCTCCATCTCCATCACATAGGGATCGGCCTCGTTCACATAGCCCCACAGCGGCTTGCGGGGCCAGGTGTCCCCGGGGTATTTGCTCACGCTGTTTTTTACGCTTTGCCATTCGCCCATGCCCTCGGGCCAGAACATCCGGGTGCGGGGCTCGTCGCCGGTGTAAGCCGGCCAGATATAAGCGGCGATATCGTATTTCTGCATGATGCTTCTCCTTTGTTTTCGGTTTACTTACATTATACGATTTTCTTTATGAAAAGCAAGTCTGCGGCAAAAAAGACTTGATTTTTTATATTTTTGTCAAAAAAACTGAATTTTTTTATTGCCAAGACGGTGGGAACAGAGTATACTATAAAGATAAAAAATCAGTCCGCCGCGGCGAAAGGGAAAGCGCCGGGCCGGCTTGACTTTACCATACATAAGGGAGGGTTTTTTATGAAGAATGCATATCTCTGCGAACTGCTGGAAAGTGTGAAAAAGCGCAACCCCGGCGAGCCTGAATTTATTCAGACCGTCACTGAGGTGCTGGAATCGCTGGAGCCTGTGGCCGAGCAGCGCCCCGATCTGATCGAGGCCGGTGTCTTTGAGCGCTTTGTTGAGCCGGAGCGCCAGATCATCTTCCGCGTGCCCTGGACGGATGATGCCGGCAAGCTGCACGTCAACCGCGGCTTCCGCATCCAGTTCAACTCTGCCATCGGCCCCTACAAGGGCGGCATCCGTTTCCATCCCAGCGTCAATGCCTCCATCATGAAGTTCCTCGGCTTTGAGCAGACACTGAAAAACAGCCTGACCAGCCTGCCCATGGGCGGCGGCAAGGGCGGCGCCGACTTTGATCCCGCCGGCAAATCCGACGGCGAGGTGATGCGCTTCTGCCAGAGCTTTATGACCGAGCTTGCAAAGCATATCGGCGCGGATACCGATGTGCCCGCCGGGGATATCGGCGTCGGCGCACGGGAGGTCGGTTATCTGTTCGGCCAGTACAAGCGCCTGCGCAACGAGTTCACCGGTGTGCTCACCGGCAAGGGCGTGCCCTACGGCGGCTCGCTGATCCGTCCCGAGGCCACCGGCTACGGCGCGGTCTACTATGCGCAGAATATGCTGGCTTCTTTCGGCGAGGAGGTCGCCGGCAAGACCTTTGCCGTCTCCGGCTTCGGCAATGTGGCATGGGGCACCGTGCAGAAGGTCACCGAGCTGGGCGGCAAGGTGGTCACCATCTCCGGCCCCGACGGCTATGTGTACGATGCCGACGGTGTCAGCACCCCCGAGAAGATCGCCTATATGCTGGAGATGCGTGCCTCCTGCCGCAACCGCGTGCAGGATTATGCCGAAAAATTCGGTGTGCCTTTCTTTGCCGGCGAAAAGCCCTGGGGCGAAAAGGTGGATGTCATCATGCCCTGCGCGACCCAGAATGAGGTCAACCTTGAGGATGCCAAAAAGATGGTGGCCAATGGCCTGAAGTATTATGTGGAGGTCTCCAATATGCCCACCACCAACGAGGCTGTGGCATATCTGGCCGCCAACGGCGTGGTGGTCGCCCCCTCCAAGGCGGTCAACGCCGGTGGTGTGGCGGTCTCCGGTCTGGAGATGAGCCAGAACTCCATGCGCTACAGCTGGACTGCCGAAGAGGTGGATGCCAAGCTCAAGCAGATCATGAAGAACATTTACGATAACTCTGTCAAGGCGGCCAAAGAGTACGGCATGGAGGGCGATCTGGTGGCAGGCGCCAACATCGCCGGTTTCCTGAAGGTGGCCGAGGCCATGAAGGCACAGGGCTGCGTATAAGCGCAAGATATTTTTACATAACAAAAAACGGAGGAAGCTGCTGCAGGCCTGCGGCAGCTTCCTTTACAAAGAGCGGAAAAACAAAGCGCCGCGGCAAAAGTGGAGATAAAACGGAGGAATACCATGGAATACCGCAAACTGGGAAGAACAGGTATGACGGTCAGCGCTGTCTCGCTGGGCTGTGAGCATATGCAGGGCAAGGATTATTCCGTCATCAAGCCGGTGATCGATGCCGCACTGGATGCGGGCATCAACTATCTGGATGTGTTTATGAGCGAGCCGCAGGTGCGCACCGATATCGGCCGTGCGCTGGCGGGCCGCCGCGAACAGGTGATGATCCAGGGGCATATCGGCTCCTGCTGGGTCGACGGTCAGTACAAGGTCAGCCGCGACCTGAAGGAGTGCACCGAAGCCTTTGAGGATCTGCTGACCCGTCTGCAGACCGATTATATCGATGTGGGCTTCCTGCATTTTGTGGATAAGGAAGCCGACTGGGATGCGCTGGTACAAAGCGACGTGATGCAGTATGCTCTTTCGCTGAAGGAAAAGGGAACCGTCCGTGCGCTGGGTATCAGCTCGCACGATCCCGTCACCGCCAAAAAAGCGGTGGACAGCGGCCTGATCGATGTGCTGATGTTTTCGCTGAACCCGGCGTATGACCTTATTCCCAAGGATGTCAATATGCCCGATATCTTCACCGAGGTGCTGCAGGGCAAAAAGCAGGATTTCTCTGCTCTGACACTGGAGCCCGCCCGTGCCGAACTGTACCGCGATTGTGAGGAGCGGGGGGTGGCCATCACCGTGATGAAGACCCTTGCCATGGGCACGCTGCTCAGTGAGGAGCGTTCGCCGCTGGGCGTGGCGCTTACCGAGGCCCAGTGCATCAGCTATGCGCTCAGCCGGCCGGCGGTGGCCTGTGTGGTGGTGGGTATGCAGCGCGTCAGCGATGTGGAGCATGCCATGGAATACTGGTCTGCCACCGAGGCCGAGCGCGACCACAGTGCGGTGTTGGGCTCTCTGGGCATGTTCCAGGCCGGCGGGCGCTGCATGTACTGCAACCACTGCCTGCCCTGTCCTGCAAGGATCGATATTGCCGCCGTCAACAAGTATCTGGATCTGGTGGAGCTGGATAAAAAGCCTGCTGACAGTGTGCTGCAGCACTATACCGCGCTGGAAAATACCGCCGATGCCTGCCTAGCCTGCGGTGCGTGCGAAAGCCGCTGTCCCTTCGGCGTGCCGGTCATCGAGCGGATGCAGCGCGCCGTGCAGACCTTTGGCAAATAATCCGGGAAAAAGATCGATTCAGGCTATGCGCCAAAAGGAGCTGTTGCAAAATTGCAAAACAGCAGGAGGCAACACGAAAATCGTGTTGCCTCCGTCAAATTTGATTTGGCGGCCCAGGCGTGGCCGCCATTTTGGCTCTTACAGAGCCAAAATCATCAAATGTTGCAGCAAATTCCTGCGGGCTCTGCTTTTTTGTTGCAAAAGAACGGAACAGGCTCAAAACTTCTGTGCGGGATTGACTTGCCGCCGGCGGCGGGCTACAATAAAAAACAGAAGGGACGGTGGAAAAGATGAAACGCGAAAACCGGTATGATGTCATCGTGCTGGGCGCTACCTTTGCGGCGGCGGGGCTGGCGCAGGCGCTGGGCAGCCGCTGCCTTGTTCTGGAGGCCGGTCCCACGGCGGGCACGGAGTTCCTCGGTGCACTGCACTTCGGCGATGACTATGCTGCGCCGCTGCAGAGCGGTGCCGCAAAAGAGCTGCGGGAGGAATTTGAACAGCGGGGCGCTTTTTCGGACGGACGGATCTGTCTGCTGGACTGCGCCGCGCCGTTTTATCGCCGCTGGCAGGAAAAAGAGCTGCTGCTGAATACTGCCGTGGCCGGCATTGAAAAAAACGAGGAGGGCTTTGCGGTGCTCAGTCATGGGGCTGCGGGCTTCCGCCGCTGGCAGGCAGCGTGTGTTGTTGATACCCGCGCTGCGCAGCAGGATATTGTCTGCAAAACCTTCAATGCACTTATCGCCGGGCGCGAAGGCAATGCCGCGCCGCCGCAGGGTGTCAGCGTGCAGCGCTGGGGGTATGAGGGCGACTGGGTGCTGCAGTGTCCCGTGGCGGCGGATGCGGATCCTGCCGCCGCCCGCGCCGTGCTGGAAGCGCAGCTGGAACAGCTTGCGCAGCACCGCCTGCAGATGATAGCGGAGGATTTTGCCTGTACGGTATCCGCTGCGGGACCGTACCTGCGGGAGGGGATCGTGCAGCTGCCCTCCTGCGCCTATCGCAATCCGCTGCTGGCCTTTGATGCCGGTGTGCTGTATGGGGAGGAGGTGCTGCGCCATGCTGCTTTGTGAACTGTGGGAGGGCTGTCTGACGCGCACGGCGGTAAAGGATGTGTGCTTTGATGCACAGTACGATGTGATCGTCTGCGGTCTGGGCAACTCCGGCGCACTGGCGGCGTTGTTTTCGGCGGAAAACGGCCTTTCCGTGCTGGGGCTGGAGCGGCTTTTCACCGTGGGCGGCACCACCACCGCGGGCGGTATCCCCACCTGGTATTTCGGCTGTGCCGGCGGCAGGGCCGGGGCTGTGGAGGAAGCCCGCCGGCAGCACAGCCGCCGGTTTGGCTGCGAGCTTGCGGAAAGCGGCCGGTTTGTACTGGAACAAAAGCTGCGGCAGCAGGGCGTGCCGATGCTGCTGGGCGCATCGGTCTGCGGTGTGTATCTGCAGCGGCAAAAGGTGACGGGTGTGCGTGTGCTGACAGCCGGCGGTATCCGCAATATCGCCTGCTGTGTGCTGATGGATTGCACCGGAGACGGCGCCGTTGCCCGCATGGCCGGCTGCGAAACCGTTTTTGGCCGTGCATGGGACGGCCTTGGCCAGCCCTACAGCCGTGTGTGCCGTGTGCGCAGCGGCAGTGCGCTGCAGACGGTCAATATGGATTTCGGCCGTGTGGACCCGCTGGATGACCGTGCTTTGTCCCGGGCACTGGTATTCTCCTGCGCATGGGAGCCTTCGCCGCTCAGGCGGATGGGAAAATTTGTGCAGCATATGCCGCTCATCGGCGTGCGGGAGGGCCGGCACATCGTATCGGAGGAACAGCTTCGTCTGCAGGATGTGTTCGACGGGAATTTCACGGCAGAGCCTGCGTTTTATACCTATTCCGATCTGGATAAGCACGGGTGGGATAAATGCATGGAAAGCGATCTGTTCGCCGACTGGGCGGTGGGCGCCAACCTGAATGCATACAATATGTCCTTTCCCGTGCCGTGGAAGGCGCTGATCCCCAAAGGCTTTGACGGCCTGCTGGTGCCCTGCCGTGCGCTGGGGGTGGATTGCGATGTGGCCGGCAGCGTGCGGATGATCCCCGATATGAACAAAACCGCCGAAGCCGCCGCGGATATCGCCCTGCTGGCGCTGCGGCACGGCTGTCCGCTGAAGCAGATCCCCTACGAAGAGCTGCGCAGCCGCCTGCAGGCAAGCGGCTGTCTGGATAAAGCCCACGACAGGGGTCTGTGGGTGGATGGCAAGCGGGATTATGACGGCGGGCCGCTGCAGGTGCAGCAGATGCATTTCCTGACCCAGCCGCAGCAACTGGAGGAACGCCTTGCCACGCTGCGCCCGGGTCTTGCCATCTGGTCGGCACGGCGCATGGGCGCGGCAGCGCAGCCGACCCTGCGCGGGCTGCTTTCCTCGCCGGATGAAAACACCCGCAAACACGCTGCCTTTGCGCTGGCGGCCACGGGGGATGCCGCTGCCGTGCCGCTGCTGCGGCAGATGGTGGAACAGCGGGATGACCTGATGCTGCGGGATTGCCGCAAATATAATCAGCACCGTGCCGCCATGGCCATGTACCATCTGGGGCGGCTGGCAGATGCGGACAGTGTGGAGCTGCTGCTGGGGGTGCTCACCGCGCCCGATGAGCATCTGCGCCCCATCTATCAGCCGGACGGCAGTTATCCGTGGTTCCCCTGGCGGGATTTCCGTGTGCTGCTGTACCAGTTTTTCTGCAACGCGGTTGCCGCGCTGGTGCGCATCGGCGAGGCGCATCCCGCCGAGCGCGCACGCATCGCACAGGGGTTTGTACAGGCTTTTGCCGACGGCGGCTATTATGAGAAGCTGACATCCCGCCCGCCGGAAAGCTTTGAGGGCGGTCTTGCCGTCAATCTGGCAAAAACCGCCTTTGACGCCAAAGAGCGCTGGGGCGTTTAAACCAAAACAAAAACCGAAGCAGATGTCCGTATAAAACGGCGGCTGCTTCGGTTTTATCTTTGAGAAATGTAAAACGGGTTTGAATGAAGGGGATACGCCGGATAAGGCAGGTGCGTCTTACCGCAGCAGGCGGTATTTTTCCATGGCAGCGGCTACGGCCTCGGCGTTTTCGATGGGGGTGCCGGGGTACAGACCGTACACCATCATCAGGCCGCCGGCCGGGGTGCCGATCTTCTCCACCTCTTCGCGGATCAGATCGTCGATATCCTTCGGCGTGCCGCCAAAGGTGACATTCTGCCGGTCGATATCCAGATCCACGCAGGTCTTGCCGCGGAAGCGCTCGGCGATCCAGTCGATGCCGTTGACCAGATCCTGCAGATTGATGATCTGACAGCCGCCGTCGATGATATCATCCACCAGCGTGCGGATGTCGCCGTCGGAATGCATATGCACGACACAGCCTGCATCCCGTGCCAGCTTCATCATGCGCTGGTAGCTGGGCTTGATATATTTTTTGAAATGTTCTGGTGTGATCATGGGGCCGGACTGCATACCCAGATCCTCGGGAATGGAGATCAGATCCACGCCCATATCAATGTATTTCTGAATGATGGCACAGTTGAAATCGTTGACGCCCTTGATCAGCGGCTCCAGTACGGGATCCTCGTCCATCATGGCGTAGAGAAAGCCCTCATAGCTGCACAGATCGGTCAGCTGCAGATAGGTGTGCCCGTGGCGCAGACCGGCGCCTACGAATTCGCCCGCCGCTTTCGCCGCGGCGATGCGGGCTTCCTCGGCCTTCCAGTCGATGGGGCCGATGCCCATACACACCTCCGGATCGGGGAAGCGGTACTGCTCAAATTTGGTCAGATCTGCCAGCGGGTGTTTGGTGACGGTGCCGGTCAGGCCCATCATCGGGGTCTCCCACACGCAGCCGAAATCATCGGTGAAGGGCTCGCCCGCGCGGCCCACGCCGGGCATACCGGTGCGCAGTCCTTCCAGAAAAGCGGCGTTATCCTTCGGGCGCACAAAATTCGGGAAAAGGATGGGGTGGCGCTCCATCAGATCGAACAGCTCGTTCAGATCGTACTGAAAATAACAGCTGCCGTTGATGGCATAGTTCATGGGAATGTAATCGGGACCCTGAAAAAAGATGGTGCGCAGCATATTTTCGCGCGAGCTGAGCCTGTTCATAAGGATTCCTCCGTTTTGAAATAAAATCGGAAAGCGGCGTTCAGCAGTTTTCCGCCAGCTTACGGTGCAGCTTGGTGTAGAAATTCCTCTCCTGCGTTTTGACGGTGCGCAGGGTGCAGGGGGCTTTGTATAGACGGATCTCGTCGCCGTCGCGCAGCAGGTATTTTTCGCAGCTGTCGATCACCAGCAGCGGCGGGGCATCCGGCTCCGGCTGGGGAATGTTCACCCGGATGCGGATCCGGTCACTGCCGGAGGTGACGATGGCGCAGGCCAGCGCCGCATAGGGGCACACCGGCGTCACGGCAAAGCAATCCATCGCCGGCATCAGCACCGGCCCGCCGGCAGAGAAATTGTATGCGGTGGAGCCGGTGGGGGTGGAGACGATCATGCCGTCCGCCGAAAGGCTGCGCACAAAGCCGCCGTTGATGGCAAGCTCCAGCTGCAGCGCCCGGGTCATGGCTCCGCGGAAGATGTTGGCTTCGTTCACCGCCACAAAGCGGCCGCGCACCTGTCCGTCCGCGCCTGCCAGCTCACCCGCCAGCAGAATGCGCTGCTCGGCGGTGTATTCGCCGGCAAGGATGCGCCGCAGTGACTCCGCCGCCTCGGCGGGCTCACACTCGGTCAGGTAGCCGATGTGGCCGAAATTCACCCCCCACACCGGCACATCCCAGCAGTTGGCCTCGCGGATGAATTTCAGCATGGTGCCGTCGCCGCCGGCGGTCATCAGCATATCGGGGGCGCTGCCGTCCCAGACGGAAACCCCCTGCCAGCCGGGCAGCGCGGCGGTGGCAGCCGGCACAAGAGCGTTGTGACCGGAGGCGGTCAGCGTATCCGCCAGCTGCCGTGCGAAAGCCAGCGCATCGGGCCGCTGAATGTTGGGTGTGATGAGAAAGCGCATGAAAGATCCTCCCGGAGCGATGTTCTGCTTTCAGTATAACCGCCGCAGTCTGAAAGCGCAAGAGGCATTGTGATAAATAAAGATGTAAATTTTTTATAAAATAGTGTTTTCGGGGCGGTATAAGTGCCGCTGTTTCGGGGCGTTTCGTTTGACATTGACAGGATAAAAAGGTACAATATTACTGTATACGCTTTGCGCGGGCAAGACATTCCCGCGCCAGAAGAACGCGCACGGCGCCCCGCCGCAGCGCACAGAACCAAAACGCAACAAAGGAGACTGACAATGTCCCTGCTCGACAAAATTTTCGGAACCTTTTCTGACAAGGAGCTTCGGCGCATCGCGCCCATCACGGCGAAGATCGAAGCCCTGGCCCCTGTCTATGCCGCCATGACCGATGCCCAGCTGCAGGCGGTCACCCCCGCGCTGAAGGCCCGCCTTGCCGCCGGTGAAACGCTGGATGATCTGCTGCCGGATGCCTTTGCGGCCTGCTCCGAGGCCGCATGGCGTGTGCTGGGGCAGCGGCCTTTCCATGTGCAGCTTATCGGCGGCGCCGTGCTGCACCGCGCCGCCATTGCCGAGATGAAGACCGGTGAGGGCAAGACCCTGACCGCCACCCTGCCGGTGTATCTGAATGCCCTGACCGGCGAGGGCGTGCATGTGGTCACCGTCAACGACTATCTGGCCCGCTACCAGAGCGAGTGGATGGGCAAGCTGTACCGTTTTCTGGGCATGAGCGTGGGTCTGATCGCCCACGATATGGAGCCGGATGAGCGCCGCGCCGCCTATGCCTGCGATATCACCTACGGCACCAACAATGAATTCGGCTTTGATTACCTGCGCGACAATATGGCGGTCTATAAGGAACGCCTTGTCCAGCGCGGCCATGCCTATGCCATCGTGGACGAGGTGGACTCCATCCTCATCGATGAGGCCCGTACCCCGCTGATCATCAGCGGCGCCGGCGAGGAGAGCACCGAGCTGTATACCAAAGCCGATGCCTTTGCCAAAACCCTGCGTATGCGCAAGGTGGTGGAGCAGAACTCCAAGCTGGATATGGACGATGCCGAAAGCGAAGGCTATGTGTACGGCGATTATCTGGTGGATGAAAAGGCAAAGTCCGCCACGCTCACTGCCTCCGGCATCGAAAAGGCAGAAAAGTATTTCGGTCTGGAGAACCTGTCCGATCCGGAGAATATGGAGCTTTCCCACCACATCAAGCAGGCCATCAAGGCCCGCGGCGTGATGAAACGGGATGTGGATTATGTGGTCAAGGACGGCGAGATCGTCATCGTGGACGAATTCACCGGCCGACTGATGACCGGCCGACGCTACAACGAGGGCCTGCATCAGGCCATCGAGGCCAAGGAGGGCGTCACCGTCGCCCGCGAGAGCAAGACCCTTGCCTCCATCACCTTCCAGAACTATTTCCGTATGTATAAAAAGCTGGCCGGCATGACCGGTACCACCAAGACCGAGGCCGAGGAATTCAGCGAGATCTACGGCCTGCAGGTGGTGGAGGTGCCCACCAACCGTCCGGTGATCCGCATCGACCATACCGATGCCCTGTACGCCACCGAGCAGCAGAAATTCGCGGCGATCATCGATCAGGTGGCCGCGTGCCACGCCAAGGGCCAGCCGGTGCTGGTGGGTACCGTCAGCATCGAGAAGAGTGAGCTGCTCAGCCGTATGCTGAAAAAGCGGGGCATCAAGCATAATGTGCTGAATGCCAAGCACCACGAAAAGGAAGCCGAGATCGTGGCGCAGGCCGGTCAGTACGGCGCGGTGACCATCGCCACCAATATGGCGGGCCGCGGCACCGATATCCTGCTGGGCGGCAATGCCGATTTTATGGCGAAAAGCGATCTGCGCCGGCAGATGACAGAAGGCGAGGAGGGGCCTGTGCCCCGCTGGAGCGAGGAGCTTCTGGCCGAGGCCGACGGTCATGCCGATACCGACGATGCCGATATTCTTGCCGTGCGCGCCGAGTATGATGCACGCCTTGCAAAGCACAAGGCCGATATCGCTGCCGAGGCCGACCGGGTCCGTGCGGCGGGCGGTCTGTTTATCATCGGCACCGAGCGCCACGAAAGCCGCCGCATCGATAACCAGCTGCGCGGCCGAAGCGGTCGTCAGGGCGACCCGGGCGAAAGCAAATTCTTCCTTTCCACCGAGGATGACCTGCTGCGTATTTTCGGCGAAAACGGTGCGCTGAAGATGCTGAAGAACACGCTGGGGCAGACCGAAGGCGCATCCATGGAATACAAGATGTTTGCCTCCACCATCGAGCGTGCCCAGAAGAGCATCGAGGGACGCAACTTCGGCATCCGCAAAACGGTGCTGCAGTATGACGATGTGCTGAATAATCAGCGTGCCATTATCTACAAGCAGCGCCAGCAGGTGCTGGCAGATTCCGATGTGTCCGAAAGCATCCACAGGATGCTGCGCGAAAGCGTGGAGAATCAGGTGCTGCTGTTCTGCAATGCCGAAAACCCCGCCGACTGGAATCTGGAGGGCCTGCGTGCCTATTATCAGGGCTGGATGTGCGGTCCGCAGGATTTCCGCTATTCCGAAGGCGAGCTGGCCGTTCTGACCCCGCAGGATATCAGCGGCTTCCTCATCGAACGCGCCATGCGTCATCTGCAGGAAAAAGAGGCGCGGCTGGGCAGTGCCCGTATGCGTGAGCTGGAGCGTGCCATGCTGCTGCGTGCCGTTGACCGCGAGTGGATGGATCACATCGATGCCATGGAAGAGCTGCGGCGCAGCATTGGTCTGCGCGGCTATGCCCAGCGCGACCCTGTTATCGAGTACCGGGTGGAAGGCTCGGATATGTTCGATGCCATGGTGGAGGCCATCCGCGAAAACGCCGTGCGCATGACCATGATCTACGAGATCGTGGAGCGCCGCCAGATGGCCCGCCCCCAGACCGCCGTATCCGCCGGCGGCGAGCCTGCACGCAGCAAGCCCGTGCGCGTGGAAAAAATCGGCCGCAACGATCCGTGTCCCTGCGGCAGCGGCAAAAAATGGAAAAAATGCACCTGCGCCCAGTATCACCCCGAGCTGGCAAAGCAATAAATGGCAAAGCTGCCGTCCTCTGCGGACGGCGGCTTTTTGTATGAAAGATCAATGCGGCGGTGTGGGTATCTGTCCGAAAATCACCGGCTGTTGTTCAATTTTTCTTGTATTTTTGCCTGAAATGTGGTACTCTCAAAGAAAGACCGCCTGTTATGCTTTTCACAAAATCTGCGGCGGTCAGCGCAGCGGATAAAATTTGCGGTGTCTGCCTGTGTTGCAAAAAAGAGCCGGCTGCCGCGCCGGCGGGTGAACTGTATGTCAAAAGCCGAACTTGCCCGTCAGGCATTTGAGGAATGCTGTCTGGCCGAAAACGCCGTGCGTCCCGGCGTCAAGCGCGGTGCACCGTTCTGGAATGTGGAAGCCACCATGTTCATGTATGTGCCGGCCTTCCATTTCACTGCCATCCGCGATTGTCACCGCTATCTTTACAAGGCCGTGGATGAAAACGGCGGTGTGCACACCTTTGAAGCAGATGACTGCTGTGCTTTGCTCACCCCCATCTGGGCCGAGCTGCCCGAGGGCGTGGTGCAGCTGACTGTCACCGCGCTGCGGCCCGACGGCACCGAATATGCTCTTGTGGGCGCCCGCACCTTCTTCCGCAGTGCACCGTTCCCCGCGGATACCCCGCCGGCGGTGTGCTCCTATTCCGAATGCGCCGCCAAGGCGTATAAATTTGCCATGTCGCAGAGCTTTATCCAGCACTGGCTGCAGCACGGTACGCCGGATCCTTCCTACGATCTGAATACCTACCCCACCAAGATGATCAGCGCTCTGGTGGGCGCGATGCTTTCCTATGCGCGCATCTGCCCCGAGGAAGCCGCCGATGCCATGAAGGTGGCGGTCAGCGCTGCGGATTATCTGATGAGCATCACCCCCCGCGGTGATGCGCCTCTGGCCGATCTGCCCCCCACGTATTATCTGGGCTTCTGCCCCGATCCGGTGAAATACAATGTGGTCACCCCCAACTGGCACGCTGCCGAAGCTCACAACGGCACCATGATGATGATCTACCCCGCCCGCGGCGGCCAGATGTATCTGGATATGGAAAAGGCCACCGGCAACCCGGTGTATCTGGAGGAGGCTCTCAAGATCGGCCGTTACTATCTGAATACCGTCGAACCCAACGGCAGCTGGTATCTGGTGCGCTCCTGTGAGACAGGTGAGCCCCTCACCCCCAACTACGTCTCTCCGCTGGATGGTGTGGTGCCGTTCCTGTCCGCGCTTTACAAGCGCACCGGCGAGGAGTGCTGGAAGCAGCTGAGCGAAAAAGCGGTGGAGTATGTGATGAAGACCCAGCTGACCAGCTTCAACTGGGAGGGTCAGTTCGAGGACAGCCCCCTTTCCACCAACTACATGAACCTGACCCATTTCAGCGCACTGTCGCTGGCGCGGTATTTTACCGAATTTTATGCGGACGATCCCGTGCGTCTGGAACAGGCCAAGGAACTGATGCGCTTTGCCGAAGATCAGTTCGTTATCTGGAAGCGCCCCTATCCGTGGCTGCATGCTGCGCCGGATAACGGTGAACCCTATGACCCCGCCATCTGGCACACCCCCTGTGCGCTGGAGCAGTACGGCTGGTATGTGCCCATCGATTCCTCTACCAGCGCGGCGGCGCAGGGCTTCTTCAACCTGTACAAGGCCGGCTGCGGTGATCTGTATCTGGCCAAGGCACTGGCTCTGGCGGATCAGCTGACCCGTGTGCAGCACGAAAACGGCCAGATCCCCACCCACTGGATGAACACAGAGGATGCGGAGAAGAACTTCTGGTTCAACTGTATGTTCCACAGCTGCCGTACCCTGGAACTGCTGGCACCGTATCAGTACACGGAATTCTGAGCACTGTAAATAATGAACTGTCCGGGAGCTGCTGCAATGCCGCAGCAGCTCCTGTTTTTGGAGGAGCGTATGAAAGAACAGATCCGAATCACCGGCTGGAAGCTGGCGTGGATGCCCAATGCCGCACTGAAGGAATGCGGCGCCGACCCCCATACCCCTGCACAGGCGGCAGCCTGCGGTATGCCTGTCATCGATGCCGCAGTGCCCGGCAATGTGGAGCTTGACTGGATGCGGGAGGGCTTGCTGGAGGACATCTACTTTGGCAAAAATACCCTGCAGGCGCAGAAACTGGAAAACCTGCACTGGTTCTATTTCGCCGAATTCGATTATGAGCCCCGTGCGGGCTTTGATGCGTTTCTGGTGTTTGAAGGCTTGGATACCGCCGCGCACATTCTGCTGGATGGGGCAGAGCTGGGCTTTGTGGAAAATATGCTCCATGCCCATCGCTTTCCGCTGAAAGGGATCGCAGCGGGGCACCACACGCTGGCGGTGCATATCCTGCCCGCCGCCATCTATGCCCGGCAGTTCCATATCCCCGCCATGTGCTTCGGTCTGCAGTACAATCAGGATGCCATCATGCTGCGCAAGCCCGGCTCCATGTTCGGCTGGGATATCATGCCCCGCATCGTTTCGGCCGGTCTGTGGAAGCCGGTGAGTGTGGAATACCTGCCCGCCGCCCGCATCGTGGAGCCGTATACCTATACCCATGCGCTGTATGAAAACAACACACTGGCGCAGCTGTATACCACACTGCGCATCGAGACCGAAGCGGATACCATCACCGATTACACCGTGACGGTGGAGGGCCGCTGCGGTGAAAGCAGCTTCTGTACCGAACACCGCGCCTACAATGCTTCGCTGCGCATTTCCACCATGCTGCCCGACCCGGTGCTGTGGTGGCCGAAGAACTACGGCGAGCCCGCCATGTATGATATCACCGTCACGCTGCGCTGCAAGGGCGCGGTGTGCGATACCGTCAGCTACAGGCTGGGCGTGCGGCATCTGTGGCTCAAGCGTACCTCCCGCTCCGGTGAGGAAGGCGATTTCTGCTTCATCGTCAACGGCAAACGCATCTTTGCCATGGGTACCAACTGGGTGCCCCCCGATGCGCTGCCCAGCCGGCACGATGCCTATACACTGCGTGACATCGAGCTTGCCGATGATCTTGGCTGCAATATGATCCGCTGCTGGGGCGGCAATGCCTACCCCGGCGAGGTGCTCTACGATTACTGCGATGCCCACGGCATCCTGATCTGGCAGGATTTTGCGCTGGCCTGCGGCCACTATCCCGATGACGAGCGCCTGTGCCGCCTGATGAAGGAGGAGGTGCGCCGCATCGCCATCGAAAAGCGGCAGCATCCGTCGCTGGCGCTGTGGGCGGGCGACAACGAGTGCGACGTCTTTGTGGTGAACTACTGGGAGCAGCACTACACCGATGAGCAGCCGCCTGCGTATATCGACCCCAATATGAATAAGCTCACCCGCGATATCATCCCCCGCGAGCTGCGCAACCACGATGCCACCCGCCCGTATCTGCCCAGCTCCCCCTATCTGGATGAGCGTGCATGGCGTTACGGTATGCCCGCCGAGGATCATCTCTGGGGTCCCCGCGATTTCTTCAAGGGGGATTTCTATCTGGCGCCGGAATGCCATTTTGCCAGCGAGATCGGCTACCACGGCTGTCCCTCGCCGGAATCCCTCAAAAAGTTCATTCCTGCCGAAAGCCTGCCCGTGCAGGACATCCACGAGATCTGCACAAACGGCGACTGGCTGGTGCACGCCGCCGGCATGACGGATACGGCGGAGGATAACCCCTATGCCTACCGCCTGCCGCTGATGATCAGCCATGTGGAGCGCATCTTCGGCACCGCCGCCGGCAGTCTGGAGGATTTCGCCCGCGCCAGCCAGATCTCGCAGGCCGAGGCGAAAAAGTATTTCATCGAGCATTTCCGGGCAGAAAAAGGCCGCAAGAACGGCATTCTGTGGTGGAATGTCATCGACGGCTGGCCGCAGGTGTCGGATGCCATCGTGGATTGGTACGGCTGTAAAAAGCTGGCCTACAGCTATATCAAACGCTCTCAGCAGCCGGTCTGTCTGTTCTGTGACGAGCCGGAAAACGGCGGCATTGCACTGCTGGCCGCCAACGAAAGCCGCGAGGCGGTGCGGGCGGAATACACCGTGACGGATCTTGCTTCGGGCGAAAAGCTGGCCGCCGGTGCGGTGAGTCTTGCCCCCGATGAAACACTGCGCGCGGCGATCCTGCCCGAGCGGCACTGCGGCTTCTACCTGATCGAATGGCAGACCGCCGCCGGCGCCGGCAAAAACCACTATGTCTGCAATATCGGTGAAGGCTGGACTCTCGATGCCTACACCGCCTGCATGAAAAAAGCCGGCTTCTGGGACGAGTTTGAAGGGTTCTGAACGAGAAACCAGCAAAAATAATTTGTATAAAACCGAAGCCTGTACAGCAGCTTGTGTCTGTACAGGCTCCGGTTTTTTACTATGTAAATTGCAACGATCGATTGATCGAATGGGATAAAGCCGATCAAATCGGTATCAGCAGAAATGGGCTGATCAATCAGATGATAGTATTTGTTTTAGAGAACATGGATGACCCGCAGGAAGAAAACAGATGCAAAAAAACATCCGTTGACACAGGCTGTCAACGGATGTTTTGAATTGTGATTTATGAGTGAAAAACGAAGAAAAAGGCTCTTGTTTATCCCTGTGCATCCCACAGGGCCTTTTCGATCCACAGCCCGGTTTTGACGGGGCCGTCTACGGTCAGGGCGTCGGTGCAGAGTGCCGTGCCCTGCGGCCAGGCGACCAGCTCCTTTTCGGCAGGCAGATTTACGGTGTGGCTGCCGCGGGCAAAGCCGGTGTGCAGCATATAGAAGCCGCTGCCGCACAGCCAGGTGTCGGCGTCATCCTCGCTGAAGATGTGCGCGCCGCCCATGCGGCAAAGCTCGCGCACCGCCTGTGCCGAAAGCTCGGTGGCGCCCGTAAAGATAGCGGTGTATTCCGGCATACGGCTGATGGCCGCGGCGGTTTTGCCCGCAAGCGCGCCTTTCGTATACTGTGCCAGCGCCTTGCCGCCGCTCTCTACCCATGCGGCGGGGTTGGCGGGCTGGGTTCCCCAGCGGGCATCCTGCCAGCAGATGCCGCTGCCCTCCATGGCAAGGTCAAAGATCTCACCCTCCTGCGCGGCGATCTCCATGCCGGTCAGCCGGCGGATGTCCGCAGCGGCGGTGATGCCGAAGCCGTGCAGAAATACCAGCGTTGTGCCGTTTGAAGCGGCGCGGGCACGGATTTTTTCGGTGCGTTCGGGGGTGATGGCAAAGGGCGAAAGATAGAAGGCGACCTTCACCGGCGGGATGACGCCGGCCTCGAAATCCGATGCGGTGTACATGCCGAACTGCACGCTGGCGCGGTAGAAGCTGATGCGGGTGCGGTACAGCAGATTGACGCCCAGACAGTCGGCGTGGCCCTGCAGGAACATACCGTCCTCATCCACCAGCACCGCCACCTCGGGCGCGGCGCAGCGCAGCGCGGTGTACAGCTTTTTGTATAGCTTGTGCAGCGCGGCGATGTGATCCCAGATCATGGGGTGATGGAACCAGCCAAGGCCGCCCAGATCCATGTACCAGCAGCCCAGCCCGTGGATGAGCATCTGCGCCGCCTCGCGGGTGAGCACCTCGTTGTAATGCTCAATGCTGTCCACCTTGTCCACCCAGTCGCTGTTGGGGGTGGGGTCACAGCGGATGATGTTCGGGGAACGGATGTCGTTTTCCACGATCCACAGCTTGCCGTGGGCAGTGATGGAATCCGCAGGGCTCATCAATGCGCCCACGCCGCCGTGGCAGCGGTCGGTATAGCACACGGGGCTGGTCAGCGCATCGATATCGGGGCATTCCAGAATGCGCCGCAGCATAAAGTGACCGGTGCGGGGGTCGTACAGCTCAAAAAGGTAACCGTAGAAGAATACCACCAGCCGGTCGGGACCCATCTCGCGGCGCAGCACGCGGGCGAAATCAAGGATGCGCTGGCTCATCAGCCAGCTGGAATATTCGGCATAATCGGTGTAACGGCGGTCGCTTTCGCGGGTGAGCAAGGTGCGTTTGGGCGGCAGCATGCGGTCGTTGCCGGGCAGATCCTCCGGCAGGGCGGTGTCGGGATGATCTGCGCCGTATTTCTCCCGCAGCCACGCGGCGTATTTTTTTGCATTGGCGGGGCTGTAATCGATGCCGCGCTCCCGCAGGCCGTAGTGGAACCATTCGCTGGTCTCGCCGCCGCCCACATGCAGACCCAGCAGATGGTCGCTGAATTCGGGATCTCCGTCCAGCGCACGGTACAGATTGATCACCGCATTCTGCGCTGCGGCGAACCACTCGTCCGAGGCCACCGTCACCGCGCTGGGGGCGGTGCCCACGATGCTGGTCTCGTTGACCATGCCGTTGTTGTAGGGCGTGGTGTGTACCACGTGCCAGTCCATTTTATCGTCGGGGTGGGTGACGCACCACTCGTCCGCTTCCGCTCCGGTGGGGGACATGGATACCCGCAGCAGAATGCGTGCCTCGGGGTCGCCGGCGATGATGCAGCGCATGGCGGCGCGGCAGTCCTCAAAATCCACGCCGGAGAGCGGCAGATGCGCCATGGCGGAATACAGATGCATCCCGCGTGCACCGAATTCCCGCGCCTGCGCGGTGTTCAGATCGTCCCGGCTGCGCTCGTTGGTGTTCAGCCACAGCAGCATGGGCGGGGTCAGCTCGTCGTTGATGTAAAGGCGGGGGATACCCTCCTCGCGGCGGATGTTTGCTTTGAACATGGTGCAGCCTCCTTTTGCGCCCCCGTGCAGGGAGCTTCTTTGCGAATGGTAGCATATCTGCCACCAAAACACAAGATGAAAAACAGCGATTTTTTTCGTGCATATTGCGGAAGATGGCGGCAAAAGAGAAGAGGGCAGGCGCGACGGTGTGCGGGCAGCGCCGGTCTTGCGCCTTGGCGGCGGCTGTGGTAAAATACAGGCAGAAGCATCCGCCCGGAAGCGGAAGATAAAGGAGAAAAGGCAGATGAAAAAACGGACGGTATTCGTTCTGGTGCTGGCCTGCTTATTTGTGCTGGCAGGCTGCAGCACCAAAAGCATGAACTATATCATCGGCCACAGGCCGAGCGTGAGCGGCACTGTATACGAGGTGCGGGAGGATTCCTTTCTTGTGTATGCCGAAAAGGCAGAGGGTTACCCCAACGGTTCGCACTGGTCGTTCTCGCTGCAGCCGGAGAATGCGGACAGCTACACCGCTGTGGTCGTCGGCGACGAGGTGACGGTATACCATGACGGCAATGTGATGGAAAGCGATCCGCTGCGGGTGGGAAAGGTGTACGCGATCACGCTGATAAATCCTGCTGACCGTTCGGTGAACGAAAAGTCCTGACACGCAGAACGGTCGGGCAATACAAAAGCAAAGGGAGCTGCTGCCATTTCGGCAACAGCTCCCTTTTGATGTTGAAAGCATCCGGTCAGATGCGGCGCTTTTGGGGAAAATCTGACGGTGACAGCTGCGGTAATCCGTGTCAGCCGATGCCGGTCAGCTTTGCGGCCATGGCGGCGGCCGCATCCCATACCTCGGCGGGGGCGCATTCGGCGTTCGGCTGCCAGCAGCGCTCGGCCACGGCGGGCAGACGCTCGCTTACGCGGGCAAATTCCTCCCGCGCACCGCCGTGGCGGGTGGCGTACTGCACCAGCCGGTCACCCCAGGCGCACAGCTGACCGCCCAGCACAGGGGCAGTATCCGGTACGGTGATCCAGGTGTTGTAAGCGGCGGATTTCTCCCAGAAATGAGTCCAGCGGCGGGGATTCCACTGAAGGATCTCCTCCCGTGACCACATGGCGGCGGGGGTCACCACATAATTCGGCTTCCAGGAGGCATTGATGATGGTAAAGCCGCCTTCAACAAGCTCCGGCGCGATCTGGTAATAGTTCTCCCACGAGAAAACCAGCAGCTCCTTGGTCACCATGTGGTTATATTCCTTGGCAAAGCCCTCCCATGCCACCGGCTTTTTGCCGCGCTCCAGCACCATTTTTGCCACGCGGTCCACATAGTGGGCGTACTGGGCGTGTGCATCGGGCAGGCCGTGGGCCTCGCGGTAGGCCACGCAGCCGGGGCAATCGTTCCACTGCTCCAGCCGGGCCTCGTCGCCGCCCAGATGGAAATACTCGGCCTCGGGGAAAAGCTCGAACACTTCGTCCAGCAGCTTGCCGATGGCTTCAAAGGTCTTTTCCTCGCAGCAGGAGACAGTGCCTGTGCCGAAGATCTCCGGCAGTCTGGTGTTGAACTGCAGCGAATGGCCGGGGAAATCCACCTCCGGCACCAGCATCACGCCGCGGGCGGCGGCATACTCCCGCAGGGCGGCGATCTGCGCGGCGGTGTAGGTGCGGCCCTGTGTGGGCAGCGCGGGGAAGGCCTTACTGGGCAGCGTGTAGGACTGATCGTCTGTGAAGTGCAGCTGCAGGCGGTTGATCTTGTACAGCCAGCACAGATCCACATAGCGGAACAGGTATTCTGCGGGATGCCACTGACGGGCCAGATCCACCATCAGGCCGCGCCACTCGCTGACGGGCTTATCCTGAATGGTGCCGATGGGCAGGCTCAGTGTGTCGCCATCCTTTTCCAGCAGCTGTACCAGCGTGGCGGCGGCATAGTTGGCGGCCCCGGTGCTGCCGGCGGTCACGGTGCAGCCGGTCCCGTCGGTGACAATGCGGTATTCCCCGGCGGCAAGCGCGGCATCAAGGACAAAGCGGATGCCGTTTCCGGCGCCGGCGGCCTCTGCACCGGAGGAAAATGCGGCGACATATTCGTTGACCGCAAGCGCAGGATCAAGGCCTGCCGCGGTATCTTCAACGGCGGTGAAAAACACGCCGTGGATGCGGTCGGCGGCATCGGAGAGGATCTCGCCCACCGGTAGCAGGGCAGCATCGCAGGCATAGCGGGGGGCGATGGCCACGCGGCCTTCGGCCTTTTCAAACTGTACGGGCTGGGGGATCACGGTAAAACGCTCCATGGTATTCTTCCTTTCTTTGTGCAGTGTGCGAAAAAATGTTCCAGTTGCATGGTAGCATATTCCGCCAAAAAGCGCAAGCGGAAATCTGTGTTTGTGAAATTCTTTTCAAACAGCCCCGGTGTGCTTTTCATGCAGGAACAAATGTGTTACAATAAGAAAAAATCTGTGCCGCAAAAAGGCCTTTGGCGAAAGTGCCTTATGCGGCGGCGAAAGGATATCTGCCATGACGCGCAAGCAATGGATACAATATATCATCACGCTGGTGCTGGCGATGGCGCTGCTTTTTGCGGGATACCGTTATATGCAGCAGCGGCGGGCGACCGGCTTTATTCAGGCGGATTTCATCAGTATGAAGGGCCGTGTGGAGGCGATCACCGATATCGAGGAATACAGCTACACCATGAGCGACGGCCGCATCATCAATGAAAAGACGCTGACTTTCGAGGTGCTGCTGCTCAATGAATACCGCAAGGGCACGGTGATCACCACCACGCAGCTGATCGATCCGTTTGTCAACTTCGCCATGAAGGAGGTCGCCCCCGGGGATCTGGTGATGATCTATGAGCATCACACCGATCAGGGCTACAGCTACAGCTTCGGCGACTACTGGCGCAGTGATATGCTGCTGTGGCTTCTGGCGGCTTTCTGCGCGGCGGTGCTGGTTTTCGGACGGCTCAAGGGATTGAATACACTGCTGGGCCTTACCATTACCTGTCTGTTTGTATTTATGGTGTTCGTGCCCTCCATTCTGGCGGGGTGCAACATTTATGTGTGGAGCATTCTGACCTGTCTGTACTCCATTGTCACCACACTGCTCATCATCGACGGCTATAGCCGCAAGACCCTGATCGCGGCCATGGGCTGCTTCGGCGGCGTGCTGACGGCGGGTCTGCTCACCGCACTGATGAACCGGCTGATGAAGATCACCGGCCTTGTGGATGAACAGGCACTGTATCTCAATGATCTTTCCGGCGGGCTTTCGGTGGATCTGCGGGCGGTCATCTTCGCCGCCATCATCATCGGCGCCACCGGCGCGGTGATGGATGTGGCGATCTCCATCGCATCCTCGCTGGGCGAGCTTGCCGACCAGCTGGAAGCACCCACCTTTGCCGGACTTCTGAAAAGCGGCTTTGCCATCGGCCGGGATATGATGGGCACCATGGCCAACACGCTGGTGCTGGCGTACATCGGCTCCTCCCTTGCCACCGTGGTGCTGATCATGGCGTATAATTCCTCGCTGCTGAATATCCTGAACAAGGAGATGATCGTGGTGGAGGTGGAGCAGGCGCTGGTGGGCAGCCTTGGCATACTGGCGGCTATCCCGCTGACCAGCCTGCTGGCGGCACTTGTCTATCCGCGGGCAAAAAAGGCGGCAAAGCCGCAGGAGTAAAGAAACGGAACAACAAAAAAACAGGCCGCGGCGGCGGTCTGTTTTTTTTGTTGCTTCGGTGTGCACAGGGATTTGCCGGCGGCGGACAAAGGGCCGGCGGCTCAGCGTACCGGGAACCAAATGCGCATCCGGTTCAGTCCGCGGTTGCCCCACATGAAATAGGGGATTAGCTTCAGACTGCCGGCTTCTTCGCGGAAGCCTTCGGAGAAATACAGCGCATCGGGATCATCCTGTACAAGGGTGCTGCCCTGTGCGCAGACGGTGTAGACCGTGCCAAGGCTGTCTGCGGCGGCATCAAAGCCGCCGATCTGCGCCGGTGTCTGCGGGATGATGCGCAGCGAGCCGCTTTGCAGGGTAAAGCCGAAAAGTTCACCGCTGTTGTCCGCTTCCTCCGCACAGTACACGACGGGGCCGACTGTCACCGCACCGCGGCCGCTGTTGGCGGCAGCACGGGTGTTGGTGCGGTTGATGCGCGGCGACATATCCAGCCGCAGCTCGATGACATCGCCCGCACGGGCATCCAGATAGTAGTAGCCGTCACGGTATTCACCCGGTGCGGATACCGCGTAGTTCCTTGCCGAAAAAGCGGGAATGCGGATGGCCATTCTGGTGCTGCCGGAAAGAATGGTAAACCGGACAGTGTCGCCGAAGGGGTAGGCGGTCTCGGTGAGGATCTCCGTCTCAGGCAGGGTCAGTTTGCCCTCGACGAACAGGTTGGCATACAGAATGCCGTCCGCCCGATCCCAGATGTAGCGTGCGGCAGAGGCCAGCAGCCGCGCCGCATTGGGCGGGCAGCAGGCGCAGCCGAACCAGCCCGGGCGCTGCGGCAGATCGTGGCGGTGCGTGGGGATAACACCGGATACGCCGGGGATGACCTCCAGCGGATTGACATAGAAGAATTTCCGGCCGTCCAGCTCGATGCCGGCAAGGACGGTGTTATAAAAGGCGCGTTCCATCACATCCGCATAGCGGCCGTTACGCTCAAGCTGCAGCATACGGGAGGCAAAGAAGATCAGTCCGATGGAGGCGCAGGTCTCGGCATAGACGGTGTCGTTGGGCAGATCGTAATCCGCGGTAAAGGCTTCGCCGATGACGGTGGAGCCGATGCCGCCGGTGATGTACATGCGGCGGTGTGCGATGCTTTCAAACAGGCGGATGCAGGCCTGCTTCAGGGAGATATCGCCGGTGACAGCGGCGATATCCGCCATGGCAGAGTACAGATAGACGGCGCGTACAGCGTGCCCCACCGCATCGGGCTGCTCCCGCACCGGCAGATGGCTTTGCTGGTATTCCCGGTTTGCGGGATCGTTGCCCCAGATCTTCCAGCTGCGCTGCGCCGCCTCTTTGATATAGAAATCCGGATCCACGCCGCGCACATTGATGAAATGCTCGGCAAGCTCCCGGTAGCGTTCCTCGCCGGAAGCACGCCACAGACGCATCAGAGCAAGCTCCACCTCGGGATGACCCGGATAGCCGGGGGCGCCCTCCGTAATGAAGCGTTGGTAAAGAAGATCGGCGTTCCGGCACATGATATCCAGCAGCTTCCGGCTGCCGGTGGTCTCGTACAAAGCGGCGGCGGCCTCCATCATGTGACCGGAGCAGTAGAGCTCGTGACCCTCCAGCAGGTTGGTGAACTTGTTTTCGGGGCAGTTCAGGGTGTAGTGGGTGTTGAGATAGCCGTCCGGCTCCTGCGCCGCGGCGATCAGATCGCACAGATCGTCAAGGCGCTGCTCCAGTGCTTTATCCGGCTTGATGAGCAGCGAGTAGGCTGCGGCCTCGATCCATTTGGCCACATCGCTGTCCTGAAAAACAGCGCCGTAAAAGCTGCCCCTGCGGTCGGTATCGCCGCGAAGAAGAGCTGCTGCATTGCGGAAATTCCGGACAGCATGGCTGGGAGGGACACCCTCTACGCGGTCGTTCAGAACAGCTTCCTGAAACGGCACGACGGTATCGCACAGCAGCTTCGCGTACCAGGCCACAAGGCTGCCGGTCGGCTGAAAACAGTGCAGCATGGAGGGCTCTGTGCAGGGATATTCCTTCGGCATGGCGTTTCTCCTTTTTTATTTTTCCAGTACCCAGACCTGCATCTCGGTCTCGCCGCGGTTGGCGAAAGCGAAGTAGGGGATAAAGCGGGCGGGCACATCCTCGCTGACCACGGCGCGGGCGGGGCTGTACAGCGCATCCGGCGCACTGCGGCGGGTGACGGTGGTTTTCAGCACCGGCAGCAGGGGGGCGTTTTCGGCAAAGCAGACCGAAGAATCCTCCTCTTCAAAAACGGCATCGGCGGCCAGCTTCAGGCTGAAAAGCTCCTTGCCGTTGTCCACGCCCTCCATGCAGTATACCACGGGGCCGCGCATCACGGCGATGCGGCCGGCATCCGCGTGCACGCGGGTGTGGGCGGCCATGGTCACCACCGGCATGGCAAGCAGCAGCTCGATCTCGGCGCCGTCGGTCACATCGGCTACGGCGTAGCCCCTGTACATGGTGTACGGCACGCTCAGCGTGAAGCTTTCGCACCAGCCGGGGATGCGCAGCGCCAGCTTCTTTGCGCCAAAGACCCGGATCTTCACCGCGCCGTCGGCGGGGTAGCGGGTGGTCTGGGTGATGCTTACGCCGTCAAAGGCGGCTTCGCTGTCGGCATACTGGTGCACATACACGGTGTCCCCGTCCAGTCCGTAAAGGTAATCGCCGACGGCGGGCAGCAGGCGCACCACATTGGGCGGGCAGCAGCTGCAGCCGAATACCTCGAGCCGCTGGGTGATGGGGTAATGGGGCGGGATCTTGGTGGCGGGCTCCACATGGTTGAAATCCGGATCGATCTCCAGCGGATTTTCGTAGAAGAAGGCTCTGCCGTCCAGAGAAAGGCCGGACAGTGCGCCGTTGTAAAGCACCCGCTCGATGGCATCGGCAAAGGCGCTGTCCGTCTCCAGCTTCTGCATACGCCGTGCGAAGAACGCCATGGCGATGGAGGCGCAGGTCTCGGTGTAGGCGGTGCGGTTGGGCAGGTCGTGGTCGCCGGTGAAGGCCTCGCCGATGTGGGAGGAGCCGAAGCCGCCGGTGATGTACATCCGCTTGAAGGCGGCATTGTCAAAGCAGCGGCGGGCAGCGGCGGCAAGCTCGCCGTCATCATACTCTGCGGCGATATCCGCCACGGCGCTCAGCAGATAGAAGGCGCGCACGCTGTGTCCGTCGATGGTGTCGCGCTCCCGCAGGGGCTTTTCATCCATATTGTAAATGTCGTTTGCCCAGTCGCACAGAGCGCCGAAGCCCTCCCGCTTGTCGACACCGTGCTCATCGATGAAGAACTTTGCCAGCTCCATATAGCGGCGTTCGCCGGTGGCATTGGCCAGCCGCACCAGCGCCAGCTCCAGCTCGGGGTGACCGGGGGTGACAAAGCCGGCAGTCCGCTCGGTCTTGAAGCATTTTTCAACATAGTCGGCGTACTTTGCCATGGCATCCATGAAATCCCGTTCGCCGGTGGCGGCATACCATGCCACGGCGCCCTCGATCAGATGACCGAGGCAGTACAGCTCATGGTTGCCGCGCTGGGTCAGGCGGGGGGCATCGGGATGGGTCAGATAGTAGCAGTTGTAATAGCCGGTATCCGCCTCCTGACTGGAGAGGATATCATCGATGGCGGCGCGGGCAAGGCTGTACAGCTCGGGGGCGGGGGCCTCCTGCAGCAGATAGGCCACGCCCTCCAGCCACTTGGCCACATCGGAATCCCAGAAGATGTGGGGTTCCGGCTCGTCACCGGGCTTCCAGCTGCATTTCAGCGCGGCAAAGCGCCCGGTGTCGGAAAAACGGTCGTATACGGCTTTGGCGGTGACATTGCGCACAAGCTCCTGCTTCTGCTTCCAGAATCCGTCACGGATACGCACGGCGGAATGGTCGATGTTTTTCATGGGGAGGTCCTCCTTTTTGTACTGCGGACACCCGGACCGGTGCCGGATAACGTCCGGTTGCATTTTCCTTCCGTCATCATTATAATAAAAAGCAAAGCGGTGAACAAGACCGAAAATTTGCACAAAAGTGAGAAAATCCGATATGCTGACACTGGATGACGGCCACACCTTCGGCTATGAAATGATCGGGGAGTTCCATTCGGACGGGGAATGGATCCATCCCGCACGAACCATCAACAGCTATGAATTGATCTATGTGCTGCGCGGCACGGTGGCTATCACCGAGGGGGGCACACCGTATGAGCTGGGTGAAAACCAGATGATGCTGCTGCGCCCGGGCGTGCTCCATGCAGGCACGTACCCCACGCAGGAGCCGGTGGCTTTTTACTGGTTTCATTTCCGCACGGATCTTGCGGTGGAGCTTGTGCCGAATGCCGGTGCGGATCCCTATGATATCAAGGCTCTGCTCAAGCGGCTGCTGCACATCGCCAATACACCGCTGTATCCTGCCGCGGCGGCGGATGCGGCGGGGCTGCTGATCCTGCAGGAGCTGCTGCACAGAAATGCGGCGGGCGCAGCAGCGGGCAGTGCGCTGGCAAACCGCATTGCAGAGTATGTACGCATCCATGCCGACCGTCCGCTGACGGTGGCGGGTGTGGCGCAGGAATTCGGCTACAATCCCGACCATGTCGGCAAGCTTTTCCGGGCCAGTTTCCGTGTGGGACTCAAGGAACACATCGATCAGCAGCGGCTGCGGCTGGCGCGGGATCTGCTGCTGACCACCGGTCTGAGCGTCAAGGAGATCGCCGTGCGGCTGGGGTGGCGCAGCGAAAACCATTTTGTGAAGTTTTTTGTGTATCATGAGGAAATCAGTCCCGCCCGCTTTCGCAACCGCTGGCGGGGCACGCACTGGAACAACCACTGAAGCTGCCGGTCATCAGGGATACAGGTGCTGCTGTTCGTTTCTGTATTCCCGCGGGGAGACGGCAAAATGCGCGGAGAAGCACCGGCTGAAGTAAAACGGATCCGAAAAGCCGCAACGGTAAGCGATATCCGCCACCGGCAGCCGGGATTCAAGCAGCAGCGCCCGGGCGATCTCCAGCCGCTGCTGTGTGATATATCGGATCGGCGTGGTGCCGGTGACATGGCGGAATGCCTGTATGAACTCGGTTTTCCGGATGCCGGCCTGCTGCAGCAGATCCTCCAGCGTGATCTTGCGGCAGGGGTCGCTGTGGATGTATTCCAGCGCCCGGCGCACCCGTACAACACTGCTGGGCTCCTCTTTTTCGTGCAGGATCGTCAGCAGCTCACACAGAATCTGCTGCAAAAGCAGGTTCTGCCGCCACTCGTAAAGATAAGGCTTTCCGGAATATACTTCATGCAGCTTCTGGAAGATCACCTCCAGCCGCATGGGAGCATTCAGGTGCATATATGAGGGAAACGGCAGGAGATCCGCCGGTTCTGCCGGCTCAAAATGCAGTCCGTAAAAAAGCATACAGGGCTCCTGTTCGGTCCAGATGCTGTGTTCCACGCCCGGTTTAAAGCAAAGCAGATCCCCTGCGTTCAGCGCAAGGCGTTCTCCCTCGATCATGGCACAGCCGCGGCCCTTTGCGATCAGCACCAATTCACAGTCGGGAATGCGCCGCGGCAGGATCTGCCAGCCCTCCACGGTCTGTCTGCGGACAAAATGATTCAGTTTTACCGGTGCGGTGAGTTCCATGGCGGGGACCTCCTTTTGTGGGTTGTGTTGATTATACCGGAAAATAATCCATGAATCAACCCATTCTGCATTGTTTTTGATACAACGATGCGGTATACTGGTGCCGCAAACCGACCGACAGGCGCCGCTGTGTGTGCGGCAGCGCCGGCTTTCAGATGAAGGAGACTGTATATGCGTTGGAACCGTGAAGAATACATCGCCCACTGCAAGGGCGAATACGTGGGCAAGGAGATTTTCTGTGAGCTTTTCCGTCCGATGATCGGGCTGAAGGAGGAATGGGCCGCGCAGGGCGCCACGGAAAGCGAGCGGGCGCTCACTGCTTTCGGTTGGGATTATGTGCCGCATCCGTTTGCCGCAGCAAACGCCGGCCCGATCAGCGGCATCGAGCCGCATGTGGTGGAGGAAACGGCGGATTTTACCGAGGCCGTTGATCATTACGGCCGCCGCACCCGTCTTTCCAAAAAAAAGGCCACACTGGCGCTGCCTATGGATTTTCCGGTCAGGACCATGGATGACTGGCTGCGCATCAAGCACTGGTACGCCTTTGACGAAAAGCGCATCAATATGGAGGAGCTGCTGCATCAGAAAAAACTGCAGCAGGAAGGCCAGCTGGTGCTGTTCGGCGTGCCCGGCGGCTTTGACGAGCCCCGCCAGCTGATGGGCGAGGAGGCGCTTTGCATCGCCGCATATGACGAGCCGGAGCTCATCGAGGATATGCTGGCCACCATGGCGGATACCGCCTGCAAGGTGATGGAGTGTGTCGGCGCGGTGCTGACCATCGACGATCTGCATATCCACGAGGATATGGCCGGCAAGGGCGGCCCGCTGTTCGGACCCAAGCAGGTCACGGAGCTGCTGCGCCCCTATTACCGCAAGGTGTGGGAATGCGCACAGGCGCAGGGCGCACAGATCTTCTCACAGGACAGCGACGGCGATATGGATCCCGTTGTGGATGCCTTTATCGACTGCGGCATCAACCTGTTCTACCCCTGTGAGCCCGCTGCCGGTATGGATATGGTGCGGCTGCGCAAAAAATACGGCAGGAGCATCGCCGTCAAGGGCGGCATCGACAAGCATGTGCTGCGCACCACCAAGGAGGCCATCCGTGCCGAGTTGGAGTATAAGATGTCTCCCGAAATGCAGGGGGGCGGCATCGTCTTTGCACTGGATCATCTGATCCCCAACGGTGTGCCCATCGAAAACTACCGCTACTATGTGCAGCTGGGCAGAGAGCTGCTGGGTCTGCCCGCCGCAAAGGACGAGGGCATCTTTGTGAGCATGGCGTTTTGAAAAAAGCATAAAAAGAGGGCTGCGGGCCCGTGTCACCGGCAAAATGACACAGGCCGGTGCAATGCCGTTCAGCTAAAAAGACAGGGGTACTCAATTTTGAGAATTGAGCACCCCTCTTTTTTGTTTATGTTAAGCCTTTCAAAAAAACGGGAGTTGTGTCATACGAATAAACACCAGAACACACCGAATTTATCAACCAAAGAAAACATACAGGGACTGTAATCACACGGGCCAAGGGGAACATGGATCGCTGCCTCATTTTTCAGCACTTCATAAGCGTTTTTGACATATTCCTCTTCACCTTCTCCGAAATGAAAACAGAATTGCATGGTATTTCCGATGGCAAGGTTATCCGTGAGTTCGGACACGGCGATTATTTGTCCGTGAACATTTAACTCGGAATGCAGATAACCGCCATGATCATCGGGATACAGACCAAGAACTTCTGCATGAAACGCTCGCTGATACGTGTCAACAGCTTCAACGCTTCCTTTTACATATATCTGCATCAATGTCCGCAGCATAGTATAGACCTCCATACTTGATTCGGTTTTTGCTGAACTGAAGGACATCGCAGGCCAGCGGGTCTTTTTGATTTACAGATCAGCTCTTTTCAAATGCATCGGCGTTGGCTTTGAAAAATTCATAATACTGCCGCACGCCGGGCACATCTGTCCACGGACGGATGCGCGCCGGCTGCGCATCCAGATCCCACACCTCGGCGCCGGGCAGCGAGAGCAGCACCGGCGAATGGGTGGAAAGCAGGATCTGACAGCCGAAATGGCGGGCGGAATCCGCCAGAAAATCCCGCAGCTCCAGCTGGCGGGGAACGGAAAGACTGTTCTCCGGCTCATCCAGCAGATACAGAGCATCCTCCGTGATGCGTTCGACAAAAAAGTGCATGGCGCTTTCCCCGTTGGAGTGCATCTCGGGGTTTTTGGCCAGCCGTTCGTTGACAAAGCGGGATTTTGTATACCGCTTGGCATCGTCGTACTGCTTCCACTCCTCGTAATCCCCCAGCGAGGTCAGCTGCCGGTGTGCGTGCTTTTTTTCGGTGTAATCGGTCAGCAGCTGCTCCCGTTTTTCATCGATGCCGCTGCTGATGCGCCGTAAATCCAGCAGCCAGTCGAATACATCATCGCTGGTCAGCAGGCAGCTGCCGGCGGGGGCGCGGCCCTCCAGCCGGCACAAAGCGGCGTAATCATCGAAAAAGGCGCTGCCGCCAAAGGCGGAGTACCGCCGCACGCCGGCCAGCTGCGCCACCAGATTGAGCAGCGTGGTCTTGCCGCAGCCGTTGGAGCCGCACAGCACCGTCACCGGCGCAAAATCCATGCGGTGCAGTTCCTTTTGCGGAAAAATCTTAAAGGGGTAGCTGCTGTTGTAGCAGGTCATCTTCTGCCCCAGCAGAAAGGAGAATTCCGTTGCCTCTGCAGGCAGTGTCAGGCTTTTGATGTAGGTTTTCATGGGATCCTTTCCAAAATCGGATGCCGGTAGCGGAGTTGGAATCGATAGTCACATACAGATTGCTCATGGCGGCATCCTCCTTTCGGTGAATTCTTCAGCGGATGACGGGCGTTTCGTGGAATTTGAAGGAGTAGAGATCCGCATCCCGCATGGTGAATTCCATGCGCACAGTCTTGCCGGCAAGGGCAGCCAGCGGCTTTTCAAAGGGAACCTTGCGCTCCACGCTGTCGCCGAAATGCACGCCGGAATCGTAGCCGGGGATGGCTTCACCGGTTTCATCCAGCAGACGGATGCGCACCCCGCCGAAGGCTGAGGTGGAGAAATTGATGTGCAGGGTGTCGCCGGCAAAGACCAGCGGCTTTGTCACAATGCGCCCCGGTGTGTAATCGCACCGCCAGGAGAAAAAGCCGTCCAGCCGCACCGCCCAGCGGCACAGGCTGACATTGCGGGCGCGGTAGCCGGTACCCGCGTACAGCGAGATCTCGTCCGGTGCGCCGGCTACGGCAGAGGGGGTCTGCGCCATGCCGCAGCACAGCTCGCCGTCGCCGTAGTACCATGCAAAGCCCCAGTCCGCACGGGGTGTGAGGAATGCCTCCTCCGTGCGGCGGAAATTGATTCCGTCGCGGGAGGTCATCACCGCCGCATCCGTCATGGCGGTGCCCACGCGGGGCCAGATGCGGATCAGCTCCTGCCGGTGATTCCAGTCCGGCAGCAGGGGATAGTTGTGGGCATCCTTGTAACGGTCGATGTACCGCATGGGGAAGCCGATGAACATATGGGGCGCGCGGTAGTATTTCTGGATGTTATTGGTGTACATCTCCAGATCGTCGCATGCGCCGTACTGCAGACGCTGCGGTTCGCTCCAGTGCACAAGATCCTTCGAGGTGCGCACGCGGATATCGCGGATCAGCCCCAGACAGTGGGCGGCGATCTCCAGATCCTCGTCGGTCTCGATTTTGGGCGGGGTGGTCCACGCCAGCGGGCGGTCGCCGTCGGTCTGCTCGCCGTGGTAGCCGCGGTAGTAAAGGAAATACTGCTGCGTGGCATCATCCCAGAAAACGATGTTCAGCGAATCAAAGGCGCCGTCCGCGATCAGCGGGTGCTTTTTTTCAAAATGCAGGCCGTCGGGGCTGACGAACAGCCACAGGCTGTCGTGCTTGCCGGCAAATTCGCCGCACAGCGCCTTGTAGCGCTCTTCGGAGGGGCAGGCGGGGTTGGTATCCCGGAAAACGGCAAGGGTCACACCGTCCGGCGTGGGCAGCAGATTGTTTTCGCCAAGGCCGTCAAAGCTGCGCTCATTGACGGTACTGCGAGTGAAATGCACGCCGTCACGGCTTTCGGCGCAGCACATCACGCCGGGGCGGATATGCTCTTTGCCCAGCTCGTTCACATCCATTTCCGCACCCACATAGTACATCCGCAGCAGCCCTTCCGCTGCAACGATGCTCAGGCAGCCGGCGCCGCTGCCCTCCCACGGGGCATCCCACTTCATCACCTCGCCCCGGTATTCGGGGGTGTGCATCTGTACGCGGATGTTTTCGGCGGTATCGATCAGGGCTTCGTCCCAGCAGACCTCTCTGCGGGAGCCGATATTCAATGCTTCCATGGCAAATCTCCTTGAAAACGGGCTGTGGCCTGTGTTCTTCAAGGTCAGTATAACACACGGCATCCGGCCGCACAAGATATAAAAATGGTCATTCTGCTGTGAAAATATCCGCTGCGGGGTGGAAAAAAATGTGCGGGCGTGTTATAGTATATAAAAGTAAAACCGGCGCACCGTGCGCAGAAGGGGCAGCAATGGAACAACTGACACCGCAGCAGGAGCTTTACAGAAAGATCGGCCGGCGTACCGGCTGGGCGTTTTTTGCGCTGACGGCGCTGACGGGTGGCGTTCAGCTGCTGGCGGGTGCCGCTATCGGGTATTATCTGCCCGCTATGACACAGCCGCCGCTCTGGCTGACATGGCTGCTCAGCTTTGCACCGCTTTACTGTGTTGCGGTACCGGTATTCACGGTGCTGCTGCAGCCGCTGCCGGGTATCCGCACCCCCAAAAGCAGGGTGAGCACCGGTTGGCTGCTGGGTACGGCGGCTGCGGCGGTAACGCTGATGTACGCCGGTTCGCTGGTGGGCAATCTGCTCAATATGCTCATCGGCTGGCTGCGGGGCGAACCGGTGCTTTCGCCGCTGGAGGAGATCGTCACCGCCGCACCCATGTGGCAGACCTTTTTGTTTGCCTGTGTGCTGGCCCCTATTGGTGAGGAGCTGACTTTTAACTATCTGCTGGACAAAACGCTGGTGTTCGGCGAAAAGCGTGCGGCGCTGTACTGTGCGCTGGCCTTCGGACTTTTCCATGGCAACCTGTACCAGTTCTTCTATGCATTCCTGCTGCGGCTGCTGCTGGTGCGGCTGCGGCTGCGCACCGGCAGTGTGGGCTGGTGCATTGCGCTGCACGCCTTTGTCAATGTGATCGGCGGGCTGGTTTCAAGCTGGGTCATCACCCGATCGCAGGTGGTGATAGCCGTTTACGGGCTGGTGCTGCTGGCATTGGTCAGCGCCGGCAGTGTGGTGCTGATGCAGCGGCGTAAAACGGTGCCCTGGGCGCTGCCCTGTCCGGGCGCACGGGCGGAATGGCTTTTTGCCAATCCCGGTGCGGTGCTGGCGTGGCTGTGCTGCGCTGCAATGTTCGTGACGGCGCTGCTGTGATCTTGCCGTGTCAAAAAAAATAACGCCGGGATTTGCCGGTGCGAAGAGGTATTCACATGAAAAAAGAGAAAAAGACGCAGGAAAAACGCCCGTTGTGGAAGCAGCCGCTGCTGTGGTGGGCCGCCGGCTGGTGCGCCCTGTGCGTACTGGCGGTATTTATCGTTTATTACTGGCGCGTGTTTTATTATTTTGACCGGTTTTCCCCCATGCTGCTCACCGCGCTGACGGCGCTGGTGTTCACCGTGCTGTATGCTGCAGTGGGTCTCACCCTGCATTTTGTCAAAAGCCTTGCGGGGCGCGCGGCGCTGCTGCTGGCAGCAGCGGGCCTGCTGACGGTTTTTGTCAGTCCGCCCATGCAGGTGCCGGATGAAAAGGATCACTATCTGCGCAGCTATGCCATCAGTATGGGGCGCTTTGATTTCGATGCCGAGCGCGGCTATCCCGCTGATGTGGATCTGTTTGTGTCCAGCTTTTACGGCGCGTATACCAACGCCAACAACGGTGCACCCATCAAGCAGTACTACCACCTTGCGGATGAAAAGGATCCCAACGGTGCAAAGATCGCCGACGGCGCGGTGCGCTCTGTGGCGGATCAGTTCACCGTATGGCGCAGCGGCCTTGCGGTACTGGAAGCCGGCGGCGACACCGGCGCAGAGAAGGTCACCGAGCCGCTGGTGGTCATGCTGATCCCCTATCTGCCGCAGGCACTGGGCATGGCGGCGGCACGGCTGTGCGGCGCAAACGCGCTGGGCTGTCTGTACGCCGGACGCGTGTGCAACCTGCTGGTCTATGTGCTGCTTGCCTATTTTGCACTCAAAGGGCTTTCCCGCTGGCGCGGGATCTTCCTTGCGGTGCTGTTCCTGCCGCTCAGCCTGTATATGGCTGCCTCTCTGAGTTATGATGCCCAGCTGCTGGGGCTGTACGCGCTGGCGGCCTCGCTGCTGCTGCGTGAGGAATTCGGCAAAAAGGAACGAAACCTTTATCTTGCCGCCGTGGTGGCGATGAACATTGCAAAGCCGTGGATCAATCTGCTGTGGCTGCCTGGCCTGCTGTTCGTGGGCAAAAAGGAGCAGCGCAAAAAGCTGCGCCCGTGGATCGGCATTGCCGTGGGTGCAGCGGGCTGCATCGGTGTGACGGCTCTGTTCACATGGTACGGCCGCACCTTCCGTTTCAATTACGGCGAGGTGGGCCGTATGCTGGGCGATACCGTCAACGGTGTGGAGCAGTTGAAATTCACCGTCGGCAACCCGCTGCGCAGCGCTGCCGTGCTGTGGGGCACGCTGTTTGAAAACGATTTCTTCCTGCCGGGGCTGGGTAATTTCGGCTCGCTGGATACCATGATCCCCGCTGTGGCATGGCTCAGTGTACTGCTGCTTGGCTGCGGCACGGTGTCGGCAATGCATCACCGCCCGCTGCACGGCTGGACGAATGCCGGTATCGGTCTTTTCTGCGGGCTGTATACGCTGGGGGTCATGATGGCTATGTATATCACCTATACCCCCGTGGGCATGGTGCGGGTCATCGGCCTGCAGGCGCGGTATTTCCTGCCCGCCGTGCTGCTGGGGCTGGTGCTGCTTGCCCAGCTTGCCGGCTGGCTGCAGCGCCGCAGCGGCATCACGCTGCAGGCGGTCAGCCCGGAGGTAAAAGCCGCACAGACAAAGCCGGTGCACCCGGTGCTGCTCATCGGCTTCATTGCGGCGGTGCTGGGAGCACTGCTGCTGTTCCAGACCTACTTCATCGGCCCTGTCACCTGGGTGCTCGGCGAGCTGCCCGTCTGATTTTTTCGAACTTCTGCGGAGAACACCGCAGTTTTTCCGGCGCCGCCGCTGTTTTGCGGCAGGTTTTGTAAAAAGGAGGATCTTCCATGTTTGTCATCGACACCCACTGCGACAGCATCGACCGCGGCATGCACGGCGAATGCGCGTATGCCCCGTATAACATGAGCGCCGAGCATCTGCAGTTCATGGCCTGTTACACCGACCGTCCCGGCCTGACGCCGGAGGAAAGCTGGCAGCTGCTGTGCGCCATGCGCGCCGAGCTGAAGGCACAGACGGAAAAATACCCCGGCCTGCTGGCACTGTGCCGCACGGTGAGCGAGGCGAAAGCCGCCGTCGCCGCCGGCAAAAAGGCCATGTTCTTTGCCATGGAAGGCGCACAGGCGCTGGATGGTAAGGCGGAGCGTCTGGACGAGGTGTGCGCCGACGGTCTGCGCTGCGTTTCGCTGACATGGAACCAGAATAATCTTTACGGCTGCGCCAATCCCTTCAGCGGCACGGCGCAGGATACCGGTCTGACCGCTGCCGGCATAGAGCTGGTGCGGGAATGCGGCCGCCGCGGCGTACTGGTGGATGTCTCCCACGCATCCGATGCCACCACCATGGATATCCTGCGCACCAGCACACTGCCGGTGCTGGCCACCCACTCCGATTTTCGCGAGGTGGCGGCCCACAACCGCAATCTGACGCGGGAGCAGGCGCTGGCCATCCGGGATTCCGGGGGTGTCATCGGCTTCAACCTGTGCCTGCCCTTCCTCGGCGGCGAACACATCGAAAGCCTGCTGCCCCATCTGGAATATGCGCTGGAGACCGTGGGGGAGGATGCCATCTGCTTCGGCTGCGATATCGACGGCATCGATACCTATCCGGCGGGGCTTTCGCTGGACAGCAGCCTGCACGAGCAGATGCTGGAATTCCTGCGCGGCCGCGGCTACGGCGAAGAACTGCTGTATAAGCTGGTCTGCGGCAATGTTCTGCGTGTGCTGGAGACTGTCTGCCCTTGACAAGAAAAGCCGCCCGCGGTACAATGAAATGTACGGATCCCGCCGTACAGAAAAAACCATTCCCCGGCGCATTGCCGGTTTCGTAAAACAGGAGAAGGACCTATGTATCTGTATAATTCCGCCACCCATAAAAAGGAGCCCTTTGTCACCCACACCCCCGGTCATGTGGAGATGTACACCTGCGGCCCCACCGTATACCATTTTGCCCATATCGGCAACCTGCGCTCCTATATCATGGAGGATGTGCTGGAGAAATTCCTGCGGTACGAGGGCTATACCGTCAACCGCGTCATGAATATCACCGATGTGGGGCATCTGGCCTCCGACGCCGATACCGGCGAGGATAAGATGCTCAAGGGCGCCCGCCGCGAAAATAAATCTGTCATGGAGATCGCCCGGTTCTACACCGATGCCTTCTTTGCCGACTGCGCCAAGCTGAATATCAAGCGACCGGATGTGGTGCAGCCCGCCACCGGCTGCATCGATGAGTACATCACCATCGTCTCCGGCCTGCTGGAGAAGGGCTTTGCCTATGTGGCCGGCGGCAATGTGTACTTTGATTCCTCCAAGCTGCCCCGCTACTATGTGTTCAACGATCACGACGAAGAGGATCTGGCTGTGGGCGTGCGTGAGGGCGTGGAGGAGGATACCAACAAGCGCAACAAGAATGACTTTGTGCTGTGGTTCACCAAATCCAAGTTCGAGGATCAGGCCCTGAAGTGGGATTCCCCCTGGGGCGTGGGCTACCCCGGCTGGCACATCGAGTGCAGCGGCATCTCGCTGAAGTACAACGGCGAGTATCTGGATCTGCACTGCGGCGGCATCGATAACGCCTTCCCCCACCACACCAACGAGATCGCCCAGTCGGAATCCTTCCTCGGTCACGAGTGGTGCAAGCAGTGGTTCCATGTGCATCACCTGAACACCGGCGACGGCAAGATGTCCAAATCCAAGGGCGAGTTCCTCACCGTCTCTCTGCTGGAGGAAAAGGGCTACGATCCCGTCGTCTACCGTTTCTTCTGCCTGCAGAGCCACTACCGCAAGAATCTGGTCTTTACATGGGAGAATCTGGATAACGCCGCCGGTGCCTTCGGCAAGCTGGTGCGCCGCATCGCGGCTCTCAAGCCGGAGGACGGTACCGTGGATGAGGCCGTTGTTGCCGCCTACAAGGAGAAATTCCTGAAAAATGTGGGCAACGACCTGAACACCTCTCTGGGCATTACCGCGCTGTACGATGCGCTGAAGGCCCCCGCCAACGATGCCACCAAGCTGGCCATTCTGGACAGCTACGATCAGGTGCTGTCGCTGTCCCTGCTGGAAAAGGCTGCCGCCGCCCGCACCGAGGCTGCCGCTGCCGCCAAAACCGAGACACCCGCCGGTGTGATCGCCGGTGATGCCCCCGCCGAGGCTGTCGCTCTGGCCGAGGCCCGTACCGCCGCCCGCAAGGCGAAGGATTGGGCAAAGGCCGATGCACTGCGCGACGAGCTGGCCGCGCTGGGCTGGACGGTGGAGGATACCGCCGCCGGTCCCAAGCTGGTGAAGAAAGACTGACCGCTTACAGGCGGCGTCCGCCCGAATAAGCGGATGCCGCCTGTTTTTTCACAAAAAACGGGCATACTGCTCAAAAAGGGGCGGAAATACCCCATGAAAAAGAGGTAAACACATGGCAAAAAAGATTTCAAAGGGCAAACGAACCGCACATTCCGGCAGCGCCCGCTTCGGTAAAAAGCAGGGGCGGCCGGTGCACGAAAGCGCAGCCCGGCCCAAAGCGCCCAACCACCAGCGCACCGGCGCCCGCGGGGGCAAGGCCGCAAAGCCGGCGCATACGGTCAGAAAGCCCGCCGGCAAGCCCATCGCCTGCACCATGGCGCGGGTCAGCGGCACCTATGGCTTTGCCTCGCCGCTGGGCGCTGCGGGCAGGGAAGAGGATATCTTCATCCCCGGCCGTTATCTGTGCGGCGCACTGCCGGGGGATGAGGTGCAGGTGGCGCTTTCGCCCGATCCCCGCCGCGAGGGCACGCGGGAGGGCGAGGTCATCGCCATCACCGCAGGCGAGGGCAGCGTCACCGGCGTGCTGGAGCACGATGGCCGGCGGCTGTGGCTGCGGCCGGATTTCTGTACAAAAATGACCCTTGCCGTCAACGATGATGATCCCGCGCTGGCCGGGCAGAAGGTCGCCTGTGTGCCGGTGGTGCGTGGGCGTGATTACGACGAGCACCTGTTCTCCATCGAACTGTGCTTCGGCGATGCCGAAAGCGCTGCCGCCTGCTGCGCCGCCGTGCTGCACGAAAATAACATCCGCACCGAATTCCCGGATAAGGTTCTCACCGCCGCCCATCTGCTGCAGGCTGCGGCGGGCGGGCTTTCGGTCACCCAGCCGGGGTATTCCGCCGTGCACTTCCCCCCGCAGGAGGTGGAGGGCCGTCTGGATCTGCGGGATGAGCCCATCTTCACCATCGATTCCGCATCCACCAAGGATATCGACGATGCCATCTGTGTCAGTGCCGTGGACGGCGGCTGGCAGCTGGGGGTGCACATCGCCGATGTCAGTCACTATGTGCGGCCCTACTCCGCACTGGATAAAGAGGCTCTTGCCCGCGGCACCAGCGTCTACTATGCGGATCAGGTGGTGCCCATGCTGCCCAGGGAGCTTTCCAACGATCTGTGCAGCCTGAATGAGGATGTGGATCGCCTTGCCTTCAGCTGCATCATGCGGCTGAACGCCAATGCGGATGTGGTGGATTTCCGCTTTGTCAAATCCGTCATCCGCTCCCGCGTCAAGGGCGTGTACAGCGAGATCAACACCATCCTTGCCGGAGAAAGCACGCCGCAGCTGGAGGAAAAATACCGGGAGGTGGCCGATCAGCTGCCCATGCTGCACGCCATCTATGAAAAGCTGGCTGCCAAGCGGGATGCCCGCGGCGGCATGGATATTGAGAGCGAGGAAAGCAAGCTGCTCACCGATGAAAACGGTGTCTGCATCGGCGTGGAAAAGCGGGAGAGGGGTGTTTCCGAGCGCATCATCGAGGAATGCATGGTGCTCACCAACGGCTGCGCCGCCCGGTTTGCCCGCGAGCAGCAGCTGCCGTTTGTCTACCGCATCCACGATAAACCGGAGGCCGAGCGGGTGGAAAACCTGAAAAAGGTGCTGGGGGCGCTGGGGGTGGAGTATCACTTTGCCAAAGAGACCCCCGCTCAGACTGAGCTGGCCGCCCTGCTGGATGCCACCCGTGCCACCCCGCTGGAGCCCGCCGTCCACAATGCCATCCTGCGCACACAGGCCAAGGCAGTGTATTCGCCCGAACCGGTGGGTCACTACAGTCTGGCACTGGCGGATTACGCCCACTTCACCAGCCCCATCCGCCGCTATCCGGATCTAGCGATTCACCGCATCCTCTCCACCTATCTGGAAAACGGCGCGGATAACTGCCGCCGCCGCTTTGCGGATTTCGCCGCCCGCGCCGCGGATGCCGCCAGCCGGCGCGAGCTGGATGCCACCGCCGCCGAGCGCGCCTGTGACGATTGCTACAAAGCCGAGTATATGCGCACCCGCCTTGGCGAAGAGCTGGAGGGCGTCATCACCGCCGTCACCGATTTCGGCATCTACGTCATGCTGGATAACACGGTGGAGGGCATGATCCGCGCCGCTGAGCTGTGCGCCGCCGAACCCGAGCTGCAGGAGGGCGTTGCCCTGCGCGATCCGCTCACCGGACGCCGCTGGGCCATCGGCGACCGTATGCGCATCCGCGTTGCCGCCGTCAATGTGCCGTTGGGACAGATCGATTTCCTGCCGGCGGAAGAAAAGTGATAAATTAAAAAACGAAGGTGCTGCCGCAGCTGTCATAAGCAGCGGCAGTGCCTTCGTTTTTATATGGAATAATGGAGGAAAAGGGCTTATTTCGCGATCACCTTTTCCAAAAAATTCACTCTTCGGCTGTATCGCCCCGGCACTGTGCCCGGTATTGCTGCGGAGTCAGGCCGATGTGTTTTTTGAAAAGGCGGGAAAAATAATTGGCTTCGGGATAGCCCACATTCAGTGCGATGTTGTGGACAGGGGCGGTGGTGGAGCGCAGCAGCAGCCGGGCGCGTTCCAGCCGCACCTGACAAATGTAATCTCCCAGCGTGCAGCCGAAACGCCGGCTGAAGCAGCGGGATGCGTAGGAGGAATTGAGAAAAAAGGCCTCTGCCACCGAGCCGGGGGTGATATTATAGCAGCCGTTGGTCTGGATATAATCCCGCATGGCGGCAGCGGTGTCGGTGCTGCTGCCGGGGGTGTCTGCCTGCGGGGTCAGCAGCTCCCGGTTCAGGATCTTGCTGTCAAAATACTGCAGCAGAATGCGCCCGATGCGCAGCAGATCGTCCCGGTCGGCCAGCGGCAGCGCATCGTACAGGGCGCGCATCTGTACAGGGTCGCCCCCGAGCCGCAGCGCACCCCTTTCCATGGCGGGGGCGCCGTTGTCGCCGCAGATACGGCACTGTCCCACAAACAGGATACCCAGCAGCTTTTCCTCCCGCAGCAGAGGCACCACCAGCTCCTTGATGCCCATGTGGCATTCAAAAAAGAAGGGCTCCCGGTATTGCAGCGCCAATGCCACAGCCTGCTGCCGGTCACTGGCCTCGCACTGGATACGCCCGCCGGGCAGTGCGCGCACCGCCTCGCAAAAAGAGCAGTAATGCCCGCGGTTATTTTTCACGCCCAGTTTATTGTAATTAAAAAATTCACTCAGGTCATAGTAACAGATACCTACGCCGCACAGATCGCGTACGGTATTGATAAAGGTGGAAATATCACTTGCGCTGCTCATGCTTTCGCCCCCTCTCTGTCCCCAAGAATACCATGCCGGAAGGGGCTTGTCAAACCAAAAGGTAAAATTTGTGCTAGTGAAAGTCATACCGTTTCCTTTACCGCACAGCCGCGGGATGTTATACTTTTGGCAAAAGGAGGGGAGGATAGTGCCCAAATACATATACAGCGTGGCGGCGGGCTGCTGTTTTTGTCAGGAGTGTCAGTATGTCTGCCCGGTGAGCGCCATCACCATGGATGCAGCGGGGGCGCATATTGACCCCGCAAAATGCATTGGCTGCGGCAAATGCGCCAACAATTGCGCCTCTGAAGCTATCGTTCGCGTGCAGGGGTAACGCCTGCAGTTACACACAAAAGGAGAATGACGATGATCGATTACAACGACGGCAAAATCATGGAGCAGGTCAAAGAGATCCCTTTTTACGGTGAATACGATGTGGTGGTCGCAGGCGGCGGCGTGGCCGGTTTCGGTGCGGCGGTGGCCGTGGGTCGGCGCGGCTACAGGGTGCTGCTGATCGAGGCGGGCTCCGCACTGGGCGGCCTTGCCACCATGGGTCTGGTGAATATCCCGCTGGATTTTGTCTCCGGTGTGGGCCGTGAGATGATGGATGAGCTGGAAAAGCTGGACGGCCACTGGCACCGCAATACCAATATCGAGGTCCACAAGCTGGTGCTGGACCGCATGGCGAAAAAGTATCATGTGGAGGTACTGCTCTCCACGGCGCTGGTGGATGCGGTGATGGACGGCGACACCGTGAAGGGCGTGGTCATCCAGACCAAGACCGGCCGTAAATACATTGCAGCCAAACGCTTTATCGATGCAACCGGAGATTCGGATCTGGCCTATTACGCCGGAGCCGAAACCGAAAGCGGTCGTCCCGGTGACGGGATGAGTCAGGCCTGTTCGCTGGAATTTATCCTCGGCGGCGTGGATTGGGATAAGTATCAGGCCTCCGACCTGAAGAAAAACGATCCCCGCTGGGTGGAGCTGATCCGCAATGATCTGGCAAGCGGCGTTCTGTCCTATGAATCGGATAACCACCTCAACTGGATCACCCATATTCCGGGCCGTCCGCAGCACTGCGGTATGGACGAGGTGAGTGTCTGCTTTGCGCATTCCCGCCGCTGCTTCCCGCTGGATCCCAAAGATGTGACGCGTATGTACTTTGAGGGCCGCGAGCAGGCCTCCATGCTGGCCGCATATATGAAAAAGCGCGTGCCGGGATTTGAAAACTCCTTCCTCACCACCACCGCCAGCCTGCTGGGTGTGCGGGAGAGCCGCCGAATCGTGGGTGAATACCGGCTGACCGCAGAGGATATCGCCTTTTGCCGCAAGCATGACGATGTGATTGCCATTTCCAATCACGGCTATGACATTCACAATTTTGAGGAGACCGGCAATATCAAGTGGGCGCCTATCCTGCTGAACGGCGAGCTTCAATATGTCATCAGTAACGCGGGCGGCTTTGGCACCACTACGCCCCCGCCGGACGGCAAGCCGGTGGTGAATGCCAGAGGTCAGACGGCGGAGTTTGCCGAGTTTGAGGCAAATCTGTGCTACGACATTCCCTACCGCTGTCTGGTTCCCGCCCGGGTGCAGAATCTGCTGGCGGCAGGCCGCAATCTCTCCTCTGATGTGCATGCCCAGTCCGGCGCGCGGCTGATTTTGTGCTGCCTTGCCATGGGCGAGGCAGCGGGCGTAGCCAGCTGCATTTCGCTGGCGGCGGATGTGGCCCCGCGGGATATCAATGTCAAAGCGCTGCAGTCGGAGCTGATCCGCACCGGCGGTAATCTGGGGCAGGCGCTGCGCGCTATTCCCGGCGTCACGCTGGAAGCGGGTGCTTATGAGGAGCTGTATCCCAACCCCGAATTCAGCGAGGTTGCTGTGACGGTGAAGGATGCCGTCAACGAGTTCACCAAAAAGTAAAGAACGGCCACAGATTCAAAAATAAAACGAAGGCGCCGCCGCAGCTGTCATAAGCAGCGGCAGTGCCTTCGTTTTTTTTGTGCGCAAAAATGTGGACGGCGGTTACAGATAATCGGCATCCTCGCCTTCGCCGCACAGCCAGTCCATCGTCACGCCCAGCGCTTTTGCCAGCATGCGCAGCTCGGCATCGCACACATGGCGCTGGTTTTTCTCGATGCGGGAGATGATCAGCGGGGTGATCTCCATGCCCAGCAGGTTGATCTTGACTGCCAGATCCTCCTGCCGCAGCGGCGGCTTGTGCAGTGCACGGGCGATCCGTACCCGGTCACCGCAGATATTTCCTTCAATCAAAAAGCGTCTGTTCGCCATAAAATCGACCTCTTACTATCTAAAAAAGATATTTTTCATCCGCTCTTGATTTTATCCTGTTCAGGAATATAATTATGATTGTATAGGATGATAATTATCTCTATAAGATAGTATGGTGAGATTATGGGAAAAATATGTTTTCTTTTCGGTCACAGGGATGCGCCGGATGCAGCCGCTCCCCTGCTGGATGCCGCGCTGGAGCATCATTACACGGTGCTGGGTGCGCGGGTCTTTCTGGTGGGCAGCCGCGGGCATTTCGATGCGCTGGCCGCTGCCGCACTGCAGCGGCTGAAAGCACGCCGCCCCGATGTGCAGCTGTTGCTGCTGCTGGCCTACCATCCCGAAAAGCAGGCGTTTTCGATGCCCGACGGCTTTGACGGCAGCCTTTTTCCTGAGGGCATGGAAAAAGTCCCGCCCCGTCTGGCCATTGTGCGCGCCAATACCGCCGCGCTGCGGCAGGCAGCCAGCGTCATCTGCTGGGTGGAATACCCCGGCAACACCCGCAATCTGCTGCAAAGCGCCGAAGTCCGGATCGCCCGCGGCACGCTTGCCGTCACCAATCTGGCGGATGCGGCAGCATCAATTCGCACTTGACACAGTACGGTTTTCGGGTATATAATGACTTTGGACATAAAAACAGGGGCGCTGGGGGTCATCTCCGGCTGAGATCAGGGCAAATTGCAGCTCTGGGTCACCTTGAACCTGATCCGGGTAATGCCGGCGTAGGAAGTTTGAGGATGTCGTAAAACGCTCATCACAGGAGCGTCCCTGTATTTTTGTATTTACAGGGACGCTCTTTTTGTTTTTATGTACTATTTCACGAAAGGTCGTATGTACCTATGAACAAGCCGTATTCCAAAACCCGCACACTGGTGGAGTGTGCCCTGATGATCGCCCTTGCCACCGTGCTGGGCTTCATCCCCCTGTACGAGCTGCCCCACGGCGGCTCCATCACGCTGGTCAGCATGCTGCCCGTGCTGCTGGTCAGCTATCGCCACGGCACAAAGTGGGGCGTTTTCACCGCCTTTGTCCACAGCCTGATCCAGCTGCTGCTGGGGCTGAAAAATCTGAGCTACTGCCAGACCTTCGGCGCCATCGTGGGCTGCGTGCTGCTGGATTACATCCTCGCCTTCACCGTGCTGGGCTTTGCCGGCGCCATCGGCAAGCCCTTCAAAAACCGCTATGTCGGCGCGGGCGTGGGCAGCTTTGTCACCTGCTTTGCGCGGTATATCTGCAGCTTCCTCTCCGGCTATGTGGTGTGGAAGGATTATGAGTATGCCTTCAGCTGGATGACGGAATTCGGCTGGGGTCAGCGCATTGCCGCCATGGGCGAAAACGCCCTGTGCTGGCTGTACAGCGCCGTGTACAACGCCACCTATATGCTGCCGGAGACCCTGCTCACCGTTGCGGTGGCCATCATCCTGCTGCCGCGGCTTTTCGGCGAAAAAGTGAGTAAGGCATAAGGGCGCTTTGTCCGGATGAGGGATGCACCACAGGATGATGTTTTCATAGCATCCTGTTTGCAAGAGTTTATTTTTGGGGCCTGCTGCATCGTGCGGCAGGCCCTTTTGCATTGTAAAAGTGAATTCTGTCGTTTTTTGCATCAAGTAAAATATGGAAAAACAAATACGGCAGTGTTATAATGGAATACGGAATATCCGGCAGATCCCCCCAAATACCGCGCTGCGCAGGCAGGAAAGGATGAAAGTATGGCACTGTTTGATTTCTGGAAGAAAAAACGCACAGAGGAGACACCGCAGCAAAAAGCGCAGGAGAGTTACTCCCGCGGGTATGAATTGTATCAGCAGCAGAAATACCGTGAGGCTCTGGCCCTGTTTTGCACTGCGGCGGAGCTTGGCCACGGCGAGGCACAGTTCTATGCCGGCTATCTGTACGCGGAAGGCCCGGACGACCTGCGAAATTATGCCGAGGCTGTCCGCTGGTATCGCGCCGCGGCGGAGCAGGGGTTTGAAGGTGCCTGCAACAATCTGGGCAACTTGTACGAGAACGGCTTTGGCGTACAGCAGGATTATGCGCAGGCGGCAGAGCTGTACCGGAAGGCTGCGGACAAGGGCGACCTGATGGCGCAGACCAATCTGGGGTATCTGTATGAAGCCGGTCACGGCGTGGAGAAAAGCTATGTCGAGGCCGTCCGCTGGTATCGCATGGCGGCAGAACGGGGCAGTGCAAAAGGCCAGACCAATCTGGGGTATATGTATAAGGAGGGCCGCGGTGTGGAGAAAAGCTATGCCGAGGCCTTGCGCTGGTACCGCGCCGCCGCCGAACAGGGCTACGAGCGTGCGCAAAACAATCTGGGGTATCTGTATGAGGCCGGTCACGGTGTGGAGAAAAGCTATGCCGAGGCCTTCCGCTGGTACCGCGCCGCCGCCGAGCAGGGTTATGAGATTGCGCAGACCAATCTGGGGTATCTGTATGAGGCTGGCCGCGGCGTGGAGAAAAGCTATGCCGAGGCCTTGCGCTGGTACCGCGCCGCCGCCGAACGGGGCTACGAGCGTGCGCAGACCAATTTGGGGTATATGTATGAGGTCGGCCGCGGTGTGGAGAAAAGCTATACCGAGGCCGTGCGCTGGTACCGCGCCGCCGCCGAACAGGGCTACGAGCGTGCGCAGACCAATCTGGGGTATATGTATGAGGTTGGCCGCGGTGTGGAAAAAAGTTACACCGAGGCAGCCCGTTGGTATCAGCTGGCTGCAGACGGGGGTCATGACCGTGCGCTTCACAACCTTGCCGTGCTATACATGAAGGGCCGCGGTGTGGAAACAGATCCCGCCCGTGCGCTGCAGCTGTATCGTGCTGCGGCGGAACAGGGGTACACGAACTCCTGCCGCAGGCTGGCAGAGCTGTATAAAGAGGGCCGCGTGGTGAAAAAGGATCCGGCCGAGGCTGTGCGCTGGTACCGGGTTGCCGCGGAAAAAGGAGATAAGGAGTCGCAGTTCGTGCTGGCACTTGCGTATGATGACGGCGACGGTACAGCACAGGATAAGGCCGAAGCTGCCCGCTGGTACCGCGCTGCCGCCGAACAGGGCCATGCGAAAGCACAGTTTGATCTTGGACTGATGCTTTACAGCGCCGAAGGGGTGCAGCAGGATCACGCCGAAGCGTTCCGCTGGTTTTCCGCTGCCGCCGGACAGGGAGATATACAGGCAAGCTTCAATGCAGCCGTTATGCTGTTCGAGGGTGACGGTGTGCGGAAGGACTATGCCGAAGCGGAGCGCATGCTGCAGCTGCCGGTGCAGGCCGGCCATCCGGATGCTCCTGTGCTGCTGGAACAGATCCGTGCCGAAAAAGAGCTGCAGAAGGAGAAGCTGGAGCGGTTGCCCGAGATGGAACGGCTGTATCGGCAGGGCTATGCATATTATTGCGGCGAAAACGCGGAGAAGGATCTCCAAAAGGCATTTGAATGTTTCCGGCGGGCTGCCGAACAGGGCCATGCACAGGCACAGCATGCTCTGGCGGTCATGTATTACAGCAGCGATGTGGTCGAACAGGATATTGAAGAGGCGAAACGCTGGGCGAAGGCTGCTGACGAGGGCGGCTGCAAAGAAGCCGCCGCTTTGCTGGAGGATATCCGCAAAGCCGAGGAACAGCGCGGTGAAGAACAGGCGCAGCTGGAGAAAGCGAGAGAGCTGTACCAAAGGGGTGCTGCATGCTATGCGGGCGAAGGCGGGCAGCAGGATTGTGAGGAAGCCTTCCGCTGTATATATGAAGCTGCGCAGATGGGCTATTTGATGGCGCAGCATGCGGTGGTGGTCCTGTTTATGAATGGCGATGCGGGCGATCTTCAGCTGGACGAGGCGATATACTGGGCAAAAACCGCTTTTGAAAACGGCGTCACGGAGGCCGGAGAATTGCTGCAGAAGCTGCAGAATGTGCAGGATGGGCTGCAGGAAGCGGCACAGTTGTTCCAGCAGGGCGCTGACTGTCTTTCGGACGATGGCAGGAAGCGGGACCCGGACAAGGCGTATGAGTACTTCCTTGCTGCGGCGCAGAAGGGCTTTATCCCTGCACAATACGCGCTGGCAGGTCTGTACAGAAGCGGTGAACGCACAAAATGCAGCAGCAAAGAGGCTTTTTACTGGTGTCAGATCGCTGCCGAGGCGGATTATCCGCCGGCACAGTATCTGCTGGGGAGTATGTACGAGGATGGCGATGGTGTGGAAGAGGACATGAAAGAAGCCGCCCGCTGGTACCGCGCCGCTGCCGAACAGGGAAATGCCGATGCACAGTATGTGCTGGCATTTCTGTATGAATACGGCGACGGTGTGGAGGAAAATCCGAAAGAAGCGGCCCGGCTTTACCGCGCTGCCGCGGAGCAGGGGCACGAAGCCGCACAAAGATGTCTGGCGCAGATGTATCTGAAGGGAAACGGTGTGGAACGGGATCTTGACGAGGCGGAGCTTTGGGCACGGAAGGCTCTTGCAGGCGGAAACGAGAACGCTGAAGAATTGATTGAGGAGATTCTTGCGGTGAAAAGCAAAAGAAAATGATGCGCACAAGGCGTGTATCCGGACGACAGCGCCTTTGCCGCACCGCCGTCCTCTTGACCGCAGTGGCGCAATATGTTACAATTTATTTGATTCTGTGAAGAAAAAATATAGCAGATACAGGAAAAGGAGAAAGAGAAAATGCGCACCAAAACGCTGATCACCGAAGCCCTGTTTGCCAAGCAGGGCGAAGCCTTTGCCCCGGTAAGTCTGCCCCATACCTGGAATGCCTTTGACGGTCAGGACGGCGGCAACGATTACTGGCGCGGCGCGGGTGTTTACACCGTGGCACTGCCCGACCCCACCCCCGGCAAAAAGCAGTATATCGAATTCCGCGGCGCCAACCATGTGGCCACCGTCTATTGCAATGGCCGCGAGCTGGGCACCCACAAGGGCGGTTTTTCCACCTTTCGCTATGATCTGACCCCCGCCATGCTGCCCGCTGGTAATGTGTTGAGCGTCACCGTCACCAACGCCAAAAGCGATGTCTATCCCCAGAACGCCGACTTCACTTTCTATGGCGGTCTGTACCGCGATGTGAATTTCATCGAAGTGAACGAAGCCCATTTTGATCTGCTGAAGCACGGCACCGATGCTGTTTTCGTCACACCGCGTTCCTCCGGCATGACCCGCGTGGATCTGTTCCCGGTCAATGCCTGCGGCTGTACCGTTAAGGTGGTGCTGAAGGATGCAGAGGGCAATGTGGCCGGCGAGGCTGCCTGCGATGCCTGCAGCCATGCCAGTGTCAAGATCGATGTGAAGAAACCTCACCTGTGGCAGGGTGTGGATGATCCCTACTGCTACACCTGCGAGGCCACGCTGGAAAAGGACGGCGAGGTACTGGATGCCGTCACCGTCACCTACGGCTACCGCAGCTTCCATGTGGATCCCAACACCGGTTTCTGGCTGAACGGCAAGAGCATGCCGCTGCACGGTGTCTCCCGTCATCAGGACCGCAAGGATAAGGGCTGGGCCATCTCCAAAGAGGATCACGCCGAGGATGTGGCCATCATCAAGGAGTTGGGCGCCAACACCATCCGTCTGGCGCACTATCAGCACGATCAGTATTTCTACGATCTGTGCGATCACACCGGCTTTGTGCTGTGGGCCGAGATCCCCTTCATCAGCCAGTTCATGCCCTCCAGGGAGGCATACGACAACACCATCAGCCAGATGACCGAGCTGGTGAGCCAGAATTACAACCATCCCGCCATCTGCTTCTGGGGTATCTCCAACGAGATCACCATCACCGGCGAGAGCGAGGCGCTGTACCGCAATCTGTGCGATCTGCACGCCCTGTGCAAAAAGCTGGATCCCAGCCGTCTGACCACCATGGCCGAGGTCTCCATGGTGCCCATGAACTCCGAGCATGTGTATATCACCGATGTGCTTTCCTACAACCACTACTTTGGCTGGTATGTGGGTGATGTGGAGGACAACGGCCCGTGGCTGGATGAGTTCCATGCCCTGAACCCCGATCGCTGCCTCGGCGTTTCCGAGTACGGCGCGGAGAACATCCTCAAGTGGCACACCGCCGAGCCGGATAATCACGACTATACCGAGGAGTATGCCAACCACTACCATCAGGAGATGCTCAAGACCTTTGCAGCGCGTCCGTATCTGTGGAGCACCCACCAGTGGAACTGCTTTGACTTTGCCGCCGATGCCCGCAACGAGGGCGGCGTCATCGGTATGAACAACAAGGGCCTGGTCACCTATGACCGCAAGACGAAGAAGGATGCCTTCTATGTCTACAAGGCATGGTGGAATCCCGAACCCATGGTGTTTGTCTCCGGCGGGCGCTTTGCCGACCGCGCCCCCGACGAGCGCAATGTCATCGTCTATACCAACTGTGACGAGGTCACGCTGGTGGTCAACGGTGCCGCCGTCGCCACCGAAAAGGCTGTGGATCACATGATCACCTTTGAGAATGTTGCGCTGAACGACGGCGCCAACACCGTCACCGCCTTCTCCGGCGAGGTCAAGGCCAACGAGATCGTTCTGAACGGCGTTGCCGAGCACAACTATGCCTACGATCTGCCCGAGGGCAATCAGGGCGCCAACTGGTTCGACGATCCCGCCGCCATCGCCGCCCGCAAGGCTTTTAAGTATCCCAAGGGCTACTACTCCATCAAGGATAAGATGGGCGTGCTGATGGCCGATCCCCGCACTGCAGCCATTCTGGGCGCTCTGATGCAGCAGATGACCAGCGGCATGGCCGCCGGTATGGTGGATATGGCCAGCATGGGCGAGGAGATGAAGCGCTTTATGAACATGATGCGCCTTTCCGATATGCTCAAGATGGCCGGCGATAAGGTCCCCATGGAGGCCAAGATCGCCCTGAATGAAGCCCTGACCAAGATCAAAAAGTAATCGTCTGTCCAAAACCGGATGGAGCTGCCGTAAATTATACGGTGGCTCCATCTTGTTTTTTTTCGGTTTGTTTATACGCAATTCATATTTGTGCTATAATATAAAATAGTTATTTTGACCTGATGCAATACATTTCACTCTTTACATGGAAAGGAGTTTTCATTCTGTGCTGAAACTGGAAAATATCCACAAGGACTATGTGACCGGCGATGAAAAGGTGGAGGCGCTGCGGGGCGTGAGCCTGCAGTTCCGCGCCAGCGAATTCGTCAGCGTGCTGGGCCCCTCCGGCTGCGGCAAGACCACACTGCTGAATATCATCGGCGGTCTGGATCAGTATACGCAGGGCGATCTGATCATCAACGGCCGCTCCACCAAACAGTTCCGCGACCGCGACTGGGACAGCTACCGCAACCATTCTGTGGGCTTTGTGTTCCAGAGCTATAACCTGATCCCCCACCAGAGCGTACTGGCCAATGTGGAGCTGGCGCTGACTCTTTCCGGCGTTTCCCGCGCCGAGCGCCGCCGCCGTGCCGCCGCCGCGCTGGAAAAGGTGGGTCTGGGCGATCAGCTGCGCAAGCGTCCCAATCAGATGTCCGGCGGTCAGATGCAGCGTGTGGCCATTGCCCGCGCACTGGTCAATGAGCCCAGTATCCTGCTGGCAGATGAGCCCACCGGCGCGCTGGATACCGAGACCAGCGTGCAGATCATGGAGCTGCTCAAGGAAATCTCCCGCGATCGGCTGGTGATCATGGTCACCCACAATCCCGAGCTTGCGGCGCAGTATTCCACCCGCATCATCCGGCTGCTGGACGGCCGGATCACCGATGACAGCGCCCCCTGCACGGCGGAGGAAGCCGCTGCAGCGGAAAACGCCGGCACCGGCAAAGCACCTGCCGCGCCTGTGGTGCGCAAAACGACAAAAGAGGAAAAGACCTCCATGGGTATGGGAACGGCGCTTGCCCTCAGCCTGAACAACCTGCTGACAAAAAAGGCGCGCACCGTCCTCACCGCGTTTGCCGGCTCCATCGGCATCATCGGCATCGCGCTGATCCTGTCGCTTTCCAACGGCATTCAGAATTACATCGACCGCGTGCAGGAGGATACCCTTGCCAGCTATCCCATCACCATTCAGGCCGAAACGGTGGATATGTCCAGTCTTGTCACCGGTTTGATGGGCGCACAGGCTCCCGCTGAGGGGGATGCCCCGCGGGATGAATCGCTGGTGTATTCCTCCACCGTCATGTACGATATGCTCAACGCCATGACCAACGCCGAGACCCAGACCAACGATCTGCAGGCTTTCAAGAAATTCATCGATACCGATGAAGAGCTGCGCAGTCATCTGAGTGCCGTGCAGTATACCTACCATGCGGGGCTGGAGATCTACACCGCCGATACGGACGGCAAAGTGATCCGCAGCGACATTCAGTCGCTGATGGAGACCGTCTACGGCGATATGATGGCGGGCAACGCCTATGCGCAGCAATCCGCCGGCTTTGCCAATATGCAGCTGTGGGAGCAGATGCTCCCCGGCGAGGATGGCCCCGTGAATGAGCTTCTGTATGACCAGTACGACCTGCTGTACGGCGCATGGCCCACCGCCGAAAACGAGGTGGTGCTTTTCGTCAACGAGCACAACGAGCTTTCCGATCTGGTTCTGTATGCACTGGGGCTGAAATCCGGCGATGAGCTTTCCGCTGTGGTGGAGGCCAGCATGAAGCAGGAGCCCATTCCGGAGCAGAAGGCGCAAAGCTTTACCTTTGAGGAACTGTGCGGCAAGAAATTCAAGGTTCTGCTGCCCGCAGACTGCTGGCAGTACGATGCCGCCGCCGGAACATGGCACGATCTGCGCACCACGGAAACCGGTCTGAAAATGCTGTACGAAAGCAGCGATACCGGCATCGAGCTGAAGATCACCGGTATTCTTCGTCCCAATGAGGATGCTGCCTCTGCCATGATGGGCGGAGCCATCGGCTACACCGCCGCACTGATGCAGCGCGTCATGGCCGAAACCGAACAGGCTGAAATCGTCAAAGCGCAGCTGGAGCAGCCGGAAACCGATGTGTTCAGCGGGCTGCCCTTCCGCACCGCGGATACCGTTGAGCCTGCTGATGCCGAAAAGGCACAGGTATACCGTGAACGCGCCGCCGGTCTTTCCGTCAGCGAAAAAGCGGAGCAGTATGCCGCGCTGCAGGCCATTCCCGACGAAAGCTATGTGCAGGGTATGGTGCAGCAGAGCATGGCCGGACTGACCCGCGCCGATATCGAAACCCAGCTCAAGCAGGCGTATGCCGCCGAAATGGAGGTGGATGCCTCCGCGCTGGACAGCTACATTGCCGAAATGGATGACGAAACGCTGTTCGGCTATGTGGAACAGATGATCGCCGAAAATATACGGGCACAGTATGCCGAGGGCGTGGCGGCCCAGCTCGCTGCCATGACCGATGCCCAGCTTGCCGCCGCCTTTGATGCCCGCAGCGGCGAGACCGGCCCTGCCGCGGTGGGGATGGAGCCGTATACCGAGGAGCAGTGGGTCTGGCTGTATGACAACTATATGCCGCCCACCCATGCCGAGGGCAGCAGCGAGGAAAACCTGAAGCTGCTGGGCTGGGCCGACCCCGAAAGCCCCGCCGCCGTGGATCTGTACGCCGCCACCTTTGCGGATAAGGATGCCATCGCCGCCGCCATCGAGCGCTATAACGCCGGGGTGGAAAGTGAAGAGGATGAGATCACCTACACCGACTATGTGGCGCTGCTGATGAGCAGTATCACCACCATCATCAACGCCATCTCCTATGTGCTGATCGCCTTTGTGGCCATCTCGCTGGTGGTCTCCAGCATCATGATCGGTATCATCACCTACATCTCCGTGCTGGAGCGCACCAAGGAGATCGGTATCCTGCGCGCCATCGGCGCTTCCAAGCGGGATGTTTCCCGCGTGTTCAATGCCGAGACCCTCATCGTGGGCTTTGTGTCCGGTGCTTTTGGTATCGGGCTGACAGTGGTGCTGAATTTCCCCATCAACGCCCTTGTGCAGCATCTGACCGGCATCGAAAGCCTGCGCTCCGTGCTTCCGCCCGCCGCCGCACTGATCCTTGTGGGCATCAGTATGCTGCTGACGGTCATTGCCGGTCTGTTCCCCTCCCGCATTGCCGCCAAAAAGGACCCTGTGGTGGCGCTGCGCAGCGAATGACCGCATTTGTATAAGAAAAAACAGGAGCTTCCGCAGCCGTACCTCACGGCTTGGGGAAGCTCCTGTTTTATGATCGGACAGCACCGGCTGAAGCGTCTGTCAATACAGAAAACTGTACTCTTTGCGCGGCTGCATCAGCCGAAGTTCTTTTGATAGTCCCCGTAATTGCCGTATTTGCGCCAGATATCCATCATCATCTCGTAGCGCTGCAGCGCAAGGCCGGTGTATACGCAGTTGGAGGTGCTGAAAATATAGCCGCGGCCACCCGCCATGCCCTCGCGCAGGCTGCGCAGACAATCAGCACGCACCTCCTCATCGGTGCCGGTCTGCAGCAGTCCGCAGTTGACATTGCCGATCAGGCAGATATCCTCGCCCACGACCCTGCGCACGGCGGGGATGGTCACGCCGGCCTGCGGATCCAGCGAGTGGATGGCATCCGGCCTGCAGGCGGCGATCTGATCCAGAATGGGCATGATGTTGCCGTCGGTGTGCTTGATGGTGTACTTGCCCAGGCTGCGGTAGCCGTCGATGCACTGCTTCAGGTAGGGGGCGACAAATTCGGCGAACTGGCCGGGGCTGAAGAAGGGGTTGACATTGAAGCAGTAATCCGAGCACAGTGCCAGACCGTCCAGCAGGCTGCCGTCCGGGTCAAGGGTGCGCACCGCATTGTAAAGATAGTCGGTGCTGCGGGCGGCGGCGTCCTTCAGCTTTTCCGGCTCCTCATACATTTTGATGGAGAAATCCATCATGCTGTCGCCGTCGGGAATAGCCCAGGTGGGGTCGCCGTGCAGCAGCAGAAAGTATTCGTCACCGGTCTTTTCGCGGATGGCGGAAAGAATGGCACGGGTCTTGTGGACATTCTCCTGCCAGCACCACGGGGCGCTTTGTACAAAGATGGCGCTGTGGCCGTAACGCCGTGCGGAGAGAATGTAGGTCTCGGCGATATCATCGATGTGCAGCTTCTGTTCGGCGGTGCTCATCTGGTCCCACTGGCTGAAGCTGCGGTGGCCGGGATACAGCTTGCCGAAGGCTTCCATCGTCAGGAAAAAGGTCAGTTCAAAGGTGGGCACCTGACCGCCCACGGGCTCGCATTTCAGGGTTCTGGTAAAAAGCTCTTTGCCTGTCATATCGGGATACCTCTTTCCTTTTATTCGCCGCGCAGTTCGCGGACGGTATTGACCAGTGCCTCCAGATTTTCAAAGGGGAAGCCGTTGTCCGCTTCAATATAAAACCAGGAGCCTCCGTCCTGCATTTTGAAGGTGTCATATTCCCGCAGGACAAGATCGCGCACCTGCTGCGGGGTGCCGCTGGTCATGGTGACGGCGCGGTCGGTGTGGATGGCCACCGCCAGCCCAAGGCTGCGGCACAGGCCGGCCAGATCCTGCATATCGTAGGCGGGCAGCTGCGGCCAGACGGAGGTGACGCCGATCTCGGCCAGATCCTCCAGAATGGGGCGCACCATGCCGCAGCTGTGAAAGTGGATATCCAGACCCGCCGCCACCGCCGGGGCGAACAGGCGCTTCAGACGGGGCTTGAAGAAACGCCGCCACATATCCGGGCTCATCAGCATGGTGTTTTGGGTGCCGTAATCGTCACCGAAGGAAACGCCGTCACAGCCCGCGGCAATGGCGCGGCGCAGCGCAGCGGCATCGTACTCCACAATGGCATCGGCCAGCGCGTTGATGCCCGGCTCGTCCATGGCGATATCACACAGAGCGTTCTCATCGCCGTACAGGGAGATGATGCGCTCATACAGATTGCCGCAGTTGCCCTGCGCGTACAGGCCGGCGGCCTTCAGGCTGGCGACATAGGCCTTGTAGCTCTCAAATTCCGGCCCCTCGCACAGAACATGGGGCGGGGTTTTGAAATTTTCCACATCCTCCGGACAGGTGAGAATGTGTCGCTGCGGGATGCCGGTGATGCCGAAGATGCGGTATTCCCACGGCACGCCCCAGTCATCGGCGCGGATGGCATGGTAATTGCCGGCGGCATCGATCTCCTCCGGTGAGGGGCCGCGGGGCGTTACCCGGCGGAAATGGTCAAAATCACCCGGCAGTGCGGCATACAGATCGTTCAGCTTGTCCCCGTGCTCATAGTAGCCCACGGGACAATAATAATACTGCACCGGCACCTTGTCCACAGGCCTGTAGTGCATGGCATTTTTAACGCGCTCGTAGCTGGTCATAACAGACTCCTTAAAAGGCGGAAGGCGGGCTTCCGCGCAGTAGATTTACAGTTAAAGTCTACACCGGAAAGCCCGCCCCGTCAATGGAGTGTTTTATGCAGTTTTTGGATTATTTTTTGCGGCAGAATGCGGCAATGGCAGCCGAGACAAAGGCGGCGCAGCCCTCGCCGCCGGCAGCGTCAATGTTCTTTTGAAAGCGTTCATCCGCCGTATACATCTGTCCCAGACCGGCAAGGATCTCATCGGTACAGGTGTAGAAGTTTTCGGTGATGTATCGCTGCAGCGCAGCCACCTTTTTCTGCACGGCGGCAGCATCCGGCGCAAGCGGGCGCAACGCACCCAGCTCTGCCAGCAGGGTCATCAGCTGTGCACCGGCAGCCTGTTCGGCGGCTTTCGGTTCTTTTTTCTCATACTCCTGCCATGCGGCGGTGCCGCCCCAGCGCTCTTTGGCCTCGCGGCGCAGCTTATCCTGTTCCGCGGTATCAAATGCGGTAAAATCCATGGGATTCCCTCCTTTTTTCTGTAATGCACGGGCGTGGTCGATCAGCGCCTGCAGCCGGTCGCGCCGGGCCTGCAGCAGGGTGATCTGCTGCTCCAGCGCTGCGGCGGGGTCGAAATCGGGGCTGTCCAGCATGGTTTTGATCTCCCGCAGCGAAAACTGCAGCTCCCGATAAAACAGAATGCTGCGCAGCCGCGCCAGTGCCGTATCGTCATACAGGCGGTAGCCCGCCGCTGTCAGCTTTGCCGGCTTCAGCAGGCCGATGGCATCGTAATGGTGTAGGGTGCGTACGCTCACCCCGGTCAGAAGGCTGACCTCATTCACTGTCCGCATATTCCGTCCCTCCCGTGTAAAACCAGTATACACCCTGACGCAGCGTGAGAGTCAAGCCCTTTTGGCAAAAAAAGAGCCGGCGTAAGCGGCTCTTTTTTTCTGGGTCAAAGCGGCAGGGAGATGCGGTTTTCGCCGGCGGTCAGCGGGTGCTCGGCGCCGCCGTATACCAGCACGGCGGGCACGCCCTGCGGCACGGTGACGGTGAATTCCGCCGTACCCTCTTTTTTCTGCCACGCCACGCGCACCTCGCCGGCGGGCAGCACCCGCTTGCCGCGGGCAAACTGCAGCTCTTCGGGCAGCACGGGGGCGATACGCAGGGAGGTGTAGCCCGGGGTGCCCTGAATACCCAGCAGCCAGTCAAACAGGCAGGCCGCCACCGCGCCGAACATGGGATGGTTCAGGCTGCGGACATGGTTGCCGGCGGGCCAGTACTCCCACAGGGTGGTGGCGCCCGCATCCCGCATACCGGCATAGCTGTTGGCTTTGCGGGAGGTCATCAGCTTTGCGGCAAGCTCGCTTTCGCCGCGCTCGAACAGCACGCGGGTGACGATCTCGGTGCCGAAGATGCCGGTATCGTAGCAGCCGTCAGCGGTGTAATACTCCACCATGTTGGCAAGGGTGCGCCCGTCGCCCACACCCATATCCAGCGCAAAGGCGTTGGCGCCCTGCAGGCCGCCGATGAAATTGGAATCCCATGTGTTGAAATAGGCGGCCTTCACCGCGGCGCGGCGGCGGGCGATGCGTTCCTCCAGCATGGGGATATCCGCTTCGCGGCCGGTCAGCTTTGCGATCTCAATGACCCGCTGCAGGCTGCGAATGTAAAAATAGTTGTTGACAAAGGGTGCGGGCAGCGCCACCTGAATGGGGGTGCACCAGTCGCCCAGACACCATTGACCGGCTTTGTCGCTGGTGACAAGGCCGTTTTCGGAGTGCGCTTCCAGAAAATCGAAGTAGCGCAGCATCTGCGGATACAGCCGCGCCGCGGGGGCGATATCGCCGTAGTGCAGATAGAACTGCCACGGCACCTCCACAATGGCGCAGCCCCAGCCGCCGGGGCCGCCGCCGCAGCGGGTGTAGGGCGCGGTGTACTGCACATGGCCGGTCAGAGTATCCTGACAGTCGCCGATGTCGGCGATCCATTTTTCATAGAAGGCGCGGGCATCCAGAATATCCATGGCGGCGTGGCAGATCAGCTGGCCGTCGCCGGTGTAGCCGCGGCGCTCGATGTGGGGGCAGTCCGAAGGAATGCCCGCGTGCATATTGGAGAGCTGGGTGTTGACAAAGGCCTTGAACAGCCAATTCAGATCCTCGTTGTCGCATTCAAATTCCGCGGTGACGGCCACAGCGGTGTGGGTCATGCGGGTGCCCAGTACCTCGGCGGCGCCGGTGACACTGAAATAGCGGAAGCCGAACCAGGTGAAGGCGGGCTGAACAATGCGCTCCTTGCCGTCGCTGATGACGGTGAAGCTCTGATTCCAGCCAAAGCGGCGGTCATTTTCGCTGATACCGCCGGTCCAGATGGGGCGGCCCTCCGGGGTGCGCTCTTCGCTGAAAAGCACCGTCACCTTTTCACCGGCGGGGGCGGTGATGCGCAGCACCGGCAGCTGGGAGGCATTTTTGCCCGCATCATAGCAGGCGGTATCCCCCTCGCGCAGCAGGCAGACGGCGGGTGCAAGCGGTTCGAACCGGTCGGCGGGGCAATCGGTGAACAGGTAGTCGGTATCCGGTTCGCGTGCGGGCACCGCAAAGCTCCAGCTGCTGTCGTCGAAGCCGCCGCCAAGGCAGGCATCATCCCAACCGGTGTAATCCTGGTTTTCCTGATGGGTGAAATGGTAGGTGGAAACAAAGCTTGCACCGATGCGGTCGGCGGTGGAGGAAAAAGCTTCGTGTACGCCGCTTTCGTCCTCGATGACAAGGCGGAAGATGGCCTTGGGATCGCCGAAGCGGGAGGTGGGATCGGTAAACCAGTCGCCGCCGTCGGAAAGATCCGCCCAGTCGCCCGCATCGTTGAAGGTGTACCAGCCGCCGCCGAAATGCAGCGCCAGCACATTTTCGCCGGCGCACAGCAGACCGGTCACATCGTATTCCGGTACATAGACGCGGTGTCCGGTAAGGACCTCCTGCGTGGGGTAGTTGTCGCGGGGCTCAAAATCGGTGTTCAGCGGCAGGAACTGATCCTCGCTGACCCGCTGCCCGTTGATATAGCAGTGGAAGAAGCCCAGCCCCAGCACCCGCAGGGTGGCTTTTTTCACCTGTGCGCCGGCGGTAAAGCGGCTGCGCAGAACAGGGAAGTGGGGCGTGCCGGCGGGATCGGGCACAACGGCGGTCTTGTGAGCGTATGCGCCGGCGCAAACCCATTGTGCCGCGCCGAATACTTCATTGCATTTCATAGAAAAAGCTCCTTTGCGTTTATTGCTTCCCGTCCGATTCGTCTGCGGCGGGGGTCTCTTGCTGTATGGGGCAGCCGCAGCTGCAGGCGGCAGGCTCTTCGTTTTCCTCCGCCTCCTCTGCATCCTTCAGTGCTTTGGCTGCGCGGCGGTTCAGTTCCTCCACATCCTTATCGCTGGGGAAAAGCTTGCTGATGCCCAGCGATACCAGCACGCCGAGGCAGGTATCCAGAATGCGTGCCAGTGTGTAGCTGATGTAGCGATCCTCCGAAACGGTGGCCAGTACCACAAAAAATACCACCGTACCGGGCTGGATGGCGCCCAGCGCACCGAACATCTGGCTGACATACAGCACGCAGAAGCAGCCCAGCCCCAGCCAGATCCAGTCGGGAACAGGCCAGTCGTTCAGGTGGGTCAGCCAGTAAAACGGAATGGCGAAAAGCCCGCCGATGACGGTGCCCAGAAACCGGTTGCCGCCGCTTTGCAGGCCACCGCGGAAGGTGCTGCCCATGCCGTACACTGCACCGATGCAGGCAAAGCAGGGGTTGAAGCCGAAAATGCCGTAGGCAAAGGCCACCAGTGTGGCGGAGAGGATGGTCTTGACAGTGCGCCTGCCGATGCGGGGAAGCCGGATCAGCGGCTGCTTGTGATTTTCGTTCATAGGCATTCTCCCATCGGGTGCACCGGAAACAAAAAGCGGCACAGCCCTGTTCTTTTTATATATAAAAGAATAGGGTCTGTGTCGGATTTTGTCAAGCAGTGCGGCGCTTTTTGCTGCAATTATTCGCAGCCGTCCATATGCACGGCGATCTTGATGACACCATCGCGGCGGCTCTCAAAAAGGGCATAGGCATCTTCAATATCCCGCAGATTGCAGTGGTGAGTGATAAGAGGGGTGGTATCCAGTCTGCCGCACCGGATCAGCTCCAGCGTTTCGGCACAGTCGCAGCCGTCCACGCCGCCGGTTTTGAAGGTCAGATTTTTTCCGTACATCTGCGGCAGCGGCAGCAGCTGCGGGGTATCGTACAGCGCCACCACCGTGACAGTGGCATTGGGACGGGCACAGCGCCACGCCAGCGCAAAGGTATCCGGTGCGCCGGCGCATTCCAGTACGACATCCGCGCCGCCGTGGCTGTTGTTGGCAAGGACGAAAGTCTCCAGTCCCTCCGGCACAGTGACCTGTACCTGCGGCCAATGAGCCTGTACAAAGGCACGGCGGACGGGGTCTGTTTCGCACACGATGATGTTTTTTGGATTCTTCAGCATACAGCAAAGCAGGGTGCAAAGACCCGTTGGCCCCGCGCCCAGGATCAGCACGGTATCCTGCGGCCCGATTCCGGAGATCCGCGCCGCCCAGAAGCCGGTGGCCAGCACATCGCCCACCAGCAGCGCCTGTTCGTCGCTGACGGGGTCGGGGATGCGGTTCAGCCCGCAATCGGCATGGGGCACCCGCACATAGGGTGCCTGTCCGCCGTCGATGCGGCAGCCCAGCGCCCAGCCGCCGTCTGCATCGGTGCAATTGTTGACAAAGCCGTTTTTACAGAAAAAGCATTCGCCGCAGAAGGTCTCCACATTCACAGTCACCCGGTCACCGGGGCGTACTGTGGTCACGGCGGAGCCGACGGCCTCCACCACGCCCACCATCTCGTGCCCGACGGTGATGCCCGGTACGGCGCGGGGCACGCTGCCGTGACGGATGTGCAGATCGCTGGCGCAGATGGATGCCAGCGTCACGCGGACGATGGCATCCTTTTCATCCAGCAGCACCGGCTTCGGCTTTTCGGTCAGTGCAAAGCGGCCTTTTTCCATGTAGGTATATGCAAGCATGATCTTCTCCTTGGCGGGCATCCGGCGGGCGGATGCATTCGGTTCGTATGCGGGATCAGTCCTTTGAGCCGGCTTTATCCTGCTTTGCGGCGTTGGCAGCCATCAGCCTTGCAATGGTGGCCTTCAGCAGCGGCAGCGCCTCGGCGGGATCCTCCACAGTCTGCACGGTCTGTTCCAGCGGACAGATACCGTCGCCGGTGCGGTTGATGATGTGCGGAACGGTGGTGCGGGCATCTGCCGGTATGCCACGGGCGGTCAGAAATGCCAGCCCGGCAGTGCTGGCGGTCAGCGCGTGTACCCCGGCCACACCGCCCAGCACCGCCACCATGGCGGCGGCCTTGCCGATGATCTTATCTGTCAGCACCGCACCCTGCAGCGCGGCGGGGTCGTTTTCCAGCAGCTGCAGCAGCGGGCGGATGCCGCGGCCTTGTCCGTGCAGCGGCTCGCAGTCCGGCCGCAGCACAATGCAGTCGGCGTCGCCTGCGGCGATGGTATCCAGCGCGGCATCAATAGCCCGCCGGGTGATGTTCTGTGCGGTGTCCATGGCGGAAACCCTCCTGTTTTTCTTCTTCCTGATACAAAGTGTATGCTCTGGCGGCGGGTTTGTCAAGTCGCTGTGTTTCGATGGTTGATTTTCGGCGAAAAATCACTTTGCGGCGGCGCTGCTTTTTGCTATAATTGTAAAAATCCCATCTGTCCGATCAAAAGGAAAAGTGTATCCAAAGCGGCACTGCCGCCGGCGGATGCACGCAATGCAAAGGAGGTACCCGGATGCGAGCAAGACAGACCCTGAACGGCGAATGGAGCCGCCGCATCGGTGAAGGCGCATGGCAGCCGGTGCAGGTGCCGTTTTCCGCCCTGCCTGTGGGCGAGAGCACCTGTGCGCTGGATTTCGATGAAAAGCCCCACACCGGAAGCCGTGCTTTTCTGGTGTTTGAGGGCATTACCTACGCCGGCAAGGCGGTGCTGAACGGCTGCGTGCTGGGGGAAATGCTTCCCTATGCGGAATACCGGTTTGAGATCACCGGGCTGCTGCGCCCGCAGAAAAACCGGCTGGAGGTGCAGCTTTCGGATATCGCCCCCGCCTTCGGCCCTTCCGAGGGGTGGGAAAACTACGGCGGCATTATTCGTAGCGTTTACATTGAGTATACAAATGACATAATTATACAGAATTTTCTGTGGGATGCCCGTCTGAATGAAAGCTTTTCCGCAGCGGAATGCGTGCTGACGGTGGAGACGGACGGAGGTGAAACCGTCTGCGCTGCGCTGCGGGACGAAGCGGGCGGCACCATCGGCTTTGCCAAAGCGCCTGTCACGGATGGAGCGGCAGCGCTGTGCTTTGGGGTGGATGCCCCCGCGCTCTGGTCGCCGGAGAATCCTGTGCTGTACACGCTGGATATCGCCGTGTACACCGGCGGCAGCCTTGCGGATTCCGTCAGCAGCCGGGTGGGCTTCAAAAAGCTGGAATGCCGCGGCAGGCGGTTTTACCTGAACGGTCAGCCGTATTTTCTGCTGGGGGTCAACCGGCACGATCTGTGGGGCGAGCAGGGTCATACCATGACCGTGGAGCAGATGCGCCGCGACCTGCAGGCCATCAAGGCGGCCGGCTGCAACTTTGTGCGGCTGGTGCATTATCCGCACCACAAGCGTATCGTGGAGCTGGCGGATGAAATCGGTCTGCTTATCTCGGAGGAGCCGGGCCTGTGGTGGTCGGATGTGAGCGACCCTGAGATCAGCGCCGGTGCGCTGGAGGTGATGCGCCGCACGGTGCTGCGCGACCGCAACAATATCAGCGTGGCCTTCTGGCTGGCTTTCAATGAGTGTATCTTCACACCGGAATTCCTGCGGGACTCTGCCCGTGTCTGCCGGGAAAACGATCCGCTGCACATGGTCTCCGGCGCAAACTGCATGAGCATCGAGATGACAAAGGAGCAATTTCCCGCCTGCGGCTTTGATTTTTACACCATGCATCCCTACGCTCCCACCCCGCAGAACATGAGGGACTGCGCCGCGCAGCTCACCGGGCTGCCACTGCTTTTCACCGAATGGGGCGGCTGGTTCTGCCACGATAACCCCGCGCTGTTCCGTCAGTTTATCAATACTGTTATCGAGCTTGCCCGCGCACCGGAGGATGGCCCTGTGCTGGCAGGCGCGGTCTACTGGGATTGGGCGGAGATGTTTGAATTCGATCGCGGCGCACCCGCGTGCTATGACGGCATCCTGACTGAAGGCCTTGTCACCCCCTGGCGCGAACCTACCCCGGATCTGGAGGTGTTCACCTCTGCCTTTGCTGCGCTGCGCAGTCCCGCGCCCGTGCCGCAGCTGCGGTGCGAGGTGTGCGGGGTGTCCGTCCCCGCAGGCGAGTACCGGCCCATCCCGCTGGACGGAGCGTGTCCGGCGCAGGAGCGCACCGCCGCGTGGCAGCGGATGATCGAAGACTCCCGCCGGCCTATCCCGCGGTACTACTATAAATTCAAGGCCGAGCGCAAAATGACCGCCGGCCCCTGCGCGGATGCATCCCTTGCCGCCATCGGCGGTCTGCCGGTGGCGCTGCAGGCACAGCCTCTTGTGGTGGAGGATGCCCTGTGCATTCCTGTGAATGCCGCCGTGCGGGCGCTGTGGCTGGTGGGCGCGGTCAGTATGCCGAAGGGCTGGCCCATCGGCGGCGCATGGGGCGAGCCGGTGCTGGAATGCACGCTGGAATACGCCGACGGCAGCGCCGAAACGCTGGTGCTGCAAAACGGCAGAGATATCACCACCGCGGCGGCGCTGTACGGACCCTCCCGCATTGATCCGCGGGCGGCGCAAAGCCCCCGGACACTGTATCTGATCCATCACAGCGACTGGGAGCGCTATGTGGTCAATCTGCATGCGCTTTCCGCCAATGCCGGCCGCGTGCTGCACAGGCTGGTACTGCGCTGCGCGGGCGAAGGCTACCATCCTCTGGTTTACGGCGTGACGGCACAGCTGTAAAGAAAAAACACGGTGCGCCGCAGGCGCGGAAAGGCAGGAATACCATGCGCGATGTGTGCAAGGCTCTGGCAAAGCCGGAGATGGAATACCGTCCCCGCAACTATTGGGGATGGCTTGAGAATATCACCCCCGAGGAGACCCGCTGGCAGATCGACCGTATGGTTGAGGCCGGTCTGGGCGGCTATGTGGCCCATGCCCGCGGCGGTCTGACCATGCCCTATGCAGGACAGCAGTGGATGGAAAGTGTGCGTGCCATGATCGATCAGGGCCGCAGCCACGGCATGATCAGCATCATCGATGACGAGCACGGCTGGCCCAGCGGCTTCGGCGCGGGCAAGGTAAACGGCAAAGGGGAAAAATACCAGCTGAAATACCTGAAAAGCGAGCTGGTGGAGCCCTCCGCGCCGCAAAAGCCCCACACGCTGGGTGTCTGGCCCCGCGGCGAAAAGGAGCTGCGGGTCTACGCCGAGGTGGATCCCTACTATGTGGATAATATGGATCCCGATGTGGTGGATGCCTTTATCGAGGCATCCTATGAGGATTACAACAGACAGGTTGGCAGCGAATTCGGCGCCGGCGGGCTGTACGGCATCTTCTCCGACGAGCCGCAGACCGCTCGCTACGCCACGCCGTGGTCGGATACGCTGCCGCAGCTGTTTGAAAAGGAGTACGGCTATCCGCTGCTGCCGGAGCTGTACAAGGTGTTTGAGAACGCCCCCAGCTGTGAAAAGCTGCGCTGTCAGCTGTACGGCCTGATGGCCCGCTGCTTTGCCGAAAACTATGCCGGCCGGCTGAACCGCTGGTGCGAGGCCCACGGCCTTGCCTTTACCGGCCACACCTGTCTGGAGGAATATCTGGGTGCACAGCTGCGGTGCTCTGCCGCCACCATGCCCTTTTATGAGAATATGACGGTGCCGGGTATCGACTGGCTCACCCTTGCGCCGCTGAGCAATCTGGCGATCCTGCAGCTGACCAGCGTGGCGGCACAGACCGGCAAAAAGCGGGTGCTGTGCGAAATGTTCGGCTGCGCGGGCTGGAGCATCACCCCCGAACAGATGAAATGGCTCGCCCAGTGGCAGCATGCGCTGGGCATCAACGATCAGCTGCAGCATCTGGGGCTGTATTCGCTGCGCGGCTCCCGCAAGCGGGAATACCCCGCCTCCATCTTTTACCAGCAGCCATGGTTCAGAAAGCTGGGTACCTACAACGATTATTTTGCCCGTGTCAGCAAGCTGGTGGCCGAAAGCCGCCAGATCACGGATGTGCTGGTGCTGCACCCCATGCGTACCGCGTGGGCGGCGTACGACGGCACCGAGGAATCCACCGATGCTGTGACCGATGAGATCACCGCTCTGCTGGATCGCTGCCTGAGCGTGGGCGTCTGCCCGCATCTGGGGGACGAGACCATCCTTGCGCGTCATGGCCGTGCCGTTGGCGCACAGCTGGAGGTGGGCGCCTGCCGCTACAGCAAGGTGGTGCTGCCCCGCCTGACCACCATGGATACATCCACTTACCGGCTGCTGCAGGAATACACTGCGGCGGGCGGCGCACTGTATGTCACCGGCGGCCTGCCCGCCATGCTGGACGGCGTGCCCGCCGCGGTTCAGCTGCCCTGCACTCTGATCGAAGATGACGCTGAAACGCTGCGCAGTGTGCTGGGCGGTGCGCTCACCGTGCACAGCAGCAACGGTCTTGTCTATGCCGTGCGCTGGAACTGGCGCGGGCAGGAATTCTGGTATGTCACCAACAACGATCCGGATTCCCCCGCCGAATGCCGTCTGGAATGGCAGGGCGGCGGTGCACTGTATGAATACGATCCCGCCGAAAATCATCTGAGCGATACCCCTGCCGATCCTGCACACATCCGGCTGGAGGGTGGGCAGGCGCTGCTGCTGTTCCTTGGCGAAAAAACGGATGTCACCGGCGCCGAAAAGCCGGTTTACCAAAACAGTCTGCGGCTGGACAGTGGCTGGAAGCTGCACGCTGTCACCCCCAACGCCCTGACGCTGGATACCTGCAGCCTTTCCTTTGACGGCGTGGAGTACGGCGGGGAGGAGTACATCCTCGATATCCAGAAAAAGCTGCTGCGCGGCGGCGAGGATCGGGATGTCTGGCTGAAATTCCGCTTCGCCAGCACCATTGCCGCCGAGGTACACCTGCTGGTGGAGGACCCCGAAAAGTGCCGTATCACCGTCAACGGCGAAGTGCTCACCGCGCAGCCGGAGGGCTGGCGGGTGGATAAATGCCTGCAGGCGCTGCCCATCTGCGTGAAGGAGGGCGAAAACGAGATCGTCATCGCCCGCCGGTTTGAAAACGATCCTTATGTTTATTATGTCAAAAACAATCATATCCATGAGGCCGAGGCCAACCGCGTCACGGTGGATACCGAGCTGGAAAGCATCTATCTGTGGGGTGATTTCTCTGTGCGGGCCGAGGTGCTGGATGCCGCCGCACCCAACCGCACCGTTTCGGTAAAGAGAGAATTCACCCTCTGCCCGCCGGCCTTCCGGGTGGATATCTCCCATCTGGAAACAGGCGGTCTGCTGTTCTTTGCCGGTGAGGCGGTGCTGAAAAACACCTTCACGGTGCCCGAAGCCTGCACCGGTCTGCTGCGGTTTGCCCGCCCCGATGCGGGCATGACCGAGGTGAGCATCAACGGTGTGCGCAAAAGCTTCGGTTGGGCCCCCTATGAGATGACCGTGCCGCTGCAGGCGGGCGAAAATACCCTGCGCATCACCCTGACCAACAGCTGCCGCAACCTGTTCGGCCCGCACTATCACCCCGATCACGACAGCCATGCGGTGCATCCGGGCGCGTTCGGGCGTGAAACTCCGGATATGCGCTTTGTGCGCTTCGGCATCGAGGGCGGCGTGGAGATCCTGTACTGAGCGGCGGCAAAGCATAGAAAATTGACGGAAGCCGCTGCGATTTGGCGGCTTCGGGAGGATATCTTTTGAGCGAAATACAAAGACTTCCGGAACACGCTGCATATAGCAAATTTATCCGTCGGGTATAGATAAGCTGCCGCAAAAGCCAATATTCTCCACATTTTTGGCAAAATCCTGTCTCCGGCCTGCGGTGCGGGGTGCTATAATAAAGACGAAAACGGCGCTGCCGTTTGAAAAAATGGAACAAGACAGAAAGGCATCGAAGGGTGAAAATATGTTTGACCGTTTTATTCTGTTTCCGTGGGGTGGCCTGAACCATACCGGCGAAGATGCGCGTTCCGAGCTGGAGAGCATCCGTGACTGCGGCTTCAACGCCTCCTGCTTTGTCACGCCGCGGGAATATGATATCTGCCGTGAGCTGGGGCTTTCCATCTACAGTATGCTGACATCCGACGGCACCTTCCACGGCGGCGGCTATATGGCTGTGCAGCAGATGATCGCCGAAATGAATGAAGAGGGCAAATGGTTCGGCAAGCCCTTTGACGAGCAGGAGGTGCGTACCGCCATGCACGAACTGCTCAGGGATCTGCCCCGCGATGTGGTCAGCGTCTACCTGAACGATGAACCGGGCACCTCGCTTTACCCGGGCCTGAAGGTGCTGGCCGATTGTGTGCGAAAGGAAGCGCCGTGGGCCGAGCCGTATATCAACCTGTTCCCCAATTACGCCGTGTGCGGCGCACCCAACCTCTCTCAGCTGGAAGCCGGTACCTACGAGGAGTATCTGGACCGCTTTGCTGCGGAGGTGCAGCCGGATTCCGTCAGTCTGGATAACTATCAGGTGTTTGTTTCCAGCGATTTCTCCACCCCCGGCTCACAGGAAAGCTACTTCCTCAACCTGCTTCAGGCGCAGGATACCTGCAAAAAATACGGCCTGCCGTTCCAGCATGTCATCTGCTGCAACCAGCTGCGCCACTGGCAGACTCCGCCCTCGCCGGCGAATATGGCGTTTCAGGCGTATACCTCGCTGGCCGCAGGCGCAAAGGTCATCAGCTGGTTTTTGTATTTCGGCCGCGGCGGCTATCTGATGGCTCCGGTGGACAACACCGGCGGCGAGAACATCCGCACCGCCACATGGTATATCCTGCGGGAGATCAACCGCCAGATCCTACCGCTGGGCGAGGCGCTGCACCCCATGACCTTCCTGGATATGTATTTCACTCATCCCGATGGGATCGACGGCGCAAAGAGTGTGGACGACTGCCCCGCGCTGCGCGGCTTTGAGAGTGACACCCCCTGCATGATCGGTCATTTCCGCGATACCGACGGCGGCGATGTGCTTGCGGTGGTCAACTGTTCGCTGGAAAGATCCACCCGCATCGCGCCCGCTGTGGACGGAGAGCTGCTGGAATTCTCTGCCGACCGCGGCGGCTTTGCCGGACCCCTGCTGACCACCCGCAGCGGCGATGTCAGTCCCATGTGGCTGACCGCCGGCAGCGGCACGGTGCTGAAGATCGCAAAGTGAGCGAAAGAAAGACCCGAAGCCGGCCTGTACCGGGCTTCGGGTCTTTTGTGTTTATGGAAAAAATGCGGAGGAAAGGGCAGACAGGGCGGAGGATATTCCGTATGGCGCTCACCGCCGGTTGAAGGGGGGCTCCTGTCTGCCGCGGCTTGTATCGCGCAGTGCCTGCCGGCGGCGGGCATCGTCACAGGAGGGCCGGGCATCACGGATCACCATGTGTATGCCGCTGCCTGCGGGCTTTGCCGCACGGCGGGCAGCGCTCCTTTTCGGACGGAACAGGGAGCCGTAGCGCCGCAGATTGTAGCGGATGCGGTTGGTCCAGCGGATACAGAAGGCAAGCGCCACCAGCCCGGCGGGAATGCCGAAGATCCAGCCTGCTGTACGCCAGCGCCGCGCAGCGGAGGCGTTATCCTCGCTTTGCTGCCATGCAAGGGTGCCGTCGGTCTCGGCCTGCAGCGCACGCCATGCGGTCTGTACCTCGGTCAGATCGCCCTGCGGTACAGCCAGTGTCAGCTCGGTCTGCGCCTGCAGTCCGGCTGCGGCAGGCAGCGAGATCTTCAGTGCGGCGGGGGTGGTGTCACCCACCGCCAGCCGGTCGGGCAGCTGCCAGTCAAAGCGCAGCTGTGCCTGTGCGCCGGCAGGCACCCATACGCACAGACCCCCCGGCTCATAGGGGACGGTGCCCAGCAGCACCTCGCCGCTGTACATCGGCACGGCGGCGGGGCCGGTCAGTCCGGTGTCCAGCACCAGCGGCTGCAGCTTTTCAAAGCAGTTTTCCAGAATGCACAGGCCGTCCCGGTATTTCTGGTATTTGTGCTGACTGTCCATGGTGACAAGGATCAGATCCCGTCCCTCCCGCGTCAGGGTGGTGACCATGGTGTGGCGGGCCTCCTCCGTCCAGCCCAGCTTGCCGCCCCATGCGCCCTCGGCGGTAAAGGCCGAGGTGACGATCATGGCATTCTGGGTGCCCCAGCTGCGGTTTTCCGGCTGCTTGTTGGTGGCGGGCATGGTGTAAAAGGTCTCCCCAAACAGCTCGCGGAAGCCCGGCACCGTCAGCGCCCACGCGGTGATCTTTGCCATATCGCGGGCGGTGGTGTAGTGGTTTGCATCCGGCAGACCGCTGGGATTGACAAAATGCGTGCCGGTGCAGCCCAGCTGCGCCAGCTTTTCGTTCATTAGTGCGGCAAAGGCTTCGTTGCTGCCGCTGATGTATTCGGCCAGACAGTTGGCGGCGTCGTTGGCGCTGGCCAGCAGCGTGGCCATGGCGGCATCCCGTACCGAGATGACCTCGTCGGGCTGCAGCGCAATGTGCGAGGTTGCCCCCACCCGTACCGCATCGGCGCTGACGGTGATGCTGTCGTCCAGGCTGCCGTGCTCCAGCACCAGCGCCAGCGTCAGTATTTTGGTGATGCTGGCGGGATACTTCTGCTTGTCGGGGTTTTTCGATGCCAGCAGCTGGCCGGTGGCGGCATCCATCACCAGCCATGCATCCGATTCCACCTGCGCGATGCTGTCAATGGCGCCGGTGACGGCTGATGCGGGCAGGCTGCTCAGCGCAAGTGCGCCGCACAGCAGAGCAAGGCAGGCTTTTTTGAAAAAAGAGATATAAAAAGCGGCGCGCGGCTTTTGTCCGGCGCGTGCGGTCAATACAGTCACAGGGGTATCCTCCGTGCGTGGGTAGTTAAACTATATTATACCATATTTTACGCGGCGTACAAAATCCAAAAATGAAAAATTTGCGAAAAGCGGTGAAAATCTTTTTGATGTATAAGAAAAGGGATGCCGCAGCACCCCTTTTGCGTGTTTGCGATAAAAACGGAGCGTACCTCACCGTTTCGGCAGCACCCGCTGCATGGCTTTCAGCACGACATACATGGCGGCGACCTCCAGCGGAAGCAGCAGCAGATTTTTTACCAGCCGGGTGGAAAGATAGAACCAGTAGCCGCCCTCGCCCAGCAGCAGCATCATGCACAGCGGATTCAGCCCCCAGCGCACGAGCACAGTCTCCAGAGCCTTTGCCAGCGCGGTGCGCCACAGGCTCACCGGCTTGCGGTACAGCACCAGACCGTAGATCAGCCCCGGTACGAACGCCACCAGTGTCCACACCGGATTGAATGCCCCGCGGGGCTTGATGACAAAGGTCAGCACATCGGATACCGCGCACAGCAGCCCGGCCATCACCGGCCCGTAGGCCCAGCCGCAGACACTGGCGGGCAGAAAGCCCAGCCCGATGCGCAGCGTGGGGGTCAGCATAACGGAAAACTGATCCAGCACCACATTCAGCGCGGTGAGCATACCTGCGCCGCAGATGCTGCGCAGCTTGCGAAGCTCGGCTGCGGCAGAGCGCAGCCGTCCCGGCTTTGCGGGTGTGCGTTCCTCTTTTTCAGGGGCATCGGCAATGCCGCGGCCCAGTTCCTTCTCGTTTTCAGGCATGAAAAAACTCCTTCCTGCGCGGCCTTATCCGCGCACAGCGCAGTTCCTTGGCCGCAACAGGGAAAGAGAAAATCACTCTGCCCTTCTGCAGCAGCGGGATGCGGACTCTGTACCGCAAGCGGCAAACCGCTTTTCGTCCGGCGGGCAACTCCCCGTCCCACCGGCACTTCACGCACAGGATCCTACTCTGCCAATGTTTGCTTGATACTTCACAGCATACTCCTGCGCTCTTTGTCTGTCAAGAGGAAATACCGGATTTTCATACTCTTTTTGGCAACCTGACAAAAAATAACGGTTTTGGAGGGAAAGATTTTCCATTCCGGAAGAGTGAAACCGGTTGCTCTTTTTCGGTGTTTTAGTGTACAATAAGAGTACGAATGTTTGCCTGTTTCCATACCAAACGAAAGAAAGGATACATCGCATGACGAATCTGGAAAAAAATCAGTTGCAGCAGATCGCCTGCAAGGTGCGCATGGGCGTCATCGAAGGCACGCATGCAGCCAAAGCCGGTCATCCCGGCGGCAGCCTTTCCGCCGCCGACGTTTTTACCTGGCTGTACTTTAAGGAAATGAACATCGATCCGGCCAACCCCCGGTGGGAGGACCGCGACCGTTTCGTGCTCTCCAAGGGCCACACCGCTCCCGGCCTGTACGCCGCGCTGGCGCACCGGGGCTTCTTCCCTGTGGAGGATCTGCTCACTCTGCGCCACATCGGCAGCCATCTGCAGGGCCATCCCAACCGCAATATGACCCCCGGCGTGGATATGTCCACCGGCAGTCTGGGTCAGGGCATCTCCACCGCCTGCGGCATGGCGCTGGGCGCCAAAAAGCTGGGCAAGACCACCCGTGTCTACACCCTGCTGGGCGACGGCGAGATTCAGGAGGGTCAGGTCTGGGAGGCGATGATGTTTGCCGCCCACTACAAGCTGGATAATCTGGTGGTCATCATCGACAACAACGGCCTGCAGATCGATGGCCGCATCGCCGATGTCATGAGCCCGTATCCCATCGATAAAAAGGCTGAGGCCTTCGGCTTTGAGGTCATTCCCTGCGATGGCAACGATTTCGATGCGCTGGAGGCTGCCTTCGCCAAAGCACGCACTGTCAAGGGCAAGCCCTCCTGCATTCTGATGACCACCCTCAAGGGCAAGGGCGTCAGCTTTATGGAGGATCAGGTCGGCTGGCACGGCAAAGCCCCCAACGATGAGCAGTATGCGCAGGCTATGGCTGAGCTGAACGCACAGCTGGCGGAACTGGAGGTGCAGAGCAATGGCTGATGTGAAGAAAGTCGCTACCCGTGACAGCTACGGCGCCGCCCTGGTGGAGCTGGCTGCCGAGCATCCCGAGCTGGTGGTGCTGGATGCCGATCTGGCCGAAGCCACCAAGACCATCGTTTTCAAAAAGGCATATCCCGACCGTCATTTCGATTGCGGCATTGCCGAGGCCAATATGATCGGCGTGGCCGCCGGTCTTTCCACCATGGGCTATGTGCCCTTTGCCTCCAGCTTTGCCATGTTCGCCGCCGGCCGTGCCTTTGAGCAGGTGCGCAACACGCTGGGCTATCCCGAGTGCAATGTCAAGATCGGCGCCACCCACGCCGGTATCTCCGTGGGCGAGGACGGCGCTTCCCATCAGTGCTGCGAGGATTTCGCCCTGATGCGCAGCATCCCCGGTATGACCGTCATCTGCCCCGCCGACGATGTGGAGGCAAAAGCCGCTGTCAAGGCCGCTTTTGCCATGCAGGGCCCCGTGTACCTGCGCTTCGGCCGTCTGGCCGTGCCTGTGGTCAACGACGAGGCCACCTATAAATTCGAGATCGGCAAGGGCGTGACCCTGCGCGATGGCAAGGATGTCACCATCATCGCCAACGGTCTGCTGGTGGCCGAGGCGCTGAACGCCGCCGAACAGCTGGCCGCCGAGGGCATCGATGCCCGTGTCATCAATATCCACACCATCAAGCCGCTGGATACCGGGCTGGTGCTCAAGGCCGCCCGCGAGACCGGCCTGATCATCACCGCTGAGGAGCACAACATCATCGGCGGTCTGGGCGAGGCTGTCTGCTCCGCCGTAGCGGAAAGCTGCCCCGTGCCGGTGCGCCGCGTGGGTGTCAACGATGAGTACGGCCACTCCGGCCCGGCCGTCAAGCTGCTGGAGCAGTTCGGCCTGTGCGCCGCCAACATCGCCGCCGTCACCCGCAAAGCCGTCAAAGAGGTCAAGGGCTGATAACAAGCGAAAGAACCGTTGAAAAAACGGTGCAATCAAAGCACAAGGTGCTGCCGCAGCGGTTTTGCGGCAGCACCTTTTTTGCGGCCGACAGCAGTTTCGTTACGGTTTTGAAGTTAATGGCAGTTGAATTTGACGGAAAAACTGGTATAATGAAAAACAGACGGTATCAACGCAATTGCAGAAGAGTTTTGGCTTTGTGCCTGCATGTGTATTTTTTGGAGGTATAACAAATGAAAACATTGAAGGTGATTTCGTTTATTCTGCTGTTTCTTGCAGTGTTCCTTATTGTGCAGGGAGTATTCGGGAGTCAGGATATTCTGAGTGATTTACAGAAATACGAGAGACAGGTTCTGGGCGGTACTCTCCCAGAGGGGGTCGCTGTGTCAGGGCATCTTGCATCGCTTGGACGGCTGCAGTTGGCGGTTTCCCTGCTGTCGCTTTCTGTTCTGGTTTTTCCGCTGATTTCACTGATCGTGGCTCTTACTACTTACAAGAAGTATTACAGCGGTTATGTCAGTGGTTTTTTTCAGCTGATCCCATTTCTGCTTTGTCTGTGGGCAAATCTTGAGGCGAATCATCTTATTTCTGTCTGGCGTGATTTTATCACCGGCCCGGGAAACTATTACGAAGGAGTCATCCACAATAAAACGATCGGTACATATATGTGGATGCTTTTCTTTGTGGTAGTTGTTCAGTTTGCGGACGGTGCCGTTCGGACGGCACGGCATAAAAAAGGTAAGGATATGCCGGACGAACCAAAACGGAGCGAAGCAGAAACCCTTGCCCATAAGGTGATCGAAAAAATGCAGCCGCAAAGTTCCGGCGCCGCTGAGATCAGACAGTATAAGGAACTGCTGGATATGGGTGCGATTACAGCGGAGGAATACGAAGCAAAGAAAAAGCAGCTGCTTGGTCTGCCGGAAGCAAACAGTGTGCCTGCCGCACCTGTTATGCCTCGCAATACGGGAAAATGTCCGGTTTGCGGCCGTGAAAATGTATTGCTTGAAAGTGTTGAGGTGATTGTGGCGGGTATGGCCCGCAAACGTTCTATGTGCGCGGAGTGTGCATCCAGATACAGATGATCCCGTACTTTATTGCCCAAACCAAACAGAGCACCCGCACGGTTTAAAAGCCGTACGGGTGTTCTGTTTGCGTTTCTGTTTATTTCACCGTCAGCACGGCGTGCAGGTCGGCGGTGGAATCATGGCCGGCCCAGATGTCGAAATCGCCGGGCTCCACGATGAAATGCATGGCGGTATCGTAGTAGCCCAGTGCGCTGCGGGCAAAGGTCAGCTCCACCCGCTTTTCTTCACCCGGCTCCAGCCATACCTTGGCAAAAGCTTTCAGCTCCCGCACGGGGCGGGCGCGGCGGGCGACGCGGTCATGGACATACAGCTGCACCGTCTCCTCGGCGGCGCGGGCACCGGTGTTGCGAACCGTCACCTGCGCGGTGACCATGCCGTTTTCCTCGCGCACCGTCAGGTTTTCATAGGCGAATTCCGTGTAGCTCAGGCCGTGACCAAAGGGGTACAGCGGCGTGATGGGCGCATCCATGTATTTGCAGCTGTGGCGGATCTCACCGGCGGGCCGTCCCGTGCTCACATGGTTATAGTAGCGGGGGCATTCGCCGGTGTGATGGGGGAAGGTAACGGTCAGGCGGCCGCCGGGGTTGTGATCGCCAAACAGCACATCGCAGATGGCGTGTCCGGCTTCGGTGCCAAGGTGCCATGCCTCCAGCACGGCGTTTGCCGCCGCATCCACATGGGGGATGGCCAGCGGGCGACCATTGAACAGCACCGCGGCAAAGGGCTTGCCTGCCGCGGCCAGCGCCGCGACCAGCGCATCCTGCCCGCCGGCAAGACCGATCTCGCACAGCGAGCTCGCCTCGCCGCTCATGTTGCGGGTCTCGCCCAGCGCGGCAATCACAAAATCGGCCTTTGCAATGGCCTCGGCAAGGCCGGCGGGATCAAATTCCCCGATGGTGTGATTTTCATGGTTTACAGTATAGCAGGGCAGGTACTCATACTGCACGCCGCGGGCATCCAGACCGTCCAGCAGGCAGGCGGTATCCTCGCCGCGGCCCATGGCGGCCCATGTGCCCAGCATCTCGCCGCGCTCGGCGGCAAGCCCGCCCACCACCAGCAGCTTTGCATCCGGTGCAAGCGGCAGCAGGCCGTCGTTTTTCAGCAGCACCATGCTGCGGCGGGCGGCATCGCGGGCGGCGGCGCGGTGCTCTGCGCACAGATACAGCCGGTCGGCCAGCGTGGGATCTACATAGGGATGCTCAAACAGGCCAAGTGCAAATTTCACGCCCAGCACATGGCGCACCGCATCGTCGATCTGCTGCAGGGAGATCTCGCCCCGCTGCAGCCGGTCGGCCAGATTTTCGATGTAGCAGCGGCAGCCCATATCCATATCCATGCCGGCGGCAAGGGATTGCGCCGCAGCGTCGCCCCGGTCGGCGGCGGTGCCGTGGGCGACCACCTCCGCCACGGCGGAAGCATCGCTGACCACCATGCCGTCAAAGCCCCACGCGCCCCGCAGAATATCCTTGTAAAGATAGGGGTTGGTGGTGCAGGGTACGCCGTTGATATCGTTGAAAGCCCCCATAAAGGTGGCTGCGCCCGCATCGCTGGCGGCCTCAAAGGGCGGCAGGTAGACCTCGTGCAGGGTCTGCAGGCTGATATCCGCGCTGTTGTAATCCCGCCCGCCGATGGCCGCGCCGTAGGCGGCAAAATGCTTGGCGCAGGCGGCGATGCGGTCGGGCGCGCTCAGATCCGGCCCCTGAAAGCCCCGCACCTTGGCGGCGGCAAAGCGGCTGGTCAGCAGCGGATCCTCGCCTGCGCCCTCGGCAATGCGGCCCCAGCGGGCATCGCGGGCGATATCCACCATGGGGGCAAAGGTCCAGTTCAGGCCGGTGGCCACCGCCTCTTTTGCGGCGATGGCGGCGGAATTCTCAAATACCTCCTCGTTCCAGCTGCAGGCCTCGGCCAGCGGGATGGGGAAGATGGTACGCAGCCCGTGTACCACATCCAGACCCAGCAGCAGCGGAATGCCAAGGCGGCTTTCCTCCACCGCGATGCGCTGCATCCGGTTGCACTTTTCCGCGCCCTTCAGCACAAGGAACGAGCCGATGCGCCCGGCGCGCACATCGTCCTCCTGCGCATCCATCGGAATGCCGGCCACGGCCTTGTCGTATTCGGCGCGGGTGATCTTGCCCGCATCCAGCATCCGCTTCCATTCGGCAAGTGTCAGATCCACGCCGCCCACCGGAGTGGGGCCCACCTGATTCAGCTGGCCGATCTTTTCCTCCAGTGTCATCTTCGCCAGCAGCTCTTCCACACGTGCGGCGATTTCGGGGGTGATGATCTTTCTTCGATTGCTCATAGTTCCGTCCCTCCTTGTTAATGCTACAATAGCACAAAACGGGCTGCGCCGTCAATCCGGAAAAAGACGGATGCAAAATTTTTCATATCCGCAAAAAATACAGCGGCAAACGGCGAATTTCATCTTGCGCATTTCGCCGATTTTTGCTATAATATTTTGGTTATAATGGATAAAATGGGAAAATACGGCCCGCCGCTGCGCGGCAGGGAATGAGTAAGGAGCATTGCATCATGGCAACTCTCAAACAGGAGATCGAAAAACGCCGCACCTTTGCGATCATCTCGCACCCGGACGCCGGCAAAACCACGCTGACAGAGAAATTCCTGCTGTACGGCGGCGCCATCCAGCAGGCGGGTATCGTCAAGGGCAAAAAGAATTCCAAGCACGCTGTTTCCGACTGGATGGAGATCGAAAAGCAGCGCGGTATTTCCGTCACCAGCTCGGTGCTGCAGTTTGATTACGACGGCTACAGCATCAACATTCTGGATACCCCCGGCCATCAGGACTTCTCGGAGGATACCTACCGCACCCTGATGGCGGCGGACAGCGCCGTCATGGTCATTGACGCCGCCAAGGGCGTGGAGACCCAGACCCGCAAGCTGTTCAAGGTGTGCGCCATGCGCCATATCCCCATATTCACCTTCATCAACAAGCTGGACCGCGAGGCCCGCGACCCCTTCGAGCTGCTGGAGCAGATCGAAAAGGAGATGGGCATCGGCACCTATCCCGTCAACTGGCCCATCGGCTGCGGCAAGGATTTCAAGGGCGTGTATGACCGCGAGACCAAGGATGTCATCGCCTTTACCGAGTTCCACAGCGGTGCCAACAAGCTGACCGCTGTGCGCGGCTCGCTGGATCAGCCGGAGGTGGCCGAGCTGGTCGGCCCGTGGCAGACCGCCACCCTGCGGGATGAGATCGAGCTGCTGGACGGCGCTTCCTATGAATTCGATATCGAAAAGGTAAATAACGGCACCCTGAGCCCGGTGTTCTTCGGCTCGGCGCTGACCAACTTCGGCGTGGAGGAGTTCCTGACCCACTTCCTGCAGATGACCATGCCGCCGCTGCCCCGTATGAGCGATGCCGGCCTTGTCCAGCCGGACACCGAGGATTTCTCCGCCTTTATCTTTAAAATTCAGGCCAACATGAACAAAGCGCACCGCGACCGTATCGCCTTTGCCCGTATCTGCTCCGGACGGTACGAAAAGGGCATGGAGGTGTTCCATGTGCAGGGCGGCAAGCCCATCAAGCTGGCGCAGTCCACCCAGATGATGGCCGACGAGCGCCAGATCGTGGAGACCGCTTGGGCGGGCGATATCATCGGCCTGTTTGACCCGGGTATCTTCTCCATCGGCGACACCCTGTGCAATGCCAGACCCCGTTTCCGGTTCGAGGGTATCCCCACCTTTGCGCCGGAGCATTTTGCCCGTGTTGTCCCTGTGGACAGCATGAAGCGCAAGCAGTTCGTCAAGGGCGTATCCCAGATCGCCCGCGAGGGCGCTATCCAGATCTTCCGCGAGCTGAACACCGGTATGGAGGAAGTGATCGTGGGCGTGGTGGGTACTCTGCAGTTTGACGTGCTGGAGTTCCGCCTGAAGAGCGAGTACAATGTGGATATCCGCATGGAGCATCTGCCCTACCAGTACATCCGCTGGGTGGAAAACGAGGATATCGATGTCACCAAGCTGACCCTGACCAGCGACAGCCGCCGCATTGAGGATCTGGACGGCAAGCGCCTGCTGCTGTTTGTCAACAGTTGGAGTGTGGATTGGGCCATTGAGCACAACAAGGGCCTGCAGCTGTCGGAGTTCAGCCGAAACTGAAAGTTTCGGGTGAACTCCCGTTCTACCGAAACTGAAAGTTTCGGGTGAACTCCCGTTCTGCCGAAATTGAAAGTTTCGGGTGAACTCCCGTTCTGCCGAAATTGAAAGTTTCGGGTGAACTCCCGTTCTGCCGAAACTGAAAGTTTCGGGTGAACTCCCGTTCTGCTGAAACTGAAAGTTTCGGGTGAACTGATGTTTCGCCGAAGCGGCAATAAACGAAAAAACCGACCTGTGCCTGCGGGCACAGGTCTTTTTTTGTGCAGTGTACCGGCGCGGCAAAAGGCTCAGCCGATGTATTGAGAGGGCGAAACCCCCATGATCCGCTTGAATTCCACCGAAAAGTATTTGTAATCTTCATAGCCGCACAGCGCGGCGATCTCCTGCAGCGAATGGTAACCGGCGCAGATCAGCGCGGCGGCGTGCTGCATCCGCAGGCTGATCACATACTGCTTGGGGGATACCCCGTACCGCTGCCGGAAAAGCCGGCGGAAATACGGTTCGCTGCAGCAGGCCTCCCGTGCCGCCTGCTGCAGAGAGAACTCCCGCTTCAGGTGGGTGCGTTCGATGTAACGCATGGCGCGGCAAAGCCGGTCACAGCTGGTTTCGGCCGCGTGGGCATCCCGGTACAGTGCTGCAAAGATGCGGCTGAGCACGGCGGCGGCCTCAAACCGGTAGCCGGGCTCCTTTTCCTCCCAGATACGCAGGATCTGCCGGAACAGATCTTCGTAGCGGGCGGGATCCTCCGGCACAAGGGTCTCGAATTCGCCGGAGGAGTAATCCTGTGTTTCAAAATCGATGACGATCATCCGGTCCCGCACAGCAGTGCGGAAATAGTTCAAATGCGCCGGCACATAGCTCAGTGTGCCGCTGCCCAGTCTGAGCCGCTGCCCGGCGGCTGTCTCGATCAGTGCGTCCGATTCCAGCCGGAAGGAAAGCGAGCTGTGCGGACGGTCGATGTTGCTGCTTTTGGAATTGGTCTGGTCCAGCCAGACCACGCCAAGCAGCCGGAAGGATATGCTCTCACATTCGAAAAACATGACTCGACCCCCTTGATTTCAGTTTTAAAATACCATAGAAGGTTCGAAAAATCAACCTTTTTGTGCGTTTTGCAGGTGGCGTTTTCTCTGTCCGGCTGGTATAGTAAAGAAAAAGCACCGCAGCCGGCGGTGCATACAGGGGAGGTACAGCATGACAAGACGCGAACAGCTGCTGCGGCATTATGCCGAGCAAAGGGAACAGACCGACCGCCGTGTGGCCGAAGGGATCGAGAAAAACCGCAAGGGCAATGCGGTGCTGAAGTTTGTGGATGGCAGCGGTAAGCCCGTACAGGGTGTGCGTGTAAAAGCAACGCTGAAAAAACATGCATTTCTGCACGGCGCCAACCTGTATGAGCTGGATCAGCTGGAGACTCCGGAAAAGAACGCCATCTATCGCGAAAAATACAAAGAGGTGTTCAACGCAGCCACCGTGCCCATCTATTGGGCGCCGCTGGAGCCGGAGCAGGGTAAGCCCCGCTATGCCAAGGAAAGCCCCTTTATCTATCGCCGTCCGCCTATCGACCTGTGTCTGGAATACTGCGAGGAAAACGGCATCCGTCCCAAGGCGCACTGCCTGAACTATTTCCAGCGGGCACACTATCCCGACTGGATGCCGGAGGCTGTCGAGGAAGCAAAGCCGCTCATCGAAGCACATTTTGCCGATCTGGCACAGCACTACAGCGGCCGCATCCCCGACTGGGAGGTCATCAACGAAACGCTGGGTTCTTATATCCTGCACGATACCAACCCGCCCATGTTCTTTATGCCGGACAGCATCGAGTGGAGCTTTGCGCTGGCGGAAAAATACTTCCCCCACAACCGTCTGCTGATCAATGAGGATCCGCCCAATGTCTGGGGCGATACCCGCGGCGACCGCCGCGCCTACTGGCTGCAGATCGAGCGTGCGCTCTCCCGCGGGGCACGGATCGATCTGGTCGGCCTGCAGGGGCATATGATCTACGAGCAGGGCGATCCCGCGCTGCAGGATATCATGTGTGACCCGGGCAGGATGTTTGAAACACTGGATCAGTACGCACAGTTCGGTCTGCCCATCCAGATCACCGAGGTCAGCGTGCCGGCCATATCGGATTCCGCCGAGGACGAGGCGATCCAGGCGGAGTGGCTGCGCGAGCTGTACTCCATCTGGTTCAGCCATCCGGCTGTGGAAGCGGCGATCTACTGGGATCTGCCCGATGGCTATGCTCCCGCCGGCGGCATCGGCAAAATGGATGAGGGCTGGAACAGCCTGCGTTACGGTCTGCTGCGCTTTGATATGAGCGAAAAGCCGGCCTTCCAAATGCTGAAGCACCTGTTCCATGAGGAATGGCATACCGAGGAAAGCTTTGCTTCCGATGAAAACGGCTGCGGCGGCTTCCGTGGTTTTTACGGCACCTACACACTGGAGATCGAAGTAAACGGCAAAACCGCAGAGCGCGAGGTAGTTTTTACAAAGAATACCGACGGCAAGATCGTGGTCACGCTGTAACAATGCAAAGCAGATATAGCTGCAGCTGTGTGAAGGATATCTGAAAAAAGAGTCTGCAATCGCAAGGAAAGACAAGGAGAGCGACATGAGTAAACGCGAAGATCTGCTGAAGCATTTTGACCGGTACCGGGAGGAAACGGAGCGCCGGGTCGCGGAAGGTATTGAGAAAAACCGGAAGGGCGATGCCGTACTGAAAGTTGTTGACGGAAACGGAAGGCCTGTACAGGGAACACGGGTAAAGGCAACGCTGAAAAAACACGCGTTCCTGTTTGGCGGAAATCTGTACGGACTGGATCAGCTGGAAACGCCGGAAAAGAATGCTCTGTACCGGGAAAAATTCAAACAGGTGTTCAATATGGCCACGCTGCCCATATACTGGAACACGCTGGAGCCGGAGCAGGGGAAGCCCCGCTTTGCCAAGGACAGTCCGTTTATCTATCGCCGTCCGCCTGTCGATCTGTGTCTGGAATACTGCGATGAAAACGGCATCCGTCCCAAAGCTCACTGTCTGAATTATTTTTATTACGACCACTATCCCACATGGTGTCCGCGGGATACCGATACCACGGAGATCCGGCAGCTGTGTGAAAAGCGTTTTGCCGGACTGGCGGCGCGTTACAAAGACCGCATCCCGGATTGGGAGGTCATCAACGAAACACTGGGCTCCTATATAGAATGGGATGTCGTCGGTCAAAAGAAGGGCGGCAATGTATATGCGGACAGTGCGCCGCCGATCTTCTTTGAGCCGGATTGCATTGAGTGGAGCTTTGCGCTGGCAGAGCGGCATTTCCCCGGCAACCGGCTCATCATCAATGAGGATGCCGCCTCCACCTTCTGCGACCAACGCGGCAACCGTTCGCCTTATTATATGCAGATCGAACGAGCTCTGCGCAGCGGGGCGCGCATTGATGCCATCGGCCTGCAGGATCATCTGCTTTTTGAAAAAATCGGCCCGAAATTCCATGCCATCCTCACCGATCCCCGCAAGCTGTTTGCGGCGCTGGATCTGTACGGAGAGTTTGGTCTGCCCATTCAGATCACCGAGATCACGCTTGCCTCTTTCTCCGATGAAGCGGAGGACGAAGAAGCCCAGGCTGAACTGCTGAAGGAGCTGTATTCTCTGTATTTCAGCCACGAGGCTGTGGAGGCGGTCATTTACTGGGATCTGGCAGACGGCTATACCCCCGGTGCAGGCCCGGGCGAGATGGATAAGGGCTGGAATGTCTACCGCGGAAGTCTGCTTCGCTTTGATCTGAGCGAAAAACCGGCTTTCAAAATGCTGAAGCATCTGGTGCATGAGGTCTGGCACACCGAGGAAAGCTTCGCCGCCGATGAAAACGGCTGCGGCGGCTTCCGCGGCTTCTACGGCACCTACACACTGGAGATCGAAGCAAACGGCAAAACCGTTGAGCGCGAGGTGGCATTTACAAAGAATACCGCCGGCGAGATCACGGTTGTGCTGTGATGATGCGTATGGCAAGGCCGCTTTCCTGCCAAATCCTGAAAAATTCTTAATTTTGCGCCGCCGCCCTTTTTCGGGGCGGCGGTTTGTGTTATCATACTGTATGGAAGAAGCAAAGACGGCCGGTCTTTGCAATCGGCTGAAACGATATGAAAAAGGAGGGGAGCCGCCATGCCGTACCGGGTTCTGATCGTGGATGACGATCCGGATATCCGTCAGGTGGTGGGCATTCTGCTGCGTGCAAACGGCTACGAAACGCTGGAGGCTGCCGACGGCGCCGCCGCGGTGGAGGTCGCCCGAGCCGAGCCGGAGCTGGATCTGATGCTGCTGGATATCATGATGCCCGGTATGGACGGCATCGAGGCCTGCCGCGCCATCCGCCGCTTCAGTGCGGTGCCGGCGCTGTTCCTCACCGCCCGCACACAGGATGCGGACAAGGCCGCGGCCTATGCCGGCGGCGGCGACGACCTGCTGGGCAAGCCTTTTTCGCAGAATGAGCTGCTGCTCAAGGTGGGCTCGCTCATCCGCCGCTGGTGTGTGTATAAGGGCAAGACCCGACCGGATGCGGATACCGTTCAGACGCTGGGCGGTGTGACGGTGGATCCCCGCACCCGCAGCGTTTTCAAAAACGGTGTAAATATCAACATCACCGACCGCGAATACGAGATCCTGCAGTATTTTCTGGGACACCGGGGTGTTCCGGTGGATGCCAAGACCCTGTACGAAAGCGTCTGGCGTGAACAGCATATGCCGTCCTCCACCAACACCGTCATGGTGCACATCCTGAACCTGCGCAAAAAGCTGGAGGACGATGCCGCCCAGCCGCAGATCATCAAAACCATCTGGGGAAAGGGGTATCAGATTGACTGAAAAATCAGCCGCCCGGCGCAGGCGCTTCTGTTCGCTCAAGCTGCGCATGGTGCTGGTGCTGCTGGCGGGCATGCTGGCGGCATACCTCACCTACAGCGTGGTGGACGAGGTGGGTTACCAGCTGATCAGCCGCGTGTATATGAGCCAGACCGCTCAGAAGCAGCGGGAGCAGGCGATGGCCCAGCGGCTGACGGAATATGTGCGGGAAAACGAGGTCTCCTCGAGAGATCCTGCCGCCCTCAGCAGCTGGTGCCGTCAGGTGGGATATGTTTACCTGAGCGTCTATCGGGACGGACAGGAGGTGCTTGGCACCGATGGAAGCTTCTCCACCGGCACAGGCGTGGAAAGCTACACGGATAATGCTCTGGTGGAACAGGCGCAGCTCAAGAATTACATCGCTGCCAGCAATACCTATAACGGTACACTGCGGACAGAGGAGATCGCCGGTGCGGACAGCTTTGCCGCCGGTGCGGATGACTCTGCCGGTTTGGAACTGCAGGAAGGATCTGTCGGTGCGCAGACACCGGAAATGCTTTTGGATGCGGAATGGTACGGTACGCTGTATACTATCCCCTTCGCCGACGGCGACGCGCTGGTGGGACTGGTGGAATACTCCGAGACCCGTTACTATACCATTCTCACCTCGGTGGCCGTGGCATCGGCCATCGCGGTGCTGCTGGGCGCAGTGTTGCTTTTTACCGCATCGCTCACACGGCGGGTGACGGCCATGTCCCGCATGGCGGCCCGTGTGGCTGACGGCGAGCTGGAAGCCCCTATCACGGTGCGCGGCGCAGATGAGCTGAGCAGCCTTGCCGCGGATGTGGACCGGATGCGCAGCACCATTGTGGAACGGCTGCATAGCGAACAGGCTGCATGGCAGGCCAACAACCAGCTGATCACCGCTATCTCCCATGATATCCGTAACCCGCTCACCTCGCTGATCGGCTATGCCGATCTGCTCGCCTCCGGTCAGGAACAGGATCCCGCCCGGCAGCGGCAGTACCTGAGCGCCTGCCGGGAAAAGGCCTATCAGCTCAAGACCCTGACGGATGAGCTTTTCGGCTATTTCGTGGTGTTTGGCAGCCCCAGCCTCAAGGTAGAGGCCGAGCGGCTGGATCTGTGCATTCTGCTGGAGCAGCTGCTGGGTGAGGCGGTTTTCCAGCTGCAGGCCGCCGAGTTTACGGTGGAATACACCCCGCTGGCCGACCCCGGTCCGCTGAATGCAGAGCTGGATGTGACGCTGCTCAAGCGTATGCTGGATAATCTTTTTTCCAACATTGCCAAATACGCGGATGCGGCCCGGCCTGTGACGGTAAAGGCTGAGCGCACGGATACCGGCGTGCGCATTACACTGTGCAATGCCGTGGCCATTCGCCGCGCCCGCACCGAAAGCAACAGCATCGGCCTGCGTACCTGCCGCCGCATCGCGCAGGAACTGGGCCTTACCTTTGCCTGCCGCAGCGAAAAGGATGTGCAGGGTGAGCGTTTTGCCGCCGAGGTCGGGATCCCTGTCGAAAAATAAAGCAGCAAGAATAAAACGGTGCGTTGCCTGTGATGGGCAAGCGCACCGTTTTTTTTGCGGGCTGTTTTATAATATAATATTGACAAATAATATTATACAGTATATAATATTGTTGGAATCACAAGGAAAGGGGTGTCGCTGGTGGCTTTCAGCGTCAACGCCGCGCTGCTGGATGCGCTGGTGCTCAGCGTGGTGGGGCAGGAATGTACCTATGGCTACAAGATCACGCAGGATGTGCGCAGCGTGCTGGATATTTCGGAAAGTACCCTGTATCCGGTGCTGCGCCGTCTGCAAAAGGATGGCCTGCTGGAAACCTTTGATCAGGAATTTGCCGGCAGAAACCGCCGCTATTACCGCATCACGCCTGCCGGAATTGCCCGGCTGGAGGAGGACCGTGCCGGCTGGCTGGATTACACCGCGCGGGTGAATGAACTGTTGTTTCGGGGGATCGGAGAATGAACGCAAAAGAATACCTTGCCCGGCTGGAGCAGCTTTTGTCTGATCTTTCGCCGGATGAGCGCCGCGCGGCGCTGGAATACTATACCGAATACCTGCAGGATGCCTGTCCCGAAGCGGATGCGGATGTGACGGCGCTGCTGGGTTCGCCGGAGGCTGCCGCCGCCGAGCTGCGCATGAACCGCACCGCGGAAGCGGGCTGGTCGGCAGGCTACCGCGGCAATGACGGCAGCGCCAGCTTTGGCGAATGCATCGAGGATGCTCCTGTCGCCCCGCTGCCGCCGCCGCAGCCTGCTTATAAAAAAACGGAACCGCAGCCTGTTTGTGAAGGGGCAGCCCCGCCGCCGCCCGCTGTACAAAAGCAGAGCAGCTCCGCATGGCTGCCGTGGCTGCTGGTGGCGCTGCTCACCTCGCCGCTGTGGATCGGTCTTGTGGGCGGTGTACTGGGTCTTGCCGGCGGCATTCTGGCGGTGGTGCTTGCCGCCGCACTGGTAGCTGCCGTGCTGGTGCTGGTGGGCTTTGTCATGCTGATCGCCGCCGCTCCGCTACTGACGACCGCCTTTGGCAGCGGTCTTGTGCTGATGGGCGCCGCGCTGCTGGTGGCAGCGGCGGGTCTTGCGGTGCTGGGACTCTTTGTCTGGGGCGCAGGCGCATTGCTGCCGCTGCTGATTACAGGTGTGACGGCACTGGTTCGCCGGGTGAAAGGATGGGTGAAGAAGCTGTGAAGAAGTTTTTGATGAAAGCCGCCGCGGCGTGCGCGGTGTTCGGCGCAGCGTTCTGCATTCTGGGTTTTGTGCTGGGCGGCAGGCCCACCGGTGTGCAGTTCAGTTGGGAAAACGGCCGCCCCCGTGTGGAATATAAAAGCGCCGGTCTAGATGAGATGCTGACGGGCGAAGCGCCGCTGTTTTCCACCGGCAAGGGCAATGAAAGCACTTCCGGCAAGGGCGGCGAAAATACTTCCGGTAAGGAGCAGCCCGCGCAGGGCAGCAGTGTGACCTTTACGGAGGAGCTCCACTCGCTGGATATCGAGCTGGGCGGCGTACAGCTGTACCTGAAAGCCGGTGACAGCTGGAACGTCACGGTGGAAAATACAAAAAAATACAGAGCTTATGCGGAAGCGGGCGTGCTGCATGTATCCTGTTTTGAAGATGACCTGCTGGAGACCGGTACGGTATTCACCGTTACCTATCCAAAGGATGCCCTGCTGCGCGAGGTGGATATCCAGCTGGG